>JADYYK010000180.1 GCA_020853705.1 Deltaproteobacteria bacterium
AGCAGCACCAGCGCGGCCAGCAGCAGCAGCAGACCACCACCGCCGGCCAGCAGCAGGATGAGGTAGCGCTGCAGGAAGGACTTCTTGGCGGGACCACACACGCCGCCGCTGCAGCGCGCGCCACCACACTGCTCGTCGGCGGTGCAGGCCCGCGCGGTGCAGGCGCCGCCGACGCAGTCCTGCCACGGCTTGCACCCGGTGCAGGCCTTGGCGCACTTGCCGCTGCTGCACATCGCGCCACCCGGGCACGGCGCCGCCGCGCTGCACGACAGCGCCGCGCACACCCCGGCCACGCACTCCTCCCAGGCCGCGCAGGCGACCGTGCACTGCGACGGACAGGCGACCTGGATGGCCGGTGACCAGGCGCTGGCCTCCAGCGTGGTGGCGCCGCTCCAGGCCTTGCGCTGGCCGCCCACGGCATACTCGGCGCGCACGTCGGCGCCGGCGCCCGGCTTCATGCCGCACAGGGTGCCGTCCATGACCAGCCAGGTCCTGGCGGCGGCGCGCGCGCTCTTGAGCTTGCTGATGATGTCGGGGGCCTTGCTGGTCTCGTCGTACAGGCCGGCGGTCTCGGCGGCCAGCGCGCCGAGCTTGTTGCGCACGGCGTTGAACAGCATCGGATCCATCTTGGTCGGGATGTGATCCGAGATGATGATGCTGATGCGCACCAGGTGCTTGCGCGCCTCGGTGCTGACGCGCTTCCACTGCGCGTCGTCCATCGGGGTCTCGTCACCGGCGTCGGAGAACAGGATGATCTCGCGCTGGCCCGGCTCGGCCTCCTTGCGCAGCGCCTCGATGGCGGCCAGCAGCGCCGGGGTCAGGTTGGTGGTCAGGGCGCGTCCCCGGGGCGGGATGTTGGCGACGTCCTTCAAGAAGTCGGTGCCATTGCCGCGCACCACGACGGGGGACTGGCGCGAGCCGAACAGCATCAGCCCGTAGCGGTCACCGGCGGCGGCGCCGACCACGGCCTTGATGACCGGATCGGCCACCGTGTGCATGAGATCGGGGTTGCCATCGGAGCCCCAGTACGAGCCGCTCTCGTCGATGAGGATGACGGTGGCCTGCTTGCGGCTGCCGTTGCGCACCACCTTGACGTCGCGCGCGGCGCCCTGGTTGAGCCAGATGGTGAAGTTGGCGGCAGTGGGGCTCGGCCCGATGGCGGCGTCGTGGGGCGCGTCGGCGGCGACCAGGAGCTGGACCTTCTCGGGCTCCGGGTTCGACGTCATCTTGATGTGCAGGCCGTTGTCCTGCAGCTGCGCGCCGGCCAGCGCAGGCCACGCCAGCAGCGCCAGCGCGGCGAGACGGGCGGGACGCCTCACGCCGGCTTCCAGAGCTTGGTCACCTTGTCGTGGTCGAGCAGGCGGCAGATGAAGCGGGTGCGCCCGATGCGGATGATGTCGCCATCCTTGACCTCCTCGGGCTGCAGCACGTCCTCTTCGTTCAGGAAGGTGCCGTTCTGCGACTTGTCGTCGGCGATGCGCGCGCGACCGGTGCGCCAGACCAGGACGGCGTGGCCACCCGAGATCATGTCGTCGTTGCCGATCACGATGTCGCAGCGCTCGGCGTCGCGGCCGAGCAGGTTGCGCCCCTCGCGCAGCGTGAAGGTGAGGCCGTCGGGGGCGTTGTCGAAGGTGATCATCCAGCCCACGATGCGCCGGCCGAGGTAGCGCTCGTCGTGCCCTGGCTGCGCGGCGGGCTGCGGCGCGAAGGGGTCCTTGCTGTCGAACTTGGTCACGCGCTTGGCTGCGGGGGGCGCCGGGGCGTCGGCGGGGCGCATGGCGGGGCGCTGGCCCGGCGCGATCGACGGCGGCTTGAAGGGATCGAAGGGATCATCGCCGCCACCGAAGGGGTTGCCGGCGGGCAGGGCAGCCGGCGGCCCCGGGGGCGGGGCCTCGAACTCGGTGCGTCGCTTGGGGGCGCCCCCGTGCGCGGGCGCGCCGCCACCACCGCCGCCGACCTCCATCTCGGTCTTGCGCTTGCCGGCCGCCGCGGCCCCCAGCGGGGTGCCACAGTAGTCGCAGAAATCCAGCCCCTCCGCGTTGTTGCGATTGCAACCCGGGCAAACCATCGAAGTTCCCCCCTGACTCGATGACGCCACGCCGTGAGATGACGACTGCGCGCGCGGCCCCGAAACAATCCCACCCGGCGCGGGCAGGCGTCAAGCCTCCGGCGCGCTGCGCCGCGACCTGGTGCCGCCTTTGCGGCCGGCGCGCCGATGGCGTAGCTTGCATCGGCATGCTCGCGAACGGGGATCGCGTCGGCGACTACATCATCGAGGCCGAGCTGGGCGGCGGCGGCATGGCCACGGTGTACCGGGCCCGGCACGCCTTCCTCGAGACCGTGCACGCCCTCAAGGTGCTGGCCCCCGAGTACCGCGTGCAGCCGGAGGCGCGCACCCGCTTCCTCGACGAGGCCAAGCTGCAGGCCAAGCACCTCGACCACCCCAGCATCGTCAAGGTGACCGGCATCGTGGCCACCAGCGAGGTCGCCGCGCTGGTGATGGAGCTGGTCGACGGCCCCTCGCTGGAGAGCTGGCTGGCCGAGCGCCGGTCGCCGCCCAGCCCGGCCGAGGTGCGCGCCATCATGATGCCGGTGCTGGCGGCGGTGCGCCACGCCCACGAGCGCGGCGTGATCCACCGCGATCTGAAGCCGGCCAACATCCTCCTGGCGCGCGCGCCCGACGGCCAGCTGTGGCCCAAGGTGACCGACTTCGGCATCGCCAAGGTCACCGGGAGCAGCGGCGGCGGCGCGGTGAAGAAGAAGTCGACCCACGCCGACGCCCGCATGGGCACGCTGGCGTACATGGCGCCCGAGCAGATCCGGCGCGCCAAGGACGTCACCAACCGGTCGGACATCTTCGCCCTGGGTGCGGTGCTGTACGAGCTGGCCACTGGCCAGCCGGCGTTCGAGGGCGACAGCGACTACGACGTCATGGAGCGCATCGTGAAGGGCAGCTTCGTGCCCCCGGCGCAGAAGCTGGCCGGCCTCGACCCGGTGATCGCGAGCGTCATCGTGAAGGCGCTGGCGCCCGACCCGGCGGCGCGCTTCGCCGACTGTGGCGAGATGGCGCGCGCGCTGGAGGGGCGACCCGGTGCGCCCGCCGTCGCCAGCCCCGGAAGCCCCGGCAACCTCGGGCCCCCCGGCCCCCTCGCCCCGGCGGCCAGCGGCGCGCGCATCCCGGCGCCCCTGCTGGCCGGCCCGCCGCCCCGGTCGGCGCTGCCGTGGAACGCCATCCTGCTGGCCGGGCCGGTGCTGGTCGCGCTGCTCGCCTATGGCGGGTGGCGCCTCTGGCGCAAGGGCAAGCCGGCGGCCTCGACGCTGGTCGCGGCGCCGGGCGACCCCAGCTATGCCGGCGATGGCAGCAAGGGCACCGTCGTGGTCTTCACCAGCCTGACCGGGTGCTCCGACTGCGCGGCCCAGGAGCGGGCGCTGCAGGAGGTCTGGAGCTTCCCGGGCGTGAAGCTGGTCATCAAGCTGCTGCCCGGTGACGCGCCGGGCAGCGAGCTGGCGACCGAGGCGGTGCTGGCGGCGTTCGAGCAGGACGCCTTCACGAGCTACCTCGACAGCGTGCGCGACCTGCGCGCGCTCGATCGCAACGCGCTGGTGCTGGCCGCGGTGCGCCTGCCCGACAGCTTCGACATGAAGCGCTTCGGCCAGACCCTGGACGACCACCGGCTGCGCGGCGTGATCACCCGCGCACAGGCGCTGGCGCGCAGCCACGAGGTCACCACGCTGCCGGTCACCTTCTTCGGCGACCAGCGGGTCGATGGCCTGATGACCGAGGCCAGCGTGCACGACGCGCTGGCCAGGCTGACCGGGCGAGCGGTGGGCGCCGGGCCGCCGTCGCACAACACCGGCAACACCGGCAACACCGGCAACACCGGCCCCGGCGGTGGGGGTGCCGGGGCGCGCCCGCTGCGACTCGGCTCGCCGTCGCCGACCGCGTCACCATCACCATCACCGCCCGCGCCGCCGGGCGCGACGCTGGGCCTGGGCAAGGCCGATCCCTACAAGGACGCCAAGGTGCGCCCGGTCCCGGTCGGCCTGTCGCCCACGCTGGGTCCCGACGACGCCCCGGTCACCATCATCGAGTTCAGCGACTTCCAGTGTCCGTTCTGCGCCCGCGTGGCCCCCACCATCGCCGAGCTGATGAAGAACCACCCGGGTGAGATCCGCCTGGTCTTCAAGCACGTCCCGCTGCCCTTCCACCCGCAGGCACTGCCCGCCGCCCGCGCCGCCATCGCGGCCGCGCGCCAGGGCAAGTTCTGGCCCTACCACGACGCCCTGTGGGCCGCGCAGTCGCGCCTCGCCCAGGAGCCCTACGAGGACCTCGCCCGCAATCTCGGCCTCAGCATCAGCAGCTTCAAGGCCGATCGGCTGAGTGCGCAGCCCGACCTCGATCGCGACGCCGCCGACGCCAGGCTCGCCGACGCCAACGGGACGCCGACCTTCCTCGTCAATGGTCGCCTGCTGGCCGGCGCGCAGCCGCTGGACACCTTCGAGAGCGCCTTCACCGAGGCGCGCGCCCGCGCCCGCGAGCTGGAGGCCCGCGGCGTCACCGATCACATCTACGAACGACTGGTCGGCCTGCGGTAATGACGGCGCCCGCCTCGCGGCAGCGGCGCTGGCTGGCTGCGCAGGCGCACTGGCTGATCATCGCGGCGCTGGCGCTGCTGATGGGCGTGCTGGCCGACCGCGTGCTGCTGGGCTATCCACACTCGGGCGACGAGTGGGCCTACCAGTTTCAGGCCCAGACCTTCCTGCGCGGGCGCGTGGTCAATCCACCCACGCCGGATCGCGGCACCTTCCACCAGAACCACATCATCGACGGGCCGCGCGGGCGACTGTCGAAGTATCCGCCGGGCTGGCCCGCGGTGCTGCTGCTGGGCGAGGCGGTCGGCGCCGGCGACCTGGTCAACCCGCTGCTGTCGGCGCTGACGCTGGTGCTGGTGTACCTGCTGGCGCTGCGCGTGAGCGACCGCCGCATCGCGCTCGTCACGCTGGTGCTGACCGGGACGGCGCCGTTCTTCCTGCTCAATGGCGCCTGTCTGTTCGCGACCCCGCTGGCCGGCCTCAGCACCATGGCGGGGCTGTATGCGCTGTGGCGCTACGCCGAGACAGCGCGCGCGGGCTGGGCCGCGGCCGGCTGCGCCGCGCTGGGCGCGCTGGCGCTGACCCGCCTGTATGACGCCGTGCTGATGGCCGCGCTGGTGCTGCCGCTGTTCGTGCGCCACGCCTGGCAAAGGCCGCGGGTGGCGCTGCGCAGCGGGCTGGCCGGCGCCGCGGTGCTGGCGGCCTTCGCGGCGCTGCACCTGCTCTACTACGACGCCGCGCTGGGCTCGCCGTGGAGGTTCGGCCACACCGCCTATGACGCCTTCGACACCGTGCACCCCGAGAGCCTGTGGACGCTGGCGGCGACCACGCGACGGATGGCCGAGTACGGCGCCATGGCGCTGCCGGTGTGGGGCTTCGTGCTGGCGGCCTGGCTGCTGCGCGGCGGTGTTGGACGGCTGGGGCGGCTCGAGCTCGACGTGCTGTGCGCGCTGGTCGTGGTGCTCTGGCTGGGCTACCAGGCCTATCCGCTGGATCTGCCGCCGCGCTACGGCCCGCGCTACATCGCGGCGGCACACCCGGTGATGGCCTTCTTCATCGCGGCGGCGCTGTGCCGCCTGCGCGGGCGCGACCTCGGCGTCCTCGTCGGACTGCTGCTCGCGGTGCAGGGCTACCGCCTGGTCGGCTTCTCACGCGCGCTGCACCACGACATCGACACCGGCCTCGGCCTCGAGCGCAGCGCGGCCGCCCTGCAGCGCGCCATCGCGCCCGCGCGCGCGGTCGTCGTGGTCAGCGCCCCGTCGGGCCCCGTCATCGTCAGCGATCTGCTGCGCAACCCGCCCGAGCCCGACGCGCCCATCCTGTATGTCGCGGGCCCGGTGGCGCCGCTGACGCGCTGGCGCGGGCTGGCTGACCGCGCGGTCTACTACTGGGACGGCCTGGCCGGACCGCCCACGCTGTGGACCGCGGATCCCACCCAGCCGGTGCAGGCCGTGGTGCTGACCCGCGCCGGTGTCAGCGTGGTGCGGCGCGCGCCCGCGTCGGCGCCCGAGGCCGGCTGGCTGGTCACCAGCGGCAGCGACGCCTGCGCCGGGCCGCCGCGCGACATGCCCGGCCTGCGCGAGCTCGAGTACGGCCCGCTGCTGGGCTGCCAGCACCCCGGCCAGCTCGTCGGCGCGGTGCCGGCGCGCGGTGACCGCCGCCTGGCCGAGGCCAGCGCACGCGCCCGTGGCACCGTGCAGCTGCGCGGCTTCCTGCACGTGCCCGCCGCCGCCGAGCACGTCTTCGCGCTGTCCGCCGACGACGGCGCCCAGCTGCGGGTGGACGGTCAGGTGGTCGCCACCGTCGACAAGGGCACCGGCTTCGAGGTCGAGGGCCGGGTCCGGCTCGAGCCCGGCACCCACGTCATCTCGGTGTCGGCCTGGAACCACGCCCGCCCCGGCGGCCTCGCCGTGCACCCCGGCCGACGCCAGGGCGACGGCGGCCCCGACTGGACCGCCTACCTCCATACACAGCCTTGACTCTGCGCACGGCTATCGCTAGCTTCTCTGGCTAGTTCGTGAGCAGTTCGCGGGCGTAGCTCAGTTGGTAGAGTACGAGCTTCCCAAGCTCGGTGTCGCCGGTTCGACCCCGGTCGCCCGCTCCAAGGTTCGGAACACCAGCGTCACTCGTCGCCGTGGATCTTCTCCGGATATCCACACAGCGCGCGTGACGCCTGCATGCCGCCCATCACGGCGGCCTCGACGCAGCCGGCGTCCATGCCGGTGCGCAGCCAGTCGCCGGCCAGCACCAGGTTGGCGAAGCCGGACTCGTCGGCGCGCATGCGCAGGCCGATGCTGCCGGGCTCGGACAGCACATAGCGCTCGGTGGGTGACACGTTGGCGCGCCAGTACTGGCTGTCGAAGCGGGCCCGGCCGCTGCCCCCGGCGGGGTCGTGCAGGTGGTCCCACTCGAAGCCGCCGCGCCCGTCGGGGAACTTGGTGGCGCCCGGCCACAGCCCGCCGATGTAGGTGTCCAGCCACTCCATGGCCAGCTCCTTCACGCGCGCGCTCTGGCGGGCCTGGAAGTCGCTGGCGCCGGGCGGCGGCGTCGGCCCGAGGTCGAGCAGCGGACCGCACAGGTAGGCCAGCGCCGCCGGGGTCGCCGCCGCCGGCCAGGCCTCGCGCTGCAGGAGGTGCGACAGATCAGCCCAGGTGTTGAACGGATCCTCGTAGGCGTCGAGCACCGGCGGCGCCAGCTTCCAGCCCAGCTCGGCCGGGGTGCGCGACAGCCACAGCTGCATGGCCTGGGTCTGCACCGTGGTCACGCCGCGCACCATGGCGGCCCAGCGCGCGTCGGCCGCGATGAGCTCACTGCACACGCCGCCCAGCGCGCCCACCGGGATGCCCAGCACCAGTCGATCGAAGTCGACCCCGGCGCGCAGCGTGCGGGTGCCGACGCCGGGCCAGTCGCTCCACGGCGACTCCAGGTCGACGCCACGCGCCTCCAGCTCGGCGCCCTCGACCAGCTCCGACCAGCGTGGCGTGCTGGGCCAGCACGGCAGGTCCTTGATGGTCACCAGCGGGTCGTAGCCGCGCACGCTGTCGCGCGGGGTGGCCTGGCGGGTCAGGTGCACGGCGCCGATGGCGCTGCGATCTGCGGTCAACTCCAGCCGCTCCACGCGGTGCATGAACTCGAACTTGACCCCGCGGCGGCGCAGCACCTCGTACATGGGCGCGAACACGGTGTCGCCCATGCCGGCCTGCATCTCCCAGAACACCGCGTGCTCGTAGGTGTAGACCATGCGCAGAAGGCCCCGCGTGGCGACGCCGGCGGCGAAACGCCCGGGCTGGCTGGTGTCGCCGCGCGGATAGGCGAACACCAGCTGGTAGATCCCGCGCACCACGCCGGAGTCGACCGTCATCGGCGCCGCGCCGTGGCGCGCCAGCCAGTCGGCGAAGTCCTCGTCGTCGATCGAGTGCCAGCCCTTCAGCGGGATGGCGTCGAAGATGATGCCGCGCACGATGGCGGTCATCAGATCGAGCAGGATGTAGCCGCGCCGCACGCTGTCCAGCGCCGGGAAGCGCGGCAGCACCGCCGCCGCCAGCCAGTCGGTCAGCGAGTCGAGGACGTCGAGGGCGTCCTCCACACGGGCGCCGCCTCCGCCTCCGCCGCCACCGAGCGCCCAGTCACGCAGCCGCTCCAGGGCGCGCGCCATCATGCCCCCGGCCAGCTCGAACGCGCCGACCGCCGCGGCGCCGCTGCGCAGCAGATCCCCGATGAAGCCGAGCAGCCCCTCGGTGCGCGGCAGCTCGTCGAGCTCCAGGCCAGCCTCGCCGAGCACGCTCTTCCACAGCGCGGCCATCGACTCCAGCAGCTTCTGCACATAGTCGACCGGCTCCAGCGCGTGCACGCCATCGCCAGGCAGGCCGGGCAGCGCCGGGAACTCGAACGGCCACGGCGTCCACTCGCCGCGCACCTTCTCCATCAGCACGACCAGGTTGTGCGGTTTCCAGGCTTGATCCCAGGTCGCCAGCGGCGCCTCGGGCGGACGCCCGAGCTCGGCGTAGCAGCGCCGCATCACCGCGAACGCGTTCTCGTAAAAGCCCATCCACACGTGCAGGCCGTGCTCCTCGATGCGCTCGGCGTGGGCCGGGTTGCGGCCGCTGGCGCCCGTGCCGCCCAGGCGCCAGCCCTGCTGGTACACCGTGACCTCGAAGTCGCGCTCCCAGCCCGGGCGCTCGGTGAGCAGGTACGCCGCGGTCATGCCGCCGCAGCCGCCGCCCAGCACGGCGATCTTCTGCCGTGGCGCGGTGCCCGCCGCCGCGCTGGTCGGACTCGCCTTGGCCTCATGCAGCACGGTGCCGGCGTGCATCTCGAAGTCGAAGTCGACCCAGAAGGCGTGGCGCCCCGGCTGGACCCCGGTGGTCAGGCCGAGGTCGCGCGCGATGGGGTGGCTGTCGAAGTGTGGCACCTCGACCTCCCAGTCCTCGTCGAGCAGGCCGGCGCCGCGAAAGCCGGTCGCGCGCGCGGGCGCCTCGCACACCGCCAGCGAGCACGCCTCCAGCGGCTCGGCGATGTCGCGAAACTCCTTCAGGAACGTCAGCGACACGTCGGGCACCAGCGAGCCCAGCACGTCGAAGCTGCCCAGGCCCGGGATGGACAGCGCCGGCAGCCCGCCGAGCAGGCGCCCCAGAAGCTCACGCCCGACCTCGGCCACCGAGCCGAAGCGGGTGCCGCCGGCGGCGCCGCCGCGGGTGACCACGCGACGCGCCTCGAACAGCTTGTGCGGCGTGAACTGCGCCGAGAAGCCCTGGCGCGGGATGGCGGTCGCGGTCACCGACAGCGGGCCGACCTGGGGCAGCGCGCCGCTGAACGACGGCTGCGAGACCTGCTTGTGGAAGCCGAAATTCTCGCGGCCGATCGCCATCGCGTACGAGGTGTCGACGAAGACATAGGGCAGATACCAGGTCAGCCTGGGCAGGCCGTCGCCGAGGCGCAGCATGGGCACCCAGAAGCCGACGTCGATCTCCGGGGTCCAGCCCAGCTCGCGATCCCGCGCGTCCAGCGACTGCGCGCGCGCCATGCTGGCGTAGATCAGCATCACGCGCGGCGCCAGCGGCAGGTAGCGCACCGCGCCCGCCGCCGGCACGTTGAGCTGGCGATCGATCAGCGCCGTCAGCGCGTCCAGCTGTGCGTCGAGCACGAAGCCCTGCAGGGTCGCGCCGCTCAGCGCGATGGGGTGGCGGATGGCCTGCTCGCCACCCCGGTCCACATACAGCGGATTTCTGGCCACGTCGCCTCCGGATCACTGCGAAGAGAGAGGGTGCGTCACGATCGTCAGCGCCGCCTCCAGGCGACGCACCTCGTGCGGCATGCCGAGCCGGCGCGCCTCACCGAGGCCGCGCTGCCAGTGCTTGCGTGCCTGCGCTGGCCGCCCCGCCAGCACCTGCAGGCGGCCCTCCAGCAGGGCGGCGCGCGGGGCCCCGATGGGGAAGCGGCGCGCGAACAGGCCGAGGTGGCGCACCGCGACCCGGGCGCGCTCGCCGAGCTCCACCGGCCCCCCGGGGCGCGCGGCGGCCAGCACCGCGGCGTCGCCCGCGCTGGCGCGCTCGGCCAGCGTGACGAAGACCTCGGCGGCCCCGGCGTAGCCCTCCAGCGTCGAGAACACCGACGGCTGCTCGCCCAGGATCCGCGTCAAGGCCGCCTGCGCTGCTTGACGCGCTGCCAGGTACCGGGACTCGCCCAGATGCAGCACCGCAAGCAGCCCGTAGGTGATGATCTCCGACGGGTGGTCGGGGTGCGCGCGCAGGAGCTGCTCGGCGCGCTCCAGCTGCTCGCGCGCGGCGGCGTGGCGGCCCAGCGGCATGCCGGCCTCGGCCATGGCGTACAGGCTCCAGGCCTCGTGCTGCAGGTTGGCGATGGCGCGCGCGCGCGCGCCCAGCTCGGCGAACTGCTCGTGGGCGTCCTCGAAGCGGCCGCGGAAGTACGCGCTCAGCGCCACCAGCGTGAGCGTGATCTGCAGCTCCTGCTGGTCGCCGACCCGACCGTACAGCGCCATCGCCTCGCCCAGCTCGCGGTCGACCTCGTCCCAGGCTCCGGCGCCGATCAGCGCCAACCCGCGCGCGAAGTGCACATAGGCGCGATCGCCGAGATCGCCTGCGGCCTCGGCCATCGCGGTGGCGCGCCGGAACAGCCCGCGCGCCAGCCGCGGCCAGCCGCCGATGTGCAGCATGGTCCCCGCCAGCGCGGCGTGGCGCGCCAGGCGCGGCGCCGGTCCCGCGCGCTCGGCCAGGTTGAGGGCGCGCAGCGTCGCCGCCAGCAAGGGCAGCGGCTGGCGCTCGAAGTACAGCCGCTCCGCCACCCGCCCGGTGGCGTGCGCCGCCTCACGCAGCTCGTGGCGGGTCTGCTCGTGGCGCGCGACCACCAGGCGCCCCAGCACGCGGTGCCACAGCTGGCGCAGCGCCCCGCCCAGCAGTGACCAGCGCCAGCCCGCGCTGGTGCGCGGCACCGGCCGCTCCAGCAGCACCAGGCTGCGCGCCATGTGATCACCACAGCCGCCGAGGTCGCCGACGCCCCACAGCGCCTCACCGAGCTGGCGCTCCAGGCGGGCGCGGCGCAGCCGGGTGGCGGCGTCGTCGGCCGCGCCGGGCAGCGCCTCGGGCAGCTGATCCAGCGCGCGCACGAAGTAGTCGTGCGCCTCGCGATAGGCCCCGCCGCCCAGCGCCTGCGCTCCCGCCTTCTCCAGGTAGTCGAGCGCGCGCGGGCTCTCCTCGGCCAGCGCCCAGTGGTGCGCCAGCAGGGCGAAGTAGGGCGCCAGGTCGGCGGCGTGCTCGCGCTCGTAGCACTCGGCGACGGCGCGGTGCAGCTGCCGGCGCTGTGAGAACAGCATGAGGTTGTAGGACACCTCGTGCGTGATGGCGTGCTTGAACAGGTAGCTGAGCTCCTCGGGCTCGGCCAGCAGCAGGTCGAGGCGCGCGATGCGCTGCAGGTAGTCGCCCAGCTGCTCGCGATCGGCGGCCACCGGGTGCACCGCGGCCAGCACGTGCACCGGAAAGCGACGCCCGATCACCGAGGCCACCTTGAGCGCCAGCTGCTGCGGCGGCGCCAGCCGATCGATGCGGCTGATGATGACGCCCTGCACGGTGTCGGGGAAGCGCAGGCTGCCGAGATCGCGCACCTCGGGCGCCAGCGCGCACACGCCGTCCTCGACCTTCAGCACGCCGGAGTCGCGCAGCGCGTAGGCCAGCTCCTCGCTGAAGAAGGGGTGGCCCTCGGCGCGCCGATGCACGAACTCGACCAGCGGATCGGGCAGCGTGCGCGCCCCCAGGCAGCGCGCCAGCAGCTCGCGCGTCTCGCCCGCGATCAGCGGCCCCAGCGGGATGCGCAGCGCGTCGTCGGGGCCGACCAGCTGGGCCTGCTCGGGCGGCAGCGGCGCCGGCAGCGGCCGCGTCACCAGCACCAGCAGCAGGCCCGGCACCCGTCGCGCCGCACGCCCGGCCAGCATCCACGCCGCCGAGTCGGCGTCGTGCGCGTCCTCCAGGATGACCACCAGCGGGGCCTGCACCGCGGCGGTCTCCAGCAAGCTGACCAGCAGCTCGTGGGTGTTGTCGGCGCGCACCTGGCCCTGCATCTGCGCGGTCAGCGCGCTGTCGGGCACATCGATGCCGAGCAGCGGCCCCAGCAGTGGCGCCAGCGCCGGGTCGGGCGCATCGGGCCGCGCCAGCAGCGCCTGCCAGCGCGCCTCCGGCGCGACCTCGGGCAGCCCGAGCAGCTGCTCGAACACCGGCTGCCACGCGCACAGCGGCCCGCCCACGGCGTCGGCGGTGCCGACCGCGACCTGGCCGCCCAGCTCGCGCGCGCGCACCGCGAGATCCAGCGCCAGGCGGCTCTTGCCGATGCCGGCCTCGCCCTCGATCACGATGACGCCGCTCTTGCCCTGGCACAGCGCGGCCAGCCGCTCCTCACACAGCTCGCGCTCGCGCTCGCGCCCCACGCTGGCGCCGCGGGCGCGCGCCGGCTCCGGGGTGCGCGCGCCGCGCACGCGATGCGCGACCACCGGCGTGGCCTTGCCCTTGACCGTCAGCGGCGGCAGCTCGTCGAAGACGAACTGTCCGCGCGCCGCCGCCTGCGTCACCGCGTCGCACAGCAGCTCGCTGCCCGCGCTCTGCATCAGGCGCGCGGCCAGGTTCACCACGTCGCCGAGGATGGTGTACTCACGGCGCAGATCGCTGCCGATGAGGCCGCAGAAGACCTGCCCGGTCGCGATCCCCGCGGCGCTGGCCACGCCCTGCGCCGCCAGCGCGTCACGCAGCTCGAGCGCGGCCTCCAGCGCGCGCGCCGGATCATCCTGGTGTGACAGCGGCGGCAGCCCGAACGCCGCCACCAGCACGAGGCCCTTGTCGTCGACCAGCAGCTTGGCCACGGTGCCCTCGTGGCGCGCGATCACGCTCTCGGACGCCGCCGCCGCCGCCTGCAGCCGCGCCAGCGCGTCGTCGCCGTCGCACGCCGCCAGGCCGCCGAGCTCCATGAACAGCACGGCGACCCGGCGCAGCTCGGCCAGCCAGCGCTCCTGCCCGGCGCTCAGCCGCGCCAGCACCGCGCTGGGCAGGTAGGCCGACAGCACCGCCTCGGCGCGCGCGGGCAGCACCAGCCGCGCCGCCGCGAGCGGCGTCGGCACGGGTCCACTCGTCCCCGCCTCCAGCCGCACCGCACGATCGCGCGCCACGCCGGTGAAGCGGCCGCTCTGGCGCACGCGCTCCCAGGCCGGCAGCGTCAGCACGATCTCGCCCGGGCTGGCCTGCGGCAGCGCCACCGCCAGCTCGACCAGCGGCCGCCCCGCGGCGATGAACTCCCAGCGCCCACCGATGCCGCCGACGTGCGCCAGCACGATCTCGCCGGCGCCCACCGCGACGCGCAGCGACAGCCGCTGCCCGGCCGCCACATGCGCATGCAGCCGCGCCTGCACCGCCTGGGCACACTCGGTGGCGCGCAGCACCGCGCCGGTCAGCCCCAGCGCCGCCGGCAGGTGCCCGCTGCCCGTCGCCAGCCCACCGCGCGCGTTGGCGGTCGCCGCCTGCGCCGGGCCCGCCGGCCACAGCGCCAGCAGCGCGTCACCCGCGAACTCGACGACCTCGCCCCCATGCGCCACCACCAGCTCGATGAGGTGGCCGAAATAGCCGTTCAAGAGGCCCGAAAGCGTCTCCACGCCCCCCGGCCCCTGGCTGGCCAGATCCTCCGCCAGCGCGGTGAACCCCGAGATGTCCGCGAACAGCACCGCGCCCGGCAGCCGCTCGGCCTCCGGTCCACACACCGGCTCCGCGTCGCCCGAGATCCGCCGCAGCACGGGCGGCGGCAGCAAGCTCGAGAGCGTGCTGAGTAGCTCTGGCTGTCCCCCCACCGGCGCCGATCGTATCACGCGCCTCGAACGGCCGCGCGGGGAGGCCCCCGCTGCTGGCCTCCCGAATGCACTGCTGGTGCTGTGCGGTGGAGGTCGTGAAGATGTCTGGCTCTCAGCCCAACCAACGCCACTGGTCGCGCAGGAATTGCGTTCTGGCCTGCGGGCTGTGCGCGTTGACCGGTCTCGCGCTCGCGTGCAGCTCCGGGCCCGCCCCCGACGACGCAGGGTTCGACGCGATGCTCCCCGACGCGTCCACACCCGACGCCGCGCTCGACGCCGCCTCACCTGAAGACGCGGCGCCTCCCGACGCCGCCACCCCCGACGCCGCCACCCCCGACGCCGCCACCCCCGACGCCGCCACCCCCGACG
>JADYYK010000181.1 GCA_020853705.1 Deltaproteobacteria bacterium
CCGCACCAAGAAAGCCGCCTGATCCCAGCCCCCGGCAGCACGCCCTCGCGCTGCCGGGCCCCGCGCTCCACCCGCGCCAGAATTCTGCGATTCCTCGTGTTCAACAACAGTCTACACGCTGGCGCCGTGGCCACGCGCGATCGCCGACGTCCTGCACGGGCTGCGGGACAAGCACGACGACGTCGGTCGCCCGCGCCCCACCAACAAGCGCGTGTGGCCCAGCGTCGAGCACACCACGCAGCAGGTCATCGACGACGCGTTCGCGGAGGCGCTGCGCCGCGATCCCGAGCAGCGGCGACGCTGGGTGGTGCTGGTTGATGGCCAGCGCGATCAGCTGCGGCGGGTCCAGCGCGCGGTGGCCAAGACCGGCGCGAAGATCACGACGGTGCTCGACATCGTCCATGTGCTCGAGTACCTGTGGCGCGCGGCCTACGCCTTCCATCCCGAGAGCACCGCCGAGGCCGAAACCTGGGTGGAGTGCCGTCTGCTCGCACTGCTCAACGGGCGCAGCGGCGGCGAGCTAGCCAAGAGTCTGCGCCTGATGGTGCGCAGCCACGGCCTCGATGCCAAGGCCGCGCTGCCCGTCGAGCGCGCCGCGCGCTACCTGGTCACTAACACGCGCCTGCTGCACTACGATCAAGCGCTCGCCGACGGACTGCCCATCGCGAGCGGTGTGGTCGAGGGCGCCTCCGCTACCTCGTCCAGGACCGCCTCGGTCGCACCGGCACCCGCTGGTCGCTCACCGGCGCCGAGGCGATCTTGCGCCTGCGTGCGCTGCGCACGAGCGGCGACTTCGACGAGTACTGGCAGTTTCATCTCGCCAGGGATCACGCGCGCACGCACCGCTCACGCTACGCCGACGGCGTCGTCCCCAACCCGCTGCCGCGCAGGCCGCCGCGCCTACGCATAGTCAAGTGATCGAGACTCCTCATGTCGAGCACCGCCATGAAAGAGCCGCACCCTTACGATTCTGGCCTCGTCCATGCTCAGCGCCACTCCGCGTCGACCCGGTCGCCCGGGCGGTGGGGGGGGTGGATCAGTTTCAGCTGGGGTGGATCACTTTCGGCGCATAGCTAACACTTCGTGGAGGGCGCTGTGACTTCCGGGCGCATAACGGCGACGAAGACCATGATGCCGGCACCGTAGAGTCCGAGCGCGGCGCCCGCAACCTTCATGCCGCGCGCCCACAGCAGCACTCCTATCGCGAGGAACATCGCGATGATGCCCGCCGACAACAGGAGTCCGCCGGCCATTCGGAATTTGGTATCAGGCATGAAAATCTCATACTTCTTAAGCACCTGATGCGCTGTGAGGTGCATGAACATGAGCGACGTTGTGAGCGTCGCAAGCGCGACAAGGAGCAAGTAGACTGTGGCGCGAGGGGCGCCGCCTGTGCTGGACAGCAGTGCAACCAAGGCAGCGAAGACAAAGCCGAGGAAAATCGAGAGCATTACCACGGTGCCTTGGTAGATATTGAGAGAGATCGACACGGAATCCAGTTTGGGCATGTCGGGCGTGTGCGCCTGCTTTGTGTCCATACGATGATCCTAGCGGATTGTGGACTAGGCACAAGGCCTCTGTTGGAAGCCTCGTGATGCTCGCTCCCGCGCTTGCGCTGGCCGACACGCGACGCTGCGCCGAGAGTCTACGCGTGAGCCTCAGAGGCCGCGCAGGTAGTAGACCGTGACCCAGCCGTCGCTGAGGGTGACGAGGATTGGCAGCTTGCGCCCGGGATCTCTGCCTACCAGGTGCCCGGGGACCGCCCGTGGGGCGAGCCAGGGCACGTCGCTGCGCCGGTCGTCGATGATCAGAGAAGGAGCGTCCGGGCGGACGGGGGAACCCCGCGAGGCGGGCTATCACCGGATTTCCTTCGCATCGAGCTCAACCCTAATGTGTCATTGATCATGAACTTGATGATCTGGCCAGAAGGCACTCGATCACCTCGAGAGGCTGTGGAGTCGCCCCTTCGCCTCGACAAGGTCGAGGATCTTCCCCACCTGTCCCGACCGATGCCACTGGATCCGATCTCCAAGGCGACGGCGCACCTCCTTGGTGGCATCGAGGACGTGGCCATCGACGGTTGCGAGATCCGCGTGCGCCCCGTACACGATGTGCAGCGCGTCGAACTGATCGCTCCGCCTTGCGTCGCGGCGGACATCGCGCTCGACGTTCTGGGCCAGGGCTGCCCGAAGCGCGTGGGCCGGCGCGTCAGCCCAGGTCGAGGGTGGCGGCTTCTTGGAGGGCACCGGCTGGGCACCGAGCGCGCGCATCACCATCTTCGTCTGGTTCAGGGCAAACGCGGCAGCCGCGGCACGGGGTCGCGCCCATGCTGCGCCGAACGCGCACACAAGCCAATCGCGAAACCCGAGGTCGGACAGGGGAAGGTCGCGAAAGTCGGGAGGTTCGCCACGACGCTCCGATTGCAGGATCTCGCCCGGTGGGGCGCGCGCGAGGACAGCATGCGGCAGGTGGCTCACGAACCGTACGATGGTCCCCAACCGCCGGAAGGAGAGCGGCGCGGACTCGAACAGATGCACCATGGACACCCGTAAGCGTAGTCGTCCACGCGCGGCAAGCGTCTCGAAACGCGTGCGCTCGGCGGCCTCGGCAGTCCCGGCACGCGCGAGCGCCAGCCGGGAGAGGTCGCTCTGATCGAGGTAGACAACGATCGACTCGAGGTTCATGGGCGCTGGCACATTGTCGAGTCTGGGCGGCGAAGGGACTCCGCGCCATAGGACCGTCTGCTCAACATGACCCGGAGCCAACTCGGGCGCCCGGTGTCGAGGGGCTTGGCAGGAGGGCCCCGACCCAGGTTCGTTGGGGTGGCCCATCGCCTGGCCGTTCGCGACCGCCCGTCCGGCCAGCCGGACACTCGGGGTCCACGATCCACGCGAACGAACCTGGGTCAGGTCAGCAGGGACTCTCCGACGAGTTGCCCGGCGGCACCGAGGTGCTCGACTTCTTTCACGCGACTGAGCACCTGCACGCGGCGATCGCGGCGGCCTACGGCGACGGCGCGCGCGAGACGTGCCACCGCTACGAGACCCTGCGCGACACGCTCCGCGACGACCCCGAGGGAGTCGAGAAGGTGATCCGCGCGCTCAAGCCTCTCGCGACCAAGCACTCGCGCCGCGAGGCCATCACACGGTCGCTGAGCTACTTCCGCAAGCACCGCCACCGCATGAGGTACCAGGAGGTCGCCGCGCAAGGACTGATGATCGGCTCTGGCGTCGTCGAGGCCGCTTGCAAGACGCTGGTCACCCAGCGGCTCATGCTCAGCGGCATGTACTGGGGCCGTGGCGCCCAGGCCATCCTCACCCCACGCGGCTGGGACCAGAGCGACCGCTTCAACGAGGCCTGGGCCCTGCTCGCCGCGACCTACCACGCCAAGGTCACAGTCCTCGCCAACGTCATCGCGCTCAGGCCACCACCCCGCCCAAGAAGCCGCGCCGCGCGACGTCAGGATGAGGTCTACACCCTACCAGCTGGGCCAGCTCAGCTGATGTGATAGCGTGAACACTGGATCTCCGGGGGGAGGGCAACATGGATCGATCAGTTGCGGTGACGCTCTGGCTGGCGGTCGCTGCGAGTGGCTGCGGTTCGTCCAGGGGAGACGCAACCGCCCAGCTGGTGCCCTTCGTCGCGGTGCCCATCGGGAGTCCGGCGTCGATGATGGTCGGCGCCGCGGGAGGCACGCTGACTTCGTCCGACGGCCACCTGACCGTGCAGATTCCAGCCGGAGCACTGGGCACCGACACCCCGATCGCGATCCAAGAGCTCGAGCTCAAGGACGGCTGGGGCTGGTCGCTGAGCCCCGAGGGCACCCGGTTCGCGCACCCGGTCACCGCCACCATGAGCTTCACGACGGCGGAAGTCGGATCGCCTACCATGGCCGGTGCCCACCTGCAGGTTCCGTTTCTTTTCGCCTCGCACCCGTCGACGCTGGACGATCCCGACTCGCCGCTGCCCATCACGGTCGACTGGCGGTCCGCCGAGGGCCGGGTCGACTATGTCGCCGCCATCGAACACTTCTCGGACCTGGTGCTCCAGAAAACCGCGGCAAGCTGGGCGTGAAGGCGCCGGCCAGCGCCAACGTCGGCGAGCCGTTCGACATCGAGGTGACCGCGGACGACATCGACCTTCCGCCCATCAAGGTGCGGGTCGAATGCCGAAACCAGCAGTTCCAGACGACCAGCCAGGTGGTCGATAGCTTTGCGGTCACGACGGCCCCGGCCTACGAACCCGCTGGCGCAGCCCGTCCGCCGGTTGCCGGAGAAAGTGGCGTCGTGCAGCCCGTCCGCTGCAGCCAGCCGTCGCCGCCCGTCGATCTCGTCGTCCGGGTCTCGGTTGGGCGCACGCCGGTCGGAGTCACCTTGGCGCCGGGCTGCACGGTCGCAAAGACAGACTACGCGTTCCGCATGCCCCTCGAGTGCAAGCCGGCCGGCAGCTCCGACGGCGGGCCGACCGACGCCGGGTGGCCCGACTCCGCGGTTGACGCCGCCGACATCCCGCAGGCGGATGGCATGTCGTGCGCGCGCTCGACCCAGTGCACCTCGATGAACTGTGTGGATGGCGTCTGTTGCAACACGACCTGCAGCGGCTTCTGCCAGGCGTGCACGCAGGCCAAGAAGGGCACCGGCATGGACGGCACCTGCGGCCGGGTCGCCGACATGACCGACCCCGGCGACGAAGACTGCCCTGGCCCGGGTTTCTGCCACTCGAACGCCGCCGGCGCCTGCCACCTCCCGCAGGGCGCCGCCTGTTCCGGCCTGCCTGGCCCGCCGTATTGCTTCGGGAGCACGTGCGTCGATCGCGTGTGCTGCAACACGCTGTGCACCCTGGCCTGCTACTCGTGCCTGGGCGCGGAGACCGGCGGAACCGACGGCACCTGCGCCCCGGTCAAGATGGGCACCGATCCAGCCAACGAGTGCCTGCCCCCGGCGCCCAATTGCAGCGGTGTCTCCAACACCTGCATTCCGTGATCATCACGCCAGCGGTCGCGCGCTCCTTGCGCTGGTCGTCGATGTCCTACCAAGGTCGGCCCAGCTGGGAGAAGGGCCCCGACCCGAAGGGCCCCGACCCAGGTTCGTTGGGGTGGCCCATCGACTGGCCGTCCGCGACCGCCCGTCCGGCCAGCCGGACACTGGGAGTCCACGAGCTGAGTGAACGAACCTGGGTCAGGTCAGGGCTCG
>JADYYK010000182.1 GCA_020853705.1 Deltaproteobacteria bacterium
GAGCCGTCAGGGGAGGTCTCACAAACCTGGGTGGCCACAGCCGCGCGGCCAGCCTCAGGGCGCCTCGCGAACCTGGGTCAGGCCACGGCGCCAGGGCGCCTCACGAACCTGGGTCAGGCCACAGCCACTCACGAACCTGGGTTAGGCCATAGCCCCCAGCCCACGATGCCGAGGAGCGCCAGGACGCCGGCGGCGAACAGCCAGGCGCTGGTGCCGAAGGCGGCGGCAAGGGCCACCGGCACCAGCAGCGCCAGCAGCGACGCGTAGGCGCCCAGCAGGCGGGTGAAGCGCTGCCAGCCCGGGCGCCAGGGCGCGCGAGCCAGCAGCAGCGCGGCCAGCGCGCAGCCGATGAGGCCGGCGCGCGGGGTCGTCTCGGGGCCGCTCAGGGTCTCGGCCAGCTCGGCGGCGCCCGCCAGCACGGTGGCCAGCGCCAGCACGACGAAGGCCACCCAGGCCACCACGCCAGGGCCGCGCGCGCTGCGCCGCCCCAGCAGCGCCGCCCCCAGCAGCAGCGCCGCGACCAGGCACGGCGCCAGCGTCAGCAGCGCCAGCGCGGGGTGAAACGTCAGCCACGCCACCGGCGGACGCACCAGGCCGTCGCGGCTGGACCAGGTCGGCAGCAGGAAGGCCACCGCGATGGCGGCCAGCGGCGCGATCGCGAGCAGGCCGGCGCGCCGGGCGCGCGCCTCGCGCGGCGGCAGCACGGCCGGGTCGGGGACGGCACCCGCGACGCGGCTCATGTCGTGATCTCGCGGGGCGTCGCGGGCATCGCTCGAGCCCGTATATACTGGCGCCGCGTGGCCGACAACCCCGAGGGTGCAGCGCCGGTGCCGGCGACACCGACGCCGCCCGCCAGCCTGCGCGAGCTCGCCCTGGCCTACGCCATCGCCGCGGCCATGCCGGCCGTGCTGCTGCTGGTCGGGCGCGGGCTGCCCTTCGTCAGCGACAACCTGCACGTGCTGGTGGCGGCCACCTTCCTCATCGTGCCCTTCGAGCTCCTGCGCCGGCGTGACGCCGACCTCATCGACGCCGGCTTCGTGCTCGGCGACCAGGTCAAGCTGCTGGTCCTCGTCGGGCTGTTCGGCCTGCTGGTGGTGCCGCTGTTCGCGCTGGGGTTCGGCGTCTTCTATCACCAGCTGTGCGCGCACTGGGCCAGCCTGGCGCCGCGCGGGGTGTGCGCCAGCCTGCGGCCGGGCGGGCTGCTCGAGCTGCTGCAGCTGCCCGACAAGTTCGGCCAGCACGTGGCCACCGAGGTCATCGTGGTCGCCATCCCCGAGGAGCTGTTCTTCCGCGGCTACCTGCACGGCGAGCTGGAGAAGCGCTGGCCGGCGCGGCGGCGCCTGTGGGGCGGGGGCCTGGGGCGCGCACTGCTGCTGTCGTCCGCGCTGTTCGCGCTGGCGCACCTGGCCATCACGCCCGATCCGCGCCGCCTGCTGGTGTTCTTCCCCGGGCTGCTGTTCGGCTGGATGCGCTCGGCCACCGGGTCGATCGCGGCCGGCGCGATCTGCCACGCGGGGTCGAACCTGCTCATGAAGGTGCTTGCGGCAACCTACTTCGGCGGCTAAAGCTCGGGCGATGGCCGCGGCTGCCTTCTTCGACATGGACCTCACGCTGATCGCCGTCAACTCCGGCACCGCGTGGGTGCGCCACCTGCGCAAGAAGGGCGAGCTGACGCGCTGGGGCATGGTCAAGGCGCTGTCGTGGATCGCGCGCTACAAGCTGGCCCTCATCGATCTGCACAAGCTGACCGAGATGCTGGTCGAGGATCAGGCCGGCAACCCCGAGCAGGCGCTGCGCGACGAGTGCGCGGCCTGGGTCGAGCGCGAGATCGCCCCCCACGTCTACCCGGCGGCGCGTGACGCCATCGCCGACCACCGCGCCCGCGGCCACGCCGTCGCGCTGCTGACCTCGTCGTCTCCGTACGCGTCCGAACCGGTCGCGCGCACCGTGGGCATCGACCCCGCCGACGTGCTGTGCACCCGGCTGGTGGTCGCGGACGGCAAGTTCACCGGCAAGGTGGTTCCGCCGGTGTGCGCCTCGGCGGGCAAGATCACCTGGGCCGAGCGCTGGGCCGCCGCGCGCGGCGTCGACCTCGCGCAGAGCTGGTTCTACACCGACAGCTACAACGACCTGCCCATGATGGAGCGCGTCGGCCACCCGGTCGCCATCCACCCCGACGTGCGCCTGCGCCGCCACGCCCGCAAGCGCGGCTGGCCCATCCGGTACTGGGGCGACGCCCAGGCCGCCAAACGGAGACCCGCATGACCGACCTCATCTGGACGCCCGCCTGTCAGACCCTGCTCGAGCTGGCGCTGGAGGAGGACCTCGGCCGCGGCGACGTCACCACCGAGGCGACCATCCCGCGCGACCGCATGGCGGCGGGGATCTTGCTGGCCAAGGACAAGGAGGCCATCGTCGTCGCCGGCCTCGAGGTGGCGCGGCGCGTGTTCGCGGCGGTGTCGACCGAGGTCGTGCTGACGCCGCGGGTGCGCGACGGGGACGCGGTGGCGACGCGGACCACGCTGGCCGAGGTGCGCGGCCCGGCGTGGGCGCTGCTGGCCGGCGAGCGCACCGGGCTGAACTTCATGCAGCGGCTGTCGGGGGTGGCGACCCAGGCGCGGCGCTACGCCGAGGCGGCGGCCAGCGGGGGTGGCGGTGCGCGCGTGGTCGACACCCGCAAGACCACGCCGGGCTGGCGCGCGCTGGAGAAGTGGGCCGTCCGCGTCGGCGGGGCGCACAACCACCGGCCCGATCTCGGCGGCGGCGTGCTCATCAAGGACAACCACGTCGCGGTCGCCGGCGGCGTCGGCGAGGCGGTGCGGCGCGCCCGCGCCAGCGCAGTGCACAGCCTGCGCGTCGAGGTCGAGGTCACCACGCTGCTGCAGATCGACGAGGCGCTGGCCGCCGGCGCCGAGATCATCCTGCTCGACAACATGGACGACGCCGAGGTCGCGCGCGCGGTCGAGCGCGTGCGCCGCCACCCCACCAAGGTGCTGGTCGAGGTCTCGGGCGGCATCACCCTGGAGCGCATCCCGCGGCTGTCCAAGCTGGGCGTCGATCTGATCTCGTCGGGCGCGCTGACGCACTCGGCGCGCGCGGTCGACATCTCGCTCGACTTCGAAGTGAAGTGACCGCCGCGGCACAGGCGCCCTGGCTGGGCTGGGCCGAGGCCGGGCAGCCGCCGCGCCTGGTCAGGCATGACGTGGTGGGCTCGAGCAACGACGTCGCCGCCGAGCTGGCCCGCGCGGGCGCGGCGCATGGCACCGTGGTCGTCGCCGGGGCCCAGACCGCGGGGCGCGGGCGCCAGGGCCACCGCTGGCACTCGCCGCCGGGGCGCGCGCTGTACCTGTCGGTGGTGCTGCGCCCGGCGCTGCGACCGCAGGCCGTGCCGCCGATCACGCTGGCGGCCGGGATCGCGGTGTGCGAGGCGCTGAATGCGTGGGGCGCCCGCGCGTCGATCAAGTGGCCCAACGACGTGCTGGCCGGGACTCCGGCGCGCAAGGTCGCGGGGATCTTGACCGAGATGAGCACCCGCGGAGACGAGGTCGCGCACGTGATCCTGGGCATCGGGGTCAACGTGCTGTCGACGCAGCAGGACTTCCCGCCCGAGCTGCGCGAGATCGCCGGCTCGCTGGCCATCGCTCGGGGCGGCGGCGACGGACTCACGCTGGCAGCCTTCGAGCGTCGCCTGCTCGGCGAGCTCGAGCACTGGCTGGACCTGTTCCTGGCCGGGGGCGCCGCGGCCATCGCGCCGGCCTGGCGCGCGCGGGCCAGCACGCTGGGGCAGCCGGTGCAGGTGGCGGCCGACCATGGCGTGGTCAGTGGCGTGGCCGAGGCGCTGGATGACGACGGCGCGCTGCGCGTACGCACGCCGGCGGGTGACGCGGTGCGGATCATCGCAGGAGAGCTGCTGTGACCGCGGCCCGGCCGGCGGGGCGCAGGTGGCTGCTGGTCGCGGCCGCGGTGGTCGCGCTGGGGCTGGGCGTGCTGGTGTGGGCGATGACCCGCAAGGCGCCAGCGCGCGACAAGCCGGTGCCGACGGCGACGCCGGATCCGTTCGTGTCGCCCACGCCCACGCCGACAGCGCCCCCGACCCCGACCCCGACCCCGATGGCCACGGGCGATGCCGGCGCCGCGGCGGTCGCCAGCGCGGACGGCGGTGCTGGCGGCGACGACCCCACCCTGCCCTCACCCAGCAGCCCGGAGCTCGGCGGCGCGGTCGGCAAGGACGCCCAGTCACGCGCGCGAGCCGCCATCCTGGAGGGCGCCAAGCACTGCCTCGAGGAGGCCCAGAAGACCCAGCCCGACCTCGGCGGCATGTTGACCCTGACCTACACCCTGGTCATCGAGGCCGATCGCTCGCTGGTCACCACTCCGGTCATCGCCGAGGGTGACGTGCCCTCGCCCACCCTGCGCGAGTGCATCACCCGCGCCGCCGCCGCGGTGCGCACCCCGATCGATCCCGCCACCGACAAGCCGGGCAAGCGACAGCGCGTGCGCCTGCCGCTCGCGCTGCCGGCCAAGATCACGCCCCAGCCGTGACCGGCGCGACCGGCCTCGAGGCGCGCCGCCCGAGGGGTTGAGATGTGCGCCCCTGGGTCCTACACTGACGCCGTGGCATTCCGGGGCAGGGAGCGGGGCACCGAGGTCGACGACCACGGTCGCCCCGCGGCGCACGCCGAGGCGGCGCCGTCCACCGATGCGCGACAACCCCGGCATCACCGACGCGCTGCCCGCCGACGCCGTGCTGGCGGGCTGCCGCGAACACCTGGTGGTCGCCATCACCACCAGCAACCCGACCAGCGGCGCCACCGACAGGGGGGTCGAGACCCGGGCCCAGATCGCAGCCCAGAACGGCGTCTCGGAGGCCGACCTGGTGCGCGCCAACCCCGACGTCGCCGTCGACGCGGCCACCAACAGCTGGCCAACCTTGACCGGCGGCCAGCGCCTGCTCATCCCGGTGCACTGATGGCGGGTCCGCCCAGGCACCGCTCGCTCATGCTGGCGCTGGTGCTGGCGTGCGCGGCAGGCTGCAAGCACCAGAGTCGCTCGGGAGATCCGGTGAACGAGCCCACCATGAAGACGGGCAGCGGGAGCACGGGCAGCGGCGGGGCCGGGCTGGCGGCGGCGGCGGACGCCGAGGCGCGCTACCGCGCACATCTGGCGCGCTTCGGGGTCCGCGAACCCGGGGACCGCATCGTGGCGCTGCCGGCGCTCGCCGGCGTGGCTCGGTTCGCCCTGCGCGAGGGTACCGGCCTGCGGCTCAAGGCCCTGGTCACCGGGTCGGCGGCGGTGATCGCGGGCGGCCAGGTCGATCAGGACTGGCGCGGCCTCCTGACCGCGAGCACCGACGCCGCAGCGCTGGCCGAGGCGCTGGCCTGGCTGGAGACCGATGAGTCGCCCAGCCCACACCGCATGATGCCCGCCTTCTGGCGCGCGCTGGCACCCGGACAGCGCGACGTGCCCGGGGTCGATCCTGCGCACCTCGCGCTGGTCGAGGCGGCGCGCCTGGGCAGCAGCCCCGATGTGGTCACCTTCACCGGCTGGCTGCTGCCGCCGGGGACCATGCCGGTGCGCTGGACCATCACGGCGCCGGCCGGCAAGCCCGCCACGTTGACGCGCGAGAGCGCGCAGCAGCTGGCGGGCGCCGGCGGCCCGTCCGAGCTTCAGCGGGCCCGGGCGCAGCTGGCCGACCCGGCCGTCGATCACCTGTGGGCGCTCGGCGTGGTCGGGGCGGCCCGCGACGGCGCCGCCGTCCCCGCGGTCACCGCCATCCTGCTACGCGGCGACGCCGAGGCCGCGGTGGCGGCGCGCGCGCTGGCCTCGATCGCTGACGCCGCGGCGCTCGAGGCCTTGACCGGCGCGCTGGGGGCGCCGGGTCAGGGCACCCGCATCGCGGTGGCCCAGGAGCTCGGCCGCCTGCACGTGCCGCCCACGCTGGCGGCCCTGGTGGCCCGCAGCAGCATCGAGGCCGACGCCCGGGTGCGCCTGGAGCTGGTGCGGGCGCTGGCGCCGTTCGGTGCGCCGGCGCGCCCGACGCTGCAGCAGCTGGCGCAGAAGGACAGCGACCCTGCCGTGCGCGGCCTGGCTGCGGCCGAGGCCGCCCGGATCCCCTGAATGGGCGCCATCGCCCGCGAGGCCCCGGCGACGCCCGGTGCCGGCCGGCGGCGGCGCTGGCCGGGCATCGGCGCCAGGAACAGCTACCGGCGCTGGGGGCTCATCGGGTTTGGCCTCGGCGCGGCCGTGCTGCTGACGACGGCCCAGCTCAGCCAGCGCGGGCTGGTGCTCGGGCTGGTGGTGGTGGCCTCGTGCGTCGCCAGCTTCGGCATCGCCACCAAGCTGAGCGTCATCCTCTTCGGCGCCGAGCGCATCGTGTTCTTCCAGCAGACCCTGGCCGCGCTGGGCCTCAGCGCCGGGGTCCTGTCCCTGACCGGGCGCCCGCTGCGCGCCGGCCTCGACCTCGCCATGATAGGCATCGGCGCCTTCCTGGTGCTGGGCCGCGTCGGCTGTCTGACCGCGGGCTGCTGCTACGGCCGGCCGGCACGCCGCGGCGTGCGCTACCCGAGGTCGCTGGCCGCGGCCGGCTTCCCGCGCCACCTCGTCGGGGTCGCGCTGCTGCCCATCCAGCTGGCCGAGTCGCTGCTGTCGCTGCTGCTGGTCATCGCGTGCATCACCGTGGTGCTGGCCGGCTGGGCGCCGGGCAGCGCGGTCGCGCTGTATCTCCTCGGTTATGGCTTCGCGCGGCTGTGGCTCGAGCTGGCGCGCGGCGACGAGGCGCGGCCGGTGGGACTCGGCCTCAGCGAGGCGCAGTGGACCGCGCCGCTCATCGCCTGGCTGCTGGCCTGGCGCGGCGGCGGCCGGCTGGTCTGGGCAGCCGTGGGCCTGACCGCGCTGGCCGCGGGGCTCGGGCTGTATGCGCGCCGGGCGCGCTGGACGCGCTGGTGGCTGCGCGTGCCGGCCCGCACCCGCCAGCTCGGCGAGGCGCTGCTGCCGCTGCTGGCGACCCCGACCCTGACCCGCGCCGAGACCCGCTACGGGCTGCGCCTGTCCTCCAGCCTGAACCCCGACGGCTCGCGCCACTTCGCGCTGTCGCGCTGCGATGCCACGGCGCCGCTCGACGCCGCCACCGCGGCCCGGGTCGCGCGCGAGCTCGGGCTGCTGCTGGGCGCGACGCCGAGCCCGCCCGTCGCCGGGCGCACCCCCGGGCTGTTTCACCTCGACGTGCCGGCTCAGGGGCGGCTGGCCAGCAGCGCGCGCTCCAGCCCGATGTAGGCGGCTTCCAGCGCCTCCTCGCACGAGGCCGCGCTGGCGGTGGCGGCCACCTGGCGATCGCTGAGGGCGATGAGGTCGGCGTCGAGGCTGCTCGAGACCTCGGCGAGCTGGCGCTCGAGCCCGGCGATGTCGGCCTCCAGCTCGGCGCGCGCGGCACCCTCGGTCAGCGCGCCCAGCTCGAAGCTCAGCTCGGCGACCGCGAAGCGCAACGCGCCCTGGCGCTCGCGCGCGGCGGCCTCCAGCTCGGCGGTCTCGGCCTCCAGCGCGGCCAGCCGCTGGCCCAGGCGCGCGAGCTCGACCTCCAGCTCGTGCACCCGCGCCAGCGCCACCATGACGGCGCGGTCGTCACCGCGATCCAGGATGGTCTCGGCCTGCGCGCGCAGCGCCAGCCGGCGGCGCTCGACCCCGGGGAAGGCGTGGCGCTCGGTCGGCGCCCAGGCCGGATCGGCCGCCAGCGGGGCGCGCTCGGCGTGGGTGTCGTCGGGCTCGAAGTCGCTGCGCGGGTGCGCGGCGGCCAGGCGCGCCAGGCGCTGTGGCAGCTCGCTGCTGGGGGGGCGCTCGGCGGGGCTCTTGGCCAGGCAGGCGTGCACCAGCGCGGCGACGTCGGCGGGCACCCCGGCCAGCGCGGGGGGCGGCGCGGTCAGGTGCGCGTGCATGAGCTCCATGCGACGCCCGGGAAACGGCGGCGCCCCGGTGAGCAGCTCGAAGGCCAGGCAGCCGATCGAGTAGACGTCCATCGCCGGCGCCGCCGGGCGCGCCTGCCACTGCTCGGGCGCCATGTATGCGGGCGAGCCGAAGACCTCGCCCTGCAGCGTCAGCACGCCCGACTCCTGGTACTCGGGGGCGATGATCTTGGCGATGCCGAAGTCGAGCACGCGCAGCTCACGCTTGCCGGCGCGCTCGCTGACCAGCACGTTGCCGGGCTTGAGGTCGCGGTGCACCACGCCGTGCTGGTGGGCGTGCGCGACCGCCGCGGCGAGCTGCCCGAGCAGCGGCAGCGCCTCCGCGGCCGACAGCGCGGCGCGCGCGACCAGCTGGTCGAGGCGCTCGCCGACGACGTACTCCATGGCCAGGTAGTAGCGCCCGCCAGGCAGCTGGCCGAAATCGTAGACCGAGACGATCCCGGGGTGATGCACGCGATGGCTGGCGCGCGCCTCGCGGCGGAAGCGGCGCACGAACTCGGCGGCGTGCGCCAGCTCCGGGCGCAGCACCTTGAGCGCCTCGCGCCGACCCAGCGTGACGTGCTCGACCAGGTAGACCTCCCCCATGCCGCCCTCGCCGAGCTTGTCGAGGAAGCGATAGGGGCCCTCGGTGCTGCCGGCCGCGATGGCCATCAGTCGCGGCCGTCGTCGAGCCCACCGGCGTCAGGGCCGGGACCACACAGGTGGGCGACCAGCGTCACGCGCAGCGCGGCGCAGTCGGCCAGCCCGCAGCTGCCCTGGCCGCGCGCGATGACACAGTCGTCCTTGCGCGCCTCGACCACGACCTCGATGCGGGTGCTGCCCTCGGGCACCACGATGGCCAGGGTGCCGGCGCCATCGTCGGTCAGCCGCGCGACATCGGCGAAGCGGCGCGAGACCTCGCCCTGCTCGCTGTCGACGTAGGAGTCGATGGTGGTGGTCTCGGGCGGCACCCCGTCGATGGCGATGACGAAGGCGTGGCCCGACTCCGCGCAGCCAGCCAGCGCGCACAGAAGCAGCAGCGCCAGGCGCCTCATCGCGCCACCCGCACACAGCCGAGATCGCTGCCTGGGCAGGCCACCTCGCCGCCGGTCAGCCAGACCGCCAGGCCGGCGCCCACGACGGCGGCGCCGAACGCGCCCAGCACCCACCAGCGCACGCCGCCAGCCCGCGCGCGCCGCGGCGCGGCCGGTGCTGGCCGGGTCGGTGCGGGCGACGTCGGCGCGGCAGCGCTGGCGGCGCCATCGTCGGTCCAGGGTGTGAGCCTGGCGCGCACGGTGGTCAGCGCGCCGGCGCGGACCTCGATCTCGGCCAGGAAGGCGCGCATGCCCTCGGCGCGCACCAGCACGCTGTGACGTCCCGCCGCGACGCGGGTGATGCCGGCGGCGGGCTGGCCGTCGAGCGAGATGCTGGCGCCCGCGGGCGCCTCGACCAGCACGCGACCGAGGTGCTTGCCCAGCTCGGCGAGCTGCTCGCTGGCATAGTCGCGGGCGTCCGCGGGGGCGTCGGGCGCCTCGGCCAGGAAGCGCTCCAGCTCGGCCACCGCCTCCAGGGTGCGGCGCTGCCCGAGCAGCGCGAGGGCCAGGTTGTAGTGCAGCCGCGGCGACGGGAACACCCGGTACGCGAGCTGGAAATACTGCAGCGCCTGGGCGTGGTCGCCGCGCTGCCAGGCCTCGCTGCCGACCTGGGTCAGGCGCGCGGCCTCGGTCTCCTCGCTGGTGACGGTGGGCGGCTCGACCGGGGCGGGCACGCCAGCGTCGGGGCCGGGCGCTGGCTGTGCGACGGCGCGCGCCGCCGCGACCAGCACGCACAGCGCCCCCGACACCAGCCAGCTGGCTCGCCCCATCACGGCATGATCATGTCACGCCGGACCCCGGTCAGGTCAAGGCGTCAGCGGAGGCGGCGGCTTGCGCGGCGGCTTGCCCTTGTCGACCGGGATGCGCGGACGAGGCGAGCGGCGTGGCGAGGCCGACGGCGAGGGCGAGGGCGAGACAGTCGCCGCAGCTGGCGAGGGCGACGGCGAGACCGATGCGGCGAGGCCCGGTGCCAGGCTGGGGCTGGGCGCGGGCGAGAGCGACGCTGGCGGACTCGAGGCCTTCACAGGTGATCTTGCGGTGGCACGCCAGCGCCAGATCACGAGGCTCGCGGTCAGCGCCAGGAGCCCGGCAAGCCCGAGCCACAGCCAGCGCCGACGACCGCCAGCGATCGCTCTCGTGCTCGGGCTCGGGCTCGGGCTCGGGCTCGGGCTCGGGCTCGGGCTCGGGCTCGGGCTCGGGCTCGTGCTCGGGTTCGTGCTCGCGCTCGGGCTCGGGCTCGGGCTCGGGCTCGGGCTCGGGCTCGGGCTCGGCGACGCCACCGTCGCCAGCGCCCCCGCCACCTCTCTCCGCAGCACCGACATCTCCACGATCCGCCGCCCCGGCTCCCTCGAGAGCGCCCGCTCCACCACCTCGACGAACGCCGTCGGGGCGTCCGCCCGGAGTGCTCGCAGCTGCTCGGGCCGGCCATGGCAGATCCGGTACAGCACCGCCATCACCCCGGTCTCGGGAAATGGCAGCTCGCCGGTCGCCATCTCGAACAGCATGGCGCCCATGGCCCACACGTCGGTCGCCGGGGTGACGCCCTCGGCGTCGCCGTTGGCCTGCTCGGGCGCCATGTACGCGGGCGTCCCGATCAGGCGATCCACCGGCCGCGACGTCAGCGCCTTCTCGCCGCGCACCGTCGACACCCCGAAATCGAGCAGCTTGACGAACGGCCCGCCGCCCCCCGCGTCGGCGTCCTCGATGAACACGTTGCCGGGCTTCAGATCACGATGCACGATGCCGGCCCGATGCGCCGCCTCCAGCGCGCTCATGGTCTGGTCCGCGATCTGCGCCAGCTCGGGCCACGGCAGCGGCCCCTGCTCGAGGCGCGCCGCCAGGTCCTGCCCCGCCAGGTGCTCCATCACGAACGCCGGCGTGCCGTCGTCCAGCGTCTCCCAGTCGGTGATCTGCACCGCGTGCGGGTGGCGCAGCCGGGCCACCACCTCGGCCTCGCGCCGGAAGCGCGCCAGCGCCTCGGCGTCGTGCGCCCACTCCGGCGACAGCTTCTTCAGGGCGAAGGTCTTGCCCAGCCCGAGGTGCAGCACCTCGTACACCGTGCCCATGCCGCCCTGGCCGAGCTCGCGCTGCACGCGATAGCGCCCGCCGACCACATGGCCGAGCAGCGGATCGGGCGCGGGCGGCCCGGCGTCGGTCGCCGTGTCGTCGCCCACGCCCCCGTCCAGCGCACCGGTCACCTCGAGATTGTACGGCTTGCTCAGGCTCCGCGCGAGCGACGCGCGGTGGGGAGGGTCAGAACACGAAGGCGGTGCGGGTCTGCAGGGTGAACGAGCCGTCGGCGTCATAGTCGCGCGCCAGGGCGTCGCCGAAATGCAGGTAGCCGGTCTCCAGCGCGAAGGTCACGTGACCGTCATAGAACTTGTAGTGCAGTCCCAGATCGACCTCGGTGCCGAGGAAGCTGCCGCGCCCGTCGGCCGGGAAGAACTCGTGGCCGGGCTGGCCGGTCAGGACCTCCTTCTCGTCGTTCCACGCCATCAGCACGCCGAGCACCACGCTGGTGCCCTCGAACAGCCCCTCGGGCGCGCGGAAGCGGAAGCGCGGGTTGACGTAGGTCGAGTTGATGACGCCGCCCAGCGAGGCGAAGCCCTTGGCGCCATCCGGGTTCGACGGCTTGGCCGCCCCCGGTGACCCGGTCGCCAGCCGGCGCGCCGAGCGCTCGCGCAGGATCTCCTCGTACAGCACCAGCCCGACGTTGTGATCCGGGTGCAGCGGACGCTGCGAGAACGTGCTGCCGTCGTCGATGGCATACAGATCGTGGTCACCGCTGGCGTGGCCGACCTCGACCAGGGCGTCCCACTGCTCGGTCAGCCAGCCGACCCGGGCCACGCCGCCGTAGATCTCGGCCTTCTGCTGCGAGTTGGCCGGCGCCGGCACGCCGCCGAAGCTGTCGCCGCGGATGGTGAAGCCCTCACCCTCGGCGTAGATGCTGCCCCAGCGCAGCTTGCCCCAGACGTCATAGATCTGCACGAACGAGCCGTCGTCGGCGTCGCACTTGTGGCTGCCGTTGCTCTCCACCTTGGACGGGTTGGTGCACGACTGATCCTGGGTGCGGAACACGATGTAGGTGCCGCCGCGCAGCTCGTCCTTGGTGCCCTCGTGCCACTCGGGGTTGTTGTACAGCGCGATGATGACGTGCTCGTTGACGTCGTCCGACTTGCCGCGCGAGATGAAGCCCTGCTGCGCGAAGGGGCGGAAGCGGCGCTCGAACGGCTCGTCGCTGAGCAGCGGCGCCTCGCTGATCTTGTCGAACGCGTAGCCCACGATGAGGTTCGACTTCTTCTTGCCGCGGGTCGCGACCTCGATCGGCTTGGTCACGAACATGACGCGGTCGTTGGTCGACCCGAAGTGGTTGTCGCCGAAGTCGTCGTCGAAGTAGGTGTCGACGTTCTTGCGCCTGGGGTAGCCCGGCCGGGTGCTCGGATCCCAGTCGAAGGTGCCACCGCCGTTGGCCAGGATGCCCATGCCCCAGTGCGACGGCATGCGGCCGACGCGGACCTGCCCGATCGGGATCTGGAACTCGATCCACAGGCGCGGGATCTGGACGTCGGGCTTGTCCTCGCCGAAATAGGTGGTGTTGGTCGGGTTGACCGCGAACAGCGGCGCCGCGCTGCGCGCGTTGTTGTCACCCCAGATGACGTCGTCGAAGACATCGATCTGGGCGAACACGCGGGCCACCGACTTGACCGAGTCGACCGGCGAGAACAGCGAGATCTGCGGCGTCAGGCGCGCGCGGTGCATCATGTACGACGTGCGCTGCACCTTGGGAAAGAAGATGGTGCGGCCGCCGGCGGGGTCGAAGTTGACCGCGGGCAGGTCCTCGTTGGCCAGGTTGGTCAGGTACACCGTGCGGTTGCGGTAGTAGCCCTCGAGCGCCCACTTCATGTTCCAGCTGCCCGAGGCGCGTGCGGCCGCGGCGCCGCCCTTGCTGGGGCCCAGCGTCGGCGGCGGCGGCAGCCCCGGCATCGGCCGGTCGCCGGCCACCGGATCATCCTCGAACTCGTACATCGGCGTCGGATCCGCCGGCAGCGGCATGCTCGACGGTCCCGGCGGCGGCTCGTCCCCCGGCGGCCCCTCGGGCTTGGGATCGGTGGTCGTGATGTCCTGCGCCGCGGCCACACCGGTCCACAGCGCGCCCGCGAGCAGCGCCCCCCACAGCCCCCGTGCGCGCGACATCAGCGCTTGGGATCCGCGTCGACGACGACGACGGAGTCGGCGAACACCGGGGCCGAGAACTCCGCCAGCCGGGTGCGCACGCCGTTGATGTTGCCCTCGGCGACCATCTTGACGGTGCCGGTGCTGGGCGGCACGTCGACCACGATGAAGATGCCGTTCTTGGCGTTGGTCGCCAGCGAGTGGCGCACCGACGGGTCACGACGGCGGGGCAGGTTCTGGTCGCTCATGTAGACGACCTTGATGCCCGGGATGGGCTTGTCATCGGAGCCCAGCACGGTGGCGATGGCGTTGCCGACCTCCTTGCGGCCGCAGTCGCGCAGCGAGCCGGCGATGACGCCGGTGCCCGGCTTGCGCGTGATGCCGGCCAGCGCGGGCAGCGCGCCACCGGTGAAGATCGAGACGCTGTTGCGGTTCAGCGTCTGGGTCATCGGCGCCGCGGCCGAGAAGTCGAACGGATCGGCCAGCTCGTAGGTGTCGAAGGTCTCGCCGGTCTTGCGCGAGCGCCAGTGCAGGCGCTTCTTGCCCGACACCCCGGGCACCGTGATGGTGAACTTGCCCTGGCCGTCGGTGGTCGCGGTGGCGTCGGGGGTCATGCCCAGCTTGGCGATGTCGTTCCACACGTCGACGGTCGCGGCCACCACCGGCGTGGTGCTGTTCTGGAAGTCGAACAGGGTGCCGTTCACGGTCAGCGTGGTCAGGACGCTACCCGGCGTGGTGTCGGCCATGCCCAGACAGCCATAGTCGGCCGGCATCGGCATGTCGCGCGTGTTGACGTAGATGTTGCCGCCGTTGACGTCGGTGGTGGTCGGGATGGCGGCCCACTCGGCGGCCGCCTGGTCGGTGGTCCCGCTGTCCGAGCCAGTGTCGTCGTCGTCACCACCACCACAGCCGGCCGCGAACACACCCAGCGCCAGTGCCGCAATCTTCCACAAGCTACCCTTGGTCATTCGTCGTTCCTCCGGTTTGGCAACCCGACTCAACACTGATTTCGGGCGGATTACAACCTAGGGCTCCGCGATCAGCATCTTCAAGGGGTCGATGAGCTGCGCCTCGGCGTCGGGCCCGATCGAGTTGGTCTCCTCGTAGTGATCGCCGGCGGCCTGCTCCCACCAGGGGTTGTTGGCGTCGAGCTTGAAGTCGTACTTCGGGAGGATGTAGCCGGCCCAGTCGTTGCCCAGCCCCAGGCCGGCGGCGTACTTGACGCCGCTGCGCGCCAGGATGACGTCCTTGATGTAGGGCCCCTTGGGCGCCAGCGAGATGTTGGGCGGGTTGGGGTTCATCGGATCGATGAAGTCGTTGCCCCCGGCCAGGGCACCGTCATAGCCGCCAGTCCAGATCTCGGGTGCCAGCTCGCCGGGCAGCGTGGCCACACCGAGCGGCCCCAGCTGCAGGTAGCTGACCTCCATCTTGAGCTGCGGGATGTTGCCCGCCCCGATGGTCTTCATGGGGTCGTAGTTGAACTGATCGCGGACGTAGATCTTGAGGATCGACGCGCTCTGGAAGGTGTAGTTCTGCACGTCGGCGTAGAGCTCGCGGGTGCGGTACAGGATCGGCGCCGTCATCAGGGTCTCGGCACCGCCGCCCGGCGCCAGCGCCTTGAGCGCGAAGCGCCCCAGCAGGTTGCCGCCGCGCTCGGCGCGCTCGGGCGAGTCCTCGAGGATGCGGGTGCCGTCCTCGCGCAGCACCGGGATGCCGCCCCCCGGGCTGCCCGGGCCGAGCAGCGCGCCCAGCGGTCCGTTCGAGTACACACAGATCCCCCCCAGCGCCGCCAGCCCCTCGCCGGGCACGCCCAGCGTCTCCACCGTCTGGCGGATGCCGTGCGGATAGTCCGAGGTGATGGCGTGGTTCTTCGACCAGGCGTATTCGGGGTGCGAGGCCCACATGACCCAGGTCGCGATGGTGCTGCTGGCCTGGTCCAGGGGCTGCCCCGCCTTGGTGAAGCGCGTCACCGTCATGGTGGTGTCGGCGATCTGCGGATCGCGGCCGTCCTTGACCCAGTTCCTGGTGGTGCCGTCGGGATCGGCCACCTTGATCTGGGCGAAGGTCACGTTGGCCGGCTGCAGCGCGCCCACCGCGGCCACGATCGCCTTGGCGGTCTGCGCGCGCAGGTAGGCCATGTACTCGGGCTTGATGCCGCTGTCGAACTCGGTGGCGCCCCAGGCGCCCGCGGTGTCGTGGGTCTCGTGGGTGTGGGTGGCCGAAATGATGACGTAGTCGACGTCCAGGGTGGCGGGCAGCTCGGCGCGGATGCGATCCATCTCGTCCTTGAACAGCCCGAGCACGTCGAGCGTGACGATGACGATGGTGGTCTGGTTGTAGCGCAGCGCGATGGCGCGGGCCCAGATGTCGTCGTGGATCGAGGTCGCCACCCGCCCATTGCCGAAGCCGGCGATCCAGTAGGCGTCGAACTTGCCGTTCATGTTGACGTCGACGTAGGGCTCGCCCGGCTGCCAGTCGCCGTCCATGTTGGTGTCGGTCCACTCCTTCTCGATCAAGGTCGGCGTGATCTTCTCCGCCGCCGCGCCCGCGGACAGCACGCCATCACCGCTGTCGAGGCAGCCCGGCGCCCCGGGACAACGCAGCGACTTCAACATCGGGCCGCCGTCAGGGCCGTCATCGTCGCCCCCGCCGCCTCCGCCGCAACCGGGCCCGGCGAGCACAAGGATGGTGAGCAGGGCGAGCTTGCTGGCTGGACGCATGACCAATTTCTCCTGGGCGCGCACGATACTCCCTGAGGCGGCTTCACGCCAAGGGGGTGGCGAAAAAGGCTGACTCTGGGTAGCCTGGCGGCTGTTTCACTTCCAGGGGGTCGTGATGAGACTGTCGTCGGCGCGTGTGGTCGTGGTGGGTTGGCTTGCCCTTTTTGCGGCCGGCTGTGGTGACAACGGCGAGGTCGAGAGCGACGCCGCGATGACGGACAGTCGGGTGCCCGACGCCTCCAGTCCCGACTCCAGCGCCGACGCCAGCGTGGTCGAGGTGTCGGCCGCGATGTCGACCGTGACCGTCGATCGTGCCACCGGCGTCGTCGCCAATGGCACCGAGCAGTCGACCGTCACCGTGACGGTACGCGACGCCGCGGGCAACGCCTTGACCGGCGTCAACGTGACCCTGGCGGTGACGGGCACCGGCAACACCGTGTCGACGCCGGCCCCGACCAACGCCAGCGGTGTCACCACCGCGACGCTGGCGTCCACGCGCGCCGAGGTCAAGACCATCACCGCCACCGCGGGCGGCGTCACGCTGACGCAGATGCCCACCGTGGCCTTCGTGGCCGGCGCGCCGTCGGCCGCGATGTCGACGGTCAGCGCCAGCCCCGCCACGGTGATCGCCAACGGCACCGCGACGTCGACCATCACGGTCACCGTGCGCGACAGCAATGGCAACCCCATCGCGGGTCGGCCCGTCGGCCTGGCCGCGACCGGCACCAGCAACACCCTGGTGCAGCCCGGCATGACCAGCGCCGCCGGCGTGACCACCGGCACCCTGGCCTCGACCGCGGCCGGCATCAAGGTGGTGACCGCGACCGTGGCGCCCGGCGCGGGGCAGCTGGTCATCACCCAGACCGCCAGCGTCACCTTCACCGTGGGCGCCATCAGCCCCAGCATCTCGACCGTGATCGCGGCCCCGACCAGCGTCAGCGCCGACGGCGTCGCGGTGTCGACCGTGACCATCACGGTGCGCGACAGCGGCGGTAACCCGGTGCCCGGCATCCCGGTCGGCCTGACCGCCACCGGCACCGGCAACGTCCTCGTGCAGCCCGCGGTGACCAACGCCAGCGGCGTCACCACCGGCACCATCGCTTCGACCCGCGCCGAGACCAAGACGGTGACCGCGACCGCGGATCCCACCGGCGCCGCCGTGGCCATCACGCAGCAGCCCACCGTCACCTTCGTGCCCGGCGCGGTCAGCCCGCTGTCGACCATCGCCGCGACGCCGCTGACGCTGGCCGCGGATGGCACCGCGGTGTCGACCATCACGGTCACCGTGCGTGACGCCAGCGGCAACCCCATCCCGGGCCGCACCGTGGCCCTGGCCGCGACCGGCACCGGCAACACCTTGACCCAGCCCGCCGGCGTCACCGGCGCCACCGGCGTCGCCACCGGCACCCTGGCCTCGACCGTGGCCGCGACCAAGATCGTGACCGCCATCGTCGATCCCGGCGCCGGCCAGGTCGCCCTGACCGGGATGGCCACCATCGTCTTCCAGGCCGGCAGCGCCAGCGCCGCCACCACCACGCTGACGGTGTCGCCGCCCAGCGCAACCGCCAACGGCACCTCGGTGGTGACCGTGACGGTGACGGTGCGTGACGGCAGCGGCAACCCGCTGGGCGGCCGCGCGGTGGCGCTCAGCGCGACCGGCTCGGGCAACACGCTGACCCAGCCGGTGGGCGTGACCGGCGCCGACGGCGTCGCCACCGGGACCATCGCGTCGACGGTGGCCGAGGCCAAGACGGTCAGCGCAGTCATCGATCCCGCGGGCGCCAACATCGCGGTGACGCAGACCGCGACCGCGACCTTCACCTCGGGCTCGCCGACCACCACCAACTCGACCGTGGTGGTCAGCCCGGCGACCGGCGTGACCGCCGACGGCGTCACCAGCGCGACCATCACCGTCACCGTGATCGACGGCGCCGGCAACCCGGTGCCCGGCCAGACCGTCAGCCTGGCCGCCACCGGCACCGGCAACACCGTGACCCAGCCCGCGCTCGCGACCAGCGCGAGCGGCGTGACCACGGGCAGCATCCGGTCGACGGTGGCCGAGGTCAAGACCATCACCGCGACCATCGACCCGACCGGGACGCCGGCCGTGATCACGCAGCAGCCCACGGTCGCCTTCGTGGCCGGCGCGCCCAGCGCGACCACCACCACGCTCGCAGTGGCGCCGCAGAGCGGCATCACCGCCGACGGCGTCGCCACCGCGGGGGTCACCGTGACCGTGCGTGACAGCGGCGGCAACCCGGTCGCGGGCGCGACCGTCGCGCTGGCGGCCACCGGCACCGGCAACGTGGTGTCGGCGCCTGGCCTCAGCGACGTCAACGGGATTTACCTCGGCTCGGTGGCCTCGACGGTGGCCGGGACCAAGACCATCAGCGCCACCATCGACCCGGCGGGCACGCCGGTCGCGGTGACCCAGACCGGCAGCGCCAGCTTCTCACCCGGCGCGGCCAGCGCCACGGTGTCGACCCTGGTGGCGGCGCCGACCGCGGGCCTGGCCGCCAACGGCGTCGCGCAGTCCACCGTGACCGTGACCCTGCTCGACGCTCAGGGCAACCCGGTGCCCGGCCAGACCGTCGAGCTGGGCGCGACCGGCAGCTTCAACACCCTGTCGGCGCCCGGCGTCACCGACGCCGCCGGCGTCTACACCGGCAGCATTCGCAGCACCCGCGCCGAGACCAAGGTCGTCTCGGCCACCGTCAACCCGGGCGCCGGGCAGGTCGTCCTGGGCCAGACCGCCAGCGTGGACTTCCTCCCGGGCAGCATCAGCGCCGCGACGTCGACGCTGCGCGCGACCCCGGACGTCAACATCACCGCCGATGACGTGCAGACCTCGACCATCACGGTCGTCGTCCTCGACGCGGTGCAGAACCCGCTCAGCGGCGTCACCGTCACGCTGGCCGCGACCGGCACCGGCAACACCCTGTCGGCGCCCGGCCCGACCGACGTCAACGGGATCTACACCGGCTTCATCCGCTCGACCCGCGCCGAGCTCAAGACCGTCAGCGCGATGGCCAACGCCATCAACCTGGCCCAGACCGTGACGGTCGACTTCGTGGCCGGCCCGGTCGACGCCGCCAACTCGACGCTGACCGCCACGCCGACCACGCGCACCGCCGGCCAGTCGTCGACGGTGACGGTGACCCTGTATGACGCCTTCATGAACCCGGTGCCCGGCGCCGCCGTGGTGCTGTCGGCCACTGGCACCTCGACGTCGCTGGTGCAGCCCGCCGCCACCGACGCCGCCGGCGTGACCACCGGCTCGCTGAGCGCGACGGCGCCCGGCGCCAAGGTCGTCAGCGCGACCGGCAACGGCACCCCGGTGACCCAGACCGCCACCGTGCAGTACGACCCGGGTGCGGTCGATGGCGCGATGTCGACCGTGGTCGCCAGCCCGGGCACCCCGTTCGCCGACAACAGCGCCACCGCGACCATCACGGTGACGGTGCTGGACGGCTTCGGCAACCCCATCCCCAGCGTGCTGGTCGCGCTGGCGGCGACCGGCTCGGGCAACACGCTGTCGGCGCCGGCCAACACCGACCTCAGCGGCGTCTACACCGGCACCATCCGCTCCAGCGATCTCGGCACCAAGACCGTGAGCGCCAGCGCGGGCGGCTCCCCCATCACGCAGACCGCCGACGTGACCTTCGGGCCCGGCCCCATCAGCGCCGCCAACTCGGCGCTGACCCTGGACCGCTGGGCCAACCTGCGCGCCGACGGCACCGACGTCAGCACCGTCACCATCACCGCGCGTGACACCGCCAACCGCGTCATCCCCGGCGCCACCGCCGTGGTCACCCTGACCGGTGGCACCGCTGGCAACATCTTGACCCAGCCCGCCGCCCCCACCGACGGGGCCGGCGTCGCCACCGCCAGCATCGCCTCCACCATCGCGGGCACGCCCATCGTCGGCGTCAACCTGACCTACGGCGGCAGCACGGTGACGGCCAGCCAGCGCCAGACCGTCGGCTATGCCTGCGCCGCGCCGCGGTCGTGCAACACGCTGTTCCTGTCGGGTGTCACCACCAGCGGGCAGTACACCATCGATCCCGACGGCCAGGGCGGTGTGCCCGCCTTCTCGGTGTGGTGCGACATGACCAGTCCGCTCGGCGGCTGGACCGTGCTGTACGGCTCCGACGGCGGCGATGCCCAGATGCCCATCGTGTCCGACACCCCGGCAGGGGGTAATCCGCTGCTGTTCGAGCGCTACAACACCACGCGTGCGCAGAAGATCGCGTTCAGCACCATGGCCCATGGTGCTGGTTACATGGCGAACGTCACGCGTGCCGGCGGCCACCTGACCTTCGTCACCACCCCCCCGGTGCCGCTGTTCGGTGCCAGCCTGGCCACGCCCGGCTCGGAGTTCCACGCGCCCATCAGCATCTTCGAGCCCATCCCCGGCATCTTCCTGGACAGCGGCTTCGTGGGCTGGTCGAACTTCAACATCGCCGGCGGCGGCGACTTCAACATCAGCGGCACCGACGGCCTGACCAGCTGCCCCACCCTGACCATGAGTGGTGTCGACCATCACTCGACCAGCTACGCGCACCTCAACTGCGAGTGCGAGCGCCAGTACCTGGCCAGCTTCTCGGCCGACGACCTCGATGGTGACGCCGGATACATCGCGCACGACAGCATCGGGACCTGGATCGGCAACGGCTTGTGCAGTAGCGCCGAGACCAACAAGCTGCAGTTCTACCTGGCCATCCGCGACAATGCGCGGGCCGCGCGCAACTGCCAGCAGCTGCGCATGGCCGGCGTGACCACCAGCGGCCTGTACAACATCGATCCCACCAGCACCGGCGCTTCCGTCCCGGTCTACTGCGACATGACCAGCGACGGCGGCGGCTGGACCATCCTGCACTCGGCCACCGGGGCCGACAACGAGGTCCCGCTGGTGTCCGATACCGTGGTCGCGGGCCTGCCGCTCTCCAACGGCGCGTTCAACATGAGCCGTCTCGACAAGCAGAACATCGGCATCGTCTCGTCGGAGACCATGTTCCGCAACGGCGACACTGGAAGCTACCTGCGCGCCAGCGCGTCAGCCTTCGACGGCAACCTGGTCGCGGGCGGGCACCCGCACTTCCCGGTCCGCCTGACCGCCAGCGACGGCACCGGCGCCGAGGGCTTCATGGGCTACAGCACCAGCGGCATCCTCTCCGGTGGCGACTTCGGCGTCAGCATGACCGACGGCCCGACCTGCTCGGGCACCATGATCCAGGGCTTCGATCACCACAACACGACGGCTTACAACCACCTCAACTGCGGCTGCGCGCGCCAGTACCTGTACAGCTACTCGAGCAGCGTCGGGGACAGCGATGCTGGCTATGACGTCAACACCGGCCTCGGCAGCTGGGCCGGCACCACCGGCTGCGACGGCAACGAGGGCGGCCTGCTGATCTTCCGCACCGCGGTGCGCGGCGACGTCGCCGCCAGCTGCGGCCCGTAGCCAGCGGCACTACCGCAGGCGGCGCGCGATCGCCGCGAGCCGCCTGCGCAGCCCCGCCAGCGTATCCGTCAGCGTATCCAGCCCCTCGATCACGGTCGGATCAGCGGCCATCACCGCCAGCTCCTCGCGCGTCAGCACCGGCTTCTCGGCGGTCTCCAGCGCGTGGGCCAGCCAGCGCTCGACATGTGCGACCGCGCACTGGGTGTCGCGCAGATCTTCGCCGACCAGCTCGACCAGCTTGTCGAGCTCGCCCTGCACGGCCTCGCGCGGGCGGTGCCCGACGGCGATGTCGGGGTTCTCGCGATCAACCAGATATTCGGTCGCGCTGGCCATGGCGTGCTCCTCCTACTACGGAATTCGGCGCCCGGGAACCCCTGTGGGCAACTTTTCCGCCCAAGGTTGCCGCCAGCAGCCACGCCTGGTGCGCCACGGGGTGTGGCCCTGGGCACAGGCGTCGGGCTCGGCCTCGTGCTCGTGCTCGTGCTCGTGCTCGTGCTCGTGCTCGTGCTCGTGCTCGGCCTCGTGCTCGTGCTCGTGCTCGTGCTCGTGCTCGTGGCCCTGGATGCCCAATTTTTGGACAATTCCACCGTAACGCAGCTCAACAATTTGACACGCCAAGCCCTCGCGATCACACTCACCCGCAAGTCTGTGCGTGGCCCTCGGCAAACACTGCTTGACAGCCCCGCAGGCGTTCGCTATCGAGTCCCCTTCGTGCGGATTTTCAGGCACTTGACGCGGCACCAGGGGGAACACGCTTGCCGCTGATCCCGGACGACAAGGTCGACGAGATCCGCGAGGCGACGGACATCGTCGCGCTGGTGGGCGAGCACGTGCAGCTGCGGCGCGCTGGCACCAACTTCGTCGGGCTGTGCCCGTTCCACAACGAGCGCACGCCGTCGTTCAACGTCAACCCGGCCAAGCAGATCTTCAAGTGTTTCGGCTGTGACGAGAAGGGCGACGCCTTCTCCTTCCTCATGAAGATCGAGAACAAGACCTTCATGGAGGCCGCGCGCGACCTGGCACGTCGCAAGTCCATCGATCTGCCCGAGCGCGAGCGCAGCCCCGAGGAGCTGCGCGCCGAGTCGGAGCGCGAGAAGCACGTCAAGGTCAACGAGCTGGCGGCCGACTTCTTCCGCGCCACGCTGGCCGGCCCCGGCGGCGAGGCCGCCCGCGCCTACCTCGAGAAGCGCGGCATCGACGAGGCCACCCAGCAGACCTTCCGGCTCGGCTTCGCGCCCGACGCCTGGGACGCGCTGGCGCTGCACCTCATCGAGCGCAAGGTGCCGCCCGCATACGCGCTGGCCACCGGCCTCATCGGCACGCGCGAGCGCGGCGGCGGCCACTATGACAAGTTCCGCGGCCGCCTGATGTGCCCGGTCTTCAACATGCACGGCGAGATCGTGGCCTTCTCGGGCCGCATCATCGATCCCAGCGCGCCCAAGGACGTCGCCAAGTACATCAACTCGCCGGAGTCGCCGGTCTACACCAAGGGCCGCCTGCTCTACGGCATCCACCAGGCCCGCGACGGCTTCGCCAAGAAGCGCCGCGCCATCCTGGTCGAGGGCAACTTCGACGTCATCTCGATGTACCGCGCCGGCTTCCACGAGACGGTGTGTCCGCTGGGCACCGCGCTGACCGCGGAGCAGGTCGATCTGCTCAAGCGGCGCGTCGAGAAGGTCGTGCTGATGCTGGACGCCGACCCGGCCGGTCGCAAGGCCACGCTGCGCAGCGCCGAGATCCTGATCAAGGCCGGCGTCCCGGTCTACGTGGTCACGCTCGACTCGGGCGACGATCCCGACTCGTTCGTGCGTCGCGCCGGCGCCGAGGCGGTCGGGCGCCGGGTCGACGCCGCGGTGCGCGCGGTGAAGTACTTCGTGGACAACCTGCCGCGCCTGGTCGACCTCGACCCCGTCGAGGCGGTCGAGCACGCCCGCGGCGTGGTCTTCCTGATCCAGGCCATCACGGATCGCACCGCCGCCGAGATGGCCGCGCACCAGGTCCAGGCTGCCACCGGGGTGCCCTACGCCAAGGTGCTGCAGTGGGTCGAGGCCGCCCGCGCCGCCGAACAGAAGGCGCGCCCCGAGGCCACCCGCCCCGCGCCCAATGGCACCAGCCCCAACGCCTCCGGCCTGCGCCAGCCCAAGTATGGCCCCGAGCACAAGCTGGTGGCCTTGATCGCCGATCACCCGTCGCTGCGCCGCCAGATCGGCCTGCTCGGCCTCGACACCCTGGTGCGCGATCCCGAGGTCAAGACCGCCCTCGCGGTGGCCGCCGAATCGCCCGACGACAGCGCCCGCGACCGCCGCATCGGGTCCCTGATGCTTGACGCTGCGCCAACACTCGCGCCGCTGATCCTGGGGGGCTATTTCACCACCGTGGAGTCGCCCGAGCAGGCCATCAGCGAGGCCGCCGGGGTCCTGCGCACCCCCGCGCTGCGCGCCCAGCTGGCCGACGCCCAGGCCCGCCTCAAGCAGGCCGAGCGCGCCGGCGACCCCAACGTCAGCGCCCTCGCGCGTGAAGTCCTTGAACTCAAGACGAAACTGAATATCCTTCTGGCCGATTTGCCGCCCGGCGGCCAGATTCAGTGAACTGAATGGGCGTGGCTTCGTTTGGATCGATCGAAGGAGAACCCGTCTGATGAACCGCGAAACCGACCAGCGCCGCACCAAGCAGCAGCTCATCACGATGGGCAAGGCGAAGGGGTATCTCACCTACGACGAGGTCAACGACAACATGCCGGTCGACATCGTGTCGTCCGACCAGATCGATGACTGGCTGTCGGCGCTCGGCGAGGAGGGCATCGCCATCGTCGACTCCAACTCGCCGGTGCGCGTGGCCGACAAGGGCGCGCCCAAGGCGGTCGAGGCGCCCGAGCCCGCCGAGGACGAGGACGAGGACGAGGCGCCCGCCAAGCCCGCCGCGGCGTCGGAGGACGACTACGACTCCGGCTACTCGAAGACCAACGACCCGGTGCGCATGTACCTGCGCAAGATGGGCTCGGTCTCGCTGCTGACCCGCGAGGGCGAGGTCGAGATCGCCAAGCGCATCGAGGAGGGCGAGCGGCGCGTGCTGCAGGTCGTCCTCAACTCGTCGGTCGCGGTCGAGGAGATCCTCCAGATCGGCGAGCGCCTCAAGAAGCAGAAGATCCGCGTCAAGGACGTCATCAAGGACGTCGACGAGGAGGACGCCGAGTTCGACGAGCAGTGGCACGCCGACCGCGTCATCCGCATCATCGAGAAGGTCCGCCGCTACCAGCGCGAGAACGAGAAGCACGACGAGAAGCTGGCCGAGAAGGGCCTCTCCGAGGTCAAGAAGAAGAAGGTCAACGAGGCGATCCAGGCCAACAAGGACGAGATGTGCGAGCAGCTCCAGGAGCTGCGCCTCAACAAGAAGACCATCGACCGCATCGTCAACAAGCTGAAGTCGCTGGTCATCCGCATCGAGAAGTCCGAGGAGAAGGTCCACGACGCCGAGTCCAAGGCCGGCCTCAACACCAAGGACCTGCGCCGCACCCTCAAGGACATGCGCGGCTCGCCCGCCAAGGCGCGGACGATCCAGAAGAAGCTGGGCGTCACCGCCGACGAGCTCGACGAGCTCGACAAGAACATCAAGGAGGCCCAGAAGGGCGTCAAGGCGGTCGAGGAGGAGGCCAACCTCTCGGTCGATCAGCTGCGCACGACCTACCACGAGATCGCCGAGGGCGAGCGCATGGCCGAGAAGGCCAAGAGCGAGCTGGTCGAGGCCAACCTGCGCCTGGTGGTGTCGATCGCGAAGAAGTACACCAACCGCGGCCTGCAGTTCCTGGATCTCATCCAGGAGGGCAACATCGGCCTGATGAAGGCGGTCGACAAGTTCGAGTACAAGCGCGGCTACAAGTTCTCGACCTACGCGACGTGGTGGATCCGCCAGGCCATCACCCGCGCCATCGCCGACCAGGCGCGCACCATCCGCATCCCGGTGCACATGATCGAGACCATCAACAAGCTGATCCGCACCTCGCGCTACCTGGTGCAGGAGCTCGGCCGCGAGCCGACCCCCGAAGAGATCGCCGAGAAGATGGAGCTGCCGCTCGACAAGGTGCGCAAGGTCCTCAAGATCGCCAAGGAGCCCATCTCGCTGGAGACCCCGATCGGCGAGGAGGAAGACTCGCACCTCGGCGACTTCATCGAGGACAAGGGCGTCATCTCGCCGTCCGACGCCGTCATCTCGATGAACCTGGCCGAGCAGACCCGCAAGGTGCTGGCCACGCTGACGCCGCGCGAGGAGAAGGTCCTGCGCATGCGCTTCGGCATCGGCGAGAAGTCCGACCACACCCTGGAGGAGGTCGGCCAGGACTTCGAGGTCACCCGCGAGCGCATCCGCCAGATCGAGGCCAAGGCGCTGCGCAAGCTGCGCCACCCGTCGCGCAGCAAGCGCCTCAAGGCCTTCGTCGAGAACTGAGCCAGCACTGAAGCTGGGTACGACGACACGGGGCCTGCGAGGGCCCCGTGGTCGTTTCGGGCGCTAGTAGCGATAGCCGAGGGTGAACGCGAGGTACACGTTGGCGACGTGGCCCTCGCGGGCCTGACAGGTGAAGCGGTCGTCGAACTCGCCGGGGTCGCCGGCCCGGTTGACGAACCTGCACGACCGAGAGTCCACGAGCTTGGTCAAGCCGAGGCCCCAGCGCGTGAACAGGCCGCGGGCGCCCTGCTCGGCGCCGCCCTCGACGCTGACCCAGCGCGCGCCCTGATGGACCAGTTCGTCGCGACCCGGCAGGCCGTCGTAGTCCACGTAGCTCCCTTGCGAAACCGTGACGCCGACATAGCCGCGCCAGCCAGGCTTGTCCGGGTGCAGCCGCACCGTCCCCGCAGCCTGCAACCCATCGATCGACATGCCCCCGCCGACACCGACATCGACCCACGGCGTCACCGCCAGGCTGGCCGCAGCCCCGACCACGCCGAGCGGACTGCCCAGCCCGACCTGGCCCTCGAACGTGAACAGCGGACGCACCGGCGCCGCGACCCCGAGCCCCACCGGCTCGGCCTTGGCAGCCTGCCCCAGCCCCATCAGCAACCCCAGCCCAGCCACGACCAGCAACCTCATGCCAACCTGCCAGTGCAACCTGGGCGCCACGCCAGAACACACCGAAACCACGCCGCCAGGCCGCAGAAGCTGGCAAGTCTTCGACACCGACGCCCGAGGTCGAACGGGGGCCACCGTCCGTGCTCGTGCTCGATCTCGATCTCGATCTCGAGATATCGCGCTCGCCGCTGAATCCCCTCGCGAGCGCATCCGCCAGATCGAGGCCAAGGCCCTGCGCAAGCTGCGCCACCCGTCGCGCAGCAAGCGCCTCAAGGCCTTCGTCGAGAACTGAGCCCGCACTGAAGCTGGGTACGACGACACGGGGCCTGCGAGGGCCCCGTGGTCGTTTCGGGGCTGACTATGCCTGCGTGGCCGCAGCTTGGGCCGACGCGCCCTGCCGCGCCGACGGAACGGCGTCGAGGACCGCGCGAGCCCACAGCTCGAGGATCATCAGCGCCCAGGGCTGCACGCCCCGCGTCCCGAGGCGACCCAACACGTCGGGGTCGACGACCCCGCGGGCGCGCAGGGTCTCGGGCCGGCAGGTCTCGTCGAGCAGCGACCTGACCTCGCGCTCCAGCCAGTGCGAGGTCGGCAAGGCGAAGCCCCGCTTGGGCTGGCTGTGCTGGTCGGCTGGCAGCACGTCGGCCAGCGCGCGCAGCAGCACCAGCTTGGACGCCCCCGGCCCGTAGCGAGGATCGGGCCGCGCGGCGGTCGCCAGCTTGTGCCGGTCGGCGCAGCTGCGCGAAAATTCGGCGATCCGGATGTCGACCAGCGGCACGCGCAGCTCGAGCGAGTGCGCCATGCTGGCCGCGTCGGCGTCGCGCAAGAGCTGGCTGCCCATGTACAGCTCGGCGTCGAGCCGGCACGCCAGCCCGAGCGCCGACTCGGCGTGCACAGCACCGGGCTCGGCCAGGTGCTCGGTCAGCTCGGGCTCGCGGCCCGCGCGGTCGGGGCCGAGGCCCAGCATCGCGCGCGCCTCCCGCCACGCGAACACGCGGTGGGCCTGGGCCCAGGTCGCCGCCGGCGAGCGCCGCGCCGCCAGGTTGTGGACCCGCGCCGCGAGCGGCAGCCCGCGGGGCAGCCAGCGCCCCAGCTCGCTGGCCAGCCCGCCCAGCACCCGCTCGAGCAGCGACGCCTCTGCCCGCACCATGCGACGCGCCACCGGGTAGCCGGCGAACCACTCGTCGCCACCCAGCCCCGACAGCACCCCCTTGACCTCGCGCGCGGCCTCCCGGCAAACCAGCCAGCTGTTGAGCCCGTCGGTCGACGGCTGATCGAGCTCGCCGGCGAAGCGCGGCAGCGCCTCGCGCACGTCGCGCCCGGTGATCGGCACGATGCGATGGCGACAGTCGAGCCGGCGCGCGATCTCGGCCGCGCGCGGGCTCTCGTCGAGCTCGGGTGCCTCGGGAAACCCCAGGGTGAACGTGCGCACGTCGGCCACGTGCTTGCGCATCAGCGCGACCATCGCGGTCGAGTCGACCCCGCCCGACAGGAAGGCGCCCACCGGCGCGTCGGCCAGCGCGTGCAGCCGCACGCTGTCCTCGAGTTCGACCCGCAGCCGCTCCGCAGCCGCGTCCAGCGTCTCGTCGCGCGGGCGGGCCGGCGGCATGGCCCAGAAACGCTGCCGCACCGACGCCTGCCGGCGCTCGGGCACGTGGCGCTCGAGGCAGCCGCGCTCGAGCATGCGGATGGAGGCGAACGCGGTGCGGGGCTGGATGACGAAGCCGTGACCGAGATACTCGGCCATGGCCTCGAGGTCGAGCGCGCGCGGGACCAGCGCGCTGGCCAGCAGCGCCCGCAGCTCCGACGCGAACAGCAGGCGGCCGTGCTGCCCGGGGCCGTCGGCGATGTACAGCGGCTTGATGCCGAGCGGATCGCGCACCAGCACCAGCTCGGGCTCGCTGCCCTTGGGCCGGCCGCGCCAGTCCATGATGGCCATCGCGTACATCCCGCGCAGCTTGTGCACGAACTCGACGCCGTGCTCGAGGTACAGCGCCAGGGCCACCTCGCTGTCGGTGGTCGACTGGAACGGGTAGCCGCGGGCCAGCAGCGCCGCGCGGTGCACACGGAAGTCGTAGATCTCACCGTTGAACAGGATGGCGACGTCGCGCGCGGGCGACCACAGCGGCTGCTGGCCGCGGGGGCTGAGGTCGACCAGCGCGAGGCGCACCATGCCGGCGGCGCCACCGCTCCAGGCCAGCGTGCCGGTGCCGTCGGGCCCGCGATGCGCCATCGCCCCCAGCATGCTGGCCACCGCGTCCGCGCTGTCAGGGCCGCTCCGCGCGCCCCAGATCCCGGCGATGCCGCACATCTCGGGGTTAGTAGCACGGGCGCTCAGGACGTTCACCCAGATCGTGCGCGACCTTGAGTGGCGGGACGGCCAGGATTCGTAGTAGATGTGAGCAGTCCATGAGCGTGACGTCAGGTCCCGAGGCCACGGCTGTGAACCCTTGAGGCAGATCCTCATCCGCCGCAGCGGGGTCACGGTCACTGACGTTCCTGCACCGCTGGTCGAGGACGGCGCCGTGGTCGTCGAAGTGGCGCACTCGCTGATCAGCGCCGGCACCGAGCTCAGCATCGTGAAGCCGGCGACGCCGGCGCTGCTCGAACGCGTACAGCACACCACCGACCGCGCCCAGCGCCTGCTCGAGCACCTGCGCCAGACCGGCATTCGCAAGACCTTCGCCAAGGCGTACGGCAAGCTGCGCGACCGCCAGGCCGACGTCGGGCGGCCCATCGGCTACTCGTGCTCGGGCACCGTGGTCCAGGTCGGCGCCGGCGTGACCGGGCTGCATCCGGGCGACCTGGTCGCGTGCGCTGGCGCGGGCGCCGCCAGCCACGCCGAGCTGGTCCTGGTGCCGAAGGCGCTCACCGTGCGCATCCCGCAGGGCGTCTCGGTGCGCGATGCCTCGTCGGTCGCGGTCGGCGCCATCGCCCTGCAGGGCGTGCGCAGGGCCGGGGCGACGGTGGGCGAGGTGGTCGCGGTGGTGGGCCTGGGACTCATCGGCCAGCTCACCGTCCAGCTCCTCGCCGCCGCGGGGTGCCGGGTCGTCGGGATCGACGTCGACCCCCGACGCGTCGAGCTGGCCCTCGAGCACGGCGCAGAGCGCGCCCTCGATCCCTCCAAGGTCGACGTCAAGACCGAGCTCCTGCACGCCACCGGCGGCCATGGCGTGGACGTGACGGTGGTCACCGCCGGGGGCGCCGGCAGCGAGCTGGTGCAGACCGCGATGGAGGTCACGCGCAAGAAGGGCCGCGTCGTCATCGTGGGCGCCGTCGGCATGGACCTGCAGCGGTCGCCCTTCTACGAGAAGGAGATCGACTTCCTGATCTCGACCTCCTACGGGCCGGGGCGCTACGACACCCACTACGAGGCCGACGGCGTCGACTACCCGTTCGCGTACGTGCGCTGGACCGAGGCGCGCAACATGGAGGAGTACCTGCGCTTGATCGCGAGCGGCAAGGTGCGCCTCGAGCACGTGCTCGAGCAGGACTATCCGCTGGCCGAGGCGGAGCAGGCCTACGCGGCGCTGGGCAGCGCGGAGCGCCGTCCGCTCGGGGTCACGCTGCGCTACGACGGCGCCAGCGCGCAGACCGTGGCGACGCCGGCGCCGCCGGTGCGGGCCACGCGTGATCGCCGCCTCGCCGTGGCCGTGGTGGGACCGGGCGCGTTCGCGAAGAGCACCCACCTGCCGAACCTGCAGGCTTTGCACGAGCTGTTCCGGCTGCGCGCGGTGGTGTCACGACGGGGCGACGGGGCGCGCGCCATCGCCGACCGCTTCGGCGCAGAGTCAGCGACCACGGAGCTGGCCGAGGTGCTGCGCGATCCGGCGTGCGATGCGGTCATCATCTGCACCCGGCATGACCTGCACGCCGAGCAGGTGATCGCGGCGCTGGAGGCTGGCAAGCACGTCTTCTGCGAGAAGCCGCTGGCGCTGACCCGCGAAGACCTCGAGCGCATCGAGCGCGCGGCCAGCGCCGCGGGGCGCGTGCTGACGGTGGGCTTCAACCGACGCTTCGCCCCCGCCCTGCGGCTGGCGCAGCGTCACGCGGCCGGACGCGCGAACCCGCTGGTCATCACCTACCGGGTCAACGCCGGCTACCTGCCGCCCGAGCACTGGGTCCAGGGTCCCGCGGGCGGCGGTCGGCTGGTGGGAGAGGCCTGCCACATGCTCGATGTGTTTCGCTTCCTGACCGGCTCGGCGATCGCCAGCGTGAGCGGCGAGGGCCTGCGCGGGGGTGAGCACCTCGCCAGCCTGGACAATGCCGGCTTCGTCATCCGCCACGACGACGGCTCGATCGCGATCCTGACCTACACCTCGATCGGCAGCGCGGAGCTCGGCAAGGAGGCCATCGAGATCCACCTCGACGGCAAGACCATGGTCATCGACGACTGGCGCGAGCTCCGGACCCTGGGCGCCAGGGAGCCGCGCTGGCGCGCCGACGAGGCCGACAAGGGCCACCGCGAGACCCTGCGCGCCTTCGCGGAGGGCATCCGTGGCGGCGTCTGGCCCATCCCGGCGGCCGAGCTGTTCGACGTCTCGCGCGCTACCCTGCTGCTGCCCGAGCTCGCGCGGGGCTGAGACACCTCAGCCGAGCCTTCTGGCCTCACACACCAGCAGCGCAGGAAAGAACAGCTTGAGCGCCCGGCTGGACAAGATCGGGTCGAAGCCAGAAACGTGCTCGAGGCGCAAACCGGCCCCTCTCAGCCAGCCCGCCACCGCGCCGCGGTCGATCTCGAAGCGCGACACGGCCAGGTAGGAGTGGCGGTCCTTGCCGAGCAGCCCATAGATAAAGCGCGATACTTTCTGCCAGGTGCGGATGAGCGACCGCTTGGGTGGCATCGAGATGATGAGCAGACCGCCAGCCTTGAGCACGCGGCTGACCTGGCGAATCAGCTCGTCTGGCGCGTCCACGTACTCGACGACGCTCGAGCACAGTACCCCATCGAACGCGCCTGACTCCGACCAGGACAGGTCCTGAACATCCCCCTGCCGAAAGGCAACCAACTCGCTGGCCGTGGTATCGACAGAACGACGCGCCGCCTCCAGCATCGATGGCGAGCCATCGAGCGCAACCACACGTGCCCCGCGGGCGAGCAACTCCTTGGTCAGCACGCCCGAGCCACAGCCGAGATCGAGCCAACGCTGGCCCGCCACCCCCGACCGATCGAGGATAGAGTTGAAGAGTTCGAGACGCTGCTTGAAGCTACCCTGCGCGTACCCGGCCCCCCAGTTGCTGGCGATCTGCTCATGAAACTCTGCGCCGCGAGGAATGCTTGGTTTCGAGTCAGTTTGCATGGCGAGGCATCAGGTTAGCTTGTCCGGAGAGTCTCACAACAAGTGGTCCCGGCGTCAAATCGCGGCGGCCAGGCAGGCCCTCTGGCGCCTACGCCGATGGGGGCGCGAGGCGCGGCTTCTCGTCGACGAAGCGGTCGCACGGCGCCAGCATCGCCGCGGGGAGTCCGCCATACGTTACCGTGCTGCGGTGCTGCCGGGCCTGACCAGCGACGACGCCGCCGCGCGGCTGCGCGCGGGGCTGAGCGAGGTCGTGATGAGCGTCGCGGAGCGGGAGACCCGCGTCGATTGGCTGCGCCGCCACGCTCCCGACGCGGTGCAACGCATCGTCGCTGACGCAGACCAGGCACGTGCCCACGTCTTCGATCTGCTCGGCAGTGGCCCGGTCTCGCTCGGTGCCAGCATCGACTGGCACGCCGACTTCCAGTCAGGCACGCGCTGGGATCCGACGCGGTTCCATCGCCGCATCCGGCCCGCGGCGTTTCCCGGAGGGCCCGACATCAAGATCCCGTGGGAGCTGAGCCGCGGTCAGCATCTGGTCCGGCTCGGGCAGGCCTGGGCCGTGACCCGGCAGCGGGTCCACGCCGCCGAGTTGGTCGCGCAGATCGACGCCTGGATTGCGGCCAATCCGTGGCGTCTGGGCGTGAACTGGGCTTGTGCGATGGACGTGGCCATCCGCGCGGTGAACTGGATCTGGGCCATCGGGCTGGCGGCGGATGCCAAGGCGGTCGACGACGCTTTCCTGGCCCGGGTTGCGGCCTCGCTGTGGCAGCACGGTCGGCATCTCGCCGACAACCTGGAAGGCGTGGTCGGTCGCGCCACCAACAGCAACCACTACCTCTCCGACCTGGTCGGGCTGGCGCACATCGGCGCCGCCTGTCGCCATCTCGAGGAAGCGTCGTCGTGGCGCGACGCCGCCGTACGCGACCTCTGGTGCGAACTCGCGACCCAGGTGCTACCCGACGGCCTCGATCACGAAGGCTCGATCCCGTATCACCGGCTGGTCTGCGAGCTGTTTCTGGCGACGCTGCGCCTCAGCCAGCGTGCCGCCCTGCCGGTACCGGCGTGGATCAGCACGCGGATCGCGGCGATGCTGCAGGCGACGCGGGCCTATACCCGGCCCGACGGCAGCGTGCCCATCGTCGGAGACCAGGACAATGGGCGCCTCCTACGTCTGGGGACGCACCGCGATCCCGCCCGCGAGTGGGTCGATCATCGACATCTGCTCGGCACCGGCGGCGCCCTGCTGGGGCGTCCCGAGCTGGTCACCGCCGCGACCGGCGAGCTCGAGGAGGCGTGCTGGCTGGGCCCGCTCGAGGGGCCCGGGTGGCACGATGCACCGGCGCCCTCGACGGCCCCGGCGACCGCGTCGCACACGTTCCCCGATGCCGGCATCCACGTCTTGCGCTCTCCGACCGCTCACCTGGTGGTGACCGGCGGCGGCTCAGGCACCGGGGGGCTCGGCAACCACTCGCATGAGGATCTCCTGGGTTTCGATCTCGCCAGCACACGGGGCCCGCTCATCGTCGATCCAGGGACCGGCGTCTACACCCGCGACTACGCGGTTCGCCATCGGCTGCGCAGCGCCGCGGCGCACAACACGGTGATCATCGATGGCCACGGACAGGCCGGCTGCGATCCCCGGCAGCCCTTCTCGCTGCCGGGCAAGGTCGCCGCCAAGGTGCTGCGCTGGGAGCCCGACGCCGAGCAGCCGACGCTGGCCCTGGAGCGCGGACAGGACAGGCTCGTGCATGCGCGGTCGTTCCGGCTGTCGCGCCTGGAGGGCTGCCTCGAGATCGAGGACAGCTTCGATGGCGCCGGAGACCACGAGCTCGAGCTTCGACTTCATTTGCTCGGGGGAGTCGTGCTCGCCGACGACCGCGCGAGCGCCCGGTGCAGCGACCCCGAAATCTCGATCGCATGGTCGTATGGCTGCGTCGTGCGGGTCGACACATACCGGTATTCTCCCAGCTACGGCCTACTCCTGGAGCGCCCCGTGCTGGTGCTGCGCAGACGCACCGCCTTCCCCTGCCGCGGCATGACGACGACCATCCGGTGGACCTGATGGACGCCATCGTCGTCGCCACCAACTGGCTGCCGAGCCGCTCGCCGCGAGCGGTCATGAACGAGCGGCTGTTCGGTGCGCTGGCGTGGCAGGGCGATGCCTACGTCGCGGACGAGCAGCTGGGTGCCCCCGACGACCGTCAGTCGCGCTCGGGTCTCACGGTGCATCGCGTGCCGCTCCACGGCGTACGCCTGCTCGCGCGCGTCCTCGGCCGGCTGGGGCTGTCATGGCTGCTCGACATGCCGGACCGCTACCTGCTGTGGTCGGTGGAGACCGCGCTCCGCGTGCATCGGCGCCTGCAGCGACGCCAGGCCGACGTCCTGGTCACGGTCTCGAAGTACGACTCGTCGCACGTCGCCGGGCTGCTCATCAAGCGGCTGCATCCCGAGCTGCCCTGGGTCACGGTCTTCAGTGATCCCTGGCTCGAGCTCGAGCGCTTTGGCTACATCCACTACACGCGCATGACCAGGCCCGTGAACGCGCGGCTCGAGGCCGCCGTGCTGGCCGCTTGCGACGCGGCCTGCTTCACCTGCGAGGAGACCCGCGCGCTGTTCACCCAGCGCTATCCGAGCCTGGCGCCGCGGTCCCACATCGTCTCGCAGTGCTACGACCCCGAGCTCTTCCTGGGCACTGCCGCGCGGACGCCCACGCAGCCGGGCAAGCTCGTGGTTCGATACCTGGGGGATCTGTACTCCCGCCGCAGCCCGCTCACCCTGCTGCGCGCCATCAACCGGCTCGAGCAGCGGCTGCCCGCAGCGGCCTCGAGCTGGCGCTTCGAGCTCGTCGGCAAGTTCGCCTGCGATGACGCCCAGGACTGCCAGCGCGAGCTCGCGCAGACCCGGTCAGTCGTCGTCGTGAAGCCCGTGGGCTATCGAGACTCGCTCGCGCTGATGGCCGAGGCCGACGTGCTGCTGGTCATCGACGCCCCCGCCGACGCCAGCCCCTTCCTGCCTTCGAAGCTGGTCGAGTACCTCGGCGCGGACCGCCCCATCGTCGCGCTCACGCCCACGCAGGGTGCCGCCGCCAACCTCGTGCGTCGTGCCGGTGGCCTGGTCGCCGACGTCAGCGACGCGGGAGCCATCGAGACCATCCTGCAGCGGGTCCTCGAGGCCTGGGGCCGAGGTCGGCTCGGCGACCTGCGGCCCGACCCGGCGGTCCGCGCGGGGTACGCACGAGGCGCCGTGGCCGCGCGCTTCGACGAGCTCGTGCGCTCCTTGATAGGTCAGTGATTTCAAGCGCTTGGCGCGCCAACGAGCTGCGCTTGGCGGCGCCCGAGGAGTTGTGTTACGAGGGCAGGCCGTCGGGAGGATGAACGGCTGCCCCGAACCGACCACTAAGCTTCGCTGAAGGGAACCATGCCTGCGAATCACCGTCTCAGCGTCGAGTTCCGTGGCCATACGCTGGCGCTCGAGAACGTGCCTTGCGACTTCTGCGGCGGCACCGAGTTCGTGCCGTTCTGGTCGAAGATGCGTCACGGCCTCGATCTCGAGACCGTCTTCTGCGCGGCCTGCAGCCTGTGCCAGACCAACCCACGACCGACCCCGGACGCCAATCGCCTCTTCTACCAGCGGCTGTACATGAGCTTCCATGGCAACAGCTCGAACCTCGACAGCGAGTACGTCACGCGCTCCGCGCGCATCGCGGCTCCGCGCGTCGACCTGCTCGCGCGCGTGATCGGCAAGGACCAGCCGCTCACGGTGTTCGAGGTCGGAGCCGGCGCCGGGCAGTTCCAGCGCCTGGCCCGCGAACGCACCAGCTGGCGCGTCAGCGGGATCGAGCCCGGAAAGGAGCAAGCTGAGCTGTGCCGGCGGCTCTGCCTCGACGTCGAGAACCGCTTCCTCGAGGAGGCGCCGGGCGACGGCGGCCCCTACGACGTCGTGGTCTCCTTCCACGTCTTCGAGCACTTCCTGTCGCCGGCGGACTTCCTGCGCCGCGTCAACCGACTGCTCAAGCCCGGCGGACTGCTCTACCTGGAGGTCCCCAACCTGGCCTCGCCGGGAGGACCGTTCACCGCCTTCCTGCAGTTCCCCCACCTCTACAGCTTCACCGCGATCACGCTCAGGAATTACCTCACCGCGATCGGTGGCTTCCAGCCGGTCTTCACCTCGGAGGGCCGCTCCGATCTCGGGATGATGTCGCGCAAGATCAGCGAGGCGCGCACCGATCATCCCAGGGCCGGCGACTTCGAGCGCTACGATCTCGAGCGCTTCCGCGAGAAGATGAAGGTGCTCGAGCGCGTCTTCACGCTGGCCAGCTACGTGCCCAGGTTGCCGGTGCTCGAGAAGGTCCGCGCGACCCTGTTCAGTGTTTGAGCCGCCGAGCACCATGACCCCACCGGCCAGACCCTCGCGCTCCCTCCTGAGGCTGCTGCTCACAGCGTACCGGCCGCAGCTCAAGGGCGCGGTGTTGCTGGCGGCACTCTCGATGTTGGCCGCAGTGCTCGAGGTCTCCGGCATCACGGTCCTGGTCCTGCTCGGGAAGATCACGGCAGATGGCAAGACCGCCTACACCGGCAGCGTGGGGTGGCTGCAATACCCCATCACTCTGTCGCTGTCGCAGCTGGTCGCCTTCGGCATCGGGACCGTGATCTTGCGGCTCGCGTTGCAGCTCTGGGCCAGCTGGGTCGAGGCCCGCCTCGCCTCCGACTACACCAGGCAGCAGCGCAACCGCCTGTTTCGCAGGTTCATCGAGTCATCGTGGGAGTCCAAGTCGGACGTCCGCTCGGCGGACCTCCAGAACATGCTGACGCTCAATGTCGACTACGCGGTCAGCGTCCTGAGCAGCCTCAGCGGCGGCATCTCGGCGCTCGGCAACGTGCTCGTGCTGCTGACATCCGCGATGGTCCTGAACCCGGTGTTCGCGCTGGGGATCATCGTGACCGCGGTTCTGCTGTCGCTGGTGCTCCGACCGCTCAGCGCGTGGGCCAAGCGCGCCATCCATCGCTATCACGACGCCAACATCATCTACTCGCGCGAGGTCACGCAGGCGGTGATGATGGCTCGCGAGATCGAGGTGTTCCATGTCGGGGGCGAGGTCAAGCAGCAGGTCGAAGAGACCGTCGAGCGCACCTGCAAGGAGCAGCATGCCTCGGTGCTGACCCAGAAGCTGCTGGTGCCGCTGTACCAGAACTTCGTCATGCTGATGGGGTTCGCCGGGCTGGCCCTTGCAGCGGTGAGCGGCGTCCCGCACGTCGAGATCCTGGGCATCGTGGTCCTCATCCTGCTGCGCATCTCGAGCTACACCCAGGCCCTGCAGTCGGTCTATCACCACGCGGTCGGCAAGTCGGTGTTCCTCGACGCGCTGGCCGCGGCCGAGCGAAAGCACACCGTGGGCGCGTATCGGCCTGGGACGGCCGAGGTCGCCCAGATCGTGGACCTGCGCTTCGACCAGGTCAGCTTCGCGTACAAGCCAGAGACCCCGGTGCTCGCCGAGCTCAGCTTCGCGATCGAGCGCGGTGAGACCATCGGCGTCGTCGGGGCCTCGGGGGCCGGCAAGTCGACACTGATCAAGCTGCTGCTCGGGCTGCACAGCCCGCAGCAGGGCCAGATCCTCATCAACGGGGTGCCGCTGCGCGAGCTGTCCCGCGACAGCTGGTGCCGGCGCGTCGCCTACGTGCCGCAGGAGCCGCACCTCATCTCGAGCAGCGTCGAGGCCAACATCCGGTTCTACCGTCCCGATATCGGCCTGCCCGCGATCGAAGAGTCGGCCCGCCTCGCCTACATGCACGACACCATCGCCGCCCTGCCCAAGGGCTACCAGACCGACCTCGGCGTCCAGGGCGGCGAGCTGTCGGGGGGCCAGCGTCAGCGAATCTGACTCGCCCGCGCCCTCGTGGGCAAGCCCGACCTGCTCATCCTCGACGAGCCGACCAGCGCGCTCGACGCGGTGTCCGAGGACGCCATCCAGAAGACGCTGAAGGCGCTCCACGGCAAGACCACCACCATCATCA
>JADYYK010000183.1 GCA_020853705.1 Deltaproteobacteria bacterium
CATGGTCTCGGGGCCGACCTCGCAGGTGCCACCGCCGGCGCCGCCGACGCCACGGCCGACGACCATCACCCCGCTGGCCACCGCCGCGGCGCGCCCGGCGCGCGGCCCCGAGGCTCCCGGCGGCGTCACCCAGGTCGACGCCGTCAAGGCGGCACCCGGCGCGGCCGCAGCGCTGGCCCCCAGCCCGGGCGCCGCCGTCCCGACGCCCGCGCCCGCGGCCCCGGCAATCGCGCCCGCGGCCCCGGCGGTCGCGCCCGCAGCACCCGCGGCCCCGCATCGCGCGGCGCCGCCGATCGCTCCGCTGTCCTTCCTCGACGCCACCGACCTGGTCCACCACGCCGAGTCGCGCGCACGCATCGGCGACGCCCTGCTGGGCTATGCCCGCGGCCACTACGAGGTCGCGCTGCTCTTGCTGGTGCGCGATGACATCGCGGTCGGCTGGCGCGGCTTCGCGCCCAAGGTCGACCCCACGCTGCTGGAGGCCGTCCTGGTCCCGCTCGGCGAGCGCTCGCCGCTGGCGGAGGCCCTCGTCGCCGACGGCCCGCTGCGCGTCAGCCCCCAGGGCAGCGCGGTGATGGCGCATGTGCGCAAGCTGCTCAAGGCCGAGTCGCACGGCGACGTCGTGATCGCGCCCATCCGCATCCGTGACCGCGTGGTCAACATCCTGTATGCCTACCCCAGGACCGAACCCAGCGAAGATGCACTGATCCAGCTCGGAGAGCTGGCGGCGGCGGCCGGCGAAGGATATACACGCCTGATCCAGTCCCTCAAACGTCACGACGGTGACGCCGCGGGGTCCAGCGACGCATGAACCCACCTGCCTCAAAACGCGACGTCCTGACCGCCATCCTGGCGCGCGGCGACGCCTTCCTGCACCTCGACGCCCGCCACGCCGAGGTCGATGTGCCGGCCTGGCTCAAGGGTGATCCCAACCTGTGTCTGCAGCTCGGCTATGACCTGCCGGTGCCCATCCCCGATCTGACGCTGGACGACAGCGGGGTGCGCGCCACGCTGTCGTTCCGGCGCGAGCCCTTCCTGTGCGTGGTGCCCTGGGCCGCCATCTTCCTCATCGTGGACGCCGAGTCGCGCGGCATGCTGTGGGAAGACGACGCCCCGCCCGAGACCCGCGTGCAGACGCCGCGTCCGCAGTCGGTGCCGCCGAGCAAGAAGCCGGGGCGCGCGCGCCTGCGCTCGCTGCCCTCGGAGCCCGCGCTGGCCATGGAGCTGGACGGCAACGGGGACGGCGGGCCGCACCCCGATGACAGCAACCCGTCCCCGCCGCCGCCACCGGGGCCGCTGCCGCCGGGCGCCGGGCCCGACGAGCCACCGCGCCCGCGCCCGATGCTCAAGCTCGTCAAGTGAGCCGTCCGCTCCTGATCATCGGGGTCGCCGGGGGCACCGGCTCCGGCAAGTCGACGGTGGCGCGCAACATCGTGGGCGCGCTGCCGGTCGAGCAGGTCTCGATCATCGATCACGACTCGTACTATCGCGACCGCTCCGAGCTGTCGGCCGAGGAGCGCGCGGCGCTGAACTTCGACCACCCCGACTCGCTCGACACCGAGCTCTTGATCGAGCAGCTGCGCATGCTGCGCGAGGGCCGCACCATCGAGGTGCCGCAGTACGACTTCAAGACCCACGCCCGCTCCAAGGAGACCCGGCGCATCACGCCGACGCCGATCGTGGTGGTCGAGGGCATCCTGGTCTTCGTCGAGGCCGCGCTGCGCGCGCTGATGGACATGAAGATCTTCGTCGACACCGACGCCGACATCCGCGTGTTCCGGCGCATCCGGCGCGACATCGAGCACCGGGGCCGCACCTTCCAGTCGATCCGCGACCAGTACTACAAGACGGTGCGCCCGATGCACCTCATGTTCGTGGAGCCCTCGAAGCGCTGGGCCGACATCATCATCCCCGAGGGCGGCGACAACCACGTGGCGCTCGACATGATCATCGGGAAGTTGAAGCACGTGCTCGCCGAGAGCGGTAAAGTGACGTCGTGAGGCTGGAGCGCATGCGGGTCCGCATCGCCGGTGAGCCGGGCGCCGTGTCGGCGTCGGTGCACGTGCCCAGCGACTGGACCGGCGCCGGACAGGCGCTGGTGCTCGGCCACGGCGCGGGCGGCGACATGGAGACGGCCTTCCTGCTGGCCATGGCCGACGGCCTGGCGATGGCGGGCGTGCTGACCATGCGCTTCAACTTCCCCTACGCCGAGCTGGGGCGCGGCGGGCCCGACCCGCAGCAGCGCCTGGTCGACACCTACGCCGCCGCGGTCGCGGCGCTGCGCGAGAGCCCGCGCTACGCCATGAACAAGCTGTTCGTCGGCGGCAAGTCGATGGGCGGGCGCATCGCGGCCATCGGCGTCGCGGCCGGGCGCATCAAGGCCGATGGCCTGGTCTTCCTGGGCTATCCGCTGCACCCGGCGGGCAAGCCGGCCGATCTGCGCGATCAGCCGGTGCTGACCGCGAAGGTGCCCATGCTGTTCGTGCAGGGCACCCGCGATCAGCTGTGTGATCTGTCCCTGCTGGAGTCGGTGCGCGCGCGCATCCCGTCGCCCAACGCCCTGATGGTGATCGAGGGCGGCGACCACTCGTTCGCGCTGCCGCGCAGCGGGAGCGAGGATCCCAAGCGGGTCGGCGAGCGCATCATCGTCACGGTCAAGCAGTTCCTCGAGCATCCGGTGGGCACGCCGGTGGCGCCGGCCGCGCTGGCGGAGGCCAAGGCCGCCGCCAAGGCGGAGGCCAGGCCGGGCACCGCGCTGGTCAAGAAGCCAGGCCAGGCGCTGGTCAAGCGGCCCGCCGAGGCGCTGGTCAAGCGGCCCGCCGAGGCGCTGGTCAAGAAGCCGGCGGCCGGCCTGGTCAAGAAGCCGGCGACCAAGGCGAAGTCGCCCGCGAAGCCGAAGCCGAAGCCGAAGCCCGCCGCGCGCAAGAAGTAGTCAGTCGAGCAGCGCCGCCAGGGCGTCGCCGGTCAGCGTGGGCGCCAGCCCGCCACCGCCCAGGATGTTGACGATGCGTGAAGCAGAAGCGCGGCAAACACCCCCGCGGGGCGCAGGGCCGCCCAGGCTGGCATAGGCGCTGACGTCGACGTGGAGGTCGCGCCAGGTCGGCGGCTGCTCGCGGTCGGCGACCAGGTGGCGCTCGGGCTGGGTCACCACCAGGCGCTGCACCACCCACAGGTCGGGGCCGCCGCGCATGATGGCCTCGATGAGGCTGTCCCAGGTCGGCGGCTGGGGCGCGGTCAGCTCGGCCAGGCGCGCAAGGCCGACGCCGGCGATGACGTCGGGGCCCAGCACGACGCGCTTGCCGCCATAGTCCCAGCTCTTCTTGAGCACCAGCTCGGAGGCGTGGGCGCGCACCCAGGCGCGCAGATCGACGATGGGCTCACCGTCGGGGCCGCTGCTGGGGCCGTCCACCAGCACGCGGGTCCAGGGCACCCGGGCGCGGGTCGCGCTGCGCTCGTCGTCGGCGAGGCCGACCGCGGCTGCGCGCGCGTCGTCATCGGCGATCTCGCTGAGCAGCCCCAGCATGGCCTTGATCTCCAGCGGGCTGGCGATGGGGTTGAGGACGCGGTGCCGGGTGGGGTCGCGCAGGATGGCGGCGAAGGCGCTGGCGGGGTCGACCCGGCGCGCGAAGATGTGGCGGTAGATGAGGTCGACGGCGTGGCCGCGCGCGCTGGCGGCGCCGGTGGCGTCGAGCTCGAGCTCGTCGACGAAGAGCTGCTCGGCGGCGTGGCCAGCGGCGCTGAAGGCGCGCGCATAGTGCGCGAGCTCGCCGAGCTGGGCGTCACCGCGGCGGCACACGATGGCGATGGCCAGCGGCCGGTCGGTCGGGGCCCCGAGGGCGTGGGCGTGCCACTCCAGCGAGGCCAGCAGGTCGGCGGTGTTGGAGCCGTTCAGGGCCAGGGCGCGGCCCTCGCGCTCGGCGGCGCGCACCGGATCGGGATCGCGCTCGCGCGCCACCGTGGAGATGAAGCGACGCGCGATGAGGTCGGAGTAGCCCTGCATGGCGGGGATGGTGGCGTTGAGCTCCAGCGCGCGCGGGCCGCCGGCGTCGACGAAGTGATCGACCCGCGCGGTGGCGATGCGGCCCAGCGCCTCGAGATCGAAGGCGCGCTCCAGCGGGGCCAAGGTGGCCAGCATGCGCTCGGTCAGCGCGCGCTCGGCCGGCGTGGCGGTGGAGCCGCACAGGTAGCGGGTCAGCCGCACCAGCGCCGAGGTCAGCGCTCGCGCGCTGGCGCACATGTCGTCGAGCCGTTCGCGCACCAGCACCTTGGGCGTCAGCAGCGGCGGGATGGCCAGCCACTCGTCGGGGGTCGCGGCGCCGTCGGGCCCCGGGCTCCCGGGCTTGAACACCGTGAGGCCATCGCGGAACAGCTCCTCGGCATAGTTGCGCGCCACCGCGTGCAGCCGCTCCGGGGCCAGGCCGAGCCACAGCGCCTCGATCCGCGACGGCATCAGGGCGCTTCCACGCTGAGGACCAGGAGGACGCCCGAGAACAGGTGCAGCGCGGGCGCCAGGATCTCGGCCGCGCTGGGCCCGATCTCGGCGGCGCCGAAGAGCCCGATCAGCGGCAGCTGGCCCAGGCTGCGCGCGATGTAGGCCACGTCGTGGCCAGCCAGCCCGAACAGCCCCTCGCCGCGGCCGGCGCAGTCGAAGTACAGGCCGAGCACGGGGCGACGCCCGGTCAGCTCGCGGTGCAGGCGCTCGAGGGCGGCGGTCAGCGCGGCGCGCGCGCCGGCCGGCTCACGCAGCACGAAGCGCAGCGGGGTGCCCTCGGCGATGGGCTGGCCGAGGCCCAGCCAGCCGCGCTCGGGCTCGAAGCCGGCGATGCCGCGCACGACGTAGGGGCGCTCGGCGACGCGGGCGGCGTCCTCGGCCAGCGCGGGCGCCGACGCCGACGCGCCGTGGGCCGGCAGCGCGCGCATGCCGGCGCTGCGCGCGCCCTCCTCGGCGGGTAGCCCGACCATGATGGAGCGCGCGGCGCGCGGCAGATCGTCGCCCAGCGGGCCGCGGGCCACCTCGGCGAAGGCGCGGAACGCGGGCGCGCCGTCGAGCTCGAGGATGACGTTGCCGCGCGAGCGCGTGACCGTGCGCCACGGCGAGATGGGACGACAGCCCTGGGCCACCACGGCGTGGGCGCGGAAGCGGCCGCCGAGGGCGAGGGCGGCGAGGGCGTGCGAGGCGGCGGCGCCCGGCGCGGGGCCGGGCGCGTGAGACGGAGACGGCGGTGACGGCGACGGCAGTGACGGCGGCGGCGACGACCAGACCGAAGCGGCGCTGGGCTTGCCAGAGGCGGTAGGCAGCGCGGCGGCGGCGGCGCCGACGACCAGCGCGGCCTCGCCTCCGAGACCGCTGGCGAGGCCGCTGAACAGCTCGGGTGCCCGCAGCGCGAAGGCGTCGGGCAGCAGGATGAGCGCGCGGCTCGGATTCGTGCTCGGGTTCGTGCTCGTGCTCGTGCTCGTGCTCGTGCTCGTGCTCGTGCTCGTGCTCGTGCTCGTGCTCGGGTTCGTGCTCGGGTTCGTGCTCGGGTTCGTGCTCGGGTTCGTGCTGGGGTTCGTGCTCGTGTCCGTGCTCGTGCTCGGGTTCGTGTCCGTGCTGGTGCTCGTGCTGGCGAACAGGTCACGAGCCAGGGCGCCGGCCAGACGACCGGCCGCCGCGGGATCCTTGTCCAGCTCTGCCGCCAGCACCGCCGCCAGCTGCAGCTCGTCGGCGTCGCCCCACACCGCCAGCACCGCCAGCGCCGGCTCGCCCTCGATCTCGCGCGGCTCGCTGCCCCGGCCGCCCGGGATCGCCAGCACCCCCGCGCCGCCACAGCCGACCACCACCGCATCCGGCGCCACCGCGCGCGCCCCCGCCAGTAGCCGCGCGCCGTCACCCTCGGCCTCACCGGTGCTGAACATCACCAGCAGCCGCGGCGGCGTGGCGTGGCCCGCCAGCGCGCGCGCCAGACACTCGCCGAGCAGCCGCACCGGCGCATCACCCGCAGCGATCGCCGCGCTGGCCTGGATCATCGCGCCTTCCTATAACTCACAGGACGCGCAGCAGCCAGCACTTGAGATACTCCGTCTCGGGCACCCCGAGCAGCCCGGGGTGGTCGGCGCCGGCGCCGCGGCGCTCCAGCACCTGGACCTGGCGCCTGGCGTCCCGCGCCGCGCGCTCCAGCATGGCGCCGAAGCGCTCCGGCGTCATCTTGGCCGAGCAGCTGCACGACACCAGCAGGCCGCCCGGGCGCAGCAGGCGCAGTGCGCGCAGATTCAGCTCCAGATAGGCCCGCTCCGCGGCCTCGATGGCGCCCTTGCGCTTGGCGAACGCGGGTGGGTCGATGACGATGGTGTCGAAGCCGCGACCGTCCTCGCCGTCGAACCGGCGCAGCAGATCGAAGGCGTTGTCGACCACGCACTCCAGGTTGGTCAGCCGGTTGCGCGCAGCATTTGCGCGGGCGCGCCCGACCGCAGCCGGGTTCTGGTCGCACGCGATGACGTGGCTGGCCCGCCGCGCCAGCGCCAGCGCGAAGCCGCCGTGATAGCTGAAGCAGTCCAGCGCCTCGCCGCAGGCCAGCTCGCCGGCGCGCACATGGTTGTCGACCTGATCCAGATAGCCGCCGGTCTTGCCGTCCTCGAGCAGGTCGACCTCGATCTCGGTCAGCCCCTCGTGATAGGTCGCGCGGCTGCCTCGCTCGGCGCCGCGCAGCATGCCGCGCCGCCGCTCCAACCCCTCCAGATCACGCACCGAGGAGTCGTCGCGCACCGCGACCCGGCGCGCCCCCGGCACCACCTCGAGCAGCACGTCCGCGATCAGCTCCTCGCGGCCATCCATCGCCCGCGTCGCCGACTGCAGCACCACGGCATCACCGTAGCGATCCACGAACAGCCCGGGCAGCGCGTCGGCCTCGCCGTGCACGACCCGGTAGGCGTCCCGGGCCCCGAAGCTGACCGCGCGCCGCGCCAGCGCCGCCGCCAGCCGGTCGGCCAGCAGCGCCCGATCCAGCGCCACCGGCGTGGGCCCACGCGCCAGCATGCGCAGCGCCAGCGGCGCCCTGGGTCCGCCATACAGCGCGGTGCCGACCACCCGCCCGCGCGGATCGGCCACCAGCACCACGTCGGCCTCGGGCGTTGGCGCCCTGGCCACGTCGACCGCGAAGATCCAGGGATGGCCGGCTTGCACCCGCGACAGGCCGCGCGCGCTGAGGGTGCATGTGTCCACGGCGGCAGTATATGCTCTGGACACCTTGGCGACCTCGCCCTCCCGCTACGACACCATCGTCATCGGCTCGGGCATGGGCGGCACCAGCGCCGCCGCGCTGCTGGCCAAGGCCGGCCTGCGCACGCTGCTCCTGGAGAAGAACCCGCGCCTGGGCGGCTCGTGCTCGTACTACGAGAAGCGCGGCTTCCACATCGACTACGGCACCCACATGTTCTCGCGCGGCTGGAAGGGGCCGCTGGGCGCGGTGCAGCGCCGCCTGGGCATCCCGCGCGAGCGCCGCGTGCGCTTCGTGCGCACCCGCGACATCGCGGTGCTGCGCGGCCAGGGCTTCGAGCTGGCGGTGCCCTCGGAGGGCTGGCGCATGCCCGCCTTCTGCCTGGAGGCGGTGCGCCTCATGAAGGTGCCGCTGCGCGAGCTCCCGCGCGTGACCAAGCTGTTCGCCGACATCGTGACCATGTCGGAGGCCGCCATCGCCGAGTGGGACGGCCGCACCGTCGAGGAGCTCCTGCTCGAGTACACCGATAATCCTCGGCTCTTCGGGGCGCTCGGCCTGCTGCTGGGCCTGTACTTCATCCTGCCCTTCTGGGAGGTCTCGGCGGGCGAGGCCATCTGGTGCTTCCAGAAGATGGCGCGCGACAACGCGCTGTCCTACCCGGTGGGCGGCTCGTACGCGCTGCCGCGCACGCTGTGTGACGCCGCCGCGCGCTACGGCGCCAGCATCGAGACCCGCGCTGGCGTGCGCCGCATCGAGCCCGCCGCCGACGGCAAGCTGCGCGTCACCACCAGCGACGGCCGCGAGCTGACCGCGCGCGCGGTGGTGTCGACCACGTCGCGGCGCGAGCTCGCCGACGGCCTATGTCCGCCCGGCACCCTGCCCTCGGCGTGGTCGGCCCGGGCCAGCGCGACGCGCGGGTCGTACATCGCGGTGCAGGCCAAGATCGCGCTGCGCCGCCCGCGCGAGCGCGCCGGCTGTCTGGTCGGCTCGGTGGCGCGCGACCCCGGCTTCGATCCGCTGGCCATCACCATGGACGACTACCGCGTCATGTTCGCCGACATCGCCGCGGGGCGGGTGCCCAAGGTGGTGCCGATCTACTGCCCCATCCCGACCAACTTCGACGCCGCGCTGGGACCCCCGGGGACGCAGCTCCTGACCGCGTGCATGGTCGCGCCCACCACCGAGGACGGCCATGGCACGCGCCCGATCGACGGCTGGCAGGACTCCGAGCGCAAGTGGATCGACGCCATGATGGCGGCGATGGCGGCGCTGATCCCCGGCCTCGAGGCGGACACCCTGTTCGCCGACACCATGGGGGTGCAGGCCATCGCGTCGTGGATCGGCAAGCGCGGCGGACCCGCGGTGTCGACCGGGCAGACGCCGGAGCAGTCGGGTGCGCGGCGCCCGGGCGTGCGCACGCCGCTGCACGGGCTGTATGTGGCCGGTGACGGGGCCGGCGCGCGCGGGGTCGGCACCGAGCTGGCGTGCGCCTCGGGCATGCTGTGCGCCGACGCCGTGCTGGCCGACCTCGGCGGCGGCGCCAGCGCCGGAGCCCGCTCGTGAGCGCGTCCGTCGCGACCGTGCACGCCGAGCGGCGCGCGCGGGTGATGGCGGCGCTGCCGCCACGGGCGGTGCTGCTGCTGGCCGGCGGCGGCGAGGTCACGCGCAACGCCGACGTGCACTATCGCTATCGCGCGGCGTCGGACATGGTCTACCTGACCGGCTTCACCGAGCCCGACGCGGTGCTGGTGCTGGCGCCCGGTCGCCCGGCGCCGTTCACGCTGCTGGTGCGCCCGCGTGATCGCGAGCGCGAGATCTGGAACGGCCGGCGCGCCGGCGTCGAGGGCGCCCGCGCCCAGTTCGGCGCCGACGCCGCACACCCGATCGGCGATCTCGCCAGCAAGCTGCCCGAGCTGCTCGACGGCGCCGACGAGGTCTGGGTCCAGCTCGGGGCCGACCGGAAGTTCGACAGCCGGGTGCTGACCGCGGTGGCCGACCTGCGCGCGCGCGAGCGGCGCGGCGCCCGGGCCCCGCGCCGCTTCGTCGACCCGCGCGATCTGCTGCACGAGCAGCGCCTGCTCAAGACCGGGGCCGAGCTTGCCATCCTGCGTCGCGCCGCCGCCATCACCAGCGAGGCGCACGTCGCCGCCATGCAGAGCGCGCGCCCTGGCGTGTTCGAACACCAGCTGGAGGCCGAGATCGAGTACGTCTTCCGCCGCCGCGGCGCCTTCGGCCCCGGCTACAACACCATCGTGGGCGCCGGCGCCAACGCCACTGTGCTGCACTATGTCGACAACAGCGCCGCGCTGGCCGCGGGCGACCTGGTGCTGGTCGACGCTGGCGCCGAGGTCGACTACTACACCGCCGACGTGACCCGCACCTTCCCGTGCGGCGGCCGCTTTTCCCCCGCGCAGCGCCGCCTCTACGACCTGGTGCTGGCCAGCCAGGAGGAGGCCATCGACGGCGTGCGCGCGGGCGGCACCATGGACGCCATCCACGACACCGTGGTGCGCCGGCTGACCGCCGGCCTGTGCGAGCTCGGCCTGCTCAGCGGCGATCCGGTCAAGCTGATCGAGGACGGCGCCTTCAAGCGCTTCTACATGCACCGCACCTCGCACTGGCTGGGCATGGACGTGCACGACGTCGGCCCCTATGTGCTGCCCGGTCCCGGCGGCGGCGTGATGCCCGCGCCGCGCAAGCTGGAGCCTGGCATGGTGCTGACCATCGAGCCCGGGCTGTACATCCAGCCCGACGACGAGGCCGCGCCGGCGGAGTACCGCGGGCTGGGCGTGAGGATCGAAGACGACGTCGTGGTCACCACCGGCGCGCCCGAGGTGCTGACCGCCGCGTGCCCCAAGCACCCGGCGGAGCTGGAGCGGCTGACCACGCCGTGAACCGGGGTAAGTTGGCCCGCGCGCGCGGCCGTGCTACCCGATCGAGCATGCGGATCGCGACGATGTTCGGAGTCCTCGCCGTCCTTGGCGGGGTGGCGACGGCGCAGGGTGAAGGCGACGCGGCGGCGACAGCGACCACGACCACCACCGCCAGCCCGGAGTGGCGCGGCCAGCGCAGCGCCGACGAGTCGGCCGTGCTGGCCATCGCGCCGGCCGATCACCAGCTGGCGGCCAGCCTGGGCATCGCGCTGGGAATGACCGGCCAGACCCCGGGCGGCCTGCGCGTGCAGGGCGAATATGACCGCCTGCTGACCGGGCCGTGGTGGCTGGCGCTGCACGCCGCCGCGGTGTTCGGCGCCGACGAGCGCGCGTGCTACTTCGATCGCGCCGACGTCTTCCAGTGTGACCACGGCGCCACCGACGGCCTCGGGCTGGCGCTGGGCGGCGGGGTCCTGCGCAGCTTCGGCGCTGGCGGGCGCACCGGAGCGTTCGTGCCCTATGCGCGCGCGGGTGGCGAGCTGTCGCTGGTCGACTTCGGCGCCGACAGCGTGTCCGGCGTCGGCGTCGCGCTGCGCGCTGGCGCCGGCGTGCGCTGGACCATGAGCGAGCGGCTGGGCCTGTTCGGCGAGGGCGTGCTCGGCCTCGGGCTGGCCTCGCTGGGCGGCGAGCGCAAGGACCCCGACTCCGGCGGCCTGGCCTGGTTCGAGGCTCGCTTCGGCGTCGCCTTCGTGCTGTAGGGCCCGGCGACCGCCGCGACGGGCGGGCGGCTACTTCGCGCGCAGGAAGTCGCGCCGGCGCACGATGCGCGGGTGAAGCGGCGGCGGATCGGGCGAGTGCACGGTCTCCAGGAAGACCATGTGCGCGGCCGGGAACGCCGCCGCGAACAGGTTGGCGTTGACCGGCTCGTTCTCGAAGCAGCCGACGATCTCGCCGAACGCCGGCAGCTCGGCGACGACCTCACGCTTGAACTCGAGGTCGGCCATCTCGAACCTCGGCTTCAGGCGCAGCGTCGCGTGCGGCACGTCGAACGGGAAGCCGTGCTTGCGCAGCGAGGCGCGGGTGCCATCGCCCATGCCGGGCTCGTCGCGCCCGGTCAGGTAGTACACCGTGGCGCCGACGTCGCAGCAGTCGTGGCAGTAGCGCACCGCGCCCGGCATCGGGTCATCGAGCTGGCAATACTCGTTGGTGAAGAAGCGCTCGAACCAGTAGGCGCGCAGGCGGGCCAGGCTGTCGGCGTCGGCGTGGCCGCGCTTCTGCAGGTCCTGCACGACGTTCCAGCCCATGTCATCGACGCCGAGGCGCGCGATGTCGGCCGCCATCGCGGGCGGCACCCCGGTTTCGGCGGCGAACTCGGTCAGGATGCGCAGGTTGCGCGCCGCGGTCGAGAACAGCGTGGAGTCCAGATCGAACACCACGACCGGTCGGTCAGCGCGTCTGCACTCGTCGAGGATCTGGTCGAGGATGTCGTCGGCGGCCATGCGGGGAGGCGGCAGGTTAATCGATCTTCGGCCCCGGGCAACCGTAAACGAAGCTGACCGAGGTGATGTTGCCCGACATGACCTGGGTGCAGGCGCTGCCGAAGAAGGTGATGGTGCTGGCGTCGGGGTGGTAGTCCCAGCCGTCGGTGTGCTGGGTGGTGCGCGGCACCGCCATGCCGTTCAGCTGCACCAGCACGTCATTGGGGACCGGCGGCGCGCTGGCCAGCATGTAGGAGCACGACGGGCGCACGATCCCGCCCGCGATGGTGTTGAGCGCGGCCTGCAGATCGGTCGCGCTGGTGGCGGCGTAGTAGTTCGGGTTGCCAGCGCGCGGCACTCCGCCCGCGGTGGCGGCCTGGGTCAGGAAGGCGGCGCCGGTCGACCCGAACGAGTTGCCGAAGCCGAGCACGTAGGTCTTGATGCCGGCGGTGCGCAGCGCGGTGATCGCGGCCAGCGTCTCGGTCTCGGTGGCCTGGTCCATCATGGCGCCGCCGCAGTTGGGCTCGCCGTCGGTGGCGAACAGGACATAGCGACCGGCCGGGTTCACCGGCAGCCCGTCATAGATCAGCTTGGCCTGCGAAAGGCCGAGGTGCGCCGGCGTGTTGCCGTCGGGGCTGGTGCCGTTGAGCCAGGTCGCGATCATGCCGGCCTGGTTGAGGGCGATGGGCACCCGGGTGCCGGCGGCGACGGCGCAGTTGTTGTCGGTGGGGAACATGCTCCCGCCGAACTTGATCTGCGCCTCGCGCGCGGCGGTCAGCGTCTTCAGGGCGTCGCGCATGGTGGTCCAGCGGGTGGCGCCGAAGGGGTTGAACAGGTCGACCGGCGTGGTCATCGACCCCGAGCGGTCGAGCACGATCAGCATGTCGGGCGGATCACCCAGGTTCATGACCGAGATGGGCACGGTCTGGTTGCCGCAGCTGCCGCCGTCGGGCTGCAGGATCAGGCTGCCGTCGGTCAGCGGCTGGCCGGCGTCGTCGAGGCCGCTCGAGGTGCCGCTGTCCTTGTTGCTGCCCGAGCCACTGCCGGTGCCGTCGCCGTCCCCGCCCTCGGGCTGGGGACCGCAGCCAGCGCAAAGCATGAGCCCCAGCACCAGTGCGATCTGCGGAGCAACCTTCGACATGATGACCTCCAGCGCGAACCGGGCGCAGCATGGCATGCGCGCCGGGCGGCGCGGAAGCCCGAAAACGAATGAGATTCACTGCGCTGGGCTGCCGCGGCGCGTCCAGAAGTGATAGAGTCGGCGCCGGGCGATGACCGATCCCACACGGATTCCGGGGCGTTATCAGGTGCTCGGCACCCTGGGTGAGGGCGGCATGGGCGTCGTCTACCGGGTTCGTGACGAGGCCACCGGGGCCGAGGTCGCGCTCAAGGTGGTGCCGCGCACCGGCGGACGCTCGGGGCTGAGCGCCGAGTTCGCCGCGCTGGCGCGGCTCGAGCACCCCAACATCGTGCGCGTGTTCGACCTCGGTCGCACCGGCGGCGGCGACGACTTCTTCACCATGGAGCTGGTGCGCGGGCGCGACCTGCGCGCGCTGGCGCCGCGGCCCGACGCGCCGGAGCTGTATCCGCTGCTGGCGGGGGCGGCGCGCGCGCTGGCCTTCCTGCACGCGCGCGGCCTGGTGCACGCCGACATCAAGCCGTCGAACCTGCTGGTCGACGAGGCGCTGCTGGCGACCGCGCCAGAGCGCGCGCTCAAGCTGGTCGACTTCGGGCTGGCGGCCCCGCTGGCGGATCCGCAGGCGGCGGCGGCGCGCGGGACGTTCCCGTACGCGGCGCCCGAGGTCTATGCCGGGCGGCTCGATGCGCGCTCGGATCTGTATGCGCTGGGCACCGTGCTGTACGAGGTGCTGGCGGGCACCCTGCCCTATCGCGGCGACGACGTGGCCGCGGTCATCCGCGCGCAGCGCCGCGCGCCACCCGCCGATCCGCGCACGCACCGGCCCGAGCTGCCGGCCGCGCTGGCCGAGCTGGTGCTGACGCTGCTGGAGCCCGAGCCGGGGGCGCGCCCGCAGAGCGCCGACGAGGTCCTGGTGCGCCTGGCCGAGCTGGGCGGCATCCCGGCGCCGCCGCCGTCGTCGAGCGCGCCGCCTGACCTGGGCGGCTCGCTGATCGGGCGCGATCGTGATCTGGCCTTCCTGGAGGAGCTGTGGGGGCGCGCGCAGGCCGGGCGCGGCCAGCTGGTGCTGCTGGCCGGCGAGGAGGGCATCGGCAAGAGCCGGCTGTGCGCCGAGCTCAAGCTGCGCGTGCAGCTGGGTGGTGGGCGCACCGCCAGCGGACGCGCCCGCGGCGGCGGCGGCGCCTACGGGCCGCTGGCCGACCTGGTGCAGCGCCTGGCCGCGGAGTACACGACGGGGCCAGGGGCGGCGTTGCTCGAGGCGCGCCGGACCGTGCTGGCGCCGCTGCTGGGCGGGCCCGCGGTGGCGCGGCTGGGCGCGACCCCGGCGGTGGGCCTGGCGGCGGCGGTGGCAGTGTCGGCGGCGGTGCCGGTGCCGACGCCGGTGCGGCCGTCGGGCTCGGCCAGCGTACCGGTGCCGGTGCCGACACCAGCCGCTGGCGTGCCTGCAGCCGTGCGCAGCCCGGGGTCGGCCGCCATCCCCGCCTCGGTGCGCAGCCCGGGGTCGGCCGCCATCCCCGCCTCGGTGCGCAGCCCGGGATCGTCGCCGGTCCCCGCGGCGTTGCGCAGCCCGGGATCGTCGCCGGTGCCCGCCGCCGTGCAGCGCACGCCCTCGGCCGGCGTGCCCGCCGCGGTGCGCGGGCTGACCCCGTCGGCGGGCGTCAACGCGCTGCCGCCCAGCCCCCCGACGCAGGAGCCCGAGCGTGATCGTCGCTTCGCGCTGGCCGAGGCGCTGGCCAGCCTGCTCATCGAGCTGTCGCGGCTGCCGCGCGAGGCGCCGCTCTTGATCGTGCTGGAGGACGTCGGCAGCGTCGGCCGCGGCGAGGCCGAGCTGCTCGGCTACCTGGCGCGCGCGGTCGGGGCCGGGCGCCTGCTGGTGGTGGCGTGCGTGCGCGTCGACGCCGCTGGCGGCGATCCGCCGGTGCTGGCGGCGCTGCAGGGTGGCGTCGAGGGCGGCGCCGGCCTCGAGGGTGTGCACCGGCTCGATCTGGCGCCGCTGGATCGGGCCAGCGTGCGCGCGCTCTTGAGCGCGCTGTTTCGCGGCGCGCCGGCGCTGGCCGAGCGGCTGGCGCCCGACGTGCAGCGGGTCTCGGGTGGCAACCCCGCCCACGTGATGGCCGCGGTCGAGGCGCTGCTGGCGCGCGGGGCCATCGTGCGCCGCAGCGGGGCCTGGCAGGCGGCGCCGCTGCTCGAGGTGCTGCCGGTCGAGGGTGCCACCGCGGCGGCGCTGGCGCGCTATCGCCACCTGGCCGAGGCCACGCAGCGGCTGCTCGGTGACGCCGCCGTGCTCGGTGAGGAGGTCTCGGCGGCTGCGCTGGCCGCCGCCGCCGGGGTCACGCCCGAGCTGGCCAGCGCCACGCTGTCGAGCTCCGAGGTCAGCGCCGCGCGCCTGTTCGAGCGCGGCGACGCCGCGACCTGGCACGACGACGACGACGGCGCGCTGCTGCTGCGCTGGCAGCACCCCGACGTGCGCGCGGCCATCGCGGCGCTGGTGGCGCCGGCGCGGCGCCTGGAGCTGCACCGCGCCGCCTTCGCCCGCCTGCGCGCGGCGCAGGCGGCCGGGTTGCCGGTGGCCGCCGAGGCGCTGGCCGAGCACGCGCGGGCCGGCGGCGGCGAGCTCGCGGAGGTGACGCGCCATGTCTTCGCCGCCGCCGACGCCCGCCGCGCCGCCCTCGATCTGCACGGCGCGCTGGCCTGGCTGGAGCGCCTGCGCCCCACCCTCGCCGCCGGCGCGACCCGACCAGGCGACGCCCGCACCGCCGCCGCCCTGGCCGATCTCGACGAGCGCGCCGGCGACCTCAGCGCCGCCCTGGGTGACACCACGGCCGCGCGCGCCTCCTACGAGGCCGCCGCCACCGGCGCCCTCGCCATCGCCAACGTCAGCGCCGCCGACGCCAGCCCGGGCAACTCCGGCCCCATCCTGGCGGCGACCCAGGCCGCCGGCCGCCTGGCGCGCAAGCTCGGCGAGCTCCTGCGTCGCGGCGGCGACTCCGACCTGGCCATCGATCGCCTGCAGGCCGCGCTGAGCGCAGCGCGCCGCGCCCGCCGTGACGGCGACGAGGCCGGCCTGCACCTCACCCTGGGCCGCGTGCGCATGTACCGGGGCGAATATGCCGCCGCGCTGGAGCACGCCACCGCCGGCATGGTGCTGGCGCGCGCCGCCGGTGATCACGGCCTGGCCTCGCGCCTGGGGCGCCTGCGCGGCGTGGTCGAGCTGTTCCGCGGCGACGCCCGCGCCGCCACCCCCAACATCGAGGCCGCGCTCGACGACGCCGGCCGCGGCGGCTCCGAGCGCGACGTCGCCGACGCCCTCGGCGATCTCGGCCACGCCTGCTTCCGCCTGGGCGACTACCCACGCGCCATCGAGTGCTTCGAGCGCGCGCTGCCCATCGACGAGCGCCTCGGCCTGGTCGAGCAGTCGGCCAAGATCCTCAACAACCTGGGCATCGCCTGCTTCTTCCAGGGCCAGTGGGCGCGCGCCCGCGAGAGCTGGGAGCGCTTCCGCGACCTGTGCGAGCGCGTCGGCGAGGCCACCGAGCTGGTCAACGCGCTCAACAACCTGGGCCAGCTGTACAAGGACCAGGGCGACTTCGCGCTGGCGCTGGGCACCCTCGAGCGCGGCGCCCGCCTGGCCGAGCGCGTCGGCCACGCCCACCTCAGCGCCACCATCCTGGGCAACCGCGGCGAGGTGCTGGCGCGCCAGGGCGACCACGAGGGCGCCCGCGCCTGCTACGAGCGCTGCGCGCGTCTGTTCGCCGACCTCGGCGCCCGCGAGGACGCCCTGGAGAACACGCGCCGCCTGTGCGAGCTCGAGCTGGCCGCCGGCCGGGCCGAGCTGGCGCTCGATCGTGCGCTCGACGCCGCGCGCGACGCCAAGCAGCAGGGCGCCAAGCTGGAGGAGGCCGCGCTGCACCGGGTCGCCGCCGCCTGCCTGCGCATGTGCGGCGATCTCGACAGCGCCGACTGGTTCCTGCAGCGCGGCCGCGAACTCAGCAGCGAGCTCGGCGCCAGGTACGAGTCGGCGCGCATCGATCTCGAGGCCGCCGAGCTGTCGATCGCGAAGTCCGAGATCCAGGACGCCGAGGCCCACGCCACCCGCGCCGCGCAGGGCTTCGCCGCCCTGGGCGCGCGCTGGGATCTGGCCCGCGCGCGCGAGCGCCGGCGCTGGCTGACCGATCCCGCGGGCGGCGCGGGCGGCGCCGGCCCCGACGAGCGCGGCCGTGCGGCGCTGGGCGGCGCCGGCTTCGAGGTCGTGCTCGACATCGCGCGCGCCGCCGGCCGCATCGAGCTCGATCGCCTGCTCGAGATCGTGCTGGAGAAGATCCTGGAGGCCACCCGCTTCGATCGCGGCTTCATCCTGCTGCTCGACGAGCGCGGCCGCCCCACCGAGCGCAAGCGCCGCGTGCGCGCCGGCGAGGCCGACAGCTTCCAGCCCGAAGAGGCCCACTTCTCGGCCAGCGTGGTCAAGCGCGTCGCCGAGACCGGCGAGCCGCTGGCGGTCACCGACATCGACGCCGACGTCGGCCTGCGCGCGCAGCGCTCGGTCATCGCGCTGGGGCTGCGCTCGGTGCTGTGCGCCCCGATGCGCCGCCACGGCCGCGTCATCGGCATCGTCTATGTCGACTCGCGCAAGCTCGCCGACGTCGACGACGAGCGCCAGTCCCGCGTCGGCCTGGCCCTGCTGGAGGCGCTGGCCGCCCAGGCCGCCATCGCGGTCGAGAACGCCCGCCTGATCGCCGAGGAGCAGCGCAAGACCGAGCTGATGGCCGTGCTGGCACACGAGATCCGGAACCCGCTGTCGTCGATCCTGGGCTTCTCGGAGCTCAACGACGACGAGCGCGCCAGCCTGCCGCCCGACATCATCGACATGATCGAGCGCATCCACCGCGACGGCGAGCGCCTGCGCCGCCTGGTCGACAACGTGCTGGAGATGGCGCGCGTCGAGGCCGGCAAGGTCGAGTGGTCGATGGCCCCGGTCGACCTCGGCAAGGTGGCGCGCGATCTGGCGGCGTCGTTCGCGCCCCAGGCCGAGAAGCGCGAGGTGCGCCTGGTCACCGAGATCGCCCCGGTGATGGCCTCGGCGCTGGGCTCCAGCGACCGGATCTACCAGGTCCTGACCAACCTCCTGGCCAACGCCCTCAAGTTCACCCCCGCGGGCGGCACCATCACCCTGCGTGTGCGCGAGGAGGCCCTGGCCGTGGTCGACGAGGCCGGGGGCCCCGGCGCGGTCGCGGGCGACGACCTGGCCGCGTGGGTCCCGGTGGCGCCCGGGGCGGGCGACGCCCGCATGGTGCTGCGCGTCGACGTCGCCGACACCGGCCCCGGCATCCCCGCCGAGCGCCGCGACCGCCTGTTCGAGAAGTTCGCCCAGGGCGAGTCAGGCAAGCGCAAGGCGCTCGGCCTCGGCCTCGGCCTGTTCATCTCGCGCGAGATCATCCGCCTCCACGGCGGGACCATCTGGGTCGAGTCGGAGCTGGGCCAGGGCAGCACCTTCAGCTTCCGCCTGCCCCGCGCCGCCGCGCCGCGTTAGCCTACGGTCCTCCCTTCAGAGCGCCTCGGGATGCGGTGGCGTCTCGTCGTAGCGGCGCTCGCGGCCATTGACGTAGCGCACCGGGATGGCGGCGAACTGCTCGGGCGAGAGCGCGAGCGCCGGCACCGAGATGGCGTGGAACACCCCGCCGAGGGCCTCGAGGTTGCCCCGCGCATAGGTGCGGATGCCGCAGGTGCGGCAGAACGTGAAGGTCAGGTGAGGCTCCAGGTCACCGGGCGGCGTCCAGCGGTACTCGGACACCCCGGTGCCGTCGAGCAGGCGAAAGCGCTGCGGCCCCTTCGCGAACGCGAACCAGGTGCGCGCCTTGGCGCAGTACGAGCAGTTGCAGCGGTTCGAGCCCGCTTCGAGGTCGAGGTCGGCCTCGAAGCGGATGGCTCCGCAGTGACAGCATCCGACGTAGGTCTCCACGGCCATGGCCAGCTCCTTCAGTGCTTGCGTTTCGCAACCAGTTGGCAATCTACCGGACCGGTTGTAAAATGCAAGCACTGACGCATGGCCGCGAACACGCCGCGCTCCTACTGCCCGATCAACCTGTCCCTCGAGATCTTCGGCGACACCTGGACCCTGCTCGTGCTGCGCGACATGATGTTCTCGGGCAAGCGCCACTTCCGCGAACTCTTGCAGTCCGACGAGCGCATCTCGACCAACATCCTGGCCGACCGGCTGGCGCGGCTGGTCGCCCACGGGCTGCTCACCAAGGCCGACGACCCGACGCACAAGCAGAAGGCGATCTACTCGCTGACCGAGCCGGCCATCGCGCTGCTGCCGGTCATCGTCCAGATCGGCGCCTGGAGCTCGCGCTGGGTTCCCGACGCCAGAAAGCTCGACGCGGCCTCACGCAAGTTCCTGCGCGAGCTCCAGGAGGCCGGGCCGCGCGCCTGGGCCAGACGGATGGACGAGCTGCGCGCGCTGCACCTCGGCCAGGGTGCCTGAGACGAGCTGCCTCGGGCCTCGGGCGTCAGGTCTCGGGTGGATGGCTCGACTGCAGGCCGAGGGGGGAATCACGGCGGCAGGATCCGGGTCCGAACTCCGAGACCTGAGGCCCGAGGCCCGAGGCAC
>JADYYK010000184.1 GCA_020853705.1 Deltaproteobacteria bacterium
GTGTAATGCTGCGATCCGAACGACCATCGGTAAGCCGTGTGCGGGAAATCTGCATGCACGGTTTGATAGGGGGTCTTGCCCTTTCACCGATGAATTTCTCAGGGTGAAAGGGCAGGATCTACCAATGGAGCCTGTCGACCCGCGCATCGGCAAGGTCCTGCAGGGGCGCTATCGCGTCGTCGAGCGGCTGGCGGCGGGCGGCATGGGGATCGTGTACCGCGGCGAGCGGCTGCAGCTGGGGCGCACCGTGGCCATCAAGTTCCTGCATGCGTGGGCGTCGAGCTCGCCGGACGCGCTGCGGCGCTTCGAGATCGAGGCGCAGGCCATGAGCCGGCTGCAGTCGGCAGCGTGTGTGTCGGTGATCGACTTCGGCACCGAGGCGGGCGCGCCCTATCTGGTGATGGAGTTCGTCAGCGGCGACACCCTGCGTGACGTGCTGGAGCGCGGACCGATGCCGCGCCGCCAGGCGCTGTCGATCATGCGCCAGGTGCTGTCGGGGCTGGCGCATGCCCACGGCCATGGCATCGTGCATCGCGACATCAAGCCCGAGAACATCGTGCTGACCGAGCTGGCGGGCTTCGATGTGCACGCGCGGATCCTGGACTTCGGCGTCGCCAAGCTGCGCGACAGCTCGAGCCAGCTGACCGCGGGCATGGCGGTGGGTACGCCGATGTACATGGCCCCCGAGCAGTCGTCGGGCCAGGCCATCGATGCGCGCACCGATCTGTATGCTGCGGGCGTGGTGCTGGTCGAGATGTTGACCGGGCGCCGGCTGTTTCCGGGCAGCGGGCTGGCGCTGATCCGCGCGCACTGCGAGGACGCGCCGCCGAGGCTTGCGGACCTGGCGCCCGAACAGCCGTTCTCGGCAGCGCTGGAGCAGGTGGTGGCGCGCGCGCTGGCCAAGCAGCCTGCGGCGCGCTTCGCCAGCGCGGCCGAGATGGCGGCGGCGCTGGACGAGACCCCCGAGGCGGCCGAGCGGGGCAGCAGCATCCCGCCGGGGGCGGTCAACACGCCGTCGGCATCGGTGGCCTCCGCGCCTGCGCTGGCCGCAGCGCCCCCGGCGCTGGCGGCGCGCGCGGCGGCACCGGCCTCACGAGCGCGACGTGGGCTGGTGCTGGGGCTGGCGGCCGGGGCGGTGGTGCTGGGGCTGGTGATCGTACTGGCGACCCGCGGCGGCGGCGGGTCACAAGGAGGTGCGGCCACCGGCGCGGCGGATGGCGCGCTGCCGGCGGCGAGTCTGGTGGTCGACGCTGGCGCGCGTGCGCCCGGCGCGCCATCGTCGCCCGAGCTGGCGGCGCTGGCCGAGCTGGGTCGGCGCGATCCGTTCGCCGCCACCAGCCGCCTCAAGAAGCTCCGCGCGGCACGGCCTGACGACCCCGAGATCCCCTATCTGCTGGGCAACATCTACTGTGCGCGCGAGATGTGGCCAGACTGCTTCGAGGCCTATGCGGCTGCGCTGCCGCGCTATCGCGACGACGCCGTGCTGACCCGGAACCTGATTCGCTCCTTCAACAGCGACCGTCAGCACGCGCGTGGCATGGCGTTCGTGGAGCGCGAGCTGGGCGCGGCCGCGCTGGCCGAGCTGGACGCGACCGCGAACGACCCCAGGGTCGCGGGGCACATCCGGCGCCGCGCGGCCGAGGTCGCAGACCGCGTGCGCGGCCCCTGACGATGCGGCGGCGCGCAGCTGCTTGCCGTCGTCTCAGCGGTGTGCGCGCGTGCGGCGGTGCTGCGGGGCGGCGGGCTCGGTGGGCTCCATCAGACCATCGGGATGGTTGGGCGCCTTGGCGATGGGCAGCCGATCGAAGGCGGCCATGTCGCGCGGGGCCATCAGGGCGTCGGCGTGGCCGGGGCGCGCGGCGATCGCGACGGGCGCGGCGGGCGCGCTGGCGACACCGAGCGGCTCCAGCAGGCGATCTGGATCGCCGGGCTGCGGCTTGGCGCTGGCACCGTGGCCGAGGTCGAGCGCGAACAGCGAGGCACCGAGGCAGAACCCGAGGACGTGCTTGCGGCTGACCACGTTCAGAGCTTATGCGACGCCAGCCAGCCTGTGAAGGGTACGCATCGGCAGGGTGTGTGTGCTGGTGTGGTGAAGCTGGGCTACAACCGCGGCATGAAGGTGATGCTGGAGACCCCGCGGCTGCTGCTGCGCGAGATGACCGAGGACGACGCCGACAACGTGCTGCGCCTGAGCGCGAACCCCAACGTCAGGCGCTACATCCCCGGCGAGCCGCCGCCCACGAACCGCGACGAGGCGCTGAAGATCCTGCGCGAGCTGGTGTTTCCGCAGTATCCGGCGCGGCTGGGCCGCTGGGCCTGCGTGCTCAAGCAGGACGGGACCTTCATCGGCTGGTGCGGGGTCAAGCATGTGGTCGACGTCGGCGAGTACGACATTGGCTATCGCTTCCTCGAGGAGCACTGGGGCCAGGGCTATGCCAGCGAGGCCGCCGCGGCGGTGCTGGGCTATGCCCGCCGCGAGCTGGCCGGCAAGCGCGTGGTCGGCCGGGCCATGGTCGAGAACCGAGCCTCGGTGCGTGTGCTGGAGAAGATCGGGCTGCTGTACGAGGGCGAGGAGAGCGACGAGTACGGGCGGCTGGCGGTGTATGTGATGAGGTAGCGCGCGGGCTCAGCTGGCGGCGCTGGCGGCGCTGGCGGCGCTGGCGTCGCGGCACAGCATGAACCAGGCGTCCATGTCCTTGCCGTGGCGGTTGGCGCGCCCGATGGTGACGTGGGCGGAGACCTTGCGCAGGGTGTCGACCATGAAGCCGTAGACGAAGCGACCGCCGCCGCAGGTGTTGGAGCGGATGGGCGGCCAGCTGTCGGGGCGCGTGGCGGGCAGCTGGCGATAGTCGATGAGGACCTCGGGGCGCTCGGGTGACGCGGTGGCCACGAAGTAGCCCGGGCCGGCGAACCAGGTGCCGACGGCCGAGTCCTGGAAGTTGTAGCCGTGCAGCTCGGCGGGGGCGGCGGCGTCCTGGCCGATGGGGCGCAGGAAGCGCTTCTCGAAGGTGGTGAACAGCGGCAGGGTGTTCTTGCCGAAGTGGCGCACCTGCTGGTTTGCCGGCGTCGCGGCGGGCACGATGTCGGTCAAGGCCAGCGGGGCGAAGCCAGAGACCGCGTGCCAGAGCTGGCGCTGCTCGTCGCGGCCGAGGGCGTGGATGGCGGCCAGGCGCTGCTGGTGGCCCAGGCTGTCGAGCAGCTCGGCGATGCGGGCGGGCGCGGGGCGCGGCGAGCGCAGGAGGCCCGCGAGCTCGCGGTAGGTGGCGGCCAGGGGGGAGGCGGCGCCGAGGCTGGCGCTGCCATTGCTGGTGGTGGACATCGACATGGGCGAAGATTTAGCGCGCTAGAGAAATTTAAGCAACGACAAATTTTTGCTGTGCATCAGGGATAGCCCGTGGTAGCTCTGGGCCGTGAGCACAAGCAGCAGCGAGGCGGCCGAGCCAGCGACCGCGACGACGCAGGGTGGGCTGCGCGCGCGCAAGAAGCTGCGCCAGCGCGAGGACATCATGCGCATCGGCCTCGAGCTGTTCCGGCGCCGTGGCTATGGCAAGACCACGGTGCAGGAGATCGCGCGCCGCGCCGAGATCAGCCTGCCCACCTTCTACAACTACTTCCCGTCCAAGGACGCCATCCTGCGCGAGTTCGCCATGACCGGCTGGGGCCCGGCGCTGGCCGAGGTGCTGGGCTCGCAGCGCCCGGTGCCGGAGCGGCTGAAGCTGTTCCTGCGCGGCGTGGCCGAGCACCTGATGGAGGATCGCAAGCTGTGGTACGCGCTGGCGGTCTCCAACGCCTACAACCCGGTGCGCGATCCCGAGGTGCTGAGCTCGGACGCCGCCGGCAGCCGCATGATGGAGGCGCTGCTGGCCGAGGGCCAGCGCCGCGGCGAGCTGACCCGGGAGTTCTCGGCGGTGCGCCTGGCATCTCTGCTGGAGGGCATCATGCTGCGCGCCTGCATCGAGTGGGGCGCCAGCTTTCCGAAGCCGCACGATCTCCGCGAGACCATCGCGGTGTCGTTCAGCTTCTTCATGCGGGGCGCGCGGCCCTGAGGTGGATGGGATGGTCATGTCGGAGCACGTCGTCATCACGGGAGCGTCATCGGGGATCGGGGCCGCGCTGGCGCGCGAGCTGGGCAAGCATGGGGCGCGGCTGACGCTGGTGGCACGGCGGCGCGACCTCCTGGAGGCGCTGGCGGCCGAGATCGGGCCGGGCTGTCGGGTGCTGGCGCATGATCTGGCCGACCCCGACGCGGTGGCCGGCCTGGTCGCCGAGGCCGAGGCCGGCCATGGCGCCATCGACGTGCTGGTCAACAACGCCGGCATGGAGAACACCGGCGCCACGGCGGCGGCTGACATCGAGGGCTGCAAGAAGCTGCTGCAGCTCAACCTGGTGACGCCGATCCTGCTGATGCGCGAGCTTTTGCCCGGCATGCTGGCGCGCGGCAGCGGCATGTTCGTCAACGTGGCCTCGGTGGCCGCGCTGGTGCCACCCCCGCTGCAGACCTACTACGCGGCCTCGAAGGCCGGCCTGGCCGCGTTCTCGGAGGCCACGCGCGGCGAGCTGGCCGGCAGCGGCGTGCACTTCCTGACCGTGTACCCCGGCCCGGTGACGACCCCGATGGGCGAGGCGTCGTACGCCGCGCTGGGCGGCCGCGACAACGTGCCCAAGGTGCCCGAGGGCAGCCCCGAGGTGCTCGCGCTGCGCATCCGCCGCGCCATGGACAAGCGACGCAAGCGCCTCATCTACCCACGCTTCTACGGGATGTCGCGCTGGATGCCGTGGCTCGGCCGCTGGATGGTCGACCGCTTCGGCCCCAAGCTCCCGCCGGCGGCGTGACCTCGGCGCTCAGCGGTGCGGGGCGCTGACGGCGCGGGCCAGCGCGGCCAGGGCGGCGGGGTCCTTCATGCGGTGGTCGGCGCCGACGCTGACCAGGGCGCTCGGGGGCAGGCCGCTCTGGCGCAGGAGCTCATGGCTGTCGGCGATCAGGACGACGTCGTCGTGCGGTGAGTGCAGGATCCAGGTGCCGGGCTTGACGGTGCGGGCGCTGCCGAAGCGGCGCCAGGCCGGGGCGATGAGGACCAGCGGGGTGGTGCCGACGACGAGGTTGGCAGCCAGGGCGCCGCCGCGGCTGGCGCCGACGACGACGTCGGGCTGCTCGCGGGCGAAGGCGTCGCGGGCGATCTCGAGCGCGCGCTCCCAGCTGTCGCGGGGCAGCTCGGGGTTGAGCAGGGTGTGGCCCTGGGCGGCCAGGTGATCGGACTTGCTGCCGCCAGGGGTCGACTCGAGGCCGTGCAGCATGAGGATCTTCACGATGGCCCGGTGTATCACGGCCGGGCGCGGCGGGTGGCGGGGCGGCGCCGCAGGACCCAGGTGTCGAGCGCGAGCAGCGCGGCCAGGCTGAAGACGCCGGCCAGCAGGGCGCACATCGCGATGCGCGGCAGGTCGGCGATGAGCAGGACGCTGAGCGCGCTGACATAGAGGTCGCGGCGGAACAGCGCCGCCAGGGTGCGGAAGGCGGCGGCGGCGAGGCCGGGGCGGCGGCCGGCATCCACGGTCTTGCCGAAGGACCAGGGGTAGTGCGCCGAGTCGATGGGCAGGCCGGCCCGGTGCAGGCCGAGGTAGAGCAGCGCGGTGGTGCAGGCGCCCACGGCGCCACCGATGAGGCCGAGGCGTGGCCAGCTGGTCGCGCCGACGGCGCCCGTGCTGGCGACGATGTGGCCGAGCCCGAAGCCGAGCCCGACCAGCAACGCCAGCGTCGACACGTCGTCACACAGGGTGTCGAGCCACTCGCCCAGCCGCGAGCCCTCGACGCGCAGGCGCGCCAGGTCGCCGTCGCAGCAGTCGATGGTGGCGCCCAGCCACAGCAGCACGCCGGCCAGCGCGAAGCCCGCGTGGCTGCCCAGCGCGGCGAGCACGGCGGCGCCGAGGCCGCACAGCATCGCGGTCAGCGTGACCTGGTTGGGCGTGACGCGGGTGCCGAGCAGCGCGCGTGTCAGCAGGCGTGAGAGCGGGCGCTGCACATGATAGGCGAGCAGGCCGTCCTCGGCGGGGCTCTTGCGGATGGCGGCCCACAGCAGGCGCTCGGCCGCGGCGACGTCGGCGGGGCCGTGGACCGCGGCCAGCGCCGTCGCCGTGATGATGCCGGTGTTGCTGTAGACCGCGCGAACGGGGACGACCAGGGCGGCGTCGGACGGCGGCGGTTCGAAGCTCATGGTGGCCGACACGGTGAGCTCGAAGCGGGCCAGCGCTCGGCTGACGTCACCGGCTGATGGATCGTCGTCACACACGATGGTGACCTGGTGACCCTTGCGCAGAAGCTGGCGCAGGTGGCGGACCACCAGGGGCAGGCCGGCCACCACGGTGGTGGCGCCGCCGCCGCGGGCGTCGAGCACTGCCACTGCGGTGGCGGGGCGGCCGGGCGGTGCGGCGGGTGGTGAACGGCGCGGTGCTGCTGGCGTCATTCACCAGGGTGAAGCAAGCCGGCGGCCACCGCGTGCGAAGTCGGTCATGACCGCGCGGATGTGCCGCTGTTTTCCCTGCCCGGCCGCTCAGTGCCCGTTCCGGCCAGGGGGCGCCGCGCCGCGCGTCCTCAGGGTCGCGGTGACCATGCGCTCGAGCAGCGCGGTCAGGGTGGCCTCGACCGCGGGTGACTCGAGGATGCCGAGGGCGCGCGCGATGGCCTCGAAGGTGGCCAGACCTCCGACCTTGGGCTCGCGGCGCAGGCGGTAGGCAGAGGGCGCGCCGAGGGGCAGCGTGA
>JADYYK010000185.1 GCA_020853705.1 Deltaproteobacteria bacterium
GCGCGGCGCCGTTGCGGCGAAAGTGGGCCTGCGCTAGGTTGCGCCGGCTCGTGCGTGCGAGCCGTGCTGGAGGCTGCGAGGATGTCGTCGTCGAAGTTCGCGAGGTCGGTCGGGTTCGTGGTGCTGGGGCTGGTCGGGGTGGGGCTGGTCGGGGCCGGGTGTGGTGGCGGCGGCGGTGGCGGCAAGGCCGACGCGGCGGTCGACGCTGGCTATGTGATCTGGCTGGACGCGGCGGTTGACGCGGCGCCCGTGGACGGTGCGCCCGAGGTCGACGCGCGGGTCGACGCCGCCAGCATCCCGATCGACGGCGGCATGGACCTCACGGGCAGCTGTGTGGCGCCGGTCGACCTGAACACGCTGGGCACGCTGAGCGGGACGGCGACCAGCATCTCGGGCAACAACGGCGCGGCCCCGGCGGCGGCGCCCGAGGACATCGAGGGCCCGAGCTGCGCCATCAACCTCGACGGCAACCACGCCAGCTACGCGGTGCAGTTCAGCTACACCATGCGGACGACGGCGCACCTGCGCGCCGACACCGCGGTGACCGGGACGGCGCCGCAGTTCGACAGCATCGTCTGGATCGTCGACGGCTGCGGCAACACCGCCAACGAGCTCGGCTGCAACGACGAGGTGTCACGCACCGAGGGCCGCGCGCGCGCCTTCACCGCCGCGACCATCCCGGCGGGCAGCACGGTGCGCATCGCGGTCGCCGGCTTCACCCCCACCAGCGCGACGCGCACCAACCGCGCGCCCTTCACGCTGGTGGTCGACGAGCTGCCCGACAATGCCGCCGGCGCCGCGTGCAGCTCGCTGAGCCCGTTCTGCGTCGCCGACCACCACTGCATCCTGTCGCCCCCGGGCGGCACCACCGGGACTTGTCTGGCCGACGGCACGGTCAACGGGGCCTGCCGGATCACGGGCACGCCGTGCGACGGCACCATGCTGTGCAGCGTCGCGACCCCGGTGGCCGGCAACCGCGGCGTGTGCCAGGAGCCGCTGGCCGTGGGCACCGCGTGCACTTCGACCGCGTACGTGTGCGAGGCCGGCGCGCACTGCACCCTGGACATGGGCTCCACCACCGCGACCACCTGCCGCAGCGACGGCACCGACCTCGGCCAGTGCCTGCTGACGATGCCCTACTGCGGCACCGGCCTGCGCTGCACCCGCGACACCCCCAGCCTGAACCGCCCCGGCATCTGCACCGTCCCCCTGGCGCATGGCGCGGTGTGCCAGTCACAGACCACCAGCTGCGTGACCGGCGACCACTGCGTGCGCGACGCCAGCGGCACGGCCAGCCACTGCGTCACCGATGGAACGGCGGGCGGCCGCTGTCTGCCGGGGAACACGTGCAACGCGGGGCTGACGTGCGGGAGCAACAACACCTGCCAGTAGGACCGCGCGAGGCAGTGCGGGGCCGCAGCTCGGCCCGCACATGCTCGGCCCGGAACCGACAGGCGTCTTGTAGATCGCCGACCGCCGGTCGTCATCGACAACGGATCACGCATATGATCAAATGCGTTTCGTGTTGGGCGTGCGACCAACGGCAGCCGTCGGCGCCCTCAATGTCGTAGAGGCGTCGTACCGTCGGCCATGACCAAGCGCATGCCTCATCCTTCGAAGGGCTTCCGTGTTGCCGGCCTCTTTGCCGGCATCGGTGGCATCGAACATGGTCTTCACCTGGCGGGCCATGAGACCAAGGTCCTCTGTGAGATCGAGCCGGGCGCGTGTGCGGTACTTGCCAAGCGCTTCCCAGGCGTGCCGATTCATCGCGACGTCTGCGACCTCGAAGCACTGCCGCGCGACATTGATCTGCTGACGGCAGGCTTTCCGTGCCAGGACCTGAGCCAAGCGGGGAAGACCGTCGGAATCGAAGGTACGCGTTCGGGCCTCGTCGGCGAGGTCTTCAGGCTCCTGAGGCGCCGGCCGACACCGTGGGTGCTCCTGGAGAATGTCCCCTTCATGCTCCAGCTTTCACGCGGGCGCGCGATGGAGGTCATCGTCGCCTCGCTGGAACACCTCGGTTACCGCTGGGCATACCGCGTCGTCACCACGCAGGCGTTCGGCCTGCCACAGCGCCGCGAACGGGTCTACCTCCTGGCGTCCCTCCACGGTGACCCCCGCGAGGTCCTCTTCGCCGACGAAGCTGGCGAGCCGCCACCCCCGGAGCACTCGTGGAAAGTGGCCAACGGGTTCTACTGGACCGAGGGTGTTCGTGGCCTCGGCTGGGCCGTCGACGCAGTGCCCACGCTCAAGGGCGGTTCGACGATCGGCATCCCCTCGCCGCCGGCCATCGTGCTGCCCGAGGGCAGGGTCGTGACCCCGGAACTCCGCGACGCCGAGCGCATGCAGGGCTTCGACCCCGACTGGACCAGCCCCGCCGAGGACGTCACACGCAAGAGCCATCGCTGGAAGCTAGTGGGCAACGCGGTGACCGTCGACGTGGCCCGTTGGGTCGGTGAGCGGCTCGCGAACCCTTCTCCCCGGGGTGCTCTCGTGGAAGGGACTCCACTCGAAGGAGGCGAGCGCGCCTGGCCCAAAGCCGCATGGAACGTGGGCGACGGTCGATTCGCCGCCTCGATCTCGAAGTGGCCATTTCAGCGCCCCGGCACTTCGCTCGAGCGCTTCCTGAAGTACCCCTCCCGTCCCCTCTCGACCAAGGCGACGGCTGGCTTTCTCGCGCGCACGAAGACCAGCTCGCTGCGGTTCCCCCCCGGCTTCATCAAGAAGCTGGAACGACACCTGGCCGCCGCCACCAAGGCCGACGAGGGTCGCCAGCTTTCGCTGCTGTGAAGCGCGGACGCGGCGGGCTGATCCTCGACCCGTCGACGTCCGAACGCATGGGTGGCATTCGCCAGAAGGGCACCGTCGCCGAACTCGCCGTCCGTCGCATCGCTACCAACCTCGGCTTGCACTACCGAGTCAGCAACCGCGATCTCCCAGGATCCCCCGATCTCGCCAATCGCTCCCGCAAGTGGGCCATCTTCGTCCACGGCTGCTTCTGGCATCGTCACGAAGGCTGTCCAAGAACGACGACACCACGCCGCAACCGGGAGTTCTGGGTCGCCAAGTTCGAGGCCAATGTCGCTCGGGACGCCCGCGTACAGAGCGAGCTTCGACGCCTGGGCTATGCGGTCCTTGTTCTCTGGGAGTGCGAGATCCAAGACCAACCTACGATCTGCAACGACCGCATTCGAAGCACTATCAGGAACGGCCGAACTTGAAGTCGTAGAGCTGAGCAGTTCTTCGGATCATCGAGTCATAGTGCATGACGTCACCTGCCTGTGGGGACGGGGGCTTCGTCCAGAGCTTGACTGGAGTTCCGTCGTTCTTGCACTCGACCAGACAGACCGCCAACGCGTCGAAGCCCGTTGCTCCAGGCTCGGTACGCCTTGGCATCTGGAGCATCTTCTCGACCACCCGCTCGGAATCTCGAGGCTGCTTGTGCACGCTGACGTTGGCTGCCGCCTTCGAGAGCCGAAAGCGGTTCATGTCAGTGCTGATGAACTCCGAAGCAGCGTTGACCATGATGAAACCCGCAGCGATCCCGATGTCTGTTGCGCCGTGTACCGTGAGGTGGCTGGAGTTCAGCTCGTCATAAAGGCGCGGCAAAGCCTTTACGTGCGCAGTCATGCATGCTTTCGCCTCGAGCGCCAGGCGAACCGACCCAGCTGGTCCCTCGCGAAGAGCCGGCAAGGATGCGAGAATCTTCCGCTCACCGGGCGCAAGAACGACGTTGTGCTTCTCGGCGAACGACACAAGGGTATGCGCCTTCCGCTTCTTCTCCGCGCCGCTTCCGGGCACAGCAAGCACAAGATCAAGGTCCTTCGCCCGGTTGTTCTTGAAATCCACCATCTTGTGGTTGATCCCGAAGACAACCTCTCCTCGCAGAACGTGATCGGCAAGTACTCGTGAGTGCTGAAGGAGATCGAAGAGAATGCCCCAGCACGCGACCTTGGAGTGGTGATCTCCCCTTGAGAGATACTGCCAGTGGTTCCCGAACTGGTCGCTGAGCATAGCCGACGACATCGTTCGCGCGACGATCCCAGGGCCGAACATAGAGGCATCATCCAGCGGTTGGGCTCGAGAATCCACTTTCGCGAGCGCCGGTCAGCGCAGCGGGGTCTTGAGCATCGTGGCTGCCAGGCTCTCGTAGAGGCTGCGTCTGGGGTCGTCGGTGCGGTAGATGAGGCGGAACCAGTCGGACAGGGGGGCGACGTCGGGGAAGACGACCTGCATCTTCTTGGCTTTGAGGTCGGGCTTCACCAGGTATTCGGGGAGGACGGCGATGCCCTTGCCGGCGAGGACGAGCTCGCGCATGGCGGCGATGGTGCCGACGCGGTTGAGGCGGGAGAAGCGCAGGCGGTCGCCGCCGCCGGGGGCGTCGCGCCAGTAGCGAAACAGGGGCAGGTCGGCGGAGACGTCGAGCAGGGTGTGGTCCTTGGCCTGGGCCGGCTTGTCGAGGGGGGTCTTGCGCAGCAGCGCGCGTGAGCCGAGCAGGAGGTAGGTCTCGGGGTGCAGGCGGCTGGAGTCGAGCTTGGGGTCGTTGAGGCGGGAGGACGTGATGGCGCAGTCGACCTCGAGCGTGCGGACGCGGAGGAGGAGGTCGGCGCCGCTGCCGAAGTAGAGGTGGATGGTGAGGGTCGGGTGCGAGCGCTGGATGGTGTCGAGCTGCGGCACCACCCAGGACAGCCCGAGCTCGTGGCGCGTGCCCATGGTGATGTCCATCGGGGTCGGGCCGATCTCGCCGCGGGCGGCGCGCACACAGTCGCCGGCGCGGTCGATGCAGTCCTGCGCGACCGGGATCAGCGAGAGGCCCGCCTCGGTCAGCACGATGCTGCGCGTGGTGCGGTGGAACAGGCGGGCGCCGAGCTGGTCCTCGAGCTGGCGGATGCGCTGGCCCAGCGCGGCCGGGGTCAGCGCGACGGCGCGGGCGGCGGCGCGGAAGTTGAGCTGGCGCGCGGCGGCGACGAAGCAGCGCAGGCTGTCGATGTCGGGGTAGACCATGCATGAATCATATACAATCGGGGCTCGATTAGCGCGCGCAGGGGGGAAGATGAAGCGGCTGCTGGGACTCATCGTGGTCATCGTGGCGGCGACGCCGTCGTGCAAGAAGGCAGCGAGGAAGCAGCCTGGCGAGCCGCCCTCGCCGCTGGCCACGCCGGCTTCGGCCGCGGACGCGGCGCCGGCGCCCAGCGCGCTCACCGTGGTCGGCAAGCAGGACGGTGCCCGGCAGGCGCTGTTCTGCGGCGACCGCGTGCTGCTGGTGGGCGACCAGGGCAAGCTGCGGCTGTGGCAGCCGGCCTCGAGCCAGGTCGTCGAGCGCACGCTGGACGGCGAGGTGGTTGCCTGTGGAGCCCTGGGCCACGTCCTCACCCTGCGGCGCGACCAGGGCGAGCTCGAATTGCATCGGCTGCTCGATGGCGAGGAGGGTTGCGCCGGCGCCACCCAGGCCGTGGCGCTGTCCCCGGATGGCCGCCAGTTCGCGGTGGCCGGGGCCAAGATCCAGCTCCTCTGGCTGGAGGCAGGCCCCGACCACCTCGCCAGCCCGGCGAATCCGAAGGGGCCCTGCGAGGCCATGCGGACCCCTGGCCATCCCAAGCCCCGGTGGACGTCGTTCCAGACGCCACCCGGGAACCTGGCCGTCAGCGAGGTCTTCTTCGATCCGGAGGTCACCACGCTGGGGGTGCGCGGCGCAGGCATGGGGGCCCTGTGGCAGCTGTCGGCACCCGGGCAGCCGCTCCTCTTCAAGGCTCGTCAGGATGGGCCGGTGGCGACGCGGAGGGGGCGGCTGGCGGTGATCACCGAGACCGGCACCGTCAATGTCAGCGGCGGTGCCGGGGCCCCGGTCGACCTCGCGACGACGGGCAAGGTCACCGCGCTGATGCTGACCACCGAGGCCGACTTCGTGGTCGTCGGCCTCGAGGACGGCAGCGTGACGCGATACCTGCTGGACAACAAGGCGGCGACCGCGCTGGGCAACCTGGGCGAGCCCGTGCTGACGCTGGCGCTGGCGGGCGACGGCCGCGTCGCTGCCGCGGGGGCCACCCGGGCGGCGTTCTGGAGCGCCGATGGCAAGGAGCTGGCCCGGGTGCAGGGTGAGCAGGTCGCGCTGGCCACCGACGCGCGCAGCGTGGTCACGGTCACGGGCGGCACCGCGCAGGTGTCGACCGTCGCGGCTACTGCGTCCAGATGATGCAGACGCCGTCGATCGACTCGCCGTAGGTCGAGGGCTGCAGGATGATGGCGTCGCAGCCGGCGCGGCCGGCGGTGCGCTGCATGTCGGCCAGCAGGGCGTCGCGGGTGGCGTCGGAGCCGTTGGGGTGCGAGCTGAGCTCGCCGAGCTCGCGGAAGGGGCGCTCGGGGCGGGCCTCGAAGAACTGCACCGAGGCGGGGTCGCGCTGCTTCTGGCCCGCGGGCATCGGCCCGATGGGGTTGAAGCCGGTGTAGGGCTTGGCGCCGGGGCAGCCGGCGGCGCCGAGCAGCAGGACGGCAGCGAGTCCGAGGAGCGACGGTCTGGCCATGCCGGGAGGATATCAGGTGCGCGGGGCGGGCAGCGCGAGGTCCAGCGTGTGGGTGTGGGCGCCCTCGGTGACGGCGCCCAGCCAGGGCAACAGGCGCACGCGGCGCGCCACCGGGAAGCAGGCGGCGGCGTCGCCGGCGCTGCAGATGACGGCGTCCAGCGTGAGCAGCCACTCGCCACGCACCGGTTGCGGCGCGCCCTGGGCGGTCAGTGCCAGGGTCACGGCGAGGGCGCCGCCGCTGACCGTCCCGGTGTGCTGCTCGGGCTCGAAGGCGACGAGGTCGGAGCGGCGCGAGACCTCGATGGCGACGCGCCAGGGCGCGCCTTCGGCCAGCTTGAAGCCGGCGGGGGCCAGCAGGCGCAGCGTGAGGGCGTGGCCGCCGGGCGCCAGCTCGGCCAGATCCGCGGGCAGGTCCAGCGTGGCGGCGACCAGCTGGGCGGCGGCGGCTGCGGCGGCGCTGGCGGCGGCGGCGCGGCGCTCGCGCGGGACCACGCCACGACGCGCGGGCGGCACGCCGGTGGGGACGACCTCGCGGGCGCTGCCGTCGAGGCCGATCCAGAGGATGCGGCCGTGGTTGGTGTCGGCCACCAGCAGGCGGTCGCCGACGGCGTGCACGCCGCCGGGCTCGTCGAGCGGTAGCGGCGCGCCGGGGCCGCCGTACAGCGTGGTCACGCGCGCGTTCTCGAGGTCGACGCGGCGCAGCTTGTGGTTGTAGGTGTCGGCGACCACGACCGAGTGGTCGGGCAGCGAGGTCACGCCGAGGCAGTGCTGGAAGCGCGCCTCGCCGGTGGGGCCGTCCTGGTCACCGAAATCGAACAGGCCGGCGCCGACCACGGTGCCGATCTCCATGCGCGCCAGCGCCAGGCCGCGCAGCGCCGAGGTCTCGCTGTCGGCGAACCACAGCACGCCCCCGTCGAGGGCCAGCGCGGACGGCTGCGCCAGCGCGGCGCGCTCGGCGGGGCCGTCGACCAGCGCCTCGCGCCCGCTGCCGGCCAGCACCGAGACGCGACCGCGCACCAGGTCGAGCACGCCCAGCTGGTGCGTGCCCGCGCTGGCGAACAGCACGAACTCGTCCTTCTTCCACACGTCCCAGGGCGAACGCAGCGCCTTCTCCAGCGCCGGCTCGGGCGCGCCCAGCGGCGCCTCCCCGAGCTCGCCGGTGCCGGCCACCACGCGCAGCGTGCGCGCGGCGAGGTCGGCCTCGCAGATGACGTGCGCGCGAGCGTCGGCGATGTACAAGAGGTCGCCGTCGAGGAACAGGCCCTGCGGGTCGTCCAGCGCGACGGCCTCGAAGGGGCCCTCGACCAGCCCCTGCAGGCCGCCGCCGATCTGGTCGCGGAAGGCGCCGTCCTCGCCCAGCACGACGACGCGGTGATGCTGTGAATCGGCGATGATCAGGCGGCCGTCGCGCGCCGCGATGGCCTTGCCCGGGTAGGCCAGCGGACCGCTGGCGGCGGCCGGGCCGGCACCCAGGGTCAGGGGCGCCGCAGCCAGCGTGCCGGCGGCGCGCGCCTCGGCCAGGGTGTCACGCACGAACGACTGCAGCGGCTGAAGCTGCGGCTCGCCCGGGGCGTGGCCGGCGATGCGACCGTCGGGGGTGATGATGACCAGGGTCGGCCAGGACGACACCCCGAAGCGGCGCCACAGCGTCATGTCGGCGTCCACGACCACCGGGTGATGGATGCCGTAGCGCTCGATGGCGCGCTGGATCTGCTCGGGCGAGGCCTCGGTCTCGAACTTGGCCGAGTGCACGCCGATGACCACGACTGGCTCGGCGGCGAAGCTCTCCTCCAGCGCGCGCAGCACCGGCAGGACGTGCATGCAGTTGACGCAGCAGTAAGTCCAGAAGTCGAGGATGACCAGCTGGCCGCGTAGCTCGGCGAAGTCGAGCGGACGATCGATGTTGAGCCAGGCGCGGGCGCCCTCGAAGGACGGGCCGGCCGCGACGGCGGTCACGACTTGCGGCGCAGCTCGGCGCCGGCCGCCTCCAGCATCTCGAGGCCCTTCTTGTGCCAGTAGCGGTCGTACTCGGGGATGAAGGTCAGCGTGCGCGTGTCGGTCACGTTGTCGACGAACAGCTTGCCGTCGAGGTGATCGAGCTCGTGCTGCACGGTGGCGGCGAAGAGGTCGCGGGCCTCGAACGACAGCGGCTCGCCATGACGGTCGAGCGCGTCGACGCGGATGCCGCGGGCGCGATGCACCAGGCCGCGGATGCCGGGCACCGACAGGCAGCCCTCGTACTTGGGCAGCTTGGCGTCGTTGAGGACGGTGATCTTGGGGTTGATGAGGATGGTCAGCGGCACGTTGGGGAAGTGCGGATAGCGCGGGTTGTCGCGGATCTCGATCAGGCAGATGCGCACCGGCTCGTAGATCTGCGGCGACGCGATCCCGGCGCCGTCATACTCGTGCGCGGTCTCGATGAGGTCGTCGATCAGGCGCTGGATGCGCTGGGTGTCGACCTCGCCGGGGGCGACCGTCTCGGACACCTGGCGCAACACGGGGTGACCCATGACCGCCACTTTGCGAATGGCCATGGCCTTACGTTAGCATCACGGCACCGTGAAGACCGCCGCCAAGAAGCCGGCCGCCAAGGCCAAGAAGAAGGCAGCCCCGGCTGCGAAGAGGCCGACCGGCCCCGCGAAGAAGCCGGCGAAGCAGCCGGCGAAGAGGCCGGCGAAGCAGCCGACCGCCGCGAAGCGGAAGCCGAAGCCGAAGCCGGCCGCCGCGTCCCCCGCCGCCAGAAAGCCGGCGCCCCGGGCCGACTCTGGCGCGCCCATCGACGGCTTCTTCGCGCGCCAGCCCCAGCACCTGCGCCCGATCCTCGAGGCGCTGCGGGCCCTGGTCGAGGAGGTCGTGCCCGAGGCGGCGTCGTCCATCAAGTGGGGCATGCCGATGTACACCCTGAACGACGCCATGCTGTGCGGGCTCGGCGGCCACAAGTCGCACGTCAACCTGATCCTGGCCGGGCCGCCGGGGACGTTCGACGATCCCGAGGGGCGCCTCATCGGCGAGGGCAAGACCGGCAAGCACCTCAAGCTGACCTCGCTCGACGACCTGCCGCACGAGTCGGTGCGCGGCTGGCTGCGCGCAGCGGCGGCCCGCGTCCGTGGCTAGGCTGGCGGTGGCCACGACCCGCAAGCGGCCGCCGAAGAAGGCCGCGCCACGCGCCGACCTCGGCGCCCCCATCGACGGCTACCTGCGCAGGCAGCCGCCGCACCTGCGCGCCATCCTGGAGGCGCTGCGCTCGCTGATCGAGGCGGTCGCGCCCGAGGCCGAGGCGTCACTCAAGTGGGGCCAGCCGTTCTTCACCATCGACGGCGCCATGATGTGCGCCCTCGGGGGCCACAAGGCGCACGTCAGCCTGGTCCTGGTCGGCCCGGTTGCCGCCTTCCTGGACCCCGACGGCCACCTCGGCGGCGCCGGCAAGGTCAGCCGCACGCTCAAACTGAAGGCGCTCGCCGATCTACCGCGTGCAGCGGTGCGCGGCTGGCTGAAGGTGTCGGCCGCCTACGCGCGCAGTCACACCTGAACGGCTACGCGCCGGGTGGGCGCTGCGGCTTCTGCTTGGGCTTCCTGAACAGCGAGCGCGTGAAGGCGTAGAGCATCAGCAGCCACAGCGCGCCGAGGATGGCGCCGGCGACGACGTAGGCGGTCACGCCGCGCGACAGGCCCTTCGAAACCAGCGTGATCATGACGGCGGGCGGCACCACGATGGCGCCGAAGCCGAAGGCCAGCATGGGCAGCGCCAGCAGGCCGGCGAGGACGTAGTTGAAGCCCTCGTTGGCGCGCGGGTCGTCGGGGATGGGGCGCGCGCGGCCATGGCTGATGCCGTTGGCCTTGGGCGTGGCAGCCTGGTCGGGCGCGTCGCCGTCGCTGTCGTCGCCGGAGGCTGCCACTAGCTCGTGCACTTCTTCTTGTCCTTCGCGATCTTGTCGAGCTCCTTCACCTTCGCCTTGGCGTCGTTGAGGAGGGGCGAGGACGGGTAGCGCTTGATGAGCGCCTCGAGGTAGGCCTTGGCGTCCGAGCACCACTTCATCTCGGCGGCGGCGAGGCCGTTCTTGAAGAAGGCGTCATCGACGGTGTCGCCCTTGGGGAAGCGGTCGATGACCTTCTGGTACTCGCCGATGGCGCGCGCGAAGTCGCGCTCGCTGAAGTAGCTGTCGCCGATCCAGAACTGGGCGTTGTCGGCGCGCTCGTCGTCGGGGAACTTCTGCAGGTAGGCGGCGAACCAGCTGCGCGCGCCCACGAAGTCCTTGTCGCCCAGCTTCTTGAGGGCGCCGTCGAACAGCGCGTTCTTGTCGTCGGGCGGGCCGGCCGGGCGCTGCGGCACCGCGGCGACCTTGGCCTCCAGCTCGGCGATGCGGGCGGCGGTGGCGGCGCGGTAGTCGTCGAAGGCGCGCTTCAGCTCCTCGGCGATGTGCTTGGCCTCCTCCAGCTGGCCGGTCATGTCGCCCATCTTGGCCTGCAGCTCGACCACCTGGGCGCCGACGTCGGCGCTGCCGCGACCGAGGATCTTGGTCGCCTCGGCCAGGGCCTCGTCGAGCTTGGCCACCTTCTCGGTGGTCTCGGCCTCGCGCTTGTCCATGCGCTTGGTCAGATCGTGCAGCTCGCCGCGCAGCTTGTCGCCTTCCGACGACGTCATGCACGCCGGGGTCAAGGCCGCGAGGGCGATCGAGATGATGATGGCGCGCCTCATTCGAACTGGAACTCCACGCGGCGGTCCTGCGACCAGCCGGTCTCGTCGGCGCCCGAGGCCTCGAGCTCGCCCTTGGGCACCACGCGCATCTTGCTGGAGATGGCGCCGACCAGGGGCACCAGGTAGTCGCGCACCGCGCGGGCGCGGCGGTCCGACAGCGTCAGGTTGTACTCCTCGGTGCCGCGGGGGTCGGTGTGGCCGATGACCTGGACGCCCCTGTTCTGCTTCTTGATGCAGTCGGCGTTGGCGGTCAGTGCGCTGCGGGCCTCCTCGCTGAGGCCGGCGGCGTCGAACTCGAAGTACACCGTGGTCAGGTTGCAGCCGCTGGAGATGGGGCCGCTGGGGCCGCTCTTGCAGCGGCCGTCCTCGCAGTACTCGTTCTCCTTGCAGTCCTCGTCGCTGTTGCACATGCCGGCGCGCAGGCACTTGCCCTCGTTGCACTTGCCGCCCTCGCCGCACTCGTTGTCGCTCTCGCAGGCGACGCACTTGTTCGACTTGCAGACCTTGTCGGCGGGGCAGTCCTCGTCACCGCCGCACCAGTTCTTCTTGGCCTGGCAGGCGCCACGGACGCACTGCTCGTTCTTCTCGCAGTCGTTGTCGGCGCGGCAGCTGACGCAGCTCTTGTTGACGCAGAACTCGCCTTCCTTGCAGTCCTTGTCGTTGGCGCAGAGCGGATACTTGGGCTTCTTGGTCGGGCAGGCGACGCCTGTGAGGGCGAGCGCGGCGATCAGGCCGAGAAGCAGGCCCTTCGCGGTGGTGGCCTTGTGCATCCGCGAAACCTAGCCGTGGGTGGCCAGGGTGTCAACGCGTTGCGTCGCAATTCACCTGAGTGGAAATCGGAGGCATCGTCGCGGCGTTGCTATAGTGCCGCCATGGCTGGAAAGAACCTGCTCATCGTCGACGACGAGCCCAACATCCTGGTCTCGCTGCGTCGTGCCCTCGAGCTCGAGGGCTACCAGGTCGACGTCGCGGGCTCCGCGAAGATTGCCCTGGAGAAGGTCAAGTCGGGGGCGCCCGACCTGGTGCTGCTCGACGTCATGATGCCCGAGATGGATGGGCTTCAGGCGCTGGAGATCATCAAGCGCGACGAGCCCGAGCTGCCCGTCGTGATGATGTCCGGCAACGCCACGCTGTCGACCGCGGTCAACGCCACCAAGCTGGGCGCGCACGACTTCATCGAGAAGCCGCTGTCGACCGACAAGATCCTGATCACGATCTCGAACGCGCTGTCGTTCGCGCGCCTCAAGCGCGAGCACGCCGAGCTGGCCGCCAAGGCGCGCGCCGAGTTCGCGATGATCGGGACCGGGCAGCGCATGAAGGCCATCTTCGAGAAGATCCGCAAGACCGCGCCGTCGAACGGGCGGGTGCTGATCACGGGCGAGAACGGCACCGGCAAGGAGCTGGTGGCGCGGGCGATCCACGACCACTCCAAGCGCGCGGATGGGCCGTTCGTGAAGCTGAACTGCGCGGCCATCCCGCAGGAGCTGATCGAGAGCGAGCTGTTCGGCCACGAGCGTGGGTCGTTCACCGGCGCGACGCAGCAGCGCCGCGGCAAGTTCGAGCTGGCGCACCTCGGCACGCTGTTCCTCGACGAGATCGGCGACATGAACCCGAGCGCGCAGGCCAAGGTGCTGCGCGTCTTGCAGGAGGGCGAGCTGGAGCGCGTCGGCGGCGCCGAGACCATCAAGGTCGATGTGCGCGTGCTGGCCGCGACCAACAAGGACCTGGAGGCCGAGATCAAGGCGGGGCGCTTCCGCGAGGACCTGTACTACCGGCTGAATGTGGTGCCCATCGAGGTGCCGCCGCTGCGCGATCACAAGGAGGACGTGCCCGCGCTGGTCGAGCACTTCCTGCGCGCCGCGTGCAGCGCGAATGACAAGAAGCTGAAGACGCTGGACCGCGAGGCGGTCGGCCTGCTGATGCAGCACGAGTGGCCAGGCAACGTCAGAGAGCTGCGCAATGCGGTGGAGAGACTCGTCATCCTGTCAGGAGACGAGCCGCGCATCGGGGTCCGTGACGTGCAGGAGATCCTGCCTGGCGCCAAGCCGGTGAAGGCGCGCTGGCAGAAGGGCACCGCGCTGAAGGATCTGGTCGCGGCGGCGGAGCGCGAGATCGTGCTGCAGGCGCTGGAGGAGAACGAGGGCCACATCTCGAACACCGCCAAGGACCTGCAGCTCGA
>JADYYK010000186.1 GCA_020853705.1 Deltaproteobacteria bacterium
CCCTCAGGCCGACGCGCCGCCCTCCGCCGTCGGCGGCAGGGTCTCGTCGGCGTCGCCGCGCGCGACCTCGTCCTCCGAGTGCGCGCGCTTCTTCGGCTTGGCCACGCGCAGCCCATCGAGGCGGGCGACCACGATGTCGTAGCGCTTGTCCTCGCCCTCGAGCTCGTCGCCGCGCTCCTTGGTGGCGTAGGCCAGGCGCACGTTGCGACGCCTGGTCACAAACGGGTGCGGGTGCTTGCAGTTCTCGTCGAGGTCGGTCAGCACCTTCTCGCGCCCGGTGACCCGATCGTGCAGCACGATCCCGCGATCCCCCTCGGGATCTTCGCGGTGAAAGACCAGGAAGCGCCCGTCCACGAAGAACGGGTGCTTGTCGAGGTGGCCGCCGGGCGACACCTTCTCGACCTGGCCGCTGTCCACCAGCAGGGTGTAGATGTTGCTCTCGGTGGCGTTCTCGGAGCCCTCGTAGGCGTGGAACGCCAGCTCCAGGCCGTCGGCCGACCACGACGGGTGGCAGTCGTTGCGGTGCGCGTCGAAGGTCAGCTGGCGCCGCGCCTGGGTGATCACGTCGAGCAGGAAGAGGTGGAAGTTCGCCGGCGAGCCCTCGTCGGAGAAGTAGGCCACGAAGCGCCCGTCGGGCGAGTAGCTGGGGTGCTTGAAGCTGTGCTTGCCGTCGCCAAGCAGCTTCTTCGCGGTGCTCGGGCCGCCCAGCACCTCGACCTCCCAGATCTCCCACGGCTTGTCGTTGCCCTGCTGCCAGCGGTAGGCGATGCGGTGGCCATCGGGGTGCCAGCACGCCTGGGTCTTGTTGCCGGGTCCGTCGGCGACCACGGCGGCGAAGCGCCCGCGCCGATCGGTGACCACGATGTCGATGGCGCCGTAGACCCCGGCGTAGAAGGCGAGGTGTCGACCGTCAGGCGCCCAGGCCGGGTGCTCGTGGCTGACCACGCCGCCGGTGACGCGACGTCGGCTGCGCAGCTGGATGCGATCCCAGTCGATCTTCTTGCTGCCGTTTTTCTTGCTCTTGCCCATGCCTGCACCCCTCCGGAAGCTGGATTGAACCGGCCCTCGTCACCGCCGTCAATCGCAACCGTCACCGCATCGTCATTTGTCACAATCGCGCGCCCGCCAGGCAGGTCGGGTACCATGCGAGCGATGCGCATCGGCGCCCTCGACCTGGGATCGAACTCGTTTCACCTCATCGTGGCCGACGTCCGCGCCGACGGCGCGTTCGAGATCATCCACCGCCAGAAGGAGATCGTGCGCATCGGCGAGCGCACCCTGACCGGTGGCGTGATCCCCCCCGACGTCTTTCGCCGCGCGCAGGACGCGCTGCGCGGCTTCAAGCAGATCGGCGAGCGCCTGGCCTGCGACGCCTTCATCGCGGTGGCCACCAGCGCCATCCGCGAGGCGGTCAACGGCGGCGACTTCGTGCGCGCGGTGCGCGACGACCTCGGCATCGAGGTCCAGGTCGTGCGCGGCGACGAGGAGGCGCGCCTCATCTACCTGGGCGCGCGCGCCGCGCTCGACTTCAAGAATGGCCCCGGCCTCATCATCGACATCGGCGGCGGCTCGATGGAGGTCATCGTCGCCGACGCCCGCGAGTGCTACTACACACGCAGCCTCAAGCTCGGCGTGCTGCGGCTGTCGGAGGCCTTCGTGGCCCACGATCCCATCGAGGCCGCGGAGCGCACCCGCCTCATCGCGCACATCCACCAGACCCTGGATCCGGTGGCGGCCAAGGTGCACGCGCTGGGCTTCTCGTTCGTGGCCCTGACCTCGGGCACCGCGCACTCGGTCGCCGCCCTCAGCGAGGGCCGCAGCAGCGGCAGCGCCGGCGACGGCCCCAAGCGCCTCAGGCGCGCCGACGCCCAGGCGGTCGCCGATCTGGTGTGCAAGCTACCCACCGCCGAGCGCATGAAGCTGCGCGGCCTCGATCTGCGCCGCGCCGACACCATCGTGCCCGGCGCCGTCCTGGTCGCCACCCTGATGGAGGTCTTCGGCGGCGAGGCGCTGCTGTGTGACCGCGCCCTGCGCGAGGGCATCATCGCCGACTATGTCTCCAAGCACCGCTCCGGCCTGACCATCGAGGAGGAGGTGCCCGATCTGCGCCGGCGCTCGGTGCTGTCGCTGGCGCGGCGCTGTCGCTCGCCCGAGGTGCACTGCTTCCACGTCGCGGGCCTGGCGCGCTCGCTGTTCCGCCAGCTCGAGGCGCTGCACAAGCTCGACGAGAAGGACCTCGAGCTGCTGGAGTTCTCGTCGCTGCTGCACGACGTCGGCATGCTGATCGGCAGCTCGCGCCACCACAAGCACGCGCACTACCTCATCACCAACGACGAGCTGCGCGGCCTCAGCCCCGACGAGGTCCGCATCATCGCCTGCGTGGCGCGCTACCACCGCAAGGCCACGCCCAAGAAGGAGCACGAGGAGTTCGCCCGGCTGTCGGACAAGCAGAAGAACCGGGTCACCCGCATGGCGGCCCTGCTGCGCATCGCCGACGGCCTCGACCGCAGCCACCGCGGCGTCATCAAGGCGGTGCGCTGTCGCGACCGCGGCCGCACCGTCGAGATCACGCTGTTCACCAGCGGCGACTGCGAGCTCGAGCTGTGGGGCGCGCGGCGCAAGGCCGACCTGTTCACCGGCACCTTCGACCGCAAGCTGGAGTTCCTGGTCCAGCCCGCGCTGAGCGACGACGATGGCGACAGCGACGCCAGCAGCGCCCCCAGCCTGCCCCGGCTGACCGGCACCGAGCACTGAGCGCTGATCACTGATCGCAGTCGCCGAGCGCTGATCACTGACCTGGCGCCAGCAGGCGCTTGCACCCCGGGCGCGCTTCCCCTATAAGGGGCGCACCATGGCCAAGCCGAACAAGGGTTCCAAGGTCCGAAACCGCAAGAAGACCGCGAAGCTGAAGGCGAAGCGCAAGGCCAAGCTGCGCCGCGCTCACGGCAAGTCGCTGACCCCCAAGCAGCGCCGCAAGCTGATCGGCAAGCGCGTCGTGGGCCGCAGCCGCACCCGCATCAAGCACCGCGGCGGCAACCGCAGCACGCGCAAGGGCGCCCCCAAGGGCCGCAAGCGCGTCATGACCGCCCGCACCCGCTGACCCCCGCGCCACCTCGACTCCGCACCGAGAGCGCCCCGGCTGGGGTGCTCTCGGCGGCGTTTTCGGCGCCCGTCGTCGACAGATGCTACCCTGGGACGCACTCGCGGTGCGCTCGACCCTGGTCATGCTGTGCTTCGGCCTCCTGGCCCAGGGCTGTGGTGGTTCGGGCACGGGCCCGGACTCTCAGGCCGACGACGCCGGCCTGCACAGCATCGTCGTCAGCCATCCCAGCCAGCCGCCGCTGCCGCCGGCCCAGAGCTGCGAGGTCGCCATCGGCGTGGCGCCCGCGGGCAGCGCCGCCCACGTGCCGCTGTGCAGCCCGCTCGGCTTCGACACCCGGCCACCCAGCCACGGCGATCACTACCCGATCTGGGCCGACTTCAAGGTCTATGACGCCCCGGTGCCGTGGGGCCACCTGGTGCACGATCTCGAGCATGGCGCGGTGGTCATCGCCTACCGCTGTGACGCCCCCTGCCCCGATCTGGTCGCCGCGCTGACCAGCTTCGTCGCAGACCGCCCCGCCGACCCGCTGTGCACCGGCACGCGCGCGCGCAATCGCATGATCCTGGTGCCCGAGCCCACGCTGGAGGTGCCGCTGGCCGCGGTGGCCTGGGGCCACGTCTACCGCTCGAGCTGCCTCGACCGGCCGTCGCTGACCGCCTTCATCGACGCCCACTATGGCAAGGCGCCCGAGAACCTGTGCGCTGGCGGCGCCGATGGCTCGCAGGGCGCCGGCTGGTGTCCTTGACCGCCGTCAGGTCCGCGGCCCCCGACCCGCCCATCATCGAGGGTGATGAAGCGCATCTCCGAGTCGAGCGCGCGCCGGTTCCTGCTCTGGTTCTTCGACGCGCCGCGCAACGATCCCTACGTCTCGCTGACCTTCGACGTCAACGTCGAGCCCGCGCTGGGCTTCCTCGATGCCTTCAACCGCGAGCACCCCGAGCAGCGCATCGGTCTGCAGCACCTGATGACCAAGGCGGTGGCGCGCTGCCTGGGCCAGGTCGCGCCGCTCAACGTCAAGGTGTTCGGGCGCCGGATCTACCAGCTCGACCGGGTCGACATCGCGATGCCGGTGCACCTCGGCGCCGCTGACAGCTCGGGCGGCGACGAGACCGGCGTGCTCATCCTGCGCGACGCCGACAAGAAGTCGCTGCTCGAGATCGCCCGCGAGACCCGCAGCACCGCGCGCGCCGAGCGCAGCGGCGAGGCCAGCGCCGGCGGCTCGGCCACCCTGCGGCGCTGGGCCAAGCATGTCCCCCGCGGCGTCATGTACGCCGGGCTCGAGGTCACGCGCGCCCTGCTGCAGAACCCGCTGACCTACGGCCTGCTGGAGCGCCGCCTGGGCGCCTCCAGCGCGGTCACCAACGTGGGCGCGGTGTTCAGCCTGCCCGCGGGGGCCCGCTTCCGCGCCGGCTCGGCGTCGCTGCCCGCCAAGGCCGGCCACTTCGCCTCGGTGTTCGGCGTCGCCCCCATCGAGCGCGCCGCGGTGATCGAGGACGGCGCCATCGTCAGCCGCCAGGTGCTGCCGGTGATCATGATGGTCGATCACCGCGCCATCGACGGCGTCCTGATGGCCAGGGCCGGCGCCGCGGTGGCCGCCGCGCTGCTCGCTCCAGCCACGCTCACGCACTGAGCCGCCCGCGGCGCGCGCCCGGACGGCGGCCTCAGGGCAACAGGTGGGTGCGGAAGTCGACCCGGGCCGCGCGCACGCTGGCGGCCAGCTCCTCGACGTCGGAGTGCGCGAAGGGCGCCACCCGGGTGGCGGCCACCAGCGCGACGCGCATGTCCTGGGCCGACTGGAAGCGCTCCTCGGGCAGCGGGCGCAGGGCCCGCGCGACCACGGCGACGATCTCCTCCGGCACGTCGCCGCGCACCCCGGTCAGCGGCCGCGCCTCCCCGCGCGAGACCTCGCGGAAGACCTCGTGCTGGCTGCCCTCGTGCAGCTTGTGGCCGGCCAGCGCCTCCCACAGCACCACGCCCATGGCATAGAGGTCGGTCAGCATGGTCGACACCCGGCCCTCGATGATCTCGGGCGCGAAGTACGACAGCTTGCCCTTGACGATGCCTGGTCCGGTCGGCCGGGCGTTGCGATCGCGGGCCCGCGCCACCCCGAAATCGGCCAGCTTCACCCGCCCCGTCGCCGACAGGAGGATGTTCTCGGGCGAGATGTCGCGGTGGATGATGGGGCTCGGCTGGCCGTCCCGGGTGTGCTGGTGCGCCACCGTGAGGCCGGCCAGGGCGTCGGCGATGATGCTCGACACCAGCAGCCACGAGGTGTGCCGGTGCGCCCGCGTGTGCGCGCGCACCCAGTCGCCCAGGTTGAGGCCATCGACCCACTCGAAGACCAGGTAGAAGAGGCCGCTGTCATCCTGGCCGACGTCGAGCATGCGCACGATGTGCGGGCTGTGCAGGGCGGCGCCGATGCGCGCCTCCTCCTTCATCATCTCGAGGTAGGTCGGGTCGCCGGCGTGGTCGGGGCGCAGCAGCTTGATGGCGACCACGTCCTGGGTGGTCTGGTCGACCGCCCGGTAGATGGTGGCCATGCCGCCCTCGGCGAAGCGATCCAGGAGCGCATAGCGGTGCTTGATCTTCATCGCCGCCTCCCCAGCCCAGCCTGATCTCGACGCTAACCCCAGGCTCGATCGCGGTCAAACCACCTACCAGGTGATGCGCTGCGCCCCCGTCAACCAGCGCCACAGCCCGACCACCGCGGCCGCGTTGAGCGACACGAAGGTCCAGCACAGCCCGAGCAACATACCCCCCAGGCCACCGCCCTTGCCGCCACCGCGCTCACGCAGCGCCCCGGCCAGCGCGCCCAGGTAGGCCGCGCCCTGCGCCACCAGCGGCGCGCGGTACAGCACGCTGCCATGGGCGACCAGCCAGACGTTGGTGCAAAGCACGGTCAAGAGCGCCCACGGCACCAGCAGCCGGAACACCTTGTGGCACCAGAGCTGCCACCACAGCGGGCACAGGAAGGGAACCAGCAGGCGCGGCGTGCGCGCGAACAGCTGGTAGTTGCCGGCCAGGGTGCGCGCCTTGCGGCCGAACTCGCGCTGGGTGTCGGCGGTGCGATCGAAGGCCTGGGCGTCGGGCTCGAACAAGATCCGCTTGCCGCCCAGGCGTGCGCGCAGCGGGATCAGCATGTCGTCGAGCACGGTGTCGGCCGGGATGTCCTGCCACAGCTCGCGGCGCATCACATACAGCGCGCCCGAGACGCCCAGCGTGGAGTCGTAGCGCCCCTCCTGCTTGCGGATCCAGGCCTCGTACAGCCAGTAGGCCCCGGCCCCGCCGGCGCCCTCGAGGCGTAGCTCGCCGCCGACCACGCCGACCGCGGGATCCTTCAGCGCCGCCACCAGCGCGCGCAGCGCCCCCGGGTCCAGGCGCTGGCGCACGTCGTTCATCAGCAGGACCTCGCCGCGCGCCAGCGCGACCGCCGCGTTGAGCGCGCTCGGCTTGCCGCTACGGCGCTCCTGCGCGACCACGCGCAGGCGGCCCTGCCAGACCTCGCCGGCGGCGGCCGTCGCCAGCACCGCGCGCGAGTCATCGCTCGACCCATCGTCGACCGCGATCAGCTCCAGCCGCTCGCGCGGCCAGTCCAGCGCCGCCAGCGTCTCCAGCTTGGCCGGCCAGGCCGCGGCGGCGTCGTGGCCCGCGACCACCACGGTGACCATGGGCCACGCGGCGCGCTCGGCGGGCAGCCCGCGCGTGGCGCCCCGCGCGCGCAGCCGCGCGAGCAGCGCGATCAGCACCGGATAGCCGGCATAGGTGAAGGCCACGAAGCCGAGGCCCAGCCAGAACAGCCACGTCCCCAGCCCGCCCGGCACGACTACCTCACTCGGGCAGCACGGAGAACGGCTGCGTGTTGTCCTTGCGCTTGCCGCCGCCGTCGAGCCCGAAGCACACCGCGGTCAGGTCGTCATACTGCGGCGCCGCGCCCACGAAGGTGCGCACGCCCTCGACGACCCGGTTGAGCGCCGCCTCGGCGCCGCCCTGGGCCTCGGCCAGCGCGACCTGCACCGGCTCGAAGCCGAGCTGCGCGCCCGCGGCGTTGGTCGCCTCGACCACGCCGTCGGTCATCATCAGGACCACGTCGCCCTGGCCCAGGGTGTGGGTCTCCTGCTCGAAGCTCGGGCTGTCGAGCACGCCCAGCGCCAGGCAGGCGTTGTCGAGCCGCTCGATCACGGGCGCCGGTCTGGCCGCCGCGATGTGCGGCGCCGCCGGGCGGGGCAGCCCGGCCGGGCGCGCGCGCCTGACCAGCGGCGGCAGGTGACCCGCGTTGCACAGCGTCATGGTCCGCGCCTGGGTGTCCAGCACCACGTAGCACGCGGTCACGAACAGCCCCTCGTAGCCGGCCGAGGCCAGCGACGCGTTGGCCTTGGCCATGATCACGCGCGGCTCCGACTCGGTGGCGGCCAGGATGCGAAACTCCGAGGTGATGCGCGCCATCAGCAGCGCCGCGCTGACACCCTTGCCCGAGACGTCGCCGATGAGGATCCCGATCCGCGTCGGCCCCAGCGGGATGAAGTCGTAGAAGTCGCCCCCGATGGCCATCGCCGGCACGTACTCGGCCGCGAACTGCCAGCCCGGCATCGGCGGCGGCGTGTGCGGCAGGAAGCGGCGCTGGATCTCCTTGGCCAGCTCGACGTCGCGCTTGAGGCGCTCGCGCACCAGGAGCTCGGCGTGCATCTCGGCGTTCTGCAGCGCGATGGCGGCCTGGGTCGCGATCCCGACCAAGAGGTCGAGGTCGGCGCGCTCGAACGGCGTCGCCAGATCGGCCGAGGTGATGTGGATGACGCCGAGGACCTCGCCGCGCACCAGCAGCGGGGCCGACATCATCGAGTACATCGAGGCCCCGGTGACGTGCGAGCGCCAGTGCGGCGACGACGGCTCCGGGGTGGGCACGAAGCTGGGCTCGCCGACGACCTCGGGATCCAGCTTCTTGGCCGCGCGCAGCCGGGTCGGGGTGCGGCGCCGGTAGCTCGCCGAGCCGCCCTGGGTCAGCATGCTCGAGGTCTCCTCGTCGCCGCCGAAGATGACGGCGCGCTTCTTCTCCAGGACCTCGTTCACGATCGTCCGCGAGATCAGGATCTCGCCTGGCTCGGCCTCGCCCTGCTTGCGCCGCACCGTGCGCGGCACCAGCTCGCCGGTCTTCTTGTCGACCGACATGATGACGCCGCGATCGGCCTGCCGGAACACGCTCAGCATGTGGCCGAGGATCTCGCGCAGCAGCTCGTCCTGATCGAGGATGGTGCCGATGGTGGCCGCCACCGCGTAGACCGTGCGCAGGCGCTCGTAGGCCTGCACCAGGGCGTCGCGCGTGTGGGTGGCGCGGACCTCGCGTGTCAGCAGCGGGTTCTGCGCGGCGTCGATGCGATCCTTGATCGGCACCTCGCCGCCCATGGGGCCTTGATCGACGACGGTGACGATGTGGCCGAGCTCGGAGAAGCCACGGCGCTGCTTCTCCTCGAAGCGGAACTTGCTGCGCGCGATGCGGATCTCGTCCTGGGCGCGCAGGGTGTGGCGCACCACCAGGTTCTCGTTCACGAAGGTCCCGTTGCCGGAGCCCAGATCCTCGATGATGAACTGCTCGCCCTCGCGCACGATGCGGCAGTGCTGGCGCGACACCGTGGGGTCCGACACCCGCACGTCACAGCGCGACGAGCGACCGATGATGCAGATGGTCTCGAGCGGATAGCGGCCGCCGGCCTCGGGGCCTTCTGTCGCGACCAGGATTGCCATTTCAGGGGGTGGCCAGGGGGGACGCGCGCGCTAGCGCGGGAACTTGGCCACGGCCTCCTCGATGGTGGGGTGGATGTCGAAGGCGCGGTCGAGCCGCAGCAGGCGGAAGATCTCCTTGGGCTGCGCGGTGACGCCGGCGACCTTGACGTCGCCCGACAGCGCGCGCACACGCTTGAACAGCGACACGATGGCGCCGACGCCCGAGCTGTCGATCAGGGTCAGCCCCGACAGGTCGACCACGACCGCGGTCTTGCGCTCGCTGACGATGTTGTCGATCTCGGGCTTGAGCTCCGGCACCGTGATGGCGTCGAGGTTGCCCTTGAGGGACAGCACCAGCACATTTCCGCGTACTTCCTTGGTGAAGGTCAGCATCTTGTCCTCGGGCGGTCCGTCCTAGTGCACATCGCCATGGTCCTGATCCAGATTTCGCACCAGCGTCAGCACGTTGGCCTGGTCGCCGTCCCCGCGCTGATACTGCACCTCGCTCATGAAGGAGCGCATGATGAAGAGGCCGTAGCCGCCCTCCGAGACGTCGCTGCCGACGCCGCTCAGGTCGGGGGCCGAGATGTGGTCGGGGTCGAAGCCGGCGCCGAGATCCATCAGGCGTAATACGATTTTGCCAGGCAGAAGCTCCACCTCGATGTCGGCCCCGCCGGGCTCGCGGCCCTTCCAGCCGTGCTTGACCAGGTTGTTGAAGGCCTCGTTGAAGGCCGACAGCACCTCGTCGGCGGTGCCCGAGCGCGCCTTGCGCTGCTGCTCGAGCTGGATGCACACGCTGTGCACCAGGGCGCCCACGGCGTCCCGGTAGGCCAGGCGTGCGGGCACGCTGATCCGGATGCGCCCGCTGCCGACCCCCGACATGTCGCGCATTATTGCAGCCTTGACGAGCGCGCACAACGCCGTGAACATCTGGCCATGGACGGCAAGGTCCGGCTGGTCAAGCGCGCGGTCGATCTCATCGGGGGGGCAGTGGGCCTGGCGCTGACCGCGCCCCTTTACCCGGTCATCGCGGCGGCCATCCGCCTCGACTCACCGGGCCCCATCTTTTATCGGCAAAAACGCGCAGGAATGCTGGGGCCCGAGGGGGATCACACCACGGTCCCGACCTTCGAGATGTTCAAGTTCAGGACCATGCGCACCGACGCCGAGAAGGTCAGCGGCGCCGTCCTGGCCCGGGCCGGGGACCCCCGCGTCACCCGGGTCGGGAAGTTCCTCCGAAAGACCCGCCTCGACGAGATCCCGCAGTTTCTCAACGTCCTCAAGGGCCAGATGAGCATCGTCGGCCCGCGCCCCGAGCGCCCCGAGCTCATCAAGCACCTGGCCCTGGCGGTGCCCATGTTCCACGAGCGCGCCCGCATGGTGAAGCCCGGCATCACCGGCCTGGCCCAGATCGAGCTCGACTACACCGGGCGGATCGGGCCCTCGAACCCGCTGTTCGCGCACAAGGACGAGCTCATCAACCCCTTCAAGCTCGAGGGCGTGGACGACTCCGACGCCGACGACATGCGCACCAAGATGCTGTTCGACTTCGCCTACGCCGCGACGCTGGAGAACTTCTGGGAGTGGGTCAAGCTGGAGAGCCGCATCATCGTGAAGACCCCGATGATCATGGTCCTGGGGCGCGGCCGCTAGAAGGCGGGCTACGAGGTCTTGGCGGCGCGGGTCGCCAGCAGGCGGCGGGCGGCGGTGGTCAGGCTGCGGCTGCCGTCCTTCTTGAGGCGGGTGTAGACCATGTCGAGGTGCGCGTTGATGCGGAAGTTCTCCTCCTGGATCCAGATCTGATTCTGCTCCCAGCGCGAGTCGGGCAGCTGGATCAGGGCGACCTCCTCCAGGGTCAGGCCGGAACGCAGGATCCAGGCGTGGATCGGCCCCGAGGTCACGGTGCCCAGGCGGATGAGGTTATTGGTCTGGTGGATGTAGTCGACCAGGTCCTGGCGGCCGCTGAGCTGGATCAGCTTGGCCATCGCGCACAGCTGGCCGAGCTCGTCGATGAAGACGTTGGCCAGGCCGTCGATGCCCCGGTTGCGCGGGTAGACCTGGGCCTGGCGGTACGCGCGCAGGCGGGCCAGCGCGACGGCGCGGCGGCGCGCCAGCTCCTTCTTCGCGGCGGCGGGCGACATCGCGTCGATGGGGTCGGCGACCACGGGCGCGTCGGGGCGCGTGGTCGGGTTGGGCGCGACCGGGACGGACGGCGCCGGCTCAGGTTCGATGTCGACGGGCTGCGCGCCGCCGCCGGGCTGGTCCGGGGACCGATTGGCCGCGTCCCAGCCGGGAGGGGGCGCGGAGAAGCCCTTCGCGCCCGCGGCCGGAGCGAAGGAAGAGATGGAGAGGGCGAGCAGCGCGCCACCGAGGAATCTTCTGAACCGAGTGCTCATGTGCAGTCGAAACGCGCACAAATTCCCAGGGATCTGACGAGTTTTCATGTAAAAGCCGCGCAAAACGGCTGAATTTGTGGTCACAGCCCCCTCGAAGCCAAGCTTCGAGGAGCGCTGTTCCGTTCCGACAGAACTGGCCAATGGTCCGACCACCCGGCTGGACGAGTAGCCAGGCCTGCGGACGCCAGTGGGCACGCAAACAATTGAAACCACTGGCATTCACAGATGGCACCAAGGTTGCGATAGGCCCGCGCATGCGTCTCCCGATCCGCGCCTCTGCCCTGCTGCCCCTGACTGGTCTCTTGCTGACGGCCCCGCTGCTGCCCGCGTGCGGCACCGGCGAACCCGACACCGAGGTCGGCGAGCTCGAGCAGCCCTTCACCAGCGACGTCGCCACCCTGCTCGACTTCGAGTTCGACGGCGAGCTGTCGACCACGTCGATCAGCAGCCCGAGGACGCAGATCAAGGCGCAGCTCATGTACACCGTGGGCCACATCAACGCCGAGCCCGGCGTGGCTCGCCTCGAGCGCGTGACCCTGAGCAACATCACCACCGCGTCGCTCGGCGGCGGCCTGTACCGCGTGCGCTACCACGCCAAGCTCCCGGTCGCCTGGGGGCACAAGACCGATCTCCCGCAGAGCTACGCCTTCACCCTGCCCCGTCGCGTCGACACCAGCGGGCAGTCGGCCTTCACCACGCGCTATGGCCAGCTGTGCAACGACGGCGAGGACGCCTCGGTCAACGCGGGCAACTACTGGTACCACTACCGCCCGGGCGCCTGCGAGCTGGCCGCCCCTGACGTCGTGCGCACCACCGCCACCGTGCGCGTCAGCGCTCAGAACGCGGTCGCGAAGTACCCCGAGTTCCACAAGGTGTGGGAGGACGGCGCGCTGACCGTGCTGGCCGTGTTCGGCAAGTATGAAGAGGGCGCCACCAGCACGAGCGACGCCGGCATCTCCGCCTACAACGCCTTCGTGGCCGCCATGCGCAGCGCCTATCCCGACGCCACCGTGGCGACCTCGTCGATCACCGGGATGACCGAGACCTCGTTCGTGCGCGGCCAGCTGGGCAACAAGCTGGGTGTCGTCGCGCTGCTGGTCGACGGCGTGCGCGTCGCGCCGGCCGCCTTCGACAAGCGCTACGCCGAGCTGTCGCCCGGCGCCGACCTCATCATGTACAACGGCCACGCTGGCCTGGGCGCCAACATCCGCGCGCTGGCCACCAAGGGGCGCTTCTTCCCCGGCAAGTACCAGATCATCTTCTTCAACGGCTGCGACACCTTCGCCTACCTCGACGAGACGCTGGCCAGGACGCGCGCGGTGCTGAACCCGACCGACGTGGCGGGCACGCGCTACATGGACGTGGTCGCCAACGCCATGCCGGCCTACTTCCACGATCTGGCGCCCGACTCGATGGGCCTCATCCGCGCCCTGATGAGCCCGGCCGCGCCCGACAGCTACGCCCGGATCTTCCGCGCCGTGGACCCGGTCCAGGTCGTGGTCGCGGTCGGCGAGGAGGACAACGTCTTCAACTCGAGCTACGACCCGGGGATCGACTGGGCCGGCTTCGGCGCCAGCGACGCGGTCGGCTACCGCGAGACCAGGTCGTACACCACCGACACGCTGCCCGCGGGCACCTACGTGTTCACGCTGACCCCCGACGTCGCGGTGGCCGGTGGTGACGCCGACCTGCGCGTGCGCGTCGGCGCGGCGCCCACGCTGACCACGACCTACCGCTGCAAGAGCTACCTCTACAACTCCAACGAGCGCTGCGTGGTCAAGCTGACCGCTCCCGCCAAGGTCTACATGACCGTGACTGGTGACGTCGCCGGGTCGAGCCGCTACGTGGTCTCGGGCTTCGAGGACCCGGCCGCGCGCTGAGTTCAGGTTGCCTCGCCCCCCCTCCCGGGTGTAGCAAAGCAGGTCGACAGGAAAGAAAGGGTTCCAGGGGACGTAGTTTCCCGCGTCCACGCTCCTGGCACCTTGGGCCTGTCCTTGGGAGGTCGTATGAGGTCCCTGCTTCGCTCGCCTCGCTTCGGTATCGTCAGCACATTCCTGGCTTCGACGCTCGTCCTCGTGGTGGCCGCCTGCGGCCCCGCCGCCACCGGCGGTAACAAGGGCGACTCCGGCATGGCGGCGGACGCTGGTCCGACCGGCGACGGCTCGATGAGCGGCGACGGCGGTGACGTCGACGGCAGCATGAGCATGCTGTGTCCCACCGGCTGTACGCTGGGCGCCAAGAGCTGTGACGGCGCTGGCGTGCGCACCTGCGAGGTGTCGGGCATGTGCACCGACTGGTCGGCCCCGGTGGCCTGCGGCGGCGCGACCCCGGTGTGCTCGGGCGGCCTGTGCGTGGCGACCTGCACCTCGCAGTGCACGCTGGGCGCCAGCTACTGCTCCAGCGGCGGCGTGCGCACCTGCATCGCGGCGGCCTCGGGCTGCAACGACTGGTCGACCTCGGTGACCTCGTGCGGCACCGGCAGCGTGTGCAGCGGCGGCGGCTGCGTGGCAGCGTGTAGCGATCGCTGCGCGTCGGGCGCCAAGCAGTGCAGCGGCGTCGGCGTGCAGAGCTGCGAGCGCAAGGCCACCGGCTGCCTCGACTGGTCGGATCCGGTGCCGTGCACCGGCGGCACCGTGTGCTCGATGGGGATGTGCCAGGCCACCTGCAGCAACGCCTGCGCCGCCGGCGACAAGCGCTGTGTCGGTGGTGATCAGGTGCAGAGCTGTGACGTGCAGGCCTCGGGCTGTCGCGACTGGTCGCCGGCCCAGCTGTGCCCGGGCGGCCAGACCTGCAGCGGCAACATGTGCATGCCCTGCGTGGACGGCACCATGCGCTGCGCGGCCGGCGGCGCCGCGGTGGAGCGCTGCATGACCGGGACCTACACCCAGGTGCAGTCGTGCCCGTTCGGGTGCGGCGGCGGCATGTGCTCGACCATGGTGACGTGCACGCCGGGGGCGTATCGCTGCAACGGCCTGGCCACCGAGGTGTGTAACTCCAGCGGCACCGCCTACCTGACCACGTCGACCTGCGCGGTCAGCTGCAGCGCGGGGCTGTGCACCGGCGCATGCACGCCGGGGGCGAAGCGCTGCAACGCCGCCACCGTGGAGACCTGCAACGGCGCGGGCACCGCGTGGACGGTGACCGACACCTGCGCCAGCGGCTGTGACGGCGCGACCTCGCAGTGCGCGCTGGCCAGCCTGACGGTCGCGGCCAACACCGACATGAACGGCGTCGTGGTGGTCAATGGGCCGGTGATCGTGCGCTCGGGGGCGACGCTGAGCTCGCCGATGGGTGACCTGACCATCCGCGCCACGTCGATCACGGTCGAGCTCGGCGGCACCATCGCGGTGGCGCCGGTGGGCATGACGCCGGAGGGCGCGGGCACCGGCACGCCGGGTGGCTCGGGCTATGGCGGGTATGGCGGCGGCTATGGCACCCAGGGTGGTTCACCGATGTACGCCAGCGGCTCGAGCCCGGGGCCGGTGCACGGCTCGACGCTCGACTCGGTGGTCGTCCAGGGCAGCGTGGGCGGGCTGGGCTATAACGCCACCCCGGGCGGCAAGGGCGGCGGCGTGATCCGGCTGCTGGCCGACACCATCATGATCGCGGGCACGGTGACGGCCAACGGCGCGCCGGGCACCACCGCGCAGGGCAGCTCGGGCGGCGGCTCGGGCGGCGGGATCTTGATCGCGGCGCCCGACCTGACCATCAGCGGCAGCGTGTCGGCGACCGGCGGACTCGGCGGCGGCGGCTCGTACATGGGCGGCACCGGCGGCCTGGGCCGGGTCAAGCTGCTGGGCGCGACGCGCAACATCACCGGCACCGTCAACGGCCAGCGCACCGAGGGGCTGCTGCCGCCGATGCAGATCACCTCGAGCACGCACCCGGATCCGTCGCTGATCTACAACGACGACTTCGCCGCGGTGGCGCTGACCTGGTCGCGCGCCTTCCCGTCGCGCCAGGGCTACTACTTCCTGGCCAACACCTCGGCCAACACTGTGCCCACCCCGGCCAATGGCACCTTCGCGGCCAGCGAGCTGGCGTCGATCGATCGCTCACGCCTGGTCAACGGCGCGAACTACTTCCACGTCTCCAGCGTGGACGCCACCTCGGCGGTCGGCACGGTGGAGACGCCGTTCAGGATCCGCGTCAACACCACGGCGCCGACCATCACCTCGTCGAGCCACGCCAGCCAGACCACCTGGTCGGCCAACCGCGACGTGTTCTACGCCTGGACCCTGCCGGTGGCCGACGCCAACGTGCGCGGGGTGTACTACATCCTCGACCGCTACGGCGACACCGTGCCGACCACGGCCACGGGCACCTTCCTGCCGGTGGCGCAGAAGCAGCTGCTGCGCAGCGCGCTCGACACCGGGATCTGGGGCTTCCACGTGGTGTCGATCGATACCCGCGGCTACCTGACCAGGGCGGCGGCGCACTACCAGGTGCGTTTGGGCGCCGACCCCGGCAACGGCGCGGTGCTCGGGCGCGTGGTCGGTCCCGGCGCGGCCAACGTGTCGGGCGCCACCGTGCGCCTGAACCGGGGGCTGTTCCCGGACCTCACCACCATCAGCAATGGGAGCTACAACTTCGGCACTGTCCCCCTGGGTACCTGGGAGATCACTGTGTCGAAGGCCGGCTTCTTGCCCCAGACCAAGACGGTGACCATCACCACCGGCGCGCCCAACGGCACGGTCGACTTCACTCTCGCTGCAGCCCCGTAGGGGCCGCAGCGAGAGTGTCCGGTCCGAGGTCCGGTCCGGGGTCCGGTCCGAGGTCCGGTCCGGTGTCCGGTCCGGTGTCTCTCAGCCCTCGGCGCGGGTCTTCAAGGCGCGGTTCATGGCCTCGAAGTTGGCGCGGGTGTCGCGGTCGAGGAAGCGCTTCCACAGCAGGGGCACCAGCAGGCCGCTGAAGTCCTCGCGGTGGACTAGGCGGGTGCGCGGGGCGGCGTCGTCGCCGATCGAGGTCAGGTGGAACTGGTGCTCGCCGGCGAACAGGCCGGGCAGGCTGCCCTTCCAGGCGAACTCGCGGGCAGTCTGGTAGCGGCTGACCTTGGTGCGCAGCGTGATCGAGCGCTTGCCGCCAGCGCTGAGCTTGACGCGCAGCTTCTCGCCCAGGTTGGCGCTGCCCTTGATCGAGAGCACGAAGGGGTTCCAGCTCGGGTAGCTGGCGAAGTCCATCAGGTGGCGCCACACCTGCTCGGGCGGGGCCGCGATCTCGATCTGGGTCTCCAGGGTGCGCATGCCCGAGGCATAGCACGAGACGGCGGTCGCCACCGCGACGGGGCACGGGCGGCGGCCACGGGCGGCGCGGTCAGGGCCAGGGCCTTGCGAGCTGCCAGGTGGTGGTGGTGACGGCGACGACGCGACCGGCGGCGACGTGCGACGCCAGCAGGGCGGCGACCTCGGCGAGGCTGAAGCGGACGTGGTTGCGCCAGTCGATCCACTCGATGATCTGCGCCGGGGTCAGCGCGCTGCGGGCGGCGGCCAGCGCGGCGAGGACCCACTCGGCGTCGCTCCAGCTGCGCTGACCCAGGCGCTTGCGGTGGCGGCGCAGCGTGGCCGGCGACACCCCGGCCTGCTTGCACACGGCGGCGAGGTCGCCGCTGACCGCGACGGCGTCGATGAGGCGGCGCCAGTCGTCGTCGCTGCGCGAGGTGCGCGAGGTGCGCGGGGACATCGCGGGATGATAGCAAGGTGCGCTGCCGCGATCTGCCGCGCCGCGCGCGGAAAGCGGTGCAAGACTGTCGGCATGGTGGCGATGCGACGGCTGGTGGTGGTGGGGTCTCTGGTCGCGTTGCTTGGAGCCAGCGCGCGGCCAGCCCTGGCCCACCGCGATGACGACGCGGATGACGACGACGCGGACGCCACCGAGCACGGGGACGCCGGCGACGCGTGCAACGGCTGGCTGGCGCCGCCGTGCGGCTGGTTCCTGCACAGCGGCCTCATGCTGGGCATGACCCACCACGGCAGCGGGCGCGGCGCTGGCGGCGTGGTCGGCGCCGAGGTCAGCGTGGTGCACCTCGGGGGCAGCGGCTGGTGGTATGGCGGCTTCGTCGATGGCTCGTTCGACTTCGCAGACGACAACACCCGGCGCGTCAGCTTCGGCCCCGAGCTGGGCAAGATGTTCCTGGGCGGCGACCTCGGCTACACCTACGAGCCCGCGCGCACGGATCCACACGGCTACACCCTGCGCGCCATCGTCACCTTCGGGTTGGCCGCGCTCTACGTCGGCGGCACCCACTTCCCGGGTGCCGCCGAGGAGACCACGCAGTTCGAGCTCGGTCTCCTGCTCAAGCTGCCGTGGAACTTCAGGCACCACAGGTGAAGCCGCGCCTCGGCTATGCTGCGATCATGCACAAGCGCGTGGGCGTCGGGGTCAGCGCGGTCCTCGCTGCAATTCTGGGCCTCGCCCCGGCCGGCTGCGCGCGCAAGCCGCGCCAGCAGGCGTCGCCCAGCCCGACCGCCTCGCGGCCACCCGAGCCGCCGTCGCCGCCGCCGTCAGCGCCGCCGCGCGGCGAGACCGCCCCCGGCGTGTACCTGGCCATCTGCCGCGGCCAGTTCGGCGGCGACTTCGCCAGCGTCCAGGTCTATCGCTCACCTGCCGGCGACGTCCAGGTGCTCGAGCTGCGCCCCGACATCACCAAGGTGTCGCACCCGCCGACCATCTTCTATGACCGCGACGGCGCCGAGGTCGGCGTCATCCCCGAGCGCCCGGTGGTGCCCGGCTCGGCCGAGGCGCTGGAGCTGGCCGCCATCCGCACCCGCGCGGTCGGCGACGCCACCCTGGCCGAGACGGTCTCGTGCCACAGCCTGCTGCCGCGCGCGCTGCCAGCGCCGACACCGTGACGGCCCGACACGGCCCGGACGCCGGGCCAGCTGCACCGACCGCCGGCCTCGGCGAGGGCCCCGGGGTCACCTCCGGGGGCGGTACTTGTGCTCGCCGCGACGCGCGCGGACGCGGTTCCAGGCCTCCAGACAGTCGCGGTGGGTCTTGCCCTGGTTGCGGGGATCGGCGTGGTAGTCGCGGGTGAACTGGTTGTACTCGAACTGGGGCGCGATCTCGGGCCGCCAGGTGCCGGCGCGCCGGAGAGCATCCTGGCGCTGCCACTCGTCGGCGATCTGGCGGAAGCTGACGCCCGGGTGGGCCTTGATGAAGTCCTGCAGCGGCACCGTGAAGCGGAAGCGCTTGCCGAGGTGGCGCTCGAAGAACTGGCGAGCCTCCTGGGTGCAGCGGAAGCCGGCGGGGGCGCGCGTGGTCATCGCCAGCGCGGCCGCAGGGGTGGCGTTCACGCGGCGCGCCGCCGCGGTCTCGGGTGACGGCCGAGAGGCCGCGCGCAGACGCTGCCCCGTGCGCAGGAAGTGCTCGATGCGCTCGGCGAGCTCGCGCTTGCCGCCCGAGGCCGCCAGCCCCTGGGCACGGCAGAAGTCCAGGAGCTCCTGCTTGAGCCAGTAGAAGTCGCGAAAGTCTTCGGGCCGGGTGCTCTTCGAGAGGGTGACCCGCGGGGCTGCTCCGGACGCGCGCGCTGCCATGGCGCGCGATACTAGCGGGCTTTCACCGCGCGCGCTGCTGGCGCGGACGGCGAGGCTGCTGGCGACGCAGGGCCTCGACCTCCTTGCGCAGCTGGTCGATCTCCTGGCGCTGCGCCTGCACCGCGGCGACCAGCATGCTGATGTAGCCGTACTGGTTGACCATGGCGCCGCCGGGCTCGACCGCGGGGCTGTCCGGGGCCTGGTCCTCGATGATGAAGCCGAGGCGACGACCGCGCCCCAGGGTGGGATCCAGGTACTCCCAGGTCGCCAGCCGGGTGGACTCCACGGCGCGCGCCAGCGCGGCGGCCTCGGCGGGGTCGACGTAGTGGATGTCGCGCTTGGCCTGGCGGCTCGAGATCGGACACGGGCCGCCCTGGGCCGCGGTCCAGACCCCGGCCTTGCACTCGCGCGCGCCGTCCTGGCCGCAGCTGTACACGCAGCGCTGGTCGTCGGGGGCGCAGCCGCCGCCCAGCGCCGGCTTGCCGGCGGGACACATGGGATCCACGTTGGGCGCGTCGCAGTCCCAGCGCAGCGGGCCGGCGCAGCCGGCGACCGGGAACTCGCGACAGTTGGTGCAGTGGCAGTCGAGGTTGTCGCCGTAGCTGCAATAGGCGTCCATCGGCGTGCAGTCCTGGCCCGCCGCCGCCTCGCGCGTGGCCGGGCAGATCACCGGCGGCAGCGCGGTGCAGCGCGGCGCCACGATCGACCAGGTGCCGTTGCAGGTCGCCACGGTGTGGCACGACTCGCGCGGATCGTCGCCATACTCGCAGACCAGGCCGGCGCGCGGGCAGGCGTCGTTCACCTGCGGCGGCGTGGCCGGGCACGGCGTCGGGAGCACGGCGCCATCGCGGGCGCCGCCATCGCCGCCGACCACCGCGGCGTCGAGCTTGCCGCCGTCGTCGTCGTCACCGCACCCCGCGGCGCTCGCGGCCGCCACCAGCACCCAGAGACCCAGCAGGCTGAGCTTGCGCATGCCCCATCATCGCACGAGCGCAGGCCACGGCCGGCCCCCGGCGCTGGCTACAGCGGGGCCTCCTCGCCCATGGGGCCACCACTGGCGCCGATGTCCTCACCGTTCAGGCAGCCAGCGGCGATGGCGGGTGAGTCGGCGCGCAGACCGAAGTCACCGTGCTCGGCGTCGATGAAGCCGGGATCGCCGACGAAGTCGTCCTCGGTCGCGGTCAGCGGGCCGGGTGCGAAGAAGATGTTGCAGCGGATGCGGCCGCGCTGGACCGCCTCGAACGCGATGTTGGCGCCGTAGGTGGTGCGTCCGAAGATGTTGCTGACGATGTCGAGGGAGGCCGCCTGGTTGCCGACCGCCATGCGCCGGTTCTCCCAGAACACGTTGTTGGCGACCAGCGAGTGATCCTGGAAGTGGTTGGCGACCAGCGCGCTGCCGTTGCGCCGGAAGATGTTGGAGCGCACCACCGCGTGGGCGTGGAAGTACAGCATCAGGCCGACGTCGTTGTCCTCGATGATGTTGCCGGTGATGAGCGCGCTGGTGGCGGTGTCCGGCGCGAGGAAGCTCCACGGCCCTGTCAGGTGGCCGTCGGCGTAGATGGCCGGCGTGTACCAGTCGCCCGAGCAGCGAAACGGGTCGTTCGGATCGGCGCAGCCATCGCGCGGCGTGCGGCTGCCGCGCAGGGTGAGGGACTGGATCACCACGTCCTGCGCCTCGGAGAAGTCGATCAGGGCGGGGCACCGCGCCTGCGCGCAGGGGTTGGGGCCGGCGTCGAGGATGGTCGTCAGCGCGTCCTCGCCGGCCAGCCGCACGCCGCTCTTCATGCGCAGGTGCTCGGTGTAGCGGCCCGGGGCCACCAGCACGGTGTCGCCGGCGTCGGCGGCGTCGATGGCGGCCTGGATGGTGCCGTGGTCGCGCGGCACCGACAGTGTTCGCGGCGCCGCGTTCCAGCGCAGCTGACCCAGCTCCATGATGCCGGTGCGCTCGACCTTGCCGGCGGCGTCCTGCACGGTGATGGCCAGGGTCTCGCCGGCGGCGTGGGTGACGGTCAGCTGGCGCGCCGCGCCGGAGCTGACGTCGATGCTCTGTTCGCTCGCCGGGCTGTCCAGCGACATGCGTGTCAGGGTCACCTTCGCGCTGGTGGCGGCCAGGCCGATGCTGGCCGAGCCAGCGCGGGCTACTGGTGGGAGGCTGGGCTGACCGGGGCCGTCAGGGCCGCTCGGGCCGGGGAGCTCGGGAGAGGGCGCGGCAGGATCTGGCCCCGGCGTGGCAGGATCGGGCAACTGAGGCTCGCTGGCGCAAGCGGCCAGCAGGGACAATGGGAGCACCAGCAGGGAGAGTCGCATGACACCCCGCAAAGCAAGACTTCGGCCAGCGCGAAGCTGACGTGCTTTCGGCCGCTTGGGACGCAGCTCCCGACCAGGACCCGACGCAGCTGTCAGAGCACGCGCGGCGGCCGAGGTCAGGCGGCGGCGGGGTCCTTGCCAGCGCACAGGTCGGCGACGAAGCGCTGCAGCGGAGCGCGGCGCTCGGGCTTGAGGTAGTCGAGGTTCTCCTGGCGATCGGTGACCTCGAAGAACGAGCGCTCCGCCGAGAGCAGCTCCTGCTCGGCGGCGCGCAGCTCACCAGCGGGCACGTCGGCGAGGTCGTCGGCGACCACCTTGGCCGCGGCGCCGAGGCCGAGCTGCACGAAGAAGCCGCCCAGCTTGAGCTTGGCCTTGACCACCATGGGGATGCGGGCCTCGCCCTCGCGGTGCGGGATGGCCAGGGCGTGATCGAGCAGATCGCGCGCGGCCTCGCCGCCCTCCTCGTAGGCGCGGCGCACGATGTAGCCCAGCTCGAAGGCGGCCAGGTGCTGGATGAAGGGCACCCCGCCGGCGCGCGCGGACGCGGCGTAGAAGCGCATGTGGCGGGCGATCTCGCGCTGGCGGGCGGGCACGTCCTCGAGATCGCGCGCCAGCAGGCGGTACTCGTAGAGGACGTCGTACATGCTGTGCACGTCCTTGCGCTTGATGCCCTCGCGCATGAAGTTGTTGAAGACCCGGATGCACAGCCCGAGCATGGGGCCGTCGCCGCGCCGGTGCGCCGCCAGGCCGATCACGCGCACGGCGTCGGACACGCTGGACACCACGTCGGAGGTCTTGCTCAGCGCAGCCTGGTAGGCGAACAGCACCTGGGTCATCGCCTTCATCTCGAACCAGGTGCGCTCCTCGTTGAGCAGCTCGAGCGCCTCGGGGCTGAGGCCGACGAAGTCGGCGCGATCGATCACGAACCAGGGCGCCGGCATGCGCGGCTTGAGGCTGCCGTAGTAGTCGATGAGCTGCTTGAGCGTCCACACGCCCTCGAGCGCGACGCCGCGATCGGAGCGGTCGAGCGACTTCAGGACCACGGTGCCGATCTGGAACAGACGCTCGTGGACCTCGTGCTGAGCCTTCTCGTGGTGGTTCTTGCCGACCGCCACGTCGTCGAGGATGCGCATGGTCTCGGACTTGAGGCGGGCCAGGATGTTCGAGGGATCGAGGAAGCGCACCACGTAGAAGAAGTACGGGATGAGCACCGCCCAGCCGAACAGGGCGAAGCAGATGGAGAAGCGGAACGCCCACATGGGCGCGAACTTGGGGCCGATGATGTAGTCCACGAACAGGACGTTGGCGGCCCCGAACGAGATGAACAGCAGCATGGCCTGGTTGAGCCGATCGCGGAGGAACATGTCGATCAGCTTCGGCGTGTGCATGTTCGCCGTCAGCGGGATGGCGAGGCCGATGGTGGCGATCAGCATGGCCAGGATGTTGTTGTAGGCGCGCGCCATCGGGCTGAGGACGTCGACCAGCTTGGCGTTGTTGACGCCCTCCCAGCTCAGCGCCTCCAGGCCAGGGCGCCCCAGGCGCCACCACTCGAGGAAGAACTCGACGGCGAACAAGCTCATGAAGGCGACGCATACCCAGACCAGCATGCGCGCGAAGCTCAGTCTCATTGGTAGATCCTGCCCTTTCACCCTGAGAAATTCATCGGTGAAAGGGCAAGACCCCCTATCAAACCGTGCATGCAGATTTCCCGCACACGGCTTACCGATGGTCGTTCGGATCGCAGCATTACAC
>JADYYK010000187.1 GCA_020853705.1 Deltaproteobacteria bacterium
AGCGGCCGCGCCGGCGCAGCGGCGAGGAGCGGCCTCCTCCAGAGGCCGCCGCCGCGGAGCCCGTCGCCCGAGGCACCCATCGTCCTCGGCCGCCAACCCGAGCCGCCCGTCCGAGCCGCCCGTCCGAGCCGCCCGTGGCGGTGGCGACAACGCTGCTCGTTCAGTTCGCCATGCCCGAGCGGCCTCGCTGCAATGCGGGGCCGCCGAGATGTGACGAATCCTGAGGGCTCCGCCCAGTGGGGCGGGGCGCAGCCCCGTCGTGATCGACTGACCCCGAGGTCAGCGGACGTAGAGATCGCCGATGACGCCGTCGGCTAGGCTGAAGTTGAGCGTCAGCGTCTCTGTCGAGGTCGCGAAGCTGGTCTGGTAGGCGTTGGGCCCGATGGTCTGGTAGGTGCCCTCCAGCGCGACGACCGGGGCGGTGCCGGGCGAATCATCGCCGGAGCCCCCGGAGGGTGCGCCGGTGGCCTCGGGCGTCTCGACCAGACGCACGGTGTCGTCGGCGCGGAAGGTGATGGTCCAGGTCACCGCGAAGGCCTTGTCCCAGCTGCCGGTGGGGCCGAGGACGGTGCTCGAGAAGGCGCCCTTGAAGGTGCCCACGATGCCGTCGTGGCGGCCGGTCGGCTGCAAGACGCGCATGATCAGGCGATCCTTCGACACCTTGTAGGGGTAGCGATCGCGATAGCGCATGCCATCGTTGGCGTCGGTCGACTCGATGACCAGGTGGGCGTCGTCGGCCTCGAACAGGCCCGCGCTGGCGCTGGTGGCGCCCTCGGCCTGCACCGAGACGCGGCCGCCCGGGTCGAAGGTCAGCTGCGCCTGCACCGCGCGCGACACCGGATCGAGCTTGCGCCACGACCCCAGCAGGAGGTCGGGATCGTTGTCACCGCCACCTCCACCACACCCGGCCAGCGCCGCGGCCAGCACGGCCGCCGTCCACCACACACTCCTGCTTTGCGTCGACATCGGAGGCCGCATAGCAAATCCGGGCCGGCGGCGCAAGCCGCGCGGCCGGCAGAGTGCGGGCGCGGGGCGAGCCTACTAGCGGCGCCGGCGGCGCGCCAGCACCAGGCCGAGCGCGCCCAGGGCCAGCAGGCCGCCGAGCGCGCTGCCCGCCGGGTCGCCCGCGCCCACCCCGGTGCGGCAGCTGCATCCAGAGTCCTCGCCGTCACCATTGCCGCCGCCGGCGTCGGAGCTGACGGCGCTGCCGTCGGGGCTCGCCGTGCTGCCGTCGCGCGGCACGCTGGCGTCCGGGGTGGTGGTGCCGCCGACCACGGTGCAGGTGGTGCCCTCGCACGAGGGCCGCCCGCTGAAGGTGTTACAGCCCTGCCCGGGGCAGCACAGCATGCGCTGCGCGCCACAGCCGACGTCGGCGCTGTGCAGCACGCAGAAGTCGCCCGCGTTGGGGCAGTCGCTGGCCTTGGTGCAGGTCGGACAGCCGCCCGCCTGCGCCTGCCGCGCCGTCACCCCGAGCCCCACGAAGACCAGCACCGCCACCAGCATCCAGGTTCGCATTGGCACAGGATACCCGCGCGCTGGGCCGGGCGGAACCGCTATGGACAGCGAGCGTCGTTGTTCTGCAGCGAGTCGATCTGGGCCGCCGACAGCGGCAGCGCGTCACAGCCGTGGCCGCTCTCGCACACCAGGTCCCAGCGCGGCTCGGCCTTGGTGTGGCAGGCGAGGCAGTTGCCGCCGAACTGGTTGACGACGCCGTCACTGCCGCGCGAGCGGATGGTGGTGCCGCTGGCCGACACCGACAGCGAGAAGAACTCCCAGTCACGGCTGGCGCTGCTGAAGCCGGCCTTGCGCTTGATCATGGCCTCGAAGGGCACCAGCTGGATCAGGGTGCCCACCGGGTAGTCGCCACCGGTGTTGGCGCTGGCCAGCGCGACCGCCTCGGCGGTGTGGCCGAGCTTGTTGGTGATGCGGAAGCGGCGCACCTTCTGCCAGCGCGTGGTGCACTCGAAGTCGGACGCCTGCATCACGAAGTCGTCGGCGCCGGTGCCGGCGTCGGTCTGTGTGACCGCGCCGTCGCCGCTGGTGACCTGGGCGTCGCTGCCCACGTCGTCGTCATCGTCACCGGTGCCACCACCACAGCCCACGGCGCCCAGCACCACCAGCCCCAGCGCGAACGCGAGCGTTTTCATGGCCGCGAAGATACACTCCGCGCGATGGCGAGGCGAGCGCCGCAGCTGCGGGCCCTGTGTGCGCTGGCGCTGCTCGCGCATGGCGCTGCCGGGTGCAAGAAGCAGCCGCGCGCCGGGTCACGCAGCCCCGGCACAGCCGCCACCTCGGCACCGCCTGCGCCGGCGTCACCGCCGTCGACACCAGCGCCCGGGGACATCTCGGGCCCGATCGCGATCGTCGGGGGCCCCTTCGTCGGCTTCGGCATGCGCCTGCAAGGCACCTCACGCGCGGTCGAGATCGCGGAGGTCTTCGATGACAGCCCGGCCTCCGAGGCCGGCCTGCGCGCGGGCGACCTCATCGTGGCCATCGACGGCGAGTCGACCCTGGGCTGGCCGGTGCAGCAGGTGATGGCGCGGCTGCGCGGCGCCGCGGGCACCGAGGCCAGCCTCGATCTCGAGCGCGGCATCGACGGACTCCAGGTGCGCATGGTGCGCCGGCGGGTGCCCTCGGTGCCGCTGCCCGGGAACCAGCCCTGACGGCCACCCGCGCCGTCCGGTAGACTGCGGCGATGGGGTGGGCCGCCGGATACATGACACGCCTCGCGGCAGGCGAGACGGTGTCGTTTTGCCCGCGCGGCAACTCGATGGCGCCGAAGATCCGGTCGGGGCGGCTGTGCACCGTGACGCCGGTCGACGCGGCGCTGCTGAAGGTCGGGGACATCGTGCTGTGCAAGGTCGGTCGCGCCGAGTACCTGCACTTCATCAAGGCCATCGACCGCGACGGCCCGCGCTTCCAGATCGGCAACAACCGCGGCGGCATCAACGGCTGGATCGGCGCCGCGCAGATCTTCGGCCGGCTGACCCGCATCGACCCGTAGCCTCGCCTCGCCTCGCCTCGCCTCGTGTCAGCTCGCGCTGCGCGCCGCCGCCAGCACGGCGCCGAGCGGGGTGCGCTGATCGATGCGCCGCGCGCGCTCCACGAACAGCAGCTTGCCGTCCTTGCCGATCAGCAGCGAGGTCGGCAGCGCGATGTCCTGGCGGCGCGCCCCCAGCAGCAGGCGATCGTACCAGGGCACACCGTCGGGGTGGCGCACACCGATGGCGTCGAGCAGCTTGCCCTCGGGATCCGACAGGAAGGTGACCTTGCCGCCCAGGCGCTTCTCCAGCGGGGCCTGCTCGTCGCTGCGGTCGACCGAGATGGCGAAGAGCTTGATGCCGGCGGCGCGCAGGGCGTCGTGCTCGCGGCCGAGGTCGTCGAGCTGGGTCACGCAGTAGGGACACCACCAGCCGCGGTACATCACCACCAGCGCGGGCGCCGCCGCGCACACCTCGGCGTCGGTGATGGGCGCGCCGCCGGTGCCGGCCAGGCTGAAGCTCGGCAGGGCGTCGCCGACCTTGACGCGCAGGCCGCTGCCGCGCGGCAGCGACAGCTCCTTGCGCGTAGAGGCGAACCAGATCAGCACGGTCGCGCCCGCGCCCGCGGCCAGCCACCACGCCGCGCCCAGGCGCCAGCCCACCACCGCCAGCGCCGCGCCGATGACGACGCCGCCGTCGAAGATCCACGTCGGCTGTGTCTTCTTGAGCGCCAGGGTGCCCAGGAAGGTGACGATGAAGAGGCCCATGACACCGAGGCCGACGAAGGACAGCACGGCCGAACAGTAGACGCGCCCGCGCGCGCGCGCAACGACGGCGACCGCGCGCCGGTGCGCCCGGGCTAACGACGGCGCGTGATGCTGTAGATGGCGGGGTTGGTCTGCTCGACCTCGCGGTCGAGGACGTCGCGGACCTGGCGCGCCAGCGCGACCACGTCGAGCGGCTTCTCGATGACGCCGACCGCGCCGAGGGCGTGGTAGTTCGGCCCCTTGCCGGGCGCCGTCAGCAACACGACCGTCATGTCGTGGCGGCGCAGCGTCGACAGCAGGGTGAGGCCGTCAGGCGACGCCAGCTCGGCGTCGAGCAGCACGATGTCCGGCTGCTCCTCGATGGCCAGGCGGATCGCCTCCGGCCCCGAGGCTGCCTCCAGCACGGTCCAGTCCACGATCGAGCTCAGACAAGCCATGCAGCTCTTGCGGACCTCCGATTCGGCTTCGACCACGAGAATCTTCGCCAACACCGTCCCCTCCAGTAACGTTATTTGCGGAATATTTCAATAGCACTGACCGTGCCGAAGGCACGTCCCATCGCACCAGTCGTTTGATTTCAACTGATTGACACCTATCGACCCCTTTGACTTTTCACCATCAGTGAAATTCCGTCGAATGTGCAGGATTGCAGTATCACCGGATGACACTGATCGCGCCGCGCTGTCACCTCGGCGGTCACAAACCCGCGTGTTATGGTCGCGCGCATGGGCAGTCGCGAGCGCGACGGGGGGCGTCGCACGCAGGAGGTCGAGGGCGGCCCCGCCACCCCACAGGTGCTGGTGCCGCGCTTCCGCCTGCAGGTGCTGGAGCCGCGCCCGGAGTCGCCGGTGCACTGGCACTCGTCGGGCGATCGCTGCTCGCTCGGCTCGCAGCCCGGCAACGACATCATCATCGATGACCCGACGGTGTCGGGTTACCACTGCGAGGTCCTGGTCGACGCCGAGGGCGCACATGTCCGCGACACCGGCAGCCTCAACGGCACCGTGGTCGACGGCGTGCGCGTCAACGACGCCTACCTGCGCGACGGCAGCCTGATCAAGCTGGGCGAGGCCGTGGTGCGCTTCCAGCTCGGCCAGGACACCATCCAGATCCCGCTGTCCGAGCGCACCAGCTTCGAGACCCTGGTCGGGCAGTCGGTGGCCATGCGGCAGACCATCTCGCTGCTGGAGCGCGCCGCGGCCACCGACGCCACCGTGCTGCTCGAGGGTGAGACCGGCACCGGCAAGGGCGCCACCGCGGAGTCGATCCACCGCGCCAGCGCGCGCAAGGACGGCCCCTTCGTGGTAGTCGACTGCGGCGCCATCCCGGAAAATCTCCTGGAGTCGGAGCTGTTCGGCCACGAGCGCGGCAGCTTCACCGGCGCCGCCGCGCGCCGCGTGGGCGCCTTCGAGGAGGCCGCCGGCGGCACCCTGTTCCTGGACGAGATCGGCGAGCTGCCGCCCGAGCTGCAGCCCAAGCTGCTGCGCGCGGTCGAGACCCGCACCATCCGGCGCGTGGGCCAGAACCAGCACGTGCCCATCGACGTGCGCATCGTGGCCGCGACCAACCGCGATCTGCGCAGCGACGCCAACACCGGGCGCTTCCGCAGCGATCTCTACTTCCGCCTCGCGGTCATCAAGATCACGCTGCCGCCGCTGCGCCAGCGCCCCGAGGATCTGCCGCTCCTGGCCGAGGCGCTGCTCGGCACCCTGCGCGCCCAGCCGCACGAGGTCCACGCGCTGCTGACCCCGGCCTTCCTGGCCACGCTGCGCCGCGCGGCCTGGCCGGGCAACGTGCGCGAGCTGCGCAACTATCTCGAGCGCTGCCTGGTGTTCCAGGACGCGCTGCCCATCTCGGGCGTCACCCACATCGGCGAGCTCGCGGCGCTGAGCCAGGCCTCGCAGCTGGCCGACGCCGACCTCGGCTACGCCGACGCACGCAAGCGCGCCATCGACGCCTTCGAGAAGAGCTACGCCGAGGCGCTGGTGCGCAAGCACGGCGGCAAGGTCGCGCTGGCCGCACAATCTGCGGGGATCGCGCGGGTGCACCTGTATCGTCTGCTGCGCCGCCACGGCTTGACCCCCGGCCAGGGCTGAGGCTTCACGTGGATACGCCGGGGTCCCCCGGCGGGTACGGATCGTGCTATCCGAGGGACACATGCGCCCCATGCCGGGACGCAAGGAGACTGCGATGGCACAGAGACTCGGTCGGATCGTCGTACTGGTGGGGCTCGGGCTGGGCGTCGGCGTGGGCAGTGCGTGGGCCGATCCCAAGTTCGAGTATGGCAAGGTCGACGAGGTCAAGGACGTCAAGAAGGTCGAGTGGAAGGCCTCGGCCAAGGCCGGGCTGCTGATCTCGACCGGCAACTCGCGCTCGCGCACGCTGTCGGCGGGCGGCACCGCGTCGCGCAAGGCAGGCAACAACAAGATCAGCCTGGAGGCCTCGGCCGCCTATGCGCGCTCGGGGATCTCGATCGCGGTGGACGACGACGCCACCGGCAGCGCAGGCAACGGCACCATCGAAGAGGACGAGATCACCTCGGTGGAGCGCACCACCACCAAGGCGTTCGCCGGCAAGCTGCGCTACGACCGCTTCTTCAGCGCCAACAACTCCGCGTTCTTGACCGCGGTCGCCGCCAAGGACGAGCCCGCCGGCAAGAACTTCGTGGGCGGTGGCCAGATCGGCTACAGCCGGCAGCTCCTGGCCGACAAGCGCAGCCTGCTCAAGGCCGAGCTGGGCTACGACCTGTCGATCGAGGATCTGACCTCGGCGCCCGACACCGTGACCATCCACTCGGCGCGTGTCTTCGCAGGTTACACGCTCAAGCTGAGCGAATCGACCGGCGCCAACGCCGAGCTCGAGGTGCTGGCCAACCTCAACACCGAGAAGACCCCGACCGAGGACGGCAGCAACGAGGCCAAGGCCTTCGAGGACGTGCGCGCCACCGGCAAGATCGGCCTGACCACCTCGCTGTCCAAGAACGTCTCGTTCGGTTTCGGCTTCACCCTGAAGGTGGACACCACGCCGGCGCCGCTGGCGCCGCTGGGGCTGCCGTTCGCGGCCGGCTTCGTGCCGTTCGCGGACCAGCTCGACACCCAGACCGAGGCCACCTTGATCGTGAACCTGCTGTGAGGCGCGCCATGACGATGACGACGCGCAAGGGAGGCAACATGAGGCGGACAGCGGTGGTGCTGGCGATGGGCGTGTGTGCGCTGGCGGGATCTCGGGTCGCGCGCGCGGATCGCGCCATCGAGATCGGCGGCTTCCTCGGGGCGCACATCTTCTCCGAGGACAACGAGCTCGGCGTCTACGAGGAGCCTGGGGCGCCGTCGCCCAAGAACGGCCTCGTCGGCGGCGTGCGCGCCGCGGCGGCGCTGTTTGGTCGCCTCGACCTCGAGGCCGAGCTGGGGCTGACGCCGACCACGGTGCGTGACGCCGACGTCGACGTCATGGTCATCGCGCTGCGCGGCCATGCCCTGTTCCACTTCGCGGCGCCGCGCGCCAAGCTGCGCCCGTTCGTGCTGGTGGGCGCTGGCAGCCAGACCTCGTCGTCGTCGAACCGCAGCATCATCGACCTCGACACCGACTTCGCGGCGCACGCCGGCGCGGGCGTCAAGTACCGCCTGGGCAAGCGCTGGGGCTTGCGCGTGGACGGCCGTGTGGTGCTGCCGCCGTCGAGCGACTCGTCGTCGGTGGTGACCGACTTCGAGGGGCTGCTCGGGATCTATGGCCGCTTCGGCGACGAGGGGCCGGCCGCCCCCGCGGTGGTGGCTCCGCCGCCCGACCCGGATGGCGACAGCCTGGTCGGCGAGGCCGACAAGTGCCCCGAGCAGGCCGAGACCGCCAACGGCTTCGAGGACGACGACGGCTGCCCTGACGAGGCCCCGCCGGTCGACGGCGACAGCGACGGCATCGTGGGCGACGCCGACAAGTGCCCCGAGCAGGGCGAGACCGTCAACGGCTACCAGGACGACGACGGCTGCCCCGACGAGCTGCCCGACACCGACGCTGACGGCCTCAAGGACGACGTCGACCAGTGCCCGACCGACAAGGAGGACGCCGACGGCTTCCAGGACGACGACGGCTGCCCCGATCTCGACGACGACGGCGACACCGTGAAGGACGCCGACGACAAGTGCCCCGACAAGCAGGAGACCGTCAACGGCATCAGCGACGACGACGGCTGCCCCGACGAGGTCCCCGCCGAGGTCGCCAAGTTCACCGGCGCCATCAAGGGCATCAACTTCGCCAACGGCAAGGCGGTGGTGCAGAAGGGGTCGTTCAAGGTGCTCGACGCCGCGGCCAAGGTGCTGGCGGCGTTCCCCACCGTCCGGGTCGAGATCTCGGGCCACACCGACGACGCCGGCGTGCGCGAGGCCAACCTGGACCTGTCGGCGGCGCGCGCCGAGGCGGTCAAGGCCTACCTGGTCGGCAAGGGGATCCAGGCCGAGCGCATCGAGACCCGCGGCTACGGCCCCGACAAGCCGGTGGGTGACAACAAGACCAAGAAGGGCAAGGCGATGAATCGCCGCATCGAGTTCACCATTTTGACGGGACGCTGAGGGGGTCGCGGATGGAAGAGATGATCGAAGGGCTGATGACCAAGTGTGGTCTCGACAAGGCGACCGCTCACAAGGTGGTCGAGTTCATGAAGAGCAACGCCGGCAAGGTGCCGGGCTGGCTGGGGCAGTCGAGCGTGGTCAAGGATCTGGCCAGCAAGGTCGGCCTGGGCGGCCTGCTCGGCGGCCTCGGCGGCGGCGGTGACGACAAGAAGCCCGAGAAGCCGGAAGAGAAGAAGCCGTAGTCGACCGCTTCGCCGCAGTGCAGCAAATCCGAGGGCGTGACAGGGATTGACCTCCCTTCACGCCCTCGTGCTATTGAAGGCCGCGTGAAGCTGGCGACGCTGAGAGACGGCACGCGCGACGGGGCGCTCATCGTGGTGCGCCGGGACGGCGCGGTGGCGGTCAGCGCGCGCGAGATCGCGCCCACGCTGCAGGCCGCGCTGGACGACTGGGAGCGCGCCGCGCCCGAGCTGGGCAAGCTGGCCGCGCTGCTCGAGGCCGGGCAGGTCGCGGGCGAGCCGGTCGAGGCGCGCCGCCTGATGGCGCCGCTGCCGCGCGCCTACGAGTGGGTCGATGGCTCGGCGTACCTCAACCATGTGCGCCTGGTGCGCAAGGCGCGCGGGGCCGAGCCGCCGCCCACGCTGGAGACCGACCCGCTGATCTACCAGGGCGGCTCGGGCGATCTGCTGGGGCCGACCGAGGAGATCGTGCTGCACGACGCCGCCTGGGGGCTCGACTTCGAGTCCGAGGTCGCGGTCATCCTGGGCGACACCCCGCTGGGAGTGACCGCGGCGGACGCGGCGCGCCACGTGCGCCTGCTGGTGCTGGTCAACGACATCACGCTGCGCAACCTGGTCCCCGGCGAGCTGGCCAAGGGCTTCGGCTTCTTCCAGTCCAAGCCGGCGACCGCGCTGTCGCCGCTGGCCATCACGCCCGACGAGCTGGGCGCGGCGTGGCAGGACGCGCGCGTGCACCTGCGCCTGCGCACGACCTACAACGGCCAGCTGGTGGGCGACTGCGACGCCGGGCCCGAGATGCACTTCTCGTTCGCCGACCTCATCGCGCACATCGCGCGCACGCGGCGCTTCACCGCGGGCACGCTGCTGGGCAGCGGCACGGTGTCGAACGCCGACCGCGCGCGCGGGATCTCGTGCCTGGCCGAGCGCCGCATGATCGAGACGCTGGAGGCGGGCGCGCCGGTGACGCCGTTCATGCGCGTCGGCGATCGAGTGCACATCGAGATGCGTGACGGTGGGGGGCGGTCACTGTTCGGGGCCATCGACCAGAAGGTCGTGGCGCCGACCATCGAGAAGCGGAGCTAGACATGGGCAAGCTGGAACCACTGGGCATCAAGCGCCTCGAGGCGCTGCACTACTACGTGCGCGATCTGGAGCGCAGCCGGCACTTCTACCTCGACATGATGGACTTCGCCGAGGTCTGGCGCTCGAGTCCGGCGCTGGACCAGGCCGGGCGGCAGCGCTCGTCGGTGTTTCGCGCCGGCGACGTGGTGGTGGTGTGCTCGCAGCCGGTCGGCGAGGGCGGGCGCGCCTGGCGCTACCTGCGCAAGCACCCGGACGGGGTGGGGTCGATCGTGTTCGAGGTCGAGGACATCGAGCGCACCTTCAAGCTGCTGGAGCAGCGCGGCGGCACGCCGATCACCGACATCCAGCGCTTCCAGGACGACGGCGGCACGCTGGCCATGTTCAACATCACGACGCCGTTCGGTGACACCACGTTCCGCTTCGTGCAGCGTGGCGGCTTCCGCGCGCTGTACAGCGGGCTGCAGGAGGTCCCGGCCACGGCGACGGCGGGGCGCGGCGGCAATCGCTTCGGGTTCCAGCGCGTCGATCACGTGACCTCGAACTTCCAGACCATGAAGCCGGCGCTCCTGTGGATGGAGCACGTCATGGGCTTCGAGCCGTACTGGGAGGTCGCGTTCCACACCAGCGACGTCGATGGCGGGGCGTCGGGCGGGTCGGGCCTCAAGTCGATCGTGATGTGGGAGCCGCAGTCGGGCGTCAAGTTCGCCAACAACGAGCCCATGCGGCCGTTCTTCAAGGCGTCGCAGATCAACGTCTTCAACGAGGACCTGCGCGGCGACGGCGTGCAGCACGTGGCGCTCGAGGTGCCCGAGATCCTGGGCGCGGTGCGCGGGCTGCGCGAGCAGGGCGTCAGCTTCATGCCGACCCCGAAGGCCTACTACGACATGCTGCCCGGGCGCATCCAGCACAGCAGCATCGGCAAGATCGACGAGGAGATCGCGACCCTGGCGGAGCTCGGCATCCTCATCGACGGCGATGCGCAGGGCAAGTACATGCTGCAGATCTTCGTCAAGGAGTGGGCCGCGCTGCACGGCGATCCCGAGGCCGGGCCGTTCTTCTACGAGATCATCCAGCGCAAGGGCGACCGCGGCTTCGGTGCCGGCAACTTCCGGGCGCTGTTCGAGAGCATCGAGCGGACGCAGCGCGCCGAGGGGCGGATCTGAGCATGCCGACGGGCGCGCTGGAGCGCATGGTGTGCGGGCTGGTGCCGAGCAAGCACCACATCGCGCTGCGCGAGCCCGGGAGCCAGGCGCTGTGCCACGAGGAGTGCTTCACGCTGGACGGCTTCGACGGGCCGTACACCATCATGTACCACCGGGGTCGCCCGCACACGCAGCGGGCGACCGCGGCGGCGCACGGCTGGACGGCGTTCGCGCCGGCGGGGCAGGGTGCGGGTGCGGGCGCCGCTGGCAGTGCGGCGGCGGGCGCTGGTGCGGCGGCGGGTGCGGCGCGCGGGCTGGCCAAGCGGCACTACCTGTCGGGCCAGCTGGAGCGGCGCGGCGGCGCCCCCGTCGATGCGCGGGTGGCGCTGCTGGGCAACGCCGATGTCGTGCTGGCGGTGGCCTTCCCCGACGCGGCGGATCCGGTCTATGTGGCCAACGCCGACGCTGACGAGCTGATCTATGTGCACCAGGGCGGCGGGGTGCTGCGCACGCAGCTCGGCGACGTCGAGTTCGGCGCCGGCGACTATGTGTACATCCCGCGCGCGCTGGTGTACCGGCTGCTGCCGGGGGCGGGGCCGCAGCACTGGCTGTCGATCGAGGGCGCTGGCGGGATCGGGCTGCCGGCGCAGTGGCGCAACCCGGCCGGGCAGCTGCGCATGGACGCGCCGTATTGCCACCGCGACTTCAGAAAGCCGGTGTTCGCAGCGCCGCGCGACGAGGGGCTGCGCGGCCTGGTGGTCAAGCGTGGTGGGGTGTGGAGCGGCTTCGAGTACGAGGCCTCGCCGCTGGATCTGGTGGGCTGGGACGGCAGCGTGTATCCCTGGGCGTTCCCCATCCTGTGCTTCCAGCCTCGGGTCGGGCTGACCCACCTGCCGCCGACCTGGCACGGGACGTTCGCCGCGCGGGGAGCGCTGATCTGCAGCTTCGTGCCGCGTCCGGTCGACTTCCATCCCGAGGCGGTGCCGTGTCCCTATCCGCACTCGTCGCCAGGCTGTGACGAGGTCCTGTTCTACTGCCGCGGCAACTTCACGTCACGGCGTGGCGTCGGGCCCGGCAGCCTGTCGCACCACCCGGCGGGGATCCCGCACGGGCCGCACCCGGGCGCCTACGAGGCCAGCCTGGGCAGCAAGCACACCGACGAGCTGGCGGTGATGCTGGACACCACGCTGGCGCTGCAGCCGACGGCGGCGGCGCTGGCCATCGAGGATCCGAAGTACCACGACAGCTTCCGGTGAGCCGCGTAGCGGCGAAGCCTGGAGCTGTCGTGTCCGCCTCCGCCTCCGCCTCCGCCTGGCGAGCGCCTCCCGCTCACTGGCCGCGCACGAAGGGCTCCAGCGCGCCCGCCAGCTGCTCGGCGTGGCGCGCCGGGTCGGGTGGGTTGAACCAGCGGAACGGGTGCACCAGGCTGCGCGGCTCGCGCAGGGTGGCGCCACCGCCGGTGCACTCGACCAGCAGCGCGGTGGCGTCATAGGCGGCGTGCAGATGGTCGAGCTCCATGCCGTGGCCGCGCAGGCCGGGGACCCACCAGGACGACTGCACCGCGCGGTAGCCGGGCAGGCGGGCGCGCACCGACTCGGCGGCGGCGGCCAGGCGGGGGGCGGCCTCGGGGCGGCGCAGGCGGCCGCCCCACGGGGTCAGGATCATGCGGCCGATGGAGTGCAAGGACAGCGCATGATCGATGCGTGTTCGTGTTGATACGGTGTCAAGGGCCGCGACCACCGCGGCGCACTCCGGCTCGCTGAGGGGGTGCGGGCCGCCATGGTTCCAGCCCCCCAGCGCGGCGCGCAGCCCGTGGGGTGCGGCGGCGCGGAAGTGGGTCGGGTAGTTGCGGTTGAGATCGACCCCGCGGGCGTTACCACGCCGGAAGCGGCGCCGGCCCGCGCGCAGATCGGCCTCGACCGCCTGGTAGCCGTCGACGTTGACCAGCGGGATGGCGACGATGCGGCGGCCCTCGGGCGGGCGCGCGCACAGGCGGGCCAGCAGCGCCAGCGCGGTCTCGACGCCGATCCACTCGATGGGGTGCAGGCCGGCGATGATCGCGGTGGCCACCGGCGCGTCGGCCGCGCCCAGCTCGAGCGCGAACAGCGGCACCCCGCGCACGCTGCTGCCGATGCTGCGCACGCTGGCGCCGGGGCCGGCGGCCAGCGCGGCGAGGCCGGCGATGACCTCGCGGTAGCCACGATAGGCGCCCACGCGCGCGAGGTCGACGTCGTCGGCCAGCGGGCGCGGCGGCAGTGCGGCGAGGTGCGCGTGCAGTGACACGGGGGACATCATCGCACGTGGGGCAACTCCCCGGCATGTCTCGGGTGGCCCGGGGGCCCACATGTGCTGTGGTGGCGGCTCGACTGTCGGCGGCCTCGCCGGATTCACCATCATTGAAGGCGCACCCACAAAAGGTAGATTGAGGTCGGGCCCTTCTGCTCGATGAGGATGTGACGATGGCTCGGGAACCGCTCGCCCAGGCCGCACCGATGGTGACGACAGTGGCGCGCGGGACGCGGCTGGGCAGCTACGAGGTCCTGGGCAGCCTGGCCATGGGCGGCATGGCGGAGCTGTTCCTGGCCCGCAAGCAGGGCCAGGGCGGCTTCGAGAAGGTGGTCGCGCTGAAGCGGATCCTGCCGCACCTGGCCGAGAACGCCGACTTCGTGCAGATGTTCCTCGACGAGGCGCGCATCGTGGCGCAGCTCGATCATCCGAACGTCGCGCAGGTCTATGACATCGGTGAGGCCGAGGGCAGCTACTTCTTCACCATGGAGTACGTGGCCGGGCAGGACCTGCGCCATGTCATGCGCGCGGCGCGCAGCGCGGGCGGCCTGCCGCTGGAGCAGGCGCTGTTCGTGGTCCACGAGGTCGCGGCCGGGCTGCACCACGCGCACGAGAAGCTGGGCCACGACGGTGAGCGGCTCGGGATCGTGCACCGCGACGTGTCGCCGGCCAACGTGCTCTTGACCTACGAGGGCGCGGTCAAGATCGTCGATTTCGGCGTCGCCAAGGCGCGCACCCAGAGCCGCGAGACCCAGGCCGGCACGCTCAAGGGCAAGGTCGCCTATATGTCGCCCGAGCAGTGCATGGGCGAGGGCGTCGACGCGCGCAGCGACGTGTTCGCCCTGGGCGTGGTGCTGTACGAGCTGACGGTGGGGGCCCGGCCCTATGTCGCGCGCACCGACTACGAGCTCATCATGCAGGTCGCGGCCGGCAACCTGCCCGCGCCGAGCACGCGCCGCCCCGGTTATCCCGCAGCCCTGGAGGCGGTGGTGATGAAGGCGCTGGCGCGCGACCGCGAGGCGCGCTGGAGCAGCGCCGAGGAGCTCGGGCTGGCGGTGGCCGAGGTCGCCGAGCAGCTCGGCCTCAGGCTGTCGGCGGTCGGCATGCGGCGCTTCATGCGCACGCTGTTCGGCGATGCCGCGCGCGGCACGCCGGCGCCGGGCACCCGCGCGCTGGCGGGCGGCACCGGGATGGTGCCGGCGGCGACCCGCACGAGCAGCGGGGTCAGCGAGCTGCGCGGCAGCGGCGCCGGCAGCTCCAGCGGAGCGCCGGTGCAGCTGGCGGCGGGCAGCGCCAGCGGGCCGGTGCGGCGCGAGCTGGAGGCGGTGCCCAGCGAGGTCGCGCTGGAGATGTCGGGGCGCAGCTTCGAGGTCGCCGAGCCGGCGGCCCAGCTCGACGGCGAGCGCGACAGCGATGGCGAGCTGGAGGCCGAGCTCGAGCTGGTGCGCGCGGTCGACGCGGTGGTGGGCGATGGCGCGGCGGCGTCGGCCGACGCCGCCGACGACGACGCCCTGCGGTCGCTGACCGCGGGGCTGCCCGGCGCCCACGGGGTGCCGCCGGCCGCGGCGGCGCCCAGCCGCGCCATCGAGGGCGAGGACTCGGGCAGCGCGCAGATGATCGAGACCGCCGCGCCCGCGCTGGGCCTGCTGTGGGAGCCCAGCGGGCCGAGCGCGCTGGCCGAGCAGCTGGAGCCCGATGGCGATGACGGGGTGCAGCCGGTACGGCTGCAGCGCACCGGGCCGCTGCGCAAGCTGGCGCGCCGTCCGCTGCGCGCGCTGCTGGTGCTGGGGGGCGCCGCGCTGGTGGTGACGCTGGCGCTGCTTGGCTGGCGCAGCCTGAGCAGCGGCAGGCCCCCAGGCGCCAGCGCAGCGACGACGCGCGCGGCGGTCGAGCCGTCCGCCGACGAGGTCGCCTCCGCGGTCGCCGAGCCAGCGCTGGCGCCCGTGGCCCCGGAGCTGCGCGCCGAGATCGCCGTGGGTGGCGCGCCCGCGCCGCTGGCCGCGGGTGTGGCCGAGGTGGTGCGCGCGGCCGGGGAGGCGGCGGCCGCCGAGCCCCAGCCGGTGCTCGACCCCGCCCCCGCGACGGCCAGCCCCGGCGCGAGCGCCGGCGGGGATGACCCGGCTGCCAGCGCCGCGCCCGCACCGTCGCCGTCGCCGTCGTCCCGTCCGAAGAGCCGCAGCCGGCGCCCCGCGGCGTCGCCGGGCTGGGATCCCGACTCACCACTGCTCCCGCGCTGAGGTTCGCGGCTGGAGGTTCGATGCGCGCGTCCGTGCTGGGCCCGATCGTCGTCATGTTCACGCTGCTCGGCCCGCCGCTGGCGGGCGCCTTGCCGGTGCTGGTCACGCCGGCCGAGCCCGACCACCTGGCCGCCGCGGTCGACGCCTATGGCGCGCGCGACTACGAGCGCGCGGTGACCGAGTTCCAGGCCGCCTATGCGGCCAGCGCCAGCGCGGACGCGCTGTTCGGCTGGGCCCAGGCCGAGCGCATGTCGGGCGACTGTCCCAGCGCGGTGCGGCTGTATCGCCGGCTGCTCGAGGGCGCGCTGGCGCCGGCGCAGCAGGCCGCGGCGCAGCAGAACCTGGCCCGCTGCGAGCGCGCGCTGGGGACCTCTCCCACGCTGCCAGGGCCGACCCCGACCGGGGCGCCGGCCGCGCCGGGGACGATGGTCACGCCCGGCGTGGCGTCGGCCGCCACCGGCGAGGCGGCCCCGACGGCTGCAGGCAGGCCCGCGCGGGACGGGCGGGCCTGGTATCGCGACACCTGGGGCGGCGCACTGGCCGGCACCGGGGTCGGCTTGCTGGCGGTGGCCTGGGGCTTCCATGTGTCGGCCCAGGGCGTGCGCGCCGAGGCCGACGACGCCTACGCCTACCAGGACTTCGAGCGGCTGCACGCTCGCGCCGATGGGCGCGACACCGTCGCCGCGGTGAGTGCGCTGCTGGGGGCTGGTCTGGTCGCCGGAGGCGTGGTTCGATATGTGCTCGTGCGCCGCCGCGCACGCGAGGGCGCCAGGCTCGGCGCCACAGCGACTGCACACGGCGGGGTGCTGGTCCTGGCGGGGGAGTTCTGATGCGGAAACTGACGATGCTGATCGCGGCGATGGTGGTGCTGGTCGGGGCCCGGGCCTCTGTCGCCCAGGCCTCGGTGGCGCTGGTGCGTGGCGGCGCGGCCCTGGCCACCTTCGAGCGCGTCTCGGCGGACGGCTGCCAGATCGTCTCGGGCGAGCTGGCCGTGCTGGAGGCGCACACCGCCTCGGAGAACGCCAACGGCCTCTATGTGGTCGGCGTCCAGGAGGACATCTGTCTGGGCACCGGCAGCGGCTTTGCGGGCTATGCCACCGGCCAGTTCGACGTCGTCGGCCTGCTGTACGCGCGCTTCCGCGGCAGCCTGGTCGCGGAGTCGTACTCGGGCGGGCCGCCGGTCACCATCGAGCTCGATCTGCACTGGCTGGGCACCGGCCAGGTCGTGCGTGAGCGCGGCTTCTTCCGCGACGAGAGCCAGATCGCGTTCAGCTTCTCGGCGCGCCGCGACGCCGTGACCGTGGGCCAGTTCGACGTCGACGGCGAGGCCATGCCGTTGACCTCGGCGACGCTGGCCCGCGAGACCAGCGGCACCGTCACCTTCTAGCGCACGACCGTGGTGGCCCGGGCGCGCCACCACTTGGTGGGCAGGCCGTGCTCGTCGACGCCGGTGCGCTCGGGCTGGAAGCCGAGGCGGCCGAGGATGTGCTTGGAGGCGGTGTTGGCGGGGTCGACGGTGGCGATGACCGTGGGCACCCGGGCCAGCGCGTACTCCAGCACTCCGCGCGCGACCTCGGTGCCCAGGCCGTGGCCCCAGCGCGCGGGCAGCAGGCCATAGATCAGCTCGGGCTCGGGCTCGGGATAGACGACGCCGGCATAGCCGACGAAGGCTCCGTCCCTGCGCGCGCACACCGCCCAGGTGCCGAAACCGTGCGGCCGCTCGCGATAGTTGGTCAGGGAGCGCTCGATCCATTGCTGGCTCTGTGCGCGTGACAGCGGACGGTTGTCGCCCACGAAGCGCATGGCGTGGGCGTCGCCACACAGGCCGGCCAGGTCGTCGAGATCGTCGAGCGCCAGCTCGCGCACGTGCAGCCGCGGCGTGGCGAGCACGCGGCGCATCGGCAGCTCCAGCCGCGGGCGCGTCTCCAGCGTCGCGGCCGGGCTGGCCAGCCAGGCCAGCACGGCGTGGGCGAAGGCCGCGGGCTCGACGCCCATCAACGCTGGCAGCGCGAGCAGCCGCGTGGTGCCGCGCGCGGCCAGCGTGGCGGCCGGGCCGGGCGCGCCGACCGCAAGCTTGACCGCGGCGGCGGCACACTGGATGAGGCCCTGCAGCAGCTCGCGCTGGGCCCCGGTCGCGCCGCGCCACAGGGCCTCCCAGGCCTCGTGGGCCTCCCACGGGAAGCCGGCGTTCCACAGGTCGACGCCCCACAGCCAGCCGTCGTCGTCACGCCAGCGCGCGGCGGGCAGCGGCGCCCCGGGCGGCGACGCCGCGGGATGCGGCAGGCCGCGCCCGGGCAGCCAGGGCTGCGCGGGCAGGGGCTGCTGGGGCAGGTGGCGGCGCACCTGCCGACTGTAACCGCCTCGGGGCCGCCTGCCACTGCAGTAGGTGGAGGCTGTCAACCAATGCGCGTGTCGAGATGGGCGCCGCTGGCGCTGGGCGGAGTCGTGTGGGTCAGTGCGTGTGCGGCGTCGCGGCCGGTGACGGCGCGGCCGGACCCGATGCGGCTGGATCGCGTGGTGCTGTACCAGAACGGGATCGGCCACTTCGAGCGCAGCGGCCATCTCGAGGGCAACCACCTCCGGCTGTCGCTGCGCCCGCACGAGGTCGACGACGTCATCAAGACGCTGACCGTGATCGATCGCGCCGGGCAGGCGCAGACGGTGGCCGCAGTGCTGCCCACGCCGGCCCAGTCGACCGGCGAGCGCGTGGTCATCGACATCGTGCTGTCGAAGCCGGGGCGTGATCTCGAGGTCGCCTATGCGGTGCCGACCGCGAGCTGGAAGGCGACCTATCGTGTCGCGCTGCCCGACAAGCCGGGTGGCCAGGCGCTGCTGCAGGCCTGGGCCATGGTCGACAACGTCTCGGAGGAGGCCTGGCGGAGCGTCAAGCTGACGCTGGCGACCGGGGCGCCGCTGTCGTTCGCGACCGATCTGCGCACCCCGCACTTCGTGCCGCGCCCCGACGCCACCGGCACCCTGGTGCAGCCGGGCGCGCGGGCGCCGGTGACCGCCGAGCGCGGCCAGCCGGGGGATCGCGACGGCGACGGCGTCGCCGACGCCAGCGACCTCTGCCCCGACGCCGAGGACCGCGACGGCTTCCAGGACGACGACGGCTGCCCCGACCTCGACAACGACAATGACCGCGTGCTCGACGCCGACGACAGGTGCCCGAGCGAGCCCGAGATCTACAACGGCATGGACGACGAGGACGGCTGCCCCGATCGCGGTCGCGTCATCATCAGCCAGTCCAACCTGATGATCCTCGACAAGGTCTACTTCGGTGTCGGCGTGGTCGAGCCGCCGCCGGCGGCGTACCCCATCATCGACGCGGTGGCCGCGACCCTGAAGGGCAACCCGCAGCTCCGGTCGCTCAGCATCGCGGGCCACGCCGCCAGCGACGAGCGTGACGCCTGGGCGGTGTCGGCGCGGCGGGCCACCGCGATCCGGCGCATCCTGCAGGAGAAGGGCGTGACCCAGCAGCTCGAGGTGGTGCCCTTCGGGGACACCCAGCCGGTCGCGCGCGAGGCCGAGAAGAACCGCCGCGTCGAGTTCGACATCACCGGGCGCGACGACGACGACGACGGCGAGAGCGAGACCAGCAATGGCCGCAGCGATGGCGGCCGGCGTGCGGTCAACCCGCGGCGCGGCATCGGCGTCGAGGCGCTGGCGCGCAGCGTGGCGCCCCGGGGCAGCACGCGCGAGGTCGCGGGCGCCACCCGCTACCAGCTGGCCGAGCGCGTCAGCGTGCCGCGCGGCGCCTCCACCCTGGTGTCGGTGCTGAGCCAGCGCACCGCGGGCGAGGACGTCTTCCTCTTCCGTCCCGATCCGGGCGCCCCGGGCTCCGACCTGCACCCGCTGCGCGCGGCGCGGATCGTGCTGCCGCGCGAGGTCGGCCTGGAGCCCGGCCCGGTGGCGGTGTTCTCGCACGGCACCTTCGCCGGCGAGGGGCTGCTGGAGCGCACCAGCGGCGGCGAGACGGCGTACATCCCGTATGCGGTCGACGGCGGCACCGTGGTGCGCGTCGAGGTCACCGGTGACGAGCGGCCGCAGCGCCTGATCGCGGTGGCGCGCGGCGTGGCCACGGTCGAGAACGCCACCATCCGGCGCACCACCTACACCATCGAACCCGGCGCCCAGGCCGCGGGCCGGATCTTCCTGCGCCACGAGCCCGCCGCCGGCTTCACCATGGGCGAGCTGCCGCCGGGCAGCGAGCGCGGCGAGCGCGCCCTGCTGGTGCCGGTGCCCCTGGTGGGCGGTCGGGTCAGCAAGCTGGTCATCGAGGAGCGCCAGCCGGTCGAGCGTCGCATCGCCATCCTCGATCGCGAGGGCGCCAGCCTGGCGCTGTACATCGACGGCGCCAACCTGCCGCCCACCGTGCTGGCGCAGGTCCGCGTCATCGCCGAGGCGCGCGCCGAGCTGGGCAAGGTCGAGAGCGAGATCGAGGCCGTGCGTGACGGCCTGGCCGACGCCAGCGAGCGCGGCAGCGACCTCGAGCGCAGCCTGGCCACGGTGGCCAAGCTGCCGGGGCCGGACGCCGCGGCGCTCAAGAAGCGTCTCATCGCCAGCATCGCCGCGCAGACCACGCACGCCGACGAGCTGGCGCGACGGCTGGTGACCGCCAACGCACGTCAGCTGGAGGCGCGGGCCCGGGTGCAGACCGCCATCGAGGGGCTGTCGCTCGAGCTGGCCAGTCAGTAGTCAGTAGCAGTAGGGCGTGCGCCCGGTCCACGGCGAGCGCGGGAACTTGCGCGCAAGCATGCGGAAGGCGGCGCACGAGACCTCGGAGGTGTCGTCGTCGGGGCAGCCATAGCGGGTCGCGCGCACGGCCAGGTGCAGCGCCTCGGGCACCCGGGGGTCGCGCGGGTTGTGGCGCGCGAAGGCCAGCACCTGCTTGCCCAGGAAGCTGGGGCCGCTGCCAGCGGCGCGCAGCCGGACGCGCTGGCGCTGCAGGCTGTCGCGGTCGTCGCTGCCGAGGAAGTCGGGCAGCGGGGCCGGCGCCGGCGGGTTGGCCTCGCCGGGCGCGGGCAGGGCAGGGTCGGGCCGGCGGCTTTGCAGCTGGCCGACGCCCTCGCACCACCAGTTGTCGCGGAAGGAGTCGAGCTCGTCGAGCGCGACGCGGCGGGGCAGGCCGTCCTCGGGCGACGGGCGCAGGCCGGGGTGGCGCAGGATGGTCAGGGTGGCGGCGAAGGCGCGCTGCTCGGCGTTGTCGGCGCTGGTCAACCCGGCCAGGTCGGACTGCAGGTCGGGCGCCAGCGCCGCCAGCGCGGTGGTCAGCCGCTGCAGCGCGGCGTCGTTGCCGAGCAGCAGCGCGCGCGTCCAGGCCACCTGGGCCACGGCGCGCCGCAGCGACGCCGGCAGGGTGGCGCCAGCATCGCCCAGCAGCTGCTCCAGGCGCGCCAGCGGCAGCCCCTGCTCGAGCACGCGGGCGCCGACGGTCTCGAACAGCGGGCCGGGGCCCGCGCGCTTGCCGCGCTCGTCGCGCGCGCCGGTGCCGGTCTCGTCGACCGTCACCCCCGAGGGCTGTCTGGGCAGGTGGCGCGCCAGCTCGGCCAGGCTCTGCGCCAGGCCGAGGCGCTGACCATGCAGCAGATCGGCGGCTGACCTGGGCAGCGGCGTGGCCAGCACCTGGTCCGACAGCGCGCGCGCCTCCGCGCTGCGACCCAGCGAGGCCAGCATGCGCACCCGGTGGTAGGCCGCGTGCACGAAGCCAGGCGAGCCCGCGGGCAGCGCGGCGGCGGCGGCCAGCACCTGGTCACGCAGCTCGGGAGGGCTTGCGCTGTCGAGCTTGCCGAGGGCCGCGATCAGCCAGGGGCCAGAGCGGGTCACGTTCCAGCGCAGCAGGGCGTGGGCCTGGGCCAGGCTGCCCGGCTCCTGCATGGTCAGCACCCAGTCAGTGAGCTCGCTCTCGGCGTGCAGCGCGGCGAGCACGGTGGCGTCGTCGCTGAGCTCGACGTCGAGGCGCAGGGTGTAGTCGTCGAGCCAGCGTCCCAGCGCGCTGGGGTCGTCGGGGTGCACGGCGGCCAGGCGGGCGGCCAGCTTGCTGGCGTGCAGCTGGGGCGCGCTGGCCTCGACGCGCTCGAGCAGCAACCCGGCGGCCCGGTGCAGCGCGGGCCGGGTGGCGTCGGCGGCCAGCGCGCGCAGGCGCTGCTCGGCCACGGCGTACAGCGCGTCCGGTCCCGCCAGCGCGGCCTTGCGCAGCATGACCCGCGCGGTCAGGTAGGGCGCGAGCTCGCGCCAGGGCGAGGTGGCGTCGCGCGCGATGGCGTCGAACTGCACCGCGGCCTCGTCGAAGGCCTCACCATAGAAGAGCGCGGCGGCGGTCTGGTAGGCGCGGTCCTGGCGCAGCAGCGCGGGCGCGCCGGGCGGCGCCGGGTCGGGCAGGGCGACACCCGACTCGCAGTTGCCGAACACCACGTCCTGGGCGTGCAGCCAGTCCAGCGTCCACGGGCTCTGCTTGCCCCAGGTGCGCACGCGCTCCTCCAGCGTCAGGGTGGCGCGCGCGAAGGCGTCGTCGTGGCAGTTGAGGTAGGACTGGTAGCTCGAGGGCGCGGCGCGGAAGCTGCCTGGCTCGGGCTGCGCCGGCAGCAGGCGGGCGCGCGCCTCGGTCCAGCGCCGGGCGGCGTCGCCGTCGCCCGCGCCGAACTCCAGCAGGTCGAGCCGGCGGGTCCACAGCTCGAGCAGGCCTGGCACCTCGGCCGTGGTCACGCCGGTGCCGGCCAGGTGGCGATAGGCGATGACCAGATAGCTGCGCGCGAAGCTCGGCAGCAGCACGCCGAGGCGGCCGCTGGCGAAGTCGCCGAGCGGCAGATCGGGCCGTGTCTGGTAGTGAAAGAAGGCGGTCTCGAACTCGGGGCCGCAGCCGTCGGCGCGGCGGGACGAGCCACCGAGCCCCAGCGCCAGCCCGGCCAGCAGCACGGCGGCGGCGCCCCGGTGGCGCCAGCGTGACCGTCTCTTCATCGCGTCTCTCCCCACGGTCTGCGACTCCACAGCCAGCGCCGCCGCCCCGGCAGCACGTGCGCCGGCAGCGGCTCGTCGAGGGCGACCCCCAGGCTGCGCTGGCACAGCGGGCTGGCGAAGTCGGCCCCCGCCAGCAGCGCGGCGCGCACGCGTCGCCGATCCGGCCCGAGGTCGAACACCATGGGCACCGCCTCGTCGATCATGTCGAGGTCGTCGAACCAGCGGTCGCGCAGGCACCACGACGCCAGCGCGGTGATCGACAGCCGGGTGGCGGGCAGCGCGGCGTGCAGCTCGGCGAGCAGGGCGCGGTAGAACGGGCGCTCGGAGACCCGGGCGTCATAGTCGAGCTGCAGGGCGGGCAGCTCCGGCGCGTCGGCGGGGCGAACTGCCAGGGCGCGTCGGGCGACGGCCACGATGCGCGCGCGCACGGCGGCGTCGAGCCCCGCGGCCAGCCCGGGCGCGACCTCGATGCGCACCACCGCGGTCAGCCGGGCAGCGGGCGCCACCTGCAGCGGTTGCTGGCGCGGCACCACCTGCACCAGCACCGGCTGCGCGGCGGCGTCGGCCGTGGCCGTGGCCGTGGCCGTGGCCGTGGCCGTGGCCGTGGCCGTGGCCGTGGCCGTGGCCGTGGCCGTGGCCGTGGCCGTGGCCGTGGCCGTGGCCGTGGCCGTGGCCGTGGCCGCGCGCACCCGCACCGTCGCGGCCAGGAAGGCGACATCGCCGTCCAGCGCGCGCAGATCCTCGGGGCGCTCCCAGGCCCAGCGCGTCACCGGCGAGCGTCGCTCCCGCGCGCAGCCCAGCAGCGTCAGCGCCAGCGCGGTGGTCGCGAACCCGAGGGCGAGCAGGGCAGGGCGGACGCGCACGCGCACGCCGAGCATACGCCACGAGCGGCGCCCGCATTCCCGCGGCATACTCGCGCCATGAGCGCCCACCTGATCGAGTCCGACGCCGAGCTGGCCGAGGTGGTGCGCGCCGCCCGCGTGGTCGCCGTGGTCGGCATGAAGGGCGACCACGCCGCCGGCGAATCGGCCTACGACGTGCCCGCCATGCAGCGCGCCCGCGGCATGCGCATCATCGCGGTCAACCCGACCATCAGCACCAGCCAGGGCGCCCCGGCCTATCCGAACCTGGCCGCGCTGCCCGAGCGCGCCGACCTGGTCCAGGTCTTCCGGCGCATCGACGCCATCCCGGCCCTGGCCAACGAGCTCATCGCCCTGCCCGCCGCGCTGCGCCCCGACGTGGTCTGGCTGCAGACGGGGATCCGCCACGACCCCAGCGCCCGCCGCCTGGTCGCCGCCGGCTACAGCGTGGTCCAGGACGAGTGTCTCGGCGTGCTGGCCGCCCGCTACCGCCGCTGAGCGCCGCTACTCCTTGCCGTTGCCCTTGCCCTTGCCGAACAGTCCGAGCTGCTTGCTCGGCTTCTTCTTGCGCTTACCCTTGCTCGCGGGTGCCGGCGCCGGCTCCGCCCCCGCTTCAGGCGGCCCCACCAACTCGGCCCCTTCATTCCTGGCGTCATTCACCTTCATCCCGACCCGTCGCGCCAGCAGCGCCTGTGCCCCGCGCACGTCCTCCAGCACCGCCAGCGCCACCTCCGGCTCCAGCCGTCCTGGCGTCAACCACACCTCGCGCGCCTCTGCCCCGGCCTCACCTGGCGGCAAGATCACCGGCATGCGCTCGTGCAGCTCTGCCACCACTCCCAGCGCTGGCCGCGTGATGATCGCGCAGGTGCGCTGCTCGCCGCCGTCCGGTCCGCGCGCCACGTCCCACAGCCCCGCCATCATGAAGGGCGCCCCGTCGGGCATGGTCATCAGCCAGGGCACGCTGACCCCGTCCTGCCGTCGCCACTCGTAGAAGCCATCCGCCACCACCACACAGCGCCGCGCCGCCAGCGCCCCGCGCAGCCCGCCGCGTCCGGCGCCCGCCAGCGACTCCACCCGCGCGTTGACCAGCCGCCGCTGCGCCCACACCGGCGCCAGCCCCCACCACACATCCTCCAGCCGCCGCGGGCGCAGGTTCAGCGCGGCGCCGATCTCCGTCCCCGGCGCCACGTTCCAGCGCGGCTCGCGCGCGCCCACGGGCTCATCCAGCCCGAGCAGCGCCGCCACCGCCTCGGGCGACATCGCCTCGCCCATGCTGGCCGTGAACCGCCCACACATCGGACGCCCGAGCTACCCGCGCCGCGCCACGAAGAACACCCGCCTGAACGGCAGCAGCGTGCCGTGCCCGGTGGCCGGGTAGGCCGCGCGCAGCCGGGCCCCGTAGGCGTCCAGGAACGCCGCCGCCCCGGCCTCGTCGAGCAGCCTCAAGATCGGCCGCAGCGTGGTGCCCTTGACCCACTCCAGCACCGCGTCGTCGCCGCTCAGCACGTGCATGTACGTGGTCTCCCAGGCGTCGACCTCGAAGCCCAGGCCCCACAGCCGCTCCACGTACCAGGGCAGCGGGTGCACCTGGTTGGGCGCCCACGCACGCAGCCGCTCCGCCCACGGCCCCTGGGCCGCGACCTCGCCGATCAGCCGATGGCTGGGCGCGGCCCCGTTGTCGGGCATCTGCACCGCCAGCGTGGCGCTGGGCCCGAGCTGCGCCACCAGGTGGGGCAGCAGGCGCTCGTGATCCGGCAGCCAGTGCAGCGTGGCGTTCGACACCAGCACGTCCAGCGGCGCTGGGGCGCGCCAGCTGGCGGCGTCGGCGCGCTCGAAGCGCAGCCGCCCGGGCACCGCGCGCTCGGCGGCGGCCGTCAGCATCTCGGCCGAGGTATCGACCCCGATCACCTCGGCCTCGGGGAAGCGCTCCAGCAAGGTCCGGGTCAGGTCGCCCGCGCCGCAGCCCAGGTCGGCCACCGCGTGCACGGGCAGCTCGGCGTGATCGGGGATGCGTCCGATGAGGTCGAAGAAGGGGCGCGCGCGCTCGTCGCGATAGCGCTCGTACTGCGCGACGTGCCACATCAGCGCAGCTTGCCGGTCATGTTCATGCCGATGCTCATGCCCAGCTCCTGGCGCTTGCCGCCCTGCTCGACCGCCATGCCCATGTCCATGTCGAGGTTCATCGCGACGTCCTCGGGCCAGGGCGCGCGCGCCAGGCCATAGGTCATCTTGCCGCCACCCTGGCCCGACAGGCGGGTCAGATCGGCGTCGACCGGCATGCCGGGCAGCTTCATCTTCTGCGCCGGGGCCGACTGCGACATCTTGACCTCGATGACGGCGCGGCTGCCCTCGCGCGCGACCAGCTTGTTCTCGATGGTGCTGTCGATGGCGAAGCCGGTCAGGGCGACCTTCTGGGCCACCTTCCAGCGCGCGCCGACGCCGACCGCCTCGTCGGGGAAGGGCATGGTCATCTGCTGCATCTGCTGCTTCATCGAGTCGACCATCTGGCTGAGCTGCGGAGGCAGCGTCCCGGGCAGGTCGATCTCCAGCCCCGACATGCGGCCGTTCCTGGCCAGCTTGCCGCGGTAGCTCATGCCCTTCAGGCCGTCGAGCGAGCTGCCCATGGCGCGCGCCATGCTGGGGTCACCGCCGGCCTCCATCTCGGCCTTGTTGATCTTGGCCGACCAGGTGGCCTCGCCGGCCGGGCTCACGGTGCTGACCTCGAGGTCCATCACCATGATGAAGGCCGGGATCTCGGGGATGGGCATCTTGGTGCCGCTCATCTCCATGCCCATGTTCATCTTCATGCGCAGCTCGAAGCTCTGCTTGACCCCCGCCGACAGCTGGTACTCCAGGCGCTGGCGCGGCTCGGCGCCGGCCTCCAGCAAGGTCAGCTCGATGGCGCCCGCGGCGCTGGCCCCCGCCGGCGCCGGCACGTCCTTGCGCGCCCCGGCGCCCGCGCCGGTCCCGGTCGGTCCCGCCACCTTGGCCGGCGCCGGCTTCTTCTTCTTCTCGCACGCCGCCGCCGCCACCAGCACCGTCGTCACCAGCACAACCCCGAACCAGCCCGGCTTCTTCATAGCGCGCGAGTATAGCCAGGGTGCCCGCCGTCGGCCCCGAAAACGAAGACGCCGGCGCCCCCGTGGGGACACCGGCGTCGGCCCGGCCCGAAGCTGCTTACAGGCAGAGCGAGGTGCCCGCGGCGTGCGGGCAGTGCAGCGTCTTGTTCGCGGTCACGTCGGCGTTGCACAGGTGGTACGCCGCGCAGCCCTGACGGCTGGCCGTGAAGGCGCCGTACTTGGTGGTGCAGTCGGCCATCGAGGTGAACCCGTTGGCGACGCTGAAGCCGCAGGTCGCGGCGTACTCGGTGCAGAACGCCGCGGTGGCCCCGCCCGGGCGCGGATCCACGCACATGCGCGCGTCGACGGTGCTGCCGCTGTCGGCCACGCGACCATCGGCCATGACCACACCGGTGTCGACCGTGCCGCCGTCGTCGTCGTCACCGCAGCCTGCCAGCGCGACCGCCAGCACCATCACGCTCAGCCAACCAAGCTTCGTCCGAGTCTTCATGGGGGGAACTCCTCCTTGGGCAGCCAGGGTAACCTCGTCCACATCGGGGTCGCAACTTCTGGCACCCTCGATCTACATGCGAGCTTTACACGGCAGGGTCGGATCCGGGGTGCTGCTCGTCACGTTGCTGTTCGGGTGCGCCCGCGAGGCACCCCAGAGCGGCGCCAGCGCAGCCGCAGGCCCCGGCCCGGCCGCACCCGCCGGCCCGCGCTCGCGCGAGGGCGAGACCTGCGCCGCCACCCGCGACTGCGAGGCCGGGCTGCGCTGCGTGGACGCCGCCTGCGCGCGCCCCATCGCCACCCGCAGCGCCGAGTACGCCGCCGCCTCCGGCCTGGCCGCGCTGGCCCGCGGTGACGGCAAGGACGCCGCGGCCCGCCTCGAGCGCGCCCTGGCCGAGCTCGACGGCGCCAAGGAGCCGGCGCCGGTGCACCTCCTGTGCGCGCACGCGCAGGCCACGCTGCTGGCCGCGGGCGCACGCGACAAGGTGCTGCTGGAGCGCGCCGCCCGCGCCCTGCATCGCTGTGTGCTGACCGCGCCACCGGCCAGCACCGACCGCGCCGCCGCGCTGACCGCGCTGGCCGGCCTGGAGCGCCAGGGCCTCGACGCCAGCCTGATCGCGCGCGATCAGCTGGTCGACGCCTACCTCACGGGCAAGCCCGCCATCCCGGCCGCCGAAGATCTCGCGCTCACCATCACCGCCCCGCCCGTCACCGACAAGGCCTTCACCCGCTTCGTCGAGCTGCTGCGCTCCGACGCCACCCGCACCCGCCTGGCCACCTGCCACCGCCCTTACGCCGAGGCCACGCAGTCCGACAAGCTCGTCGCAACCTTCAAGTTCCGCTTGAAGTACTACGAGGCCGACAGCGAGGAGTACGACAAGGCCCTGCTCGAGTTCGAGCCCCCCGCCACGCCGCCCGACAGCAGCCCGGCCACCACCGCCGCCCGCACCTGCCTGACCGAAGGCATCCGCGCCGCCGCCGCCGACTACCTCAAGACCGTCATCGGCCAGCGCTTCCTGCAAGAGGTCACCCTGACCCTCGCCCCGCGCTGACCCTCGCCCCCTCCGCCTCCGTCATTCCCCGTCGCCTGTGGCCTGTGACCTGTCGCCTGTGACCTGTTCCCTCCGCCTCCGCCTCCGCCTCCGCCCTCCGCCCCCGCTACGGCTTCGGCCCCACCTTGCCCGCGGCCGCCGCCCCCGGCTCCCCACCCGAAAACTTCGCCGTCGCCCACTTCGCGTCCGGCTCCAGCACCAGCTGGGTCACGATGGCCCCGGCCTCCGCATCCACCATCAGGATCGACCCCGCCGGCCCCAGCTGCGCGCTGAACTTGCGCTTCTCGCCCTGCCACAAGAAGGTCGGCTCCCCGGTCTCGTCGGCGATCAGCTCCGCGGCCTGGCTCTGCTCGCCGGCCAGCGCCGACAGCGCCGACAGCAGGCGCGAGAAGTTGGCCTGCATCGCCGGCCCCGCCTTGGCGCCCGGCCCGGCCCGCAGCGCCGCCTCGGCGCGCGCCCGCGCCTCGCGCGCCTCGTGGCACATGCCGGCCACCAGCTGGCCGAGCAGCTCCTCGAGCGCCTTGTGCACGGTGCGCTCGCCGAGCTCGAGCCCCTTCTCGACGGTGCGCCGGGCCTCGAAGAAGCGGCCCTGCTCGGCGTGCACCGCGGCCAGGTTGACGTAGGCCTTGCCGAAGCTGGGGCGCCGCTTCAGCGCGGCCTCGAACTGCGCCACCGCCGCCTCGGGCTCGCCCTGCTTGTCCTTGATGACCCCCATCGCGAAGCACGGCTCGGGGTCGTCGGGGATGAGCTCCGCGGCGCGCTCGTAGGCCTCCAGCGCGGCCTTCAGGTCTCCCTTGCGGTAGAGCTCCTTGGCCTGCTCCAGCGTGGTGCTCACGTGTGCTGCGCTCCTTCCTCGCTCATCGTCTCGTCTCGTCTCGTCTCGTCTCGGCTCAGCCGCTACCTTCGCCTACGCCACCACCCTGAGTCCAGCGGGACGCCGCCCCGACAGCTCCAGCGCGGGGCGCTCGCTGCCAGCCGGCTGCAGCTCACGCGCGGCCAGCTGCCCGCACGCGGCGTCGATGTCGTCGCCACGCGTCTTGCGGATGTACACCGCGAAGCCGCGGTCCATCAGGGCGCGCTGGAAGGCCACCACCTTGTCCTTCTCGGGGCGCTGGTACGGCGCCAGCGGGTGCGGGTTCCAGGGCAGCAGGTTGACCTTGCAGGGCATGCCCTTGAGCAGCCTGGCCACGCGCACGGCGTCCTCCAGGCTGTCGTTGACGCCGCCCAGCAGCACATACTCGAACATCACGAAGCGCCGCCGCTGCAGCGGGAACTTCTTGATGGCGCCGATCAGCTCGGCGATGGGCCACTTCTTGTTGATGGGCATGACCACGTCGCGGGTCTTGTCGTCCGACGCGTTCAGCGAGATGGCCAGGTTGACCTGGAAGTCCTCGCGCCCCAGCTTGGCGATCTGCGGCACCATGCCCGCGGTCGACACCGTGATCCGGCGCGACGAGAAGTTCATGCCACGCTGATCGGTCAGGATGCGCACCGCGCGCACCACGTGCTCGTAGTTGTGCAGGGGCTCGCCCATGCCCATGAAGACCAGGTTGGTGATGCGGCGCTCCTCGCCATAGGCCTCGCGCGCCAGCGCGGCGCCGCGATAGACCTGCTCGACGATCTCGTCGGCGCCCAGGTTGCGCCCGAAGCCCAGCGACGCGGTCGCGCAGAAGGTGCAGTCCAGCGCGCAGCCGACCTGCGACGAGATGCACTGGGTGACCTTGTCACCCTCGGGGATGAGCACCGACTCGATGAAGCGACCGTCGTGGGTCTTGAAGCGGATCTTGCGCGTGCCGTCGGCCGAGACCTGCACCAGGTCGGTGGCCAGGGGCTCGAGGTCGGCGATCTCGGCCAGGCGCGCGCGCAGCTCCTTGGCGACGTCGGTCATGCCCTCGGCGCTGGTGGCGCCGGTGGCGTGGATCCACCTGAAGATCTGCTGGGCGTGAAAGCGCTTCGCGCCCAGGGTGCTCTGCACCCAGGCCTCCAGCTCGGGCAGGGTCAGCCCACGCAGCTTGCTCTTTGCGACATCCGACACGATGGCTCCATCTAGCACGAAAATCGGCCGGCTCGCTGCGGTGCAATCGCCCCGGGCCCGGCTTTGCGGTAGGCTCGGGCATGCCTCGTGGTCGTGACCTGCTCGTTTGTGCCGCTGTCCTCTGTGCGATCTCCGCAGGTTGCAGGAAGCCCAAGCCCCCGGTGCGGGCCCAGGGGGTGGTGGTAGACGCCGTCACCGGCGCCCCGCTGGCCAAGATCGACCTGCGCTGCGAGATCTCCGGCGGCCATGGCGAGCGCTCCACCGCGACCAGCGGCGCCGACGGCCGCTTCGTGGTGCGCGGCAAGCTCGGCATCGAGGCCCCCTTCGAGCTGGTCGCGACCTCGGCGCACACCATGGAGGCGGTCGCCGCCACCCCGCGCTTGCCGTTCCCGGGCGAGGTCACCATGGAGCTCTTGTCGAGCGAGATCCCCACCGGCTTCTCGGTGCCGACCGCCAAGGGCCTCATGCTGGGCGCCCGTATCACCGCCCGCGTCCTCTTGCCGCCCGCGGATCGCCCCAGCGCGCCGCTGCGCCAGCGCTGGAAGCTCGCCGAGGTCACCGACCCCATCCCCAAGCTGAAGCTGCGCGCCGACGGCAGTGCCCGCGTGGTCATCGCGCCGCCGCCCGAGAAGTGCGACTGCCGGGTCGAGGCGGTCACCGCCCCCGACGCCGACCAGCAGCAGGAGAGCCTGCCCGACGGCGCCCTCAAGCTGACCACCTGGATGCCCAAACAGCTCTACAAGACCACCCTGGTCCAGGTCCTCGAGCTGCCCAAGGACGCGCTGCGCCCGGGGCGCTATGTGTTCTGGCCCAACCAGCCGCCGCCCTATGACGCCCTGGCCGCGACCCCCGAGGTCTATCGCACTGGCTACCTGTTCGAGGTCGAGTGAGCCCGGCCCGAGGCGCGGGATTTCACGGCGGGCTGACATCCAGGTCGTGGCTCCACCCCGGTCACCCGCGCAGACCCGCGAGGTCAGGGCTGGACGGATGGCTCCGGCAGCGGTACACGAGTTGCAGTAGCCTTTGACCATGTTGGATGGATCGCCAAACCGGGCCCGTGTGATCTTCGCACTGGCCGCCGTCGCCGCCCTCGGCGCCCTGACCCTCGCGGGTTGCGGCGCGTCCGGCGACGATGACAGCAACCCGGTCGACGGTGGCGTGGTGCGCGACGGCAGCGTGTCGGACGGCGCGGCCCAGGCCGACGGTAGCGTCAGCGACGGCTCCATCGGCCCGCTCCTGGTGGTCGACTACAGCTATGGCAACCAGGTCGTGGGCAGCCAGCTCAAGATCGACGTCGGCAACGGCCTCACCCACAACGAGCGCACCTGCTGCCCGAGCGCGGTGATGGCGGTGCCCGAGCAGGTGCTGACCAGCGCCGAGCGCGCGCAGCTCGAGGCCTGGATCATCGCCGCCAGCAGCGGCACCGAGATGACGGTCAGCGAGCCCGCCGCCGCCGGCGCCCAGTTCGGCGCCCTGGTGGTGTACGACCGCCTGGGTCGCCAGATCAACATCCGCACCATCGCCAGCACCGCGGCGCAGCGCACCACCACGTTCAACACCTCGCAGGCCGCCGCCGACCTGCAGGATTTCGTGGTCAGCTACGTCGACAACAAGATGCCGCGGTAGCACCCGCCGCGACGGCCGGCTCTCCCCGTGATAGCTTGCGCGCCGGGGAGGAAGCCATGAAGAAGACCGTCTCGATGTTCGCGCTCGCGATCCTGGCAACACTTGGGGTAACCGGCTGCAAGAAGAAGAAGGACAAGGAGCCCGCGCCGACCGCGTCGGCCTCGGGGTCACCCAGCGCCAGCGCCTCGGCGTCACCCAGCGCGTCGGCGTCGCCCAGCGACAGCGCCTCACCGTCAGCGAGCGCCAGCGCCAGCCCGGCCCCGTCCGAGCCGCCCAAGGTCACGCTGGCGCCCGGCGCGATGCCGTTCGAGTTCCCGATCGAGGACAAGACCGAGGCGCTGGCCGGCGAGAAGGTCTTCTACGTCAACATGAAGCTCATCAACAACGCCCTGGCCGAGGGCAAGACCGAGTTCTCGACCCAGTTCCTGCTCGGCACCATGGGCACGCCGGGCGACAAGCAGTCGGGCGTCAAGTTCGTGGGCGAGGACATGGTGCCGAACTCCGGGATCGTGCGCATCCCGCCCGGCCAGACCGCCAAGAAGGGCGACATCATCATCGGCGAGTGGGGCGCCAGCATGTTCCGCGGCATCGTGGTCGACGCCAAGGACCCCAAGGCGCCCAAGGTCGTCTTCATCGGCCTCAGCTATGACAACCCGGCCAAGGCCGACGACGGCAAGACCGGCATCGGCCAGTTCGCCTTCCAGCTCAAGGAGGGCGAGTGGAACCACGTCGAGAACCCGTACGACCCGGGCTCCTCGTGCGCCTACAAGGTCGGCAACGACTGGAAGCGCGTCGAGATCTTCCGCACCATCGGCGATCGGGTCATGGGCGAGGTCTTCGTCAACTTCAACGCCGTCAACAAGGCCGACTGCATCGCGCTGCCGGTCAAGCCGACCTACAAGGTCGGCACTGCGGTGTGGGCGCCCTGGGTCGGCACCATGAAGAAGGGCAAGATCACCAAGGTCGACACCGGCCGCTACAACATCAAGTGGGACAGCGGCTTCGACGACGAGATGGTCGCCTTCGGCGACGTCATCGAGCTGTCCGGCCTGCCCGAGTAGGCAGGCTCCGAAAACACGAACGCCCCGCCGCGGAGGTCCGTGGGGGGGCGTCGTCGACTGGGGGGACGTTCCCGTCCCCCCTCGCCGGGCTGAGCCCGGCGAGCCTCCCCCCACCGCGCGTCACGCGCGCGGGTCCGGAGGAGGCGGCCGGTGGTGGTGGGGATGTGCTCAGCTGAGCGCGGCCAGCTCGGCGCCGCTGAAGAAGAAGTTGATCTCGATCTTGGCGTTGTCGGCGCTGTCCGACCCGTGCACGGCGTTCTGCTCGATGTCGGTGCCGAAGGCCGCCCGGATGGTGCCCGCCGCCGCCTTCTTGGAGTCGGTCGCGCCCATGACCTCGCGGTTCTTGAGCACGGCGCCCTCACCCTCGAGGACCTGCACCACGCAGGGGCCCGAGGTCATGAACTTGACCAGATCGCCGAAGAAGCCGCGCTCGCGGTGCACCGCGTAGAAGCCCTCGGCCTGCGCCTTGGTCATCCACACCGTCTTCATGGCGACGACGCGCAGCCCGGCCTTCTCCAGCAGGGCGACGACACCGCCGACCGCGCTCTTGCGCACGGCGTCCGGCTTGATGATGGAAAACGTCCTCTCGATTGCCATAGTTCGTCTATCCCTTCTTAAAGGAGTGACTGCAGCGTCAGGCCCATCTCGGCCGGCGTGCGCGCGACCTTGATGCCCGCGGCCTGCAGCGCCGCGATCTTGTCCGAGGCCGCGCCCTTGCCACCCGAGATGATGGCGCCGGCGTGGCCCATGCGCTTGCCCGGCGGCGCGGTCTGCCCGGCGATGAAGGCGGCCACCGGCTTGTCCCGCATGTTGTCCTTGATCCAGGCCGCGGCGCGTTCCTCGGAGTCGCCGCCGATCTCGCCCATCATGAGGACCGCCTTGGTGCCGGGGTCATTGGCGAACAGGGTCAGGGCGTCGATGAAGTCCACGCCCTTGATCGGGTCACCACCGATGCCGATGCAGGTCGACTGACCGATCCCCAGGCGGGTCAGCTGGTCGACACCCTCGTAGGTCAGCGTGCCCGAGCGCGACACCAGGCCGACGGTGCCCGGCTTGTGGATGTAGCCCGGCATGATGCCGATCTTGCACTCGCCAGGGGTGATGACGCCGGGGCAGTTGGGCCCGATCAGGGTGCTGCCCGGGTAGTTCTTGAGGAACTGCTTGGCCCTCATCATGTCGCGCACCGGGATGCCCTCGGTGATGCACACGATGAGCGCGATCCCCGCTGCCGCGGCCTCCATGATGGCGTCGGCCGCGCCCGGCGGCGGCACGTAGATCACCGTCGCGTTGGCGCCGGCCTTCTCGCGCGCCTCGAAGCAGGTGTCGAACACCGGCAGCCCCTCGTGCGAGGTGCCGCCCTTGCCCGGGACCACGCCGCCGACCACGTTGGTGCCGTACTCGACCATCTGCTTGGCGTGGAACGAGCCGGCGCTACCGGTCAGCCCCTGCACGATCAGGCGGGTCTGCTTGCCACACAGGACGCTCATTTGGCACCTCCGGCCAGCTCGACGATCTTCTTGGCGCCGTCCGCCATGTCGGTCGCCGACACCACGGCCAGGCCGCTGTCGGCCAGGATGGCGCGGCCCTCCTTCACGTTGGTGCCCTCGAGGCGCACCACCAGCGGCACCTTGAGGCCGACCTCCTTGACCGCCGCGACCACGCCGCTCGCGATGGTGTCGCACTTCATGATGCCGCCGAAGATGTTGACGAAGATCCCCTTCACCTGGGGATCCGCGGTGATGATCTTGAACGCCGCGGTGACCTTGGCCTGGGTCGCGCCGCCGCCAACGTCGAGGAAGTTCGCCGGCTGGCCGCCATAGTTCTTGATGATGTCCATGGTCGACATCGCCAGGCCGGCGCCGTTGACCATGCAGCCGATGGTGCCGTCGAGCGCGATGTACGACAGGTCGAACTTCTTGGCCTCCAGCTCCGACGGATCCTCCTCGGTGGGATCGTGCAGCTCGACGAGCTCCGGGTGGCGGAACAGCGCGTTGTCGTCGAAGTTCATCTTGGCGTCGAGCGCCAGCACCTGGCCCGACTTCAGGACCACCATCGGGTTGATCTCGACCAGCGAGCAGTCGAGCTCGTCATAGGCGCGCGCCATGGTGGTCAGGAACTTCACGCACGACTTGACCTCGTCGCCCTTGAGCCCGAGCGCATAGGCCAGCCGCCGCGCCTGGAAGGGCTGGAAGCCGACCGCGGGGTCGATCGACTCCTTGAGGATCTTCTCGGGGGTCTTGTGCGCGACCTCCTCGATCTCCATGCCGCCCTCGGTCGACGCCATCACGGTGACGCGCCCGGTGGCGCGATCCAGCGTCATGCCGAGGTACAGCTCGCGGGCGATGTCGAGCCCCTGCTCGATGAGCAGGCGCTGCACCTTCTTGCCCTCGGGCCCGGTCTGGATGGTGACCAGCTGCATGCCGTAGATCTTCTTGGCCCAGTCGAGCGCCGCGGCGGCGCCCTTGGCGACCTTGACGCCGCCACCCTTGCCGCGACCGCCGGCGTGGATCTGCGCCTTGACGACGACGACCTCGCCGCCCGTCGTCTTCATGACGTCGGCGATGGCGGCCTCGGCGTCGGACAGCGACGTCACGGCCTTGCCGTAGGGCACCGGCACGCCGTACTTGGCCAGCAGCGCCTTGCCCTGATACTCGTGGATCTTCATGGCTACTCCAGCTTCAGGGCTTCGACCAAGCCCTTCACGGCGTTGGCCGAGTGGTCCAGCATGGCCTTCTCCTCGGCGTTGAGGTCCAGCTTGAGGATGCGCTCCATGCCCCCGGCGCCCAGCACCACGGGCACGCCGATGAACAGGCCGCTATATCCGTACTCGCCCTGGCACAGCGCCGCCGCTGGGACGACACGCTTCTTGTCACGGATGACCGCCTCGGCCATCTGCACGCAGGCCGCGGCCGGCGCGTAGTAGGCGCTGCCGGTCTTGAGCAGCCCGACGATCTCGGCGCCGCCGTTGGCGGTGCGCTTCACGATGGCGTCGATCTTGTCCTTGGGCAGAAGCTCGGTCAGCGGCACGCCCTGGATCGAGGTGTGGCGCGGCAGCGGCACCATGGTGTCGCCGTGGCCGCCCAGCACCATGGCGCTGATGTCCTCGACCGAGACGTCGAGCTCGCGCCCGATGAAGGTCTTGTAGCGCGCGGTGTCCAGGATGCCCGCCATGCCGACCACGCGCTCGCGCGGGAACTTGGTGAAGTGGTGCATCACGTGGCACATGGCGTCGAGCGGGTTCGAGACCACGATGACGAAGGCGTTGGGCGCGTACTTGGCGATGTTCTGCGCCACGTCGCCGACGATCTTCTTGTTGATCGCGAGCAAGTCGTCGCGCGACATGCCCGGCTTGCGCGGCACGCCGGCGGTGACGATGACGACGTCGGATCCCTCGGTCTCGGCATAGCCGTTGCTGCCGACGATGCGCGAGTCGAAGTCCTCGATGGGGCCGGCCTGTGACAGGTCGAGGCTCTTGCCCTGGGGCACGCCCTCGACGATGTCGACCAGGACGATGTCCCCGAGCTCCTTGGCGGCGGCCCAGTGGGCTGCGGTGGCGCCGACATTGCCGGCGCCGACGATGCTGACCTTGCTACGACGAGCCATGGTGATCTCCTTAGCGCCCGAACTTGGCGATGATGGCGCTCGCGAACTCCGAGCACTTGAGCTCCTTCGCGCCGTCCATCAGACGCGCGAAGTCATAGGTGACGGTCTTGTCGGCGATGGCGGCCTCGAGCCCCTTGATGATGAGGGTGGCGGCCTCGTCCCAGCCCAGGTGCTCGAGCATCATGACGCCCGAGAGGATGACCGAGCCGGGGTTGACCTTGTCGAGGTTGGCGTACTTGGGCGCGGTGCCGTGGGTGGCCTCGAACACGGCGTGGCCGGTCAGGTAGTTGATGTTGCCGCCCGGCGCGATGCCGATGCCGCCGACCTGCGCGGCCAGGGCGTCCGACAGGTAGTCACC
>JADYYK010000188.1 GCA_020853705.1 Deltaproteobacteria bacterium
ATGGCGGCGGCGACTTCACTGCGCACGGCGAGGCTCCTTTTCGAGCGACCGGCGCAGCGTGGGCCGGTCGATCTTGCTGTTGTGACGGCCGTCGACCGGGATGGTCGCGACCACGCGGATGGGCAGGCGGAGGTCGTGTGCGGCCAGCGCGGCGCGCGCCGCGGTCAGCGTGGCGTCGGTCGAGGCGGCGCCGCTGAGCTCCAGCGCGACCTCGCCCTCGGGCGCGCGCGGGTGCGCCACCAGGGCGCTGCGTCGCACCCCCGGCGCGGCGTCCAGTGCGGCCTCGATGATCAGCGGATGCAAGGTGCGCCCCGCGTGCGCGACCAGATCGCTGACCCGCCCGGTCAGCCACAGCCGGCCCTGGCCATCGAGGTGGCCGACGTCGCCGGTGCGGTGCCAGATGGTCCCGCCGACCTCCAGCTTGTTCTCGCGATTGGCCCCGGGGTTGCCCACATAGCGCCGGTTGACGTGGGCCCCGCTGACGATGACCTCACCAGGCTGCCCGGGCGCCACCCGGTAGCGCGCCAGCCCCTCGGGCAGCGGGCGCGGCCCGCCCTGCCCCGCGCTGGCGCCCGGCTCGGGCGGCAACGACACCAGCTCGACCGCGCAGGCCGGATCGGGCCGCCCGACCAGGAAGCCCTCGCCTGGCGTGGCCAGGAGCTCCGCCATCTCGATACCCCCGATGGGCTCGGCCTCGGTCGACCCGTAGATGACGTGGCCCTGCGCCCCCGGCAGCCCGACCGCGAGCGCCGCGCACAGCGCGCGCGTCACCGGCGCGCCGCCGACCTCGTAGCGTTCCAGCGTGGGCACGCGTTCGCCGTCCGGGCCGGCGCCGGCCTCGGCCAGCCGCGCCATGAAGGCGGGCGCCCCCGCGATGCTGGTGACGCCCCACTTGCGCGCGTGGCGCAGCACCAGGGCCCCGTCGGCGCTGGCCGGCGCGCGCAGATCACACGGCGGCATCACCGTGGTGATGCCGAGACACAGGTTGTGCAGCGCGACCACCGGAAAACACGGCATATCCACCGCATCCGAGCGCCGCGGCACGTGCGCCGCCAGGGCGTGGTGCTGCGCCAGCAGGATCCCCTGCGTGCGATCCGCGCCCTTGGGCCGCCCGGTGCTGCCCGAGGTGAACGTGATCAGGCCCTCGTCGTCGGGGCGTCGTGGCAGCGCCGGACTCGGCTCGCCGCCGGCTCCCGGAGCCAGCTCGACCATCAGCTCGCTGAACGGCGCCACCCCGCGCCCGTGCGAGTCGAGCGACCAGCGCCGCGCCCGCCACAGCGGCGGCAGCAGCGGCCAGCGCGCCAGCAGCTTGCCCACGCTGACGATGCCGCGCGCTCCCGCCGACGCCATGGCCTGCACGATGCGGGCCTTCGACATCCCGGCGTCGATCAGCACCGCGGTGGCGCCGACCCCGAACAGCGCGATGACCAGCGTGAACAGCTCGGGCCCCGGCGGCACCAGCACGATGATGCGGTCCCCGGCGCCGATGCCCGCCCGCGCCAGCCCGGTCATCAGGCCGCGCACGCGCGCCCCGATGTCGCCATAGGTCAGCACGTCCTCGACCACGCCAGCGTCGCCATCCCAGCTGCGCGGCAGCACCAGCGCGACGTGCGCCGGCCGCGCGTCCACGTGCCGGAGCACCAGCGCGGCCAGGTTGTTCACAGCCCGTACCTCACCGTCATGGCGACCTCGTCATTGTGATCCGCCAGCCCCCCCAGGCTGCCCGCCGGTCCACCATACAGCGACGCCGACAGCTCGACACTGACTCGATCCGAGCCCTGGTAGCTCAGCGCCGGCCCCAGCGCGAACGACGGCGAGGACAGATCGACGAACCCCGTGAAGCGCGCGCTCAGCGGCAGCTTCTGCGCGTGCCACTCCAGCCGCGCCGCCACCATCCACAGCTGGTCGCGATCGAACTGGAACACCGCCTGGTCGCTGGGCACGTCGAGCACGCGGAGGTGGCTGGCCTCGAGCACCGCGTTGAAGCGGTCGCCGCGCTGGTAGTCGAGCGACGCCGTCACCGCCAGGTGGGGCAGATCGCGCGTGCTGCCCAGCAGCGGTCCGGCGCCCGGCTTGACCAGCACGGTGTTGGCCTGCGGCTGGTAGCCGGCCTCCAGCTTGACGCCGATGGGCTCGAGGCGGGTGGCGATGCCGCCGCCGACGTGGAACTGGCGCGGATAGCTGGTCACGATCGCGGGCCGTCCCATCATCGACAGCTGGCTGATGGCCATGGCGACCTGCGTCGGCCCCAGCATGTCGGCCGGCGTCTCGCTGATGACGCGGGTCAGCTCGGGGTCGACCTGGATGCGCGGGTTCTTCTCGTGGCCCCACAGGAACACCGCGCTGAGATCGAAGCGCCGGGTGCTCAGCCCCGCGCGCGCGCCCAGCTCACCGGTGCGCAGGCCGTTCGCGGGCGGCGAGCCGATGTCGAGGATGGGGCGGATGGCCAGCCCCAGCGTGGGATCGTCGGCCAGGCCATTGACGATGGCGCCCACGGTGCGCTCGTTGCGCGTCGGCGCGTTGCGCCCCAGCAGCGCGAAGTCGCCGATGACCAGGTCGAAGCGGTTGGCCGGCGCCACCGGCACCCACAGCCCCTCCAGCCACAGCGGGCCGCTGAACGCCTTGCCCTTCAGCGCCAGCACCGGCAGGCGCACCTCGTCGAGCGGCGACAGCGGCCCCCGGCGCAGGTCGCGCGCATTCACGACGTCGTTCGGCGTCAGCAGGTCACACACGCCCCAGGCCACGATCTGGTTGCCCGCGCGCACGTCGAGCCAGCTGCCGTAGAGGTCGGCGTAGGTGTCCCACACCGCGGCCTCGTAGCGCTCGACGCCCAGCGTGTTGCCCAGGTTCAGCCCGACCTCGGCGTCGACGCGGCCGGCGACGCGGATCTTGGCGCGCCGCCCGAAGCGCCCGGTGCCCTCCGCGCGCCCGTGCAACCGGAAGGTCAGGATGTCCTCGGCCGGCGGCCGGAGCCCCATGGTCGCCTCGGGCGCCGGATCGCGCACCAGGTCGAACGACATGCGGCCGTAGGCCATCGCCAGCGTCTCCAGCTTGCGCCCGCCCTCGCCCCCCGCGCTGGTGCGCGCCGCGGCCGCATCGGCGTCGCTGATCACGACGTCGGCGCCGACCGCGGGCAGGTCGTCATCGCCCATGCGGATGGTGTCGCCATCGTTGCCGACGTCCCCGGCCGCGTCGCCGTCGGCCGCGCCGCCGCCCGCCGCCGTCCCGTCGCCGTCCGCATCGCCCGACGCGCCGTCGGCGCCGTCCCCCGGCGTCGCCGCATCCCCCGGCGTCGTGGCGTCACCGTCCGGGTCCGCGGGCGGCGCCGCGGTGCCGTCATCCGCCGGCGGCATCACCACCGGCGCCGGCAGCTTCTTCTTGCCCGGCTTCTTCTTCGCCGGCTTCTTGCGCGGTGGCAGGAACCCCTGCGCCGAGGCCTCGCGCACGCTCGCCAGCCCGGCCAGCGCCCGCAGCACCGGCCCCGCTGGCCCCGCCAGCACCACCATGATCGCGGCCGCAACCAGCGCGCCGCGCCGGCGCGTCCACATCACCCGCGTTCGAGCGCGCGCACGGTGAACTGGTCGAGCGGAACGTCCTTGCGCAGCGTGATGTCCACGACCTTGATCACCGTGGTGTGGTCGCGCTTGACGTCCACCATCTTCGACTCGGTGATGATCCACTTGCCGCTGACCTTCTTGACCTCGTGCACGGTGAGGCGCTTGACCTCGACTCCGGCACCGTCGAAGAAGCGGATCCGCACCGGCAGCCAGGTCGTCTTCGAGACCCACACCCGCACCTTCGCATACTCGCTGCTCTTGTCGGAGGGCGTCGTCTCGACCACGTAGGTCAGGTCATTGCCCAGCTTCTCGTCGGGCAGCCGCAGCTTGCTGGCGTCCTGGAGGTCGCGGTTGTCGAGGTCGGCGTAGCTGTAGTCGGTGCCGACCCAGCGCGCGTTGCGCTGGTTCGACGCGATGCGCCGGGTCTTCTCCAGCGCGGGCAGGTACAGGTGCTGCACCCGCTCGCCGGCGTCGTCGACGCCCAGGAACGCGGTGCCCGCGATGTCCGCCGGCGCGGTGAAGCGGATGAAGCTGCGCCGGGTCTTGCCGTCCTTGCGCGTCAGCATGTCGGCGTTGCGCTTGCGCTCGCCGCCGCGCTCGTCGACCAGGACCATCAGCACGTGGGCGTCGGCGCCGCCGAAACCCAGGGGATCCTGCTCCAGCATCTTCTCGATGATGGCGTCGCCGGCCAGGTCCTTGTCCTTGCCGGGCGCCACCGGCTTGGCCGTGGGTGACGGCGACGGCTTGGCCGTGGGTGACGGCGACGGCTTGGCCGTGGGTGACGGCTTGGCCGACGGCGCTGGCTTGGTCTTGGCCGCCATCGCGATCCCGGGCAGCAGCAGCAGCGCTGCCGCGGTCAGCCTGAACCTCACGCGACCTCCCACAGCGCGCGCGCCACCTTGCCGTCCACGCGCGAGCGACCTGCGCTGCGGAAGGCATCGACCGCCGGGCGCGCCATGCGCATCAGCTGCTCGCCGGTCACCATGCACTTGCCCTCGCGCGGGCTGACATACAGCTGGTTCGAGCCGCGCGCGAAGCGCTGCGGTCCCCGCGCGTAGGTGCGCTGGAAGCGCGACCAGTCGTGGAAGCGGCGCGACACCAGGTCGAGCCCCTCGGCATCTTCGACCCACTCGATGCGCGCGATCCCCGCCGCGCGCGCCGCCGCCGCCGCGACCTCGCCGAAGGTCGGCGGGGTCTGGTTGGTCAGGTTGAACACGCGGTCGTGCGTCGCGGCGCCCGCGGCGTCGATGGCCAGGCAGTCCTCGATGACGCTGTCGATCGGGATCAGGTTCAGCGTCGCGTCGGGGTCGCCGACCAGGCGCAGCGGCTGCTGGCGCAGACGGTCGCCCGCGACCTGCTCCAGGCCGGCCAGCTGCAGGATCCAGTTGACCAGCCCCTGCGACGGGATGGCGCCGCCGGTGCGCGAGTGGCCGATGACGATGCCGGGGCGCAGGATGCGGTAGGGCACGCCCATGCCGCTGCAGCGCGCCACCACGGTGGACTCCGCGTGTGCGCGCGCCCACTCGACCTCGTTCAGGAACGAGCGCTGCCGGCTGATCTCCTCCTCGCCCGCGCCGACATAGGCCGACGACACGTGGTTGAAGCAGCTGACGCCCATGCGCAGGGCCAGCTCGAGCAGGCGGTCGGTGACCTCGATGTGATCGCGCAGCAGCTGGGCCCGGTCGCGCGAGGTGCGCGTCTCGGCGAACTGCCACACCGTGAACGGCGCCTGCGCGCGCAAGAGCTCGCGGCTGACCGCGTCCAGGCCCAGGTTGGCTTCGCACAGGTCGGCGCGCAGCGCCACCGCGCGCGCCACCAGCCCGGTGGCCTCGTCGCTCGGGATGCCCAGCTCGACCGCGACGCTCGCCAGCGTGTGCGCCAGGCGGGCCTCGGCGGTCAGGCTGTCACGCGTCGCCTGCACCAGGCAGTAGATCCGGCTCTGCGGCTCGGCTCGCAGCAGCTCGAGCACCAGGGCTGCGCCAACCGTGCTGGTGGCACCCGTGACGAGGTGAACGCGTTTCGAATTCGCAGCGGAAGCGAGCGGCATACGTCAGCACATTGCAGCATCGGGACCAAAGTTGCCGTGTGTCACCACCGTCTGCCCGCTGACACTTCGCCCGATCAATGAGGGCAAGATCGTGGTGTTGTCAGCCCTGCCCGAGGATCTCGACCCCAGCCGGGCGGCCACTGCAGCATCCAGTTTGCAGCTCGATCAGCCACCCACCGTGACAAAGCCGCACGCTAAGTACTGAGGTTTCCTCAAGATTTATCGTCCGGTCGTCCGAATTGGTCGGACCTTTCCCACAGCGGTAAATCAGCCGCAAATGAGCGGTCTCAGTGCCATCTCCGAGCTGGCGCCCGCCTCCAGGCGACCAAGGCCAGCACCCCGTTCCAGAGCGCGACGATCGCCAGCCCGCCGAGCTCGCGCGCCTCCTCGGCGTGGTTCTCGTGCTTCATGGTCTTCACCAGGTCGCCCCACTCGGCCTCGCGCAGCACGCCGGGCAGCAGCGTGCCCGCCCACGCCGCCGCCACGATGGCGACCAGCGCGGGCCACAGCCAGGGCACCTGCTTCTTCCACACGAACCAGCCCGCCAGCACCATGGCCGCGCCGTACATCGCCATCCACTGCGCCGGATCGGGATCGTTCCACTGCAACTCGACCGACCACGCGAACAGCAGGGCCATCACCGCACTGACGATGCGCACGGCCGATGATAACCCTCCCCGCACGCGTCGCGATACCATCGCGCCCATGTCGTCGCCCGAGTCGCCGGACCTGGCCGCCCTGCTCACCATCGCCGATCTCGAACGGGCCGCCGCCGCCGCGCTGTCCCCGATGGCGCTGCGCTACTACCGCTCCGGCGCCGACGCCGAACACACCCTGCTCGAGAACCAGGCCGCCTTCGCGCGCTGGGTGCTGTACTACCGCGTGCTGGTCGACGTCTCGACCCGCGATCTGTCGACCACGGTGCTGGGCACCCGCGTCGCCGCGCCCATCCTGATCGCGCCCACCGCGTACCACCGCCTGGCGCACCCCGACGGCGAGGTCGGCACCGCGCGCGCCGCCGCAGCGGCTGGCCTGATCTACGTGATGTCTACGCTGGCGACCACCACCATCGAGGACATCGCCGCCGCGACCCCGGGCGCGCCGCGCTGGTTCCAGCTCTATGTGCACAAGGACGCCGGCCTGACCCGGGCCCTGGTCGCGCGTGCCGCCGCCGCCGGCCACAGCGCCATCGTGGTCACCGTGGACACCCCGCTGCTCGGTCGCCGCATCGGCGACGAGCGCCACGGCTTCGCGCTGCCCGACGGCCTCTCGATGGTGAACTTGCTGGGCGACGCCACGCCGCGCTCGGGCTCCGCGCTGGCCGCCTATGTCGCCGAGCGCCACGAGCCGGCGCTGACCTGGAAGCACATCGAGCACCTGCGCGCGAGCACCGCGCTGCCCATCGTGCTCAAGGGGATCGTGCGCGCCGACGACGCCCGCCGCGCGGCCGACGTTGGCGTCGCCGCCATCATCGTATCCAACCACGGCGGCCGGCAGCTCGACCACGCCCCCGCCACCATCGACGCCCAGCCCGCCGTCGCCGAAGCCGTCGCCGGCCGCTGCGAGGTCCTGATGGACGGCGGCGTGCGCTGGGGCACCGACATCCTCAAGGCGCTGGCCCTCGGCGCCCGCGCCGTCCTGCTCGGCCGCCCCATCCTGTGGGGCCTCGCCGCCGGCGGCCAGCCCGGCGTCACCCGCGCCCTCGACATCCTCACCACCGAGCTGTCGCGCGCCATGGCCCTCGCCGGCTGCGCCAACGTCCACGACATCACGCGCGATCTCGTGCGCGAAGCCCCCCACCGCTAGTCCAGTCGGGGCCGCATCGCGCTTCCGCTGAAACGCTTCCGCTGAAACGCCCAGCGGGGCCGCATCACGCTTCCGCTGAAACGC
>JADYYK010000189.1 GCA_020853705.1 Deltaproteobacteria bacterium
GCGGCGCCGCGCGTGGTGTTCACCTCGGGCGAGAACTCGCCGCCACCCGAGCCGGTGGCCCGGCCGTTCTCGACCACGCTGCGCTCGGGGGGCGCGCCGCCCCCGGCCACGGTGCCTCCTCCTCCGCCGCCGCCGGTGTCGCCGCGGCTGCAGACCACGCCCGCCAAGCTGCAGCCGCGCGCCCAGCTGGCGGCGCCGCCGCTGCCCATCCCGGCGCCCAAGCTGACGCCGCCCATCGCGCAGCCCGCGCTGCGCCCGGTGCCGGTGCCCGGCCCGACCCAGCCGCAGCGCGTGGCGGTGCCCATCGCGCCGCTGTGGCCCCCGGTGGAGCCGCAGCGGCTGCCCACCATCGAGGCCGAGCTGCCCCCGGTCCGGCTGCCCACGATGGAGGCCGAGCTGCCGCCGGTCCGGCTGCCCACGATGGAGGCCGATCTGCCGCCCGCGGCCTCGCTGCCCAGCCTGCACCTGCCGCACGAGCAGCCCGAGGTCCCCACCGTCCCGGTCCCGCACCAGCCCAGGGCGCCGCAATGGCCGCTGGAGCCCGCGCCGCGCCCCACGCCTGCGCCTGCGTTCGTGCCAGTCCCGCCGCCTCCGGCCCGCGTCGCCGCCACCCTGCCGGGCCTGCGCGACGCCGGTCCCGAGCAGCGCGTCGCCACGCTCCCCGTCAGCGGTCGCGGGCCGCGCCCCAGGGCCGCCGAGCGCCGCTCGATGGCGCCGCTGCTCCTGACCATGGCCCTGCTGGCGGGCGCCATCGCCGCGGCGATCTATGTCGCGCGCATGTACATCACCGGCTCGTCGAAGCAGGCGCGCGACAATGCGCTGCCGTCCGCGAGCACGGGGCCGAGCACGAGTCCGAGCACGAGCACGAGTCCGTCAGCGAGTACGAGCCCGAGCACGAGCCCGTCAGCGAGCGCGAGCCCCAGCCCATCGCCGACGGTCGCCGCCGTCACACCCGACGCCGGCCCCGGCACCAGCGCCCCCGTCCCCGGCGGCCCCATCGTCACCCGCCCCATCGACTCCGGCCCCTGCCCGGCGGGCGCCATCCTCATCCCGGGCAAGCCGCAGCTCTGTGTCGACACCCACGAGGCCCCCGGCGCCGGCAAGCTGCCGACCACCGGCATCAGCTTCAGCGACGCCGCCCGCGCCTGTGCCCAGCGTGACATGCGCCTGTGCGAGGGTGAGGAGTTCGAGCGCGCTTGCCGTGGCCACCACAGGTCGAGCTACCCCTACGGCAGCTCGTTCTCGGCCAGCCGCTGCAACGCCGAGCGCTCCGGCCACAAGCAGCCGGTGCCCACCGGCTCGCTGCCCGCGTGCGTCAGCGAGGCCGGCATGTTCGACATGTCGGGCAACGTCGCGGAGTGGGTGTCCGAGGGCAAGATCGCGGGCGGCTCGTTCGACGACGGCGACGGCCGCTGCTCGAGGCGCTTCTCACGCGACAAGGGCCGCGGCCACGACGACGTCGGCTACCGCTGCTGCAGCGATCCCCGCGAGTAGCTCGAACTGCGGCTGGAGCTGCGCGAGCGCGCGCCAGCTACGGAAACGCCAGCGTGAAGTCCTCGTGCAGGCTGTCGAAGTCCGAGGTCAGCCGCACCGCCCACACCACCTCGGCGAGGCAGGTCGCCACCGGCAGCTTGGCGCCCTCGCTGGTGACCACGTCGACCACCTCGTCCAGCGTGGTCTCGACCTCGAGCGTCACCGCCCAGCCTTGCGGCAGGGTGCCCGCGGCCTTCTCGATGCACTTCTTGGCGCCGGCGTTGACCAGCGCGTACAGGCTGGGCGGCCGGCGCACCCGGCCCGAGCCACCGCCGTAGCCCATGCCGGAGCCCGAGCCGGTGCCCCCCGCGCCCAGCATGTCGCGGTCGAGCCCGATGGTCGACGGCCGCACCCCCGGCTCGGTGGCCAGGTATGACGTCACCGGTGACACCGCGCGCCCGAACATGGCCACCTTCATCATCTCGGCGTCGCTGAGGTCGTGGTGCTCGTCCTCGCCGAACACGAACGCCGCCGTCGCCTTCGAGAACGCGCCATCGACCTTGACCACGCGCTTCCACGGATCGCCCCAGATCTGTCCGCTCAGCACCACCTCCGACGGCGCCGACGCCAGGCCGAGCATGGTGCGCGCCCCGTCGCCCTCCTTGAGCGGATCCGGTGCGTCCAGCCTGGCGTCCCCCAGCCCCTTGGCGCTGGCCTTGAAGTGGTCGATGCGGATGGGCCGCACCAGCCCCAGCACCTCGGCCACCACCGCCTTGTCGCTGGCCTCCACCAGGCCCGCCATGGTCGCCGCGATGCCATGGTTCTTGCTGGCCAGCGCGGCCAGGGTGTGGTCGTCCTTGCGCGTCAGCTCGGCGCTGTCGCCGTCCACCGAGGGCTCGACCAGGTGCACCACGGTGCCCGCGGGCGCCTTGGCCAGCGCCTTCAGCGCCACCGCCTGATCGAAGCTCTTGCGCAGCAGCGCGTCGGTCAGCAGCACGATGCGCCGCTCACCCGCGCGCCCTTTGAGCTGCTCGGCCGCCACCCGCGCGCCCTCCTCGAGCGCGCTGCCGTTGCCTGGCTCCAGCCGCTTGTCCTTGCGCAGCGCCGCCAGCAGCGCGTCCAGCTTGGTGGCGCTGACGAAGCCCGGGCTCAGCGCCTCGGCGCGGCGCCGGTATGCCACCAGCTGCACCTCGGCGTCGGGCACGTGCGCCAGGTACGCCCGCGCCAGCCGGAGTTGCGCCGTGATCCCCGCCTCGCCCATCGAGTGCGACGCGTCGACCACGAAGACGACCTGGGCCCGCTTGGGCAGCGCGCGCAGCACCGGCGCGGTGTCGAGCTCCAGGCGCAGGAAGGCGTGCTTGTCCGACGCCACCACGCGCCCCAGCCGCGCCGCCACCACGTCGATCTTGGGCGGCTCGAGCTGCATCACCGCGACACCCGCGTCGGACTCGTTCTCGGGCGCGTCGGGCACGAACAGCGGCGTGTCCAGCGCGCTGAAGCTCTGCGCCTTCTTGTCGCCCTTGGGGCCCGGCAGCTCCAGCGACCAGCGCGCCAGCGTGCCGGCGTCGCGCGCGACATGGTCCGACACCACCAGGCGCCACACCCCGGCGCCGGCCTCGGCCGCGGGCAGCTTGACCGGGAAGGTCCCGCGCACATCGGTGTCCCCGCTGCCGGTCTGGTTGAAGATCGCGATGGCCTTGCCGCTTGGGGTCACGAGCTCGATGCGCACGTCGCCCTTGTAGGTGTGCTCCAGCTCGAGGGTCACCTTGGCGGTGGTGAACGGCCCCTTGGTGGCCGCGCTGGCCGGCACGTCGATCACGCTGGCCACATAGCTGGCGCTGGCGTCGCGCTCGATGGCGCCAGCCCACGCGGGCTCCACCGGCGCCGCCAGCACCAGGGGCGCGTCGGGCGCCGCGCGCACACCGTCGATCACCACCGCGGTGCGCGCATCCCCCCAGGCCGGGCGCAGCCGCAGCACCGGCACCGCCAGCCCCGCCTGCGCGGTGCGGGACAGCCGCGGATACGACACGAAGACGTGTCCGCCCTGGTAGCGCGTGGGCACCGTCAGGGTGTACTCGACCGTGCTGGTGCCGCCGGGCATGACCGGGAAGATCTGCAGGTGCAGCTTGTCGGCCCAGACCCACTGCAAGAGGGCGGGGTCCTTGGGCTCCCAGGCGCCCAGGCCGGTCAGCTCGTGATACAGCTCGGCCGCCTTCTGGGCCTCCATCAGCTCGCCGGCGTACCAGACGTCGCGGGCCCGGATGCGCAGCCCCGTGGCGGCAGCACCGTATGGCAGATCGATGTCGAGGTTGACCTCGTCGGCGATGGTGCCCGGGTTGGCGAACACCCGCTGCACCTTGTAGACCGCGACCCCGTCGTCGATGCTGACGTCGACCGAGTGCGAGACCTCGAACAGCGGCTGCTTCAGCGTCGCCTCGAGGGCATCGGCGCGCGCGGCCCGGCCGCCCGCCAGCCCGGCGACCGCCACCGCCATCGCGAGCCCCACCCTGGCGACGCCCGCGCTGCCCCACGACCCCACACGGCTGACCCTGCGCAGATTCGGCATGGCTCTGAGACTACGCCGCGGGTCCCCGGGTTCCCACGAATCTGCCTCACGATCTCGGGCGCTTGCGAGGGGCTTGTGGCGCCGCTCGGGCTCTGGTACCACGGGCGCACATGATCGAACGCTACGCGCGTCCCGAGCTCGCGGCACTGTGGAGCGATCAGCATCGCTTCGACCTCTGGCTGCGCGTCGAGCTGGCCGCGTGCAGCGCCATGGAGGCCGACGGCCGGGTCCCCGCCGGCAGCGCCGACGCCGTCATCGCGCGCGCCAAGGGCCGCCTCAGCCCGGCACGCATCCTCGACATCGAGCGCACCACGCGCCATGACGTCATCGCCTTCCTGACCCACGTCGAGGAGCTGGCCGGCGAGCCCGCGCGCTGGCTGCACCTCGGCATGACCTCGTCCGACGTCCTCGACACCGCGACCGCGCTGCAGCTGTGCGAGGCCAGCGACGAGATCCTGACCGACCTCGACGAATTGCTGGCCGCGCTGGCGCGCCGTGCCGCCGAGCACAAGCTGACCCCCATGATCGGGCGCTCGCACGGCATCCACGCCGAGCCGACGACGTTCGGCCTGATGCTGGCCGGCCTGCACGCCGAGGTCGCCCGCGCGCGTACCCGCGTGGTCGCCGCGCGCGCCGCCATCGCGGTCGGCAAGATCGCCGGCGCGGTCGGTAACTACGGCAACCTGACCCCGGCCATCGAGGCCGCCGCGCTGGGCAGCCTGGGCCTCGCCCCCGAGACCATCGCGACCCAGGTCGTGGCGCGCGATCGCCACGCCGAGCTCTTGTCGGCGCTGGCCCTGGTCGGCTGCGCCGTCGAGCGCATCGCGCTCGAGGTCCGCCACGGCCAGCGCACCGAGGTCGGCGAGCTCGAGGAGTCCTTCGGCAAGGGCCAGAAGGGCAGCTCGGCGATGCCGCACAAGAAGAACCCCATCCTGTCGGAGAACCTGACCGGCCTGGCCCGGCTGCTGCGCGCCTACGCCGGCGCCGGCTACGAGAACGTCGCCCTGTGGCACGAGCGCGACATCTCGCACTCCTCGGTCGAGCGCGTCGCGCTGCCCGACGCCACCATCCTGTGCGACTTCATGCTGCGCCGCACCACCGCGCTGGTCGACGGCCTGGTGGTCAAGCCCGAGGCCATGCTGAAGAACCTCGAGCACACCCGCGGCCTGTGCTTCTCCGAGGGCGTCATGCTGGCCCTGGTGCGCACCGGCCTGCCGCGCCAGAAGGCCTACGAGCTGGTGCAGAAGAACGCCATGGCCGCGCACGCCGACCCGGCTGGCCCGGCCTTCCGCGCCCGCCTCGGCGCCGATCCCGACATCACCGGGCGCCTCGACGCCGCCAGCCTCGACGCCTGCTTCGATCTGACGCACCACCTGCGCCACGCGGACGCCATGTTCGCCCGCGCCTTCGCCGTCCGGTCCGCCACCTCACAGCCGCAGCCACAGCCAAGGAGCCTCGCGTGATCCCCAACGACGCCATCCGCGGCCACCTCGATCGCACTCTCTTCAAGGTCGAGCTGCCGTCCAGCTTCGGCGAGCGCTACCAGGGCAAGGTGCGCGACTGCTACATCGACGCCGCCGCCGGCCGCCGCATCATCATCGCGACCGACCGTATCAGCGCCTTCGATCGCGTGCTGGGCACCATCCCGTTCAAGGGCCAGGTGCTCAACCAGCTGTCGGCGTGGTGGTTCGGCAAGACCGCGGCCATCGCGCCCAGCCACTTCATCGCGGCGCCCGATCCCGCGGTCACGGTCGCGCACGAGGCCACGCCGCTGCGCGTGGAGATGATCGTGCGCGCCTACATGACCGGCGTGACCACGACGTCGATCTGGTACAACTACGAGCGCGGCGTGCGCAGCTTCTGCGGCAACCAGCTGCCCGAGGGGCTGACCAAGAACCAGGCCTTGCCGCACCCCATCATCACGCCGACCACCAAGGCGCCACCCGGCGAGCATGACAAGAACGGCTCGCGCGAGGAGCTCATCTCCGAGGGCTGGGTCACCGCCGAGGACTTCGACGCCGCGGCCAGGATGGCGCTCGAGCTGTTCGCCTTCGGGCAGAAGTGGGCCGCCTCGCGCGGCCTCATCCTGGTCGACACCAAGTACGAGCTCGGGCGCACCCGGGACGGCCGGCTGGTCTTCATCGACGAGATCCACACCCCCGACTCGTCGCGCTACTGGTACGCCGACGACTACGCTGCGCTGACCGCCGCCGGCAAGGAGCCGCGCGCGCTGGACAAGGAGTATGTCCGGCGCTGGTTCGTGGATCACGGCTACCGCGGCGAGGGCGACCCGCCGGTGATGGACGATGGGGTGCGCATCGAGGCGGCGCGGCGCTACATCCAGGCCTTCGAGCTCTTGACCGGAACCCCCTTCGTGCCCGACTGGGCCGAGCCACAGAAGCGCGTCGAGAAGAGTCTGCGCGCCTTTTTCGAGGCCAACCGATGAAGCTGTCTGCCAAGGTCTATGTGACCCTCAAGCGCGGCGTGCTGGATCCCCAGGGCCAGGCGGTGTCGCGCTCGCTGCGCGGCCTCGGCTTCGACGAGGTCGGCGACGCCCGCATCGGCAAGTTCATCGAGCTCGAGCTCGACGCCCCCGACGAGGCGGCCGCGCGCAAGCGCCTCGGCGAGATGTGCGAGCGCCTGCTGTCGAACACCGTCATCGAGGACTACCGCATCGAAGTCGGGGCCCGCGCGTGAACTTCGCGGTGGTCCGCTTCCCGGGCTCCAACTGTGACCAGGACGCGGTGCACGCGGTCGTCGATGTCCTCGGCCAGCCCGGCGGCCTGGCCTGGCACAAGGACCGCGAGCTGCCGCCCGCCACCGACTGTGTCATCGTGCCCGGCGGCTTCTCGTATGGCGACTACCTGCGCGCCGGCGCGATGGCCGCGCAGAGCCCCATCATGGCCGCGGTGCGCGCCTTCGCCGAGCGCGGCGGCCCCGTGCTGGGCATCTGCAATGGCTACCAGATCCTGACCGAGGCGCGCCTGCTCGAGGGCGCCCTGACGCGCAACGCCTCGCTGAAGTTCGTGTGCAAGGACGTCCACGTGAAGGTGGAGGGGCAGGGCACGCCGTTCTCGCGCGGCCTCGCCGGCCGCGTCCTGCGCATGCCCATCGCGCACGCCGAGGGCCGCTTCGTGCACCCCGATCTGCCCGCCTTCGAGCGCACCGGGCGCGTCATCTTCCGCTATGTCTCCGCGGCCGGCGCGCTCGACGACGACGCCAACCCCAACGGCTCCAGCGCCGCCATCGCCGGCACCTGCAACGCCGCCGGCAACGTGGTCGGCCTGATGCCGCACCCGGAGCGCGCCTGCGAGACCCTGCTCGGCTCGGCTGACGGCCGCGCGCTCTTCGACACCGTGCTCGGCGCCTTCGCCGCGGGAGGCTGCGCGTGAGCGCCATCGCCAGGAAGACCCTGATCAAGCGCCCGCAGCCCGAGGTCACGCCCCAGCTGGCCCGCGAGCACGGCCTCAGCGCCGAGGAGTACCAGCGCGTCCTCGGCTTCCTCGGCCGCACGCCGTCATACACCGAGCTCGGCATCGTGTCGGTGATGTGGTCCGAGCACTGCTCGTACAAGTCCTCGCGCATCCACCTCGGCAAGCTGCCGACCAGGACCACCGCGCGCACCAGGGTCATCCAGGGCCCCGGCGAGAACGCCGGCGTCATCGACATCGGCGACGGCCAGGCCGCGGTCTTCAAGATGGAGTCGCACAACCACCCCTCGTTCGTGGAGCCCTTCCAGGGCGCCGCCACCGGGGTCGGGGGGATCTTGCGCGACGTCTTCACCATGGGCGCGCGCCCCATCGCCAACCTGAACTCGCTGCGCTTCGGGCGCCCCGACCATCCGCGCACGCGCCACCTGGTCGACGGCGTGGTCGCCGGGATCGGCCACTATGGCAACTGCATCGGCGTGCCCACGGTGGGCGGCGAGGTGCAGTTCCACGCCGCCTATGACGGCAACATCCTGGTCAACGCCTTCACCCTGGGGCTGGCGCGCGCCGACCGGATCTTCCTCGGCACCGCCAGTGGTCTCGGCAATCCGGTGCTCTACGTCGGCTCCAAGACCGGGCGCGACGGCATCCACGGCGCCTCGCTGCTGGCGTCATCGGAGTTCGAGGCCGGCAAGGAGGGCCACCGCCCGCGCGTCCAGGTCGGCGATCCCTTCACCGAGAAGCTGCTGCTCGAGGCCTGCCTGGAGCTGATGGCGGTGCCCGACCTGCTCATCGGCATCCAGGACATGGGCGCCGCCGGGCTGACCTCGTCGTCGGTCGAGATGGCGGCGCGCGCGGGCAGCGGGATCGAGCTGGATCTCGACCAGGTGCCGCTGCGCGAGGACGGCATGGTGCCCTACGAGGTCATGCTGTCGGAGAGCCAGGAGCGCATGCTCATGGTGGTGGCGCGCGGCCGCGAGGCCGAGGCGCTGGCCATCTTCGAGAAGTGGGACCTCGACTGCGCCGTCATCGGGCGGGTCACCGACTCGGGGCGGATCGTGCTGCGTGCCCACGACACCACCTACGTCGACCTGCCCATCGAGCCGCTGTCCGAGGGCGCCAAGTATGACCGCCCGCGCAGCCGTCCGACCTACCTCGACGAGCTGCAGGCCTTCGATCCGCGCACGCTGCCGACGCCGGCCGACCTGGCCGCGGCCCTGCTCGCCGTGCTCGGCTCGCCCACCGTGGCCTCCAAGGAGTGGGTCTATCGCCAGTACGATCACATGGTGCAGGACGGCACCGTGATCCGCCCCGGCGCCGCCGACGCCGCGGTGGTCCGCGTGGTCGCCCCCGACGGTCGCCAGAAGGGGCTCGCGCTGGCGGTCGATTGCCCGAGCCGCCTGTGTTACCTCGATCCCTACGAGGGCGCCCGGCTCACGGTTGCCGAGTGTGCACGCAACCTGGTGTGTGTCGGGGCGCAGCCGCTGGCGGTGACCGACTGCCTGAACTTCGGCAACCCCGAGAAGCCCGAGATCATGTGGCAGTTCGTCGAGTGTGTGCGCGGCCTCAGCGACATGTGCCGCGAGCTCGACATCCCGGTGGTGTCGGGCAACGTCAGCCTGTACAACGAGACCGACGGCAAGGCGATCTACCCGACGCCGACCGTCGGCATCGTCGGCCTCATCGACGACCTCACCGCGCGGCCGCCGCTGACCCAGGGCTTCCAGCGCGCCGGCGACGCCATCGTGCTGCTCGGCCTGATGACCGACGAGCTGGGCGGCTCCGAGTTCCTCGAGGTCGTGCACGGCAAGGTCGCCGGCGCGGTGCCACGCCTGAACGAGGCGCTGGAGCTGACGGTGCAGCGCCTGACCCTGGACGCCGCCCGCGCGGGCCTGCTGCAGAGCGCGCATGATCTGTCCGAGGGTGGCCTGGCCATCGGCCTGGCCGAGTGCTGCCTGACCGGGCCGACGCCCATCGGGGCCAGGATCCAGGCCGCGACCCCGCTGCGCGCCGACCACTGGCTGTTCTCGGAGGGGGCCTCGCGGATCGTGGTCACGGTGCGACCCGACGACCTGCCCCGGCTGGCCGAGCTGGCCTCCGACCTGGGCGCGCCGGCGCTGACGCTGGGCACCGTGGGCGGCAGCAGCCTGTCGGTCGAGCTGGGCCCGGCCGGGGGCGCGCGCGCGGTGGTCGTGGACGTCCCGCTGGCCGACCTCGGCGCCGCCTTCCATCGCGGCTTCGCCCGCGTCGCCGAGTAGCCAGAGCCCGCCGTAACCTGGGCGAAACCGGCCCCCCGCATGGTGGGAGCATGCGGATTCGCCCAGCTCAGCGCGCCGACCTGCCCCGGATCCTGGCGATCTACAACCACGAGGTGCTGTGCTCGACGGCCACCGCCGACGAGGAGCCGCAGACCCTGGTGGCGCGCACGCGCTGGTTCGACGACCACGCGGCCCAGGGCCTGCCCGTGCTGGTGGCCGAGGCCGGCGGCGAGGCTGGCGGGGTGGTGGGCTTCGCCGCGCTCAACCGCTTCCACGCCCGCCCGGGCTACCGCTACACGGTGGACGACTCGGTCTATGTGGCCGACAGCCATCGCGGCCACGGGGTCGGCAAGCTCTTGCTGGAGGCGCTGCTGGTCGAGGTGCCGCGGCGCGGCTACCACTCGGTGATCGCGGTCATCACCTCCGACAACGGCGCCAGCCTGCGGCTGCACGAGCGCGCCGGCTTCACCCCGTCCGGCCGGCTGGCCAGCGCCGTGTTCAAGCTGGGGCGCTGGGTCGATGTGCTCTACCTGCAGCGCCGCTTCGAGCTGCCCGCGACCGCCAGCACCTCCCAGGAGCAGCTCCTGCCAGGGCTGGTCGCGGTGGCCCAGCGGGGTGGCTGAGATCCCTGGCTAGCGCGGCTGCCACGCCATGCTACGATCTGACCTAGTCGGAGGGTCGGATGAACGTCTTCATGGCGAAGTTGCTCCTGCGTATCCTCATCTTCGGGGTCGCCTTCTTCTTTGCGATCAAGTACGTGCCCAAGGGGCGCATGCGCATCACCAAGAAGTGGGCCTGGCCCCTGGTGGTCGGCGCCTTCGCGGGGCTGAACTTCGGGCTGTACTGGCTGCTGTCGTTCGTCCTCAAGATCCCGGCCACGGTGGCGGCCTTCTTCACCTTCGGGCTGGCCATGCTGATCGTGCCCTTCCTGGCCAACGGCGTGCTGCTGTACCTGACCAACCGCTGGATCAAGTGGTTCAAGATCGAGGGCGTGCTGGCGTACCTGTACGCCTCGGGGATCGTCACCGTCGCCCACCTCGCCATCAGCATCGCCCGCCTGTAGCCACCTCGAAGCCGCGAAGCGAGCCCGCTAGGCGGGCTTTTTCGGCGCCGGTCTCATCATCAGCACCACGATGGCGATGATGATGAGGCCCGCGCCGATCCACTCCGGCGACTTGATCATCTTCTGACCAAAGGCCTCATGCAGCCACAGCGTGGCCAGCAGGCCGGCCAGGATGCTGGAGGCGCGGTTGATGGGCACCGTGTAGGTGGTCTCGCGCTGATCGAGGAAGATCAGGGTGCCGAAGATCCCGGTCCCGGTCGACAGCGCGCCCGCCAGCACCAGCCACCACAGGAAGTCGGTACGCGGCACCAGGGTGAAGCCGTCCCAGATCCGGTGCAGCACCGCGCCCGGCCCCAGCTGGTAGCCGATGAGGCCGAAGATGACCAGCAGCACAAGGAGGCCCGGCGCCGCCACCATCTGCTCCTCGACGAAGAAGCGCTTGTTGAGGTCGGGGTCGGCGCTCTTGGCGCGCCCGCTCATGAACAGCAGGCGGAAGAAGTACACCGTCAGGTAGGCCACGATGTTGAGGATGAGCAGGCCGGGCAGGCCGTCACCCTTGCCGAACGAGTCGGCCACCGTGACCACCAGCGCGGCCAGGCTGAGCACCGAGGCCAGCCACGAGGTCCAGTGCACCTTGCGCTTCTTGTGCAGGAGGTCGACGACGGGCGCGATCACCAGCACGCCGCCGCGCAGGAACAGCATGACCAGCGCGATGGTGACGCCGCGGAAGGTGTAGGCCAGCGTGGTGGTGATGATCTGGACCGAGGCGCACAGCCCCGACACCAGCGTGAACCACTGCGGCCGCGGCAGCCCCCAGGGCCCGCGGGTGGCGTACTTCCACCAGCCCATCGCGGTGATGAAGGCGTAGGCGGTGATCACGCTGCCGCAGGTCATCATGGCCTGGATGGCCAGCGGGTGGAGACCCTTGCCCGCGTGCATCCCCGGCAGCAGGCCATCGGTGGCCATCTTGCTCAGGACCGAGTAGGGCACGTATGCGGCAAAGTATCCGAAGGCAAAGAGCCAGATCCCCCACCGTGTGACGAATGCGTCGCGCCCCTGTGTCATGCCAGGGGCAGTGTAGCGGTCAGGCGAGGGAAAGGGAAAAAAGGCAGTGGAGGACGAGGTGGAGCCGGACGAGAGCAGAACCAGCGGAGACGGAGACGGACAACTGGTTCTGACCGAAGGTCAGAACCAGTTGAACCCGACCAGGACCGCGCCGTTGGTCACCGTGGCGCGGTCGCGGTTGCCGGTGTCGTACGAGCCCACGGCGCCGTTGAACGACACGTCGACCGACATCTTGCGACGCTGCCACAGCTCGATGCCGGCGCCCACCATGACGGCGCCGCCGGGCTCCGACTCGGCGCTGCCGAAGTTGTCCTCGTACGACAGCTGCGCGAAGCCCAGGCCGCCCTTGACCCAGACCTTGTCGCCCAGGTGCACCTTGACCGCGACGGTGCCGATGGCCTGGGTGAAGAAGGCGTCGTCCTGGTAGTTACCGACGCGGAAGCTGGTGGCCTCGCCGTCGAACAGCAGCGCGATCTGCGGCGACAGGTAGGCCCCGATGAAGAAGCCGCCGGCCACGCCGCCATAGCCATCCGAGCGCGAGCCGCCGTCCGAGAAGCTGACCGCGCCGAGACCCAGCGAGAAGCCCACCGTGAGGCCGTCGCGCGACGGCTTGTAGGTCTCGGGGTGGCCATAGTACGAGTCGGGCGGCGGCGGCTGCTGGTAGTACGGCTGCGGCGGCGGCGCGTAGTACGGCGGCGGCTGCTGCACCTGGTAGTTGGGCGGCGGCGGGTTGGGCTGGTTGTAGCCGCCCTGGCCGTAGCCGCTCTGGCCATAGGGGCTGCCGTACTGCGCGCTGGCCACACCGCCGAGCAGGGTCAGGACGCCGAGGCTGGCCAGGACAATGTGCCGTGTCTTCATGGTGGTTTCCCTCTCCTTGGGTCCTAGAAGCCCTGCAGGCCGATGCTGATGCCGAGGCTGTCGAGTCTCAGGTCGTCGCCGTCGTGGTCATACTTCGCGCTCTGATACTGCAGCGCCATCGTGATTGCCGACCGACGCAGCGTCTGCAGATCGACGCCGACCGCCAGCGAGAACGCGCCGCCGTCGGCGCTGGCGCAGCCATCACAGCTGGCGCTGCCGACCCCCGCGCGCAGCCACGAGCGCCGCCCGAAGTGCAGCTGCGCAGCCAGGCCGATCACCACCTGCTGGGCGCTGTCGTCACCCGAGCCGTCACTCTTGCCGAAGCGGATCAGGTCGGCGGTCGCCAGCAGCGCCAGGCGCGGGAAGGCATACATGCCAAGCTGCCCCGACAGCGTCATCGCGGTGCCAGCCTCGAGGTCGATGCCGTCCTGCTCGCCGCTCAGCGCCGTGACCCCGACCCCGACCCCGGCGGTGAAGCCCTTGCGCTGCGGCTGCGGGCGGGGCGCGGGCGCCTCGACCGGGGGTGGCGGCGGGGTGGCGAAGCCGGGGCCGACCGGCGCCTGCGAGAACGGCGTCACCGGCGCGACCGGCGCACCCGGTGTGGTCGGCGCGCCATAGGGATCGCCTGGCGCACCCGGATTGGGGATGAACTGTGCCGACGCCGACCCCGCGCCGACGGCCAGGGCCAAGGCCAAGGCGACCCCGACGCCCCACCAGCGTCTGCTCCGCATCGATGTAGACCTCATGGACAGCCTCGCAATCATAGCAGCATTCAGCAGGCCCAGCATGACCGTGGTCACACCGCGCACGAAGCCCGCTGCGGACCGAAACGTGCTAGAAGAGGTCCCAGATGTGCGGAATCTTCGGCGTCTATGGCCATAGTGAGGCCTCCAACCTCGCTTATCTCGGACTCCATGCGCTGCAGCACCGGGGCCAGGAGTCCGCCGGCATCGTCTCGACGCACGGCGGCAAGATGTATGCGACCCGCCACATGGGCCGGGTCGGCGAGGCCTTCGACCAGAAGACCCTGGCCCGGGTCCCGGGCTCGAACGCCATCGGCCACGTGCGCTACTCCACCGCGGGCAGCTCGGAGCTGCGCAACGCCCAGCCGTTCTCGGTCGAGTACCAGCACGGCTCGATCGCGGTGGCTCACAACGGCAACCTGGTCAACGCCCTCGAGGTGCGCCGCAGCCTGGAGCGCCAGGGTTCCATCTTCGTGACCTCGTCCGACACCGAGGTCATCGTGCACCTGCTGGCGCGCGAGAGCGGCGGCGACTCGCCCGAGCGGCTGACGCGCGCGCTGGCCCAGGTCGAGGGCGCCTACTCGGCGCTGTTTCTGACCGAGAACAAGCTCATGGCGGTGCGTGATCCGCACGGCTTCCGCCCCCTGGTCATGGGGCGGCTCAAGGACGCCTTCGTGTTCGCGTCCGAGACCTGCGCCTTCGACCTCATCGAGGCCGAGTACATCCGCGAGCTCGAGCCCGGCGAGATCGTCGTCGTCGACCAGGCCGGCATGCGCTCGCTCAAGCCCTTCCAGCCCGCGCAGCCCAAGTCGTGCGTGTTCGAGCACGTCTACTTCGCGCGCCCCGACTCGGTGGTCAATGGGCGCAGCGTGTACCGCTCGCGCGAGCAGATGGGGCGCGAGCTGGCGCGTGAGCACGGCGTCTCCGCCGACATCGTCATCCCGGTGCCCGACTCCGGGGTGGCGGCGTCCATCGGCTATGCCCGCGAGAGCGGCATCCCCTACGACATGGGCCTCATCCGCTCGCACTATGTCGGGCGCACCTTCATCGAGCCGCAGCAGTCGATCCGCCACTTCGGCGTCAAGCTCAAGCTCAACGCCGTGCGCGAGGTGCTCGAGGGGAGGCGCGTCATCGTGGTCGACGACTCCATCGTGCGCGGCACCACCTCGCGCAAGATCGTCAAGATGATCCGCTCCGCCGGCGCGCGCGAGGTCCACGTGCGCATCTCGTCGCCGCCGACCACGCACCCCTGCTACTACGGCATCGACACCCCGACGCGCTCCGAGCTCATCGCGGCGTCGCACAGCGTCGATGAGATCGCGCGCTACATCACCGCCGACAGCCTGGCCTACCTGTCACCCGAGGGGCTGATGCGGGCGGTCGGGGCCCCCGGCGGCCGCGGCTTCTGCGACGCCTGCTTCACCGGCAACTATGCCGTCGGCTTCGCCCAGGACGGCGTGCCCACCGATCGGCTGCGGCGCGCCGGTCGGGTCTCGGGCGAGCACGCGCCCACCCCGGGGCAGCCCACCGGTGGCGAGCCGTCGCCGGCGACCCCGCCCAAGGCGCCCAACTAGGGACCGCCATGGAGCCAGCGCGCCTGCAGCGCTACGCCTGGCTGTCCATCGCGGCCGCGCTGACCACGATGGGGCTCAAGGCCGGGGCCTGGCTGCTGACCGGGTCGGTGGGCCTGCTGTCGGACGCCATGGAGTCGCTGGTCAACCTGGTCGCGGCGGTGGTCGCGCTGTGGGCCCTGACCATCGCGGCGCGCCCCGCCGACGAGGATCACGAGTTCGGCCACGGCAAGGCGGAGTACTTCTCCAGCGGGGTCGAAGGCGCGCTGATCCTGGTCGCCGCGCTGGCCATCGGCGTCACCGCGGTGCGTCGCCTCGTCACTCCAGCGCCGGTGCAGTCGGTCGGCCTCGGCCTCGCCATCTCGGTGCTGGCGTCGCTGATCAACCTCGCGGTGGCCCTGGTCATGCTGCGCGGTGGCAAGCGCCACGGCTCGATCGTGCTGGAGGCCGACGGCCACCACCTGCTCACCGACGTGTGGACCTCGGCCGGCGTCGTGGTCGGCCTGGGGCTGGTCTGGGTGACCGGCTGGCGCTGGCTGGATCCGGTGGTGGCGCTGGCGGTGGCGGCCAACATCGTGCGCGTCGGGGCCGTGCTGCTGTACCGCTCGGGCAACGGGCTGCTCGACGTCGCGGTGTCGGCCAAGGATCGCGCCGCGCTGGAGGCGATCCTCGACCGTTATCGCCACGACGGCGCCAGCTGGCACGCGCTCAAGACCCGGCAGGCCGGCATGCGCATCTTCATCACGGTGCACGTCCTGGTCCCCGGCGCCTGGACCGTCGAGCGCGGCCACGACCTGTGCGAGCGCCTGGAGGCCGAGCTGCGCGCCACCCACCCGCGCACCACGGTATTCACCCACCTCGAGCCCCTGGAGGACCCACGCGCCCACGGGGATCAGGGGCTGGATCGGCCCGACGTCGACGCCGCCCCCGCGATCGGGGCCGACGCCGCCGGCGACGCCGGGGTCAGCGGTTGAGCAGGACCGAGACGGCCTGACCCTGGCACAGGCCCGAGGTCGGCTCGTTGATGCGCAGCTTGGCGCCCTCGAAGGCGATGCTGACCCCGGTGTGTGCGCCCGCGCGATCGCCGACCATGCAGGGGGCGTCGCCGGAGCCGAAGGTGCACATGTCGGGCATGCACGAGGTGATGCCCTGGTAGGTCGCGGTGACGTTGCTGCCCAGACCGATGACCGTGAAGCGCTCGACCTCCTGGCAGGCGCCCGAGCTGTAGGTCAGCTGCACGCGGCAGCCGCCCTGGGCCGAGGCCGTGATGAGGACCGAGGTGGTCGGGATGCGCGCCTTGAAGGCGGCCGTGATGTCGGTGCCTGCGCAGGAGATGGACTCCAGCGTGTAGGTGCCCGAGATGTTGCAGCTGATGGGGCCGTCCAGCATGGGGCCACCATCGGGGATGGCGGTGCTGGCGTCGGCCGCGCCGGCGTCCACCGTGACCGCGTCGTCGTCGCCGCCGCAGCCCAGCTGCGTCATCAGCGAGACACCCAGCAGCACCCCGCCCAGCACCTTGGCAGCCTTGGTCGTCTTCATGAGCCAACGTTATCACGGGTCGTCTTGTGCTAGAACGTCGCGCATGGACGCCGAGTTCGAAGCTGCCGTGAAGACAACCAGAAACCGCATCCGCGGGCTCGCCGACAAGCTGGGCGAGCTCGGGAGGCATCTTTGACATCGACGGCAAACAGCAAGAGGTAGACAAGCTCGAGGCGCTCGCCACCGCGCCCGAGTTCTGGTCGAACCAGGAGCGCGCCCAGAAGCTGTCGCGCGAGAAGGCGTCGCTGTCGAAGCTCGTCGACGGCTGGAAGGCCGAGAAGCGTCGCCTCGATGACGCCGCCGTGATGGTCGATCTGGCCGCCGAGGCCGCCGACGAGGGCGCCCTGCGCGAGGCCACCGCCGACGCCGAGCGCACCGAGCGTGCGCTGGCCGAGATGGAGTTCCGGCGCATGATGTCGGGGCCCAACGACGCCGCCGACGCCATCGTCGAGGTCAACGCCGGCGCGGGCGGCACCGAGTCGCAAGACTGGGCCCAGATGGTGCTGCGCATGCTGCTGCGCTACTGCGAGCGCCAGGGCTGGAAGGTCGAGCTGGTCGACGAGCAGTTCGGTGAAGAGGCCGGCATCAAGTCGACCACTTTCATCGTCAGCGGAGATCACACCTTCGGCCACCTGCGCGCCGAGGGCGGGGTGCACCGGCTGGTGCGCATCTCGCCGTTCGACTCCAACGCGCGGCGCCATACCTCGTTCGCGTCGGTCTTCGTGACCCCCGACATCGAGCAGGAGATCGAGATCGAGATCCGGCCCGAGGATCTGCGTGTCGACGTCTACCGGTCGTCGGGCGCGGGTGGCCAGCACGTCAACAAGACCGACAGCGCGGTGCGCCTGACCCACTTGCCGACCGGCCTCGTGGTGGCGTGCCAGAACGAACGCTCGCAGCACAAGAACAAGTCGTTCGCGATGAAGGTCCTGAAGTCGCGCCTGTACGAGCGCGCCCGCAAGGAGCAGGAAGAGAAGATCAAGGGCATGCTGGCGACCAAGAAGGCGATCTCGTTTGGCAGCCAGATCCGGTCGTATGTGCTGGCGCCCTACCGGCTGGTCAACGACCATCGCACCGGGACCAAGCTCTCCAACGTCGACGCCGTGCTGGATGGCGACATCGACGGACTGATCCGCGGCTATCTGCTGGCCGAGGCCACCGGCAGCGTGAAGGACGGCGGCGATGACGCCGACAAGGACGACAAGGACTAGCCATGGCGACCGACGACAGCGCAGCAGGGGTGGACGGGGCAGGGGCAGCAGGGGCCGGAGCCGACGACGAGAGCCGGGTCATCGCCGACCGGCGCAAGAAGCTCGAGGAGCTGCGCCAGCTCGGCGTCAACCCGTTCGCCAACGGCTTCGCGCCCACGCACACCACGGTCGAGGTCATCGCGCTGCATGACAGCGTCGAAAAGCCCGCAGACCCCCCGCGCGAGCCCGCGCCGCTGCGTGGCGACGAGCGCTATGCCATCGCCGGGCGCATCGTCGCGCACCGCTCGTTCGGCAAGGCCGCCTTCATCAAGCTGCGTGATCGCGCCGGCGAGCTGCAGGTCTACGTGCGCAAGGACAAGGTCCCCGAGGCCGCCTTCGAGGCCTTCAAGCGCGCCGACGTGGGCGACTTCCTGGGCGCGCGCGGCTTCTGCTTCGTGACCAAGACCGGCGAGCTGACGCTGCTCAGCGAGGAGGTCGTGTTCCTGACCAAGGCGGTGCGGCCGCTGCCGCCATCGTGGCACGGCATCAAGGACGTCGAGCGCCGCTACCGCGAGCGCTACGCCGACCTGGTGGTCGACGCCGAGAGCGCGCGCACCTTCCGGCTGCGCTCGCGCATGGTGTCGATGATCCGGCGCTTCCTCGACGCGCGCGACTTCCTCGAGGTCGAGACTCCGATGATGCACCTGACCCTGGGCGGCGCCGCGGCGCGCCCGTTCAGGACGCACCACAACGCGCTCGATCTCGACCTCTACATGCGCATCGCGCCCGAGCTGCACCTCAAGCGCCTGGTCGTGGGCGGCTTCGACCGCGTCTACGAGATCAACCGCAACTTCCGCAACGAGGGGCTGTCGCGCTCGCACAACCCCGAGTTCACCATGCTGGAGTTCTACCAGGCCTACGCCACCTTCAGCGACCTCATGACGCTGACCGAGGAGCTGTTCGCGCACCTCGCGCGCGAGCTGTGCGGCGGCACCCGCATCATGTACCAGGGCACCGAGATCGATCTCGGCCCGCCCTGGCGCCGGCTGTCGGTCAAGCGCGCGGTCACCGAGATCGCCGGCGAGAGCGACGTGGTGTTCGAGGATCCGGTCGCCGCCGCGCTGGCCGCGGTGCGCGTCGGGGTGCGCCCCGACGAGGCCTGCCGCATGCTGGTCGAGGCCCTCGACGAGCAGGAGACCATGCGCGCCGCGGCCGAGGTCGGCGCCTCGGGGGCCAATCCGCACGCGGCGTCGCGCGCGCTGATCGAGCGCTTCGTCGCCAGCCCGGAGTCGCGCGAGCAGATCGCCACCAAGATCGCCAGCTTCATGGGCGAGGACGAGCGCCGCGAGCGCGCCGGGGGCCTCGGCATGGCGATCTTCGAGCAGACCGCCGAGAAGGACCTGGTGCAGCCGACCTTCCTGACCGACTTCCCGCTGGCGGTGTCGCCGCTGGCGCGACGCAAGGACGACGACCCGGTGTTCTGCGACCGCTTCGAGCTCTACATCGGCGGCCGCGAGATGGCCAACGCCTTCAGCGAGCTCAACGACCCCGATGATCAGCGCGCGCGCTTCCTGGCGCAGCTGCGCGCCAAGGCGCACGGGGCCGAGGAGACCATGGACTATGACGAGGACTACTGCCGCGCGCTGGAGCTCGGCATGCCGCCGGCGGCGGGCGAGGGCATCGGCATCGATCGCCTGGCCATGCTGCTGGCGGACCGGGCCTCGATCCGCGACGTCATCCTGTTCCCGCTGATGCGTCCCGAGGGGAAGTGATCGAAGGCTTCGAGCGCTTCGTCGCCTGGCGCTACCTCACCGACGGTGGCCGGCGCAGCCGCGTGGCCACGCTGCTGGTGGGGCTCACGCTGACGCTGATCGGGATCGTGGTCAGCGTCGCCGCGCAGCAGTGGGTCGACGCGCCGCCCGATGTGCCGCTGTTCATGGGCGGCTTCGATGGTCCGGTGGCGGGGCCCTACCAGTGGCTGCACAAGTGGTGGTGGACGCTGGAGATCGGCGTGGGCGCGCTGCTGCTGGCACAGCTCGGGCTGTGGCTGTCGGCGCAACGGCGGCGCACCGCGGGGGCCGTGGTGCTGATGCTGCTGACGGCGGCGGCGGGCGTCGGCGTGTACCTGGCGCCGGGCCTTCTGCGCCAGGCCGGCGAGCTGAACTGGCAGCGCATCACCATGCTGATCGGCGGCGGCTTCCTGGTCGTCGGGGTGCTGGTCAGCTTCTTCGGCGTGCTGCTGCTGTTCTTCTCGATCTTCACGACCATCTCGACCTACGGCGTGTTCCTGGGCACCGGCGCGCTGGTCATCGTGCTGTCGGTGATGAACGGCTTCGCGGTCGATCTGCGCAAGAAGATCCTGGGCTCCAACGCCCACGTGCTGGTCAGCCGCGTCGATGGCCGCTTCACCGACTACGAGCGCGTGGTCGCCGAGGCGCGCAAGGTGGCCGGCGTGCGCGCGGCGTCGCCCTTCGTGTCGACCGAGATCGTGGTGTCGTCGCCGTCGAACTACCAGGGCGTCATCCTCAAGGGCATCGACCCGCGCACCGTGGGCGCGGTCAGCGACCTGGCCAAGAACCTGGTCGAGCCGGCGGGGGTGACCTCCGAGGACGTCCTGAAGTCGCTGTCGCCGCCGCCGGGCTGGGAGGAGGGCGGCCCGCTGCTGCCCGATCCCGAGGAGGAGGAGGTCGTGCAAGAGGCGACGCCGACGCCCGAGCCCGCCGCCAGCCCCGCGCCGGGAGCCGACGCCAAGGGCGACAAGACCCCCGAGGTGCGCGTGCTGACGCGCGAGCAGCGCGACGCCCTGCTCGAGCCCGCGGATGGCGCCGGGGCCGACGGCGCCGGTGCCGACGGCGCGGGCGCCGACACCGACGGTGACGGCGAGGTTGACGTGGCCGCGACCGGCGACGGCAGCGGCCCGGACGGCGGCGAGCTGACCGAGGCCGAGCTCGACGACCTCTACAAGGACGATCCGCTGGGCCGCCCGCTGCAGCAGCCGGCGCCGCTGTCGTCACCCGCCGAGGCCACGCTGCCCGGCGTCATCATCGGACGCGAGCTGGCCAAGAACCTGGGCAACGTCGAGGTCGGCGACGAGCTGACCATCGTGTCGACGCTGCCCTCGCTGAACATCGATCGCACCTCGCCGAGCTCGCGCCCGGTGCGCATCGCCGGGATCTTCTTCAGCGGCATGTACGAGTACGACACCAAGCACGTCTACGTCATGTTGCCGGTGGCGCAGTCGTTCCTCGGCCTCAAGGCCGAGGGCGTCGATCCCGCGGTCACCGGCGTCGAGATCAAGGCCAACTCCATCGAGGGCACCGGCCCGGTGGTCGCCGCGCTGGAGGCGCGCCTGGGCCCCGAGTACAAGGTGCAGGACTGGAAGACGCTGAACCGCAACCTGTTCTCGGCGCTCAAGCTCGAGAAGATCGCGATGTTCATCGTGCTCACCATCATCATCCTGGTGGCATCGTTTTCGATCATCTCCAACCTCATCATGGTGGTGGTCGAGAAGCAGCGCGAGATCGCCATCCTGAAGTCGATGGGGGCGTCCAATGGCTCGGTGCTGCGCACCTTCATGTACCAGGGCGTCTACATCGGCCTGATCGGGATGCTGGGCGGGGTCTCGTTCGGGGTCGGCGCCTGCGTGTACCTGAAGGAGGTCGGGCTGCCGCTCGACGCCGAGGTCTACTACATCGACAAGCTGCCGGTCGCCATGGAGCCGCTGGCCGTCCTGGCCGTGGCCGGCGCGGCGCTCGCGATCAGCTTCATCGCCACCCTGTACCCGTCCTGGATCGCCGCCGGGCTGCGTCCGGTCGACGGTCTCCGCAACGATTGAGAGCGGGGCAGGTCAGGGCAGGGTCGGCGCGGTCGTGAACGTCGGCGTGCCGGTCAGCGCCTCGAGGAAGGCCCGGAGCTGCTGCTTCTCGGCCGGCTTCAGCGCGACCTCCTCCATCTTCTCGTCCAGGTTGTCGACCTTGCCGAGGTTGGCGCCGCCCGCCAGCATGACGTCGATGGCGGCGTCCAGCGTGGCCACGCTGCCGTCGTGGAAGTACGGCGCCGTCAGCGCGACGTTGCGCAGCGGTGGGGTCTTCCACTTGCCGTCGTCCGCCCTGGCCTCGGTCTTGTCCTTGCGGCCGTGGTCGCGCCTGTCCTCGGGCCTGTCCCAGCCGATCCCGACCTGGTGGAACATCATGTCGGAGTACAGCGGCGGCGTGTGACAGGCCGCGCACCCGGCGCTGCGAAACAGCTCGAAGCCCTTGACGGCGTCCTCGCTGACGGCGGCCTTGTCGCCCTTCTCGTACCTGTCCCAGGGCGCGTCCCCTGCGGTCAGCACGCGCAGGAACGCTGCCAGCGCCTTCACGATGGTGGCCTGGTCGGCGTCCTGGCCGAAGGCGCGCCAGAAGTGGGCGCGATACACCGGCACCGCGTTGAGGGCCGCCGCGATCTCGGCCTCCTTGTCCTTGGCGCCGAGCTGGCCTTGCCAGGCCGCCTCGACGGTGGCCTCGATGGTCGGCTTGCGCCCGTCCCAGTACAGCGCGGTGTGATAGCCGAGGTTCAGCATGGTGGGCGCGTTGCGCTTGTTCATGGCGCCGCCCACCTTGGCGTCGAGCGCCGCCCCCGACGACCAGCCCTTGTCGGGGTGGTGGCAGCCCTCGCACGGCATCGAGCCGTCCCCGGCCAGCCGCTTGTCGAAGAACAGCAGATACCCCAGCGCCACCTTCTCGGGCGTGGTCGGGTTGTCCGCGTTCTCCGGGGGCGCGTTCAGGAACACCGGCGGCGCCGGCAGCGCCGCCGCGGCCGGCAGCTCGGGCAGATCGGTCGGCTTCAGCGCGGCCGCGGGCGCGGCGTCGGCCGTGGTCGCCGACCCTGCACCGGTGCCAGAGCCGGTCCCGCTCCCGCCGCCACCTCCCTGCTTCCTCTTGCACCCCACGCCCAGCGTCAGCGCCAGCGCGGCCAGCCCCCACACCCCGGCAATGCGCCTCATGCAGGGACCGTACAAAAGATGCCTTCAGGGGGCAACCCGACGCCGGTCGACGCGGTCGAAGCCTGCGAACCCATGGACCTCTTCGCCCCCCGGGGTTCGTTGACAGCACCCCCGCCCACGAGTAAGGTGGCGCACCTTTCGTCGACCATGTCCGAGCCCGAGCGAACTTCCCGAGATCAAAGCGATAGTCCGGCCCGGGCCGGGGGGGCGCGCGTCTCCGTTCGCGGTCTCGGCAAGGTGTTCGAACACCACGGCCATCGCCTCGAGATCCTGCGTGGCGTGGACCTCGACCTGGCACCGGGCGACATGGTGTCGGTGGTCGGCAAGTCGGGGGTCGGCAAGTCGACCCTGTTGCACGTCCTCGGCACCCTCGACCTGCCGACCTCGGGCAGCATCGAGTTCGACGGCGTCGACATCACCAAGTTCGGCGCCTCCAAGCTGGCCGAGTTCCGCAACCGGTCGATCGGCTTCGTGTTCCAGTTCCACCACCTGCTGCCCGAGTTCACCGCGCTGGAGAACGTCATGATCCCGGCGCTGATCCACCGCGTGTCGCGCAGCGACGCCATGACGCGCGCGCGCAGGGTGCTGGACCGCGTCGGCCTGTCGCACCGCATCACGCACAAGCCCGGTGAGCTGTCAGGCGGCGAGCAGCAGCGCGTCGCCCTGGCCCGCGCCCTGGTCCTGGAGCCCCGCCTGCTGCTGGCCGATGAGCCGACCGGCAACCTCGACGCCGTCACCGGTGAGGAGATCCACGCCCTGTTCACCGAGCTGAACCGCGAGCGCGGCACCACGCTGCTCATCGTCACCCACAACATGGAGCTGGCGATGCGCATGCCGCGCAGGCTGCGCATGACCGACGACCACCGCATCGAGGACTCCGCCGCGATGCCGCCCGCCACGCCCCCGGAGTCGCCCCTCGAGCTGTCCTCGGCTGTGGAGCCGGCGCCCGAGCCCGCCGACGCCGGCACCCCGGTCGCCGCCGTGGATCAGGTCTCCTCGTGAAGCCTCGCCTCAGCCTCGTCGTGCTGTGCGCCGTGGGCAGCGTCGCCCTGGCCCAGCCGTCCCCGAAGCCCTCGGCCAGGCCCGCGCCGTCGCCGTCGCCCGTGGCCAAGCCGACCCCGGCGCCGACCCCGGCGCCGACCCCGGCCCCGTCGCCCTCGGCCGCGCCGGCCCCGTCGCCCGCCGAGCCCGCGCCCGGCGGCAGCCCCGACGGCAGCCCGCGCCCCGCCGAGCCGGTCGCCCCCAGCGGCCCGTCCGAGGACGCCCAGGGCATCCTGGATCGCCCGGGCTCGCTGCCGGTCATCGACAAGATCTCGTTCCGCGGCAACAAGCGCACCGAGGACGACGCCATCATCGTCAACCTGGTGTCGCAGGTCGGCGCCCAGCTCGACCCCGCGGTGCTGCGCGAGGACGTGCGCGCGCTGTGGCGCACCGGCTTCTTCCAGGACGTCCAGGTCGACGCCGTGCTGACCGCCACCGGCACCGTCGAGCTGACCTACATCCTCCAGGAGAAGCCGTCGATCCGGAAGGTCTACATCGCCGGCAACCGCGGCCTCGGCATCGACAAGATCAACGAGGTCCTCGATCTCAAGATCGCCGGCATCCTCGACCACGCCCAGGTCCTGCGCAACCTCGAGAAGCTGCGCGATCTCTACATCGACAAGGGCTACTACCTCAGCGACGTGCGCTTCGAGCTGCGCGATCACTCGGCCGACGAGGTCGACATCTACTTCATCGTCAGCGAGGGCTCCAAGGTCAAGGTGCGCGGGGTGTCCTTCGTCGGCAACCACGCCATCCCGTCGGACGAGCTGCGCGGCGTCATGGGCACCCAGCCCGACAGCTACTTCTCGTTCATGAACGACGCCGGCAGCTACCGCGAGGAGGCCTTCGAGCGCGACATCGCCCTCATCACGGCCTACTACTACGATCGCGGCTACATCAACGTGAAGATCGGGACCCCCGAGGTCTCGCTGTCGCGCGACAAGCGCTACATGTACATCACCATCCCGCTCGAGGAGGGCCCCATCTTCAAGATGGGCAAGCTGTCCATCTCGGGCGAGCTGCTGCTGCCCAAGGACGAGTACCTGAAGCGCATCCGGGTGCAGCCCGGCAACATCTTCAACCTGTCCAAGATCGGCCAGGACATCGTCGCCCTGCACGACGACTACCGCGACAAGGGCTACGCCTACGTCAACGTCACCCGCCTGACCAACATCGATCTCGAGAAGCGCCTGGTCGATCTGGCGCTGACGGTGCAGCGCGGCAAGCGGGTCTACATCGAGCGCATCAACGTGCGCGGCAACACCCGCACCCGCGACAAGGTGGTCCGTCGCGAGCTCAAGATCTCCGAGGGCGAGCTGTACTCGCAGCGCCTGCTCGAGGAGTCGCGCCGCCGCGTCATGCAGCTCGGCCTGTTCGAGAAGGTCGACATGTCGACCCGCCGCGGCTCCACCGAGGAGTACATCGAGGTCAACATCGAGGTCTCCGAGCGCCCCACCGGCACCTTCCAGATCGGCGCCGGCTTCAGCTCGGTCGAGAACTTCATCGCGCAGGCGCAGATCTCGCAGAACAACCTGTTCGGCCGCGGCCAGACGCTGTCCCTGCAGGCCCAGCTGTCGGGCCTGCGCCAGCTGTTCGCGCTGCGCTTCGTCGAGCCCTACCTCGGCGACAGCGACTGGTCGGGCAGCTTCAACCTGTTCAACCAGACCCGCAACTTCGAGACCTTCAACCGCGACTCATCCGGTGGCGACCTGTCGGCCGGCTATCCGCTGACCGACGACGTGCGCCTGTACCTGACGTACAAGTTCGAGGCCATCGACGTCTTCACCCGGGGCCGCGGCACCCTGCTGTCGGGCGCCATCTCGTCGCCCATCAACTCGTCGGTGATCTCCAACCTGTTCAACGACGGCATCACCTCGTCGCTGCGCGGCTCGGTGTCGTGGGACACCCGCGACAACCGCCTGTTCCCCAAGAAGGGCATGTTCCACAACGCCTCGGTCGAGATCGCCGACCCGTGGACGCTGTCGGAGAACGTGTTCACGCGCTGGAGCGCCTTCTCGCGCTACTACCGGCCCATCTACGGCCCCTTCATCTTCAAGGTCAACGCCGAGGCCGGCTATGTGCAGAGCCGCGACCCCTCGGGCGTGCCCATCTTCGAGCGCTACTTCGTCGGCGGCATCAACGACGTGCGCGGCTTCCGCCCGCGCACCCTGGGCCCGCGCATCAACGCGCTGACCTCACCCGATCCCAACGCCGGCCTGTTCGGCTTCAACATCGGCGGCAACCTGCAGCTGGTGGTCAACAGCGAGATCGAGTTCCCCATCTTCGACAAGGTGGGCATCTCGGGCGTGGTCTTCTTCGACACCGGCAACGCCTTCAACACCGAGGAGCGCTACTGCTCCAAGAGCTCGCCGGCCGGCAACAAGAAGACCGACCCCTGTGTGGGCGCCACCCGGGTGCCCGACTTCGAGTCGCTGCGCTACAGCGCCGGCTTCGGGTTTCGCTGGTTCTCGCCGATTGGTCCGCTACGCTTCGAGTGGGGCATCCCCCTGGATCGGCAGCCCGGTGAAGAGTCGATCGTCTTCGAGTTCACGATCGGCAACTTCTTCTAGGCACTGGCTGGTCAGGTTCTTCTCAGGAGTAGGGAAAAGATGCGAAGGCTGATCCTGGTGGTGGTGGCGCTGGTCCTGTTCGAGGGCGCCGCCCTCGCGCAGAAGATCGGCTACGTCGACCTGCGCAAGGCGCTGGACAAGACGGCGGCGGGCGTGGCGGCCAAGGCGCGCGTCAAGGCGGTGTTCGACAAGAAGCAGGCCGAGCTGCGCAACAAGGAGGACGAGCTGCGCAAGCTCAAGCTCGACTATGACAAGCAGCTGTCGCTCCTCAAGCCCGCCGCCGCCGCGGCCAAGGAGAAGGAGATCATGCAGCGCTATGTCGAGCTGCAGGAGGTCTACGTCAAGCTGCAGCGCGAGGTCTCGACCAAGGAGGTCGAGATGCTCAAGGACATCTTCGCGGCCGCCAAGAAGATCATCGACGAGATCGCGGTGCGCGACGGCTATGTGATGATCTTCGAGAAGACCGAGTCCAGCCTGCTGTACGCCGCGCCGGGGATCGAGATCACCGACGAGGTCATCCTGCGCATGAACGGCGCCCGGGCCAAGGCTGGCTCGGCGCCCTCGACCACGCCCAAGCCCAAGGTGCCCTGATGGCCGCCAGCTCCGACGCCACCGCCAAGCCCGCCCCCGTGATGGACGTGCGCCAGATCAGCGACATGCTGCCGCACCGCTTCCCGTTCCTGCTGGTCGACCGCGTCATCAGCGTGGACGACGAGAAGATCGTGGCGCTCAAGAACGTCACCATCAACGAGCCCTTCTTCGGCGGCCACTTCCCCGGCATGCCGGTCATGCCGGGCGTCCTCATCGTGGAGGCGCTGGCCCAGGCCGGCGCGCTGTACGCCGGGCGCATCGTGAAGTTCTCGGCCGAGACCCACGTGATCTTCTTCATGGCCATCGACAACGTGAAGTTCAGAAAGCCGGTGACGCCGGGCGATCAGCTGGTGCTGGAGTGTGTGCCGCTGCGCAAGGGCGGCACCATCTGGAAGCTGCGCGGCGAGGCCAAGGTCGACGGCGCGGTGGTCTGCGAGGCGGAGTTCCTGGCCTCGATCGTCGATCGCAAGAAGGCCTGACCATGGTCGTGCGTGCGGCGCCTCGGGTGCGGGTGGCAGCGCTGGCGGTGGCGGTGACGCTGGCGGCGACCGCGCTGGCGGGCTGCGGCGGCAAGAAGCGGCGCGGCGGCGGCGCGGGCAGCGGCGACGGCGGGGCCGGGGTGGTCCTGGTCGACCCGCGCAAGCTGTCGCGCGCCGAGGTCGCCGAGGTCGAGCCCAACGACGACAAGGAGCACGCCCAGCTCTTGCCCCAGAGCGGCGCCGACCTGGGCGCCACGGGCAGCTTCGCGGGGCCCAAGGACAGCGACTGGTACGCCTTCGAGATCGCCCCTGGCGTGGAGCGCCGCGTGGTCGCGGTGACGCTCCCCGGGGTGCCCGGGGTCGACCTCGGCTTCAGCCTGCTCGGCCCCGGCAACGTCGTGCTGGCCAGCGTGGATGACGCCAGGCCCGGGGACGGCGAGGCGGTGCCCAACTTCGGGCTGGCGCCCGGGCGCTACCTGCTCGAGGTGCGCCAGATCCCGCTCAAGAAGGCCAAGAAGGGCGCCCCCGACGCCGGGGTCGTCGCAGGCGTGACCTACCACGTCGGGCTGCGCGTGACCGACCCGGTGGCCGGCGACGAGCTCGAGCCCAACGACACCCCGGCGTTCGCCACCCCGCTGGCCCCCGGCGACGCGGTGTCGGGCTACCTGGGCTGGCGCAAGGACGTCGACGTCTACAAGATCCCGCTCGACGCGGTGCAGGCGGCGGGCGCGCTGCGCGTCGAGGTCGACGCGCCCGCGGGGGTGGCGCCGACGCTGGCGCTGCTCGACGCCACCGAGGCGCGCCTTCTGGAGCGCACCGGGCGCGCGGGCACGCCGCTCATCGCGCGCGGGCTGGCGCCCCGCCCCGGCGATCCCTACGCCTTCGTGGCGGTCAGCGCCGGCAGCGGCAAGAGCACCTCGGCCGAGCCCGACCAGAAGTATGTCCTGCGCGTCGAGATCGACAGCGTGGCCGCCGGCGACGAGCGCGAGCCCAACGACACCCCCGAGTCGGCGCTGCCCCTGGTGGCGCCGCCGGGCGACGCCGTCGCGGCCGTCGCCGCCGCCGATCAGGACGGCCGCGCCGCCGGCATGCTGACCGCGGGCGACGTCGATGTCTACAAGCTGCGCGTCGCCGCCGGCCAGCTGGCCCGCGTCGAGCTCGCGGTCGGCCCCGGCGCCGAGGACGCCAAGGCCGACCTGTCGCTGACCCTGCTCGGCGACGGCGGCAAGGCGGTGCGCACGCTGGACGAGGGCGGCGCCAAGGTCAGCGAGATCCTGACCAGCTGGGCCTTCCCGGTCGAGGACGACCTCGTGCTGGCGGTGCGCGCCAAGGTCAAGACCGGCGAGATCGCCTACCGCCTGACCTGGGCGGTGTCGACCGACGACGGCAAGCGGGAGCGCGAACCCAACGACGACGCCGCTCACGCCACTCCGCTGACCGAGGACAGCCCGGTCAGCGCCAGCATCGACAGCAAGACCGACGCCGACTTCTTCCGTGTCGCGGGGGCCTCGTCGAGCGCCATCGCCGTCGAGCTCGGCGGCGTGGCCGGGCTGCAGCTCAGCGCCCAGCTGCTCGATGACAAGCGCAAGCTGGTCACCGAGGTCGCCGGCGCGCCCGGCGCCGCCCTCGTCCTGCGCGCCACCATCGATCCCGCGCGCACCTACACCGTGCGCGTGGCCCAGCTGACCGCGAAGGCCAAGCCCGGCCGCCCGCAGACGCCCTACGAGATCACGCTGCGCGCCGAGTGACGTGCGCGGTCGGTTTGTGCAATAGTCGCGGCCTTCGATGAAGCGCTCCACCGCACGCTGGATCTTGCTGCTGTTGACGGCGATCAACTTCGTCAACTACATGGACCGCTTCGTCATCGCGGGCATGTACGACGCGCTGCACACCGAGTTCGGCATCTCCAACGCCGAGTTCGGCCTGCTCACCACCATCACCTTCGGGCTGCACGCCGCCACGACCATCCCGTTCGGCTGGCTGGCCGACCGCTGGAACCGACGCTGGCTGGTGTTCGGCGCCGTCGCCAGCTGGTCGATCGCCACCATCCTGTGCGCAGTGGTCAAGGACTTCTGGATGCTGGCCGCGCTGCGCGGCTTCGTGGGGCTGGCCGAGGCCGCCTACGGTCCGGTGTCGATCGTGATCCTGTGCGAGATCTTCCCCGAGGAGAAGAAGGCCCAGACCATCGGGATCTACAACGTCGGCATGTTCCTGGGCACCGGCGTCGGCCTGGCCATGGGCGCCAGCCTGTCGCGCCACCTGGCCTTCATCGTGGTCGGCGCGCCCGGCCTGGCGCTGGGGGCGCTGGCGCTGATCATGCCGGTCAGCGCGACCCGCGTGGTGCAGGACACCCGGCGCACCTCGCTGCGCGAGAAGGCGCACCTGTTCTGGTCCCAGCTGACCCACCTCATGTCGCTGCGCACGCTGCGCTGGATGCTGGTCGGCGGTGTGCTGGTCAGCTTCTCCGCCGGCGGCTACATCACCTTCGTGCAGACCTTCGTGGCGCGCTTCAAGCCCGGCTTCACCGCGCAGTCGACCGGGATCACCCTGGGCGTGGTGTCGCTGATCGCGGGCGCCAGCGGCCTCCTGGTCGGCGGCATGCTGGCCGACAGGCTACAGAAGAAGTACGCCTATGGGCGCCTGCTCGCGGTCGCGCTGGGCTTCCTCATCTGCACCCCGTTCGGCATCGGCACGGTCTACCTCGACGACAAGCTGCCCTTCCTGATCTCGGCCTTCCTGCTCATCTTCTTCATGGTCTGGTACAACGGCCCCATCAGCGCGGTGATCGACGACTGTGTCGATCCCAAGGAGGCCGCCAGCGCGCAGGCCGCGTTCAACTTCGTCATCCACCTGCTGGGCACCGCGCCGGCGGGGATCGCGATCGGCGCCGCCGCCGACGCCTCGCCGGCCGGGTCACGGCTGGCGTTCGTGCTGCCGACCATCGCGGCGCTGGCCGGGGTCGCCTTCTTCTTCGTGGGCTGCCGCCATGTCCGTCGCGACATGGACGAGCGCAACCGCCGCGTCGAAGAGGAGCGCGCCGCCGGCCTGCTGCCGGCCGCCTGACCGGGCTCCTCGACCATTCGCGGGCTCTTACTTCGGGGCCAGCGCGTCGGCCTTGGCGCGCCAGACCTCGGCCTTGGCGCCATCCCCGGTGGCCTGGTACAGCTCGCGCAAGAGGTCGGCGACGTCGAAGCTGTCGGGCAGGTAGCGCGCCGCGTCCAGCAGCGCGGTTTCGGCGCCCACGCGATCACCTTCATTCATCAGGCGACGCCCGCGCAGCAGCAGGCCGGCGCCGGCGGCGCGCTGGTGGCGGCGGTTGCCGGGGTAGATCTCGAGCAGCCGGGTGGTCCAGGCCAGGCACTGCTCGTCATCGCCGAGGTGCAGGCACTGGATGTCGGCGATGCGCGCCGCGGCCTCGTGGTCGTTGGGGTAGCGCCGCAGCAGCGCCTGGTAGCGCTCGACCGCCTTGGCCCACTCGCCACGCTTCTCGAAGCGCTGCCCGGCGTCCATCTCGGGCTTGCGACAGCCGCCGCGCAGGTAGAACGCGAACCAGCCCAGCGCGGCCAGCGCCAGGATGCCGTACAGCAGGTGGATGGGCTTGGGGGGCGCCTTGCGACGCCGGGGGCCGGACACGCGTGCAAGCTACTCGCAGTGGGTCAGTCCTTCAAGGCTCAGTGAAGTCGAGTAGACTCTCGGCGTGCGCCGTCTCGTCCTGCTCGCAGTCCTGGTCGCCACCGGAGGTGCTGGTTGTGGTGGGGCGTCGCGCGCGCCCTACCGCGCGGTGACCGACTATGCCGCCGCGCTCGAGGCCGGCGCCTGGGATCGCGCCTATGACCTCATGAGCGAGGGCTACCGGCGCACCCACGCGCGCGCCGACTATGTGCGCATGATGCAGGCCAACCCCGACGATGCGCGCGAGACCGCGCGTCGCCTGCGGCGCGCCGCCACCGAGCTCGATCTCAGCGCCAGCGTCGAGCTGGGCCCCGGCGAGAGCATCGCGCTCAGCGCCCAGAGCGGACAGTGGCGCCTGGTCGACGATCCGTCCGACCTCTACAGCCAGCGCACCCCGCGCGACTGTCTGCGCGCCTTCGTGCGCGCCTGGCAGCGCAAGCGCTGGGACGTCATGCTCAAGCTGATCCCGGACAAGTGGCTGGGCGACATGAACGCGAAGACTTTGCAGGCCGACTTCGAGGGCGAGCACGCCGCCGAGCGCAAGGCCCTGATGGAGCGCCTGCTCGACCAGCTGGCGGCGCCCATCGAGAGCGTCGACGCGAGCCACGCCGTGCTGCGCTATGGCGACCGCTATCAGGTCGATTTCGTACGTGAACAGGGCATCTGGAAGATCGGCGACCCGGACTGACGAAGCTGGGCCACGCGGTGACATTTCTGGGCACCAGGCGGGGACCTGTGTCCCCGGGAGTGACCAGGCGAGTCGCCAACGCCACACCCGGGCTACGCAAAGTTTACGGTGCCTTGGCGGGTCCAACTGGCTGTAACCGTGACGAGATTCTTGCGAGCCCGGTGCGAGTGCCCGACAATTGGGCGCAAACGCGGCAGCCACGCCAGGGTTGCCAGCCCTGGTAGGCGATCCGGTGACAGGGTAGGGGTTGAATCAATCCAGCGTATTCCGGTCTGATCGGATGTTGCCAGCAAGGTTGTAAATGGTGGCTCGTAAGCTGCATCAGAAAGTCGTAAGAGAGGGGACGGACGCCATGACGAGACTCGACAAGGCCATGCTCGACCCCTGGGTGATCGACCAGATCCGCAAGCAGGAGCAGACCCAGAACGAATACCGGCCCGGGATCGAGATCCCGCTGATCCAGCCGCCGGACGAGCGTCAGCCCCCCCGTCAGCCCGAGGCTGAAGAGAGCGAGCAGCGCGGGGTGTGCATCATCGACCTGGGCTTCTAGCCGCCAGGGGCACGGGACCGAAAAACGAAGCGGGCGCCGCGTGGGCGCCCGCTTCTGTCGTTTTCGGGGGCAGCTGCGCGGGGCGTTACTTGCTGATCTCGGCCCAGCGCTCCTTGAGCTCGCTGGGGCTCCAGTCGTTGCCGTTCTTCGGGGTCACGCCCGAGGTCTGGGTCATGCGGTAGACCGAGACCTGGTTGCCCTGGATCCCCACGATGGCGCCGCTGATGTCGGCGGCCAGGTCGGAGGCCAGGAACAGCGCGATGGGCGCGATGTGATCGGGCGACAGGATCTCCTTGGCGTTGGGCATCGCCGCCAGCATGGGGAGGTCCTCGGTCAGACGGGTCAGCGCGACCGGCGCCAGCGCGTTGCAGGTGATCTTGTACTTGGCGAGCTCCATCGAGACGGTGCGCGTGAAGCCGTAGATCCCGGCCTTGGCGGCCGAGTAGTTGGCCTGGCCGAAGTTCCCCATCAGGCCCGACACCGACGAGGTGTTGATGATGCGACCGCCCTGGTTGCGCTCGGCCATGTGCTTGGCGGCGGCCTGGGTGACGAGGTAGGTGCCGCGCAGGTGGACCTTGACGACCAGATCCCACATGGCGTCGTCCATCTTCAGCATGGTCTTGTCGCGCAGGATCCCTGCGTTGTTGACCACGATGTCGAGCTTGCCGAAGCTGTCGACCGCGGTCTTGACCATGCCGTCGGCGCCGGCGCGCTCGGACACGTCGTCATAGTTGGGCGCCGCCTGGCCACCGGCGGCCTTGATCTCCTCGACGACCTTCTCGGCCATCGTATTGCCCTTGCCGGTACCGTCGCGGGCGCCGCCGAGATCGTTGACCACGACCTTGGCGCCCTCCTTGGCGAAGAGCAGGGCGTGCGAGCGACCGATGCCGCCGCCAGCGCCAGTGATGAGAGCGACCTTGCCGTCGAGCAGACCCATGGTGGAGCCTCCGTGGAAGTGCAGGAATGAGTGACCGTTCAGCCGGTCGGTAGAGTACGGAGGCGAAGCGGAGGCGTCAACCAGAACGGAAGCGGAGACGGGATCCGGAACGGAATAGCCTCCTCGAAACGCGAAGCGTTTCGAGGGGGCTAATGGGCGTAGCGCAGGTACAGCGTCGTGGTCAGGGCGCTGGTGTTGGCCAGGCTGGGGCCGAGCAGGTAGTCCGCGGTCAGCCCGAACGAGTAGTGCCGGTTCCAGGTGTGCCAGTCGAGGCCGCCACCGCCGCCGAAGGCGAAGGTCGAGCGCACCTGCGGCGTGGTGATGCCGGTGCGATCGAGCACGTTGGAGGAGAAGAACAGCAGGCCGCTGGAGCCGTGCGCGAAGATCCCCAGGCGCCCGATCGACAGCTGCAGGCGTAGCCCGGCGCCGGTGACATAACTCTGGAAGTGCTGGTTCTCGGGTGGGGGCGGCGGGGTGGCCTCGTGGAACGAGCCCTGGGCGTGGGCATACAGCGAGAGCCAGGAGAACAGGTCGTAGCCCAGGCGCAGCGCGAAGGCTGGCCCGGGCCGCGTGACCTTGCCGGTGTCACCCAGGAAGACGGTGGCGCCGATGTGGCCCTCGGTGAAGATCCCGCGCGCGAAGTGCGAGGTGCGCAGCTTGGGCCCGCCCGCCGGTGGCTCGGCAGCGGCGCTGGCGGCGAGCGAGACGAGGAGGAGCGCGGTGATCGAGACCTGCGCGGCGCGTGGGGTCATCTCTCCTTGGGCCAGGGAGGCAGGGGGCCGGGGCGCTGCTAGGGCATCGCCGCGGCCATCATAGCGCCGAACACCATCACGGTGGGGTTGAACAGCGGGATGCGCTCCATGCGGGTGTCGGGGTCCTTGAAGCAGTTGACCGCGTTGCCGGTGCCGCCCGCGATCTGGGTCGAGCACTCCACCGCGACCACCTTGTCGGTGCGCTCGCGCAGGCGGACCACGAAGTCGAGCACCATGTGGCGGTTGGCGGCCAGCGTGATCGAGACCCGGGTCATGCCAGCCACGAACTGATCGGCGGTCATCGGGGACGGTCGCTCCAGGATGGCGCGGAACGGGTTGCCACAGCGCGGGCAGATGGGCGCGACCTGCATGCCCGGCATGGTGGGCGCGGGATCGGGCGTGCGCCGGATGTAATCGAGATCCAGCGTGGCCTCGTCGAGCTGATCCTCGCGGAAGGTGCCGCTCACGGTGGCGCCGGCGGCGACCTCGAACGGGGTGCCTCCGAGCAGCGAGGGCGGGGCGTCTTCCTCCTCGGGGTCGGCCAGCGTGACCATGCTCGGCTCGTAGCGGATGAACTCGTTGGAGCCGTTCAGCGTCACCGTGGCGGTGGCCGGCATGTCCTCCAGGTTCTTCAGCGTCCAGTCGACCTGGATGGCCAGATCACTGCGCAGCAGGAGCGGCACCATCTCGGGCGTCGTGCCGGTCGCGGTGGCGCGCATCATGGCCAGGATGCGGTTGGCCTCACGACGCACCCGGAAGTCGTCCGGCATGTCGGTGTCGAGCTGGTAGATCGGCAGCACGGCCTCCTCGGTCGGCTTGCTGACGCCGGTCGGCATGCCGTTCGAGTCGAGCGGGCTGACCTCGACGTTGCCGCGCGCGTCGGTGTAGGTCGGCTCGTTGCAGCCGGCGGCCAGCAGCGGGACGAGCCAGGCGAAACCAAGGACCTTGCGAGGCGACATCATGGGGCCCTCCTGAGAAGCTAGTTGGGCGGGACCAGCAGGAACGGATAGTTGACGACGACCTCGCCGCCGTCGGGCTGCGGGAACTTGAGGTCCTTGACGGCCTTGACGAAGCAGCCCTCGACGTCGGTGTTGTTGACCGAGGTCGACTTCTTGCGCACCGAGCCGCCGTTGACCAGGCCGTCCATCTGGATGCGCCACGAGATGACGATCTTGCCGCCGAGGTTGGGCGAGCGCTTGAGGCCGATGTCGTAGCAGGCGCGGAAGGCGCCGCGGCGCTTGTTGATGGCGGCCTGGATCTGCTCGGGTGACAGGAAGCCGGCGCCCGAGGTGTCGGCCTTGCCGCCGGCGGTGACCTGGCGCTCGCTGAGGCCCTTGCCGCCGTCCTTGCCGGTCGCGATGCCCCGGGCGGCGCGACCGCCGCCGGTGTCGATCTCGCCGTTGGAGACCACGTCGCCGATCGACTTGCCGCCGCCGCCGGGGCCGAAGCCGCCCGACTTGGTGTCGGTGCCGGTGCCCTCGCCGGGGCCGACGCCGGTGCCCTTGCCCTTGCCGCTGCCGCGATCGCCGCCGCCGTTGCCGAACTGCAGCGACATGCGTCCCGCGGCCGCGAACATGTTGGAGTCGAGCGTCTTGTCGAAGATCTTGCGCACGCCGACCGAGGGCGAGTTGAACTCCTTCACGAAGCCGGCGCGCTGGACCTCGGCCGAGACCTCCTTGGTGCCGGGGTCGGGGACCTTCTGGCCTTCGGGGCCGCGCAGATCGCCCTGGCCGCCTGCCTTGCCGGCGGCGCCGTGGGTGACGTGGACCTTCTTGGGATCGCCGTCGGTGCGCGGATCGCCCTTGGCGGCGGGGCCGACCTGCGCCTTCTCGGGCTCCTCGATGGGAGGCGGCTCGGTCTTGGGCGGCAGGTTGACGATGAAGGAGACCAGCTTGTCCTGGTTGGTGAAGTCGTCGTCCTCGTCGTCACCGTCGTCGCCGACGCGACCCAGGATGAGGATGGCGGCGCACAGGACGAGCGCGAAGATCAGCGAGTGGCCGAGCAGGGCGTCGAAGTCGGCGCGCTGCGGGGGCAGCCGCTTCTGCTCGACGAACTGGAAGAAGAAGGCGTGCTCGCAGGCGCTGTCGAGCGACAAGATCCCCCAGTCGCCTTCATTGAGCGGCGTCGCCTTGAAGCCGCCCGAGCGCGTGTCCATGGTCGCGCTCTCGCGGAACTCCGAGGTCGAGCGCTCGCGCCCGTCGAGGACCAGCTTGCCGCCCATGCCGGGGCCAATGGTGAGGACCCAGCCGCGCGAGGTCGGCGACAGCAGCGGGAACATCTCGGGCAGCTGGCTGTCGGCGGGGATGGTGAACGTCGCCCTGGGGTTACCGACGTCGAGGGTGACCGCCTCGGGCGGATCGAGGGTGCGCTCCGACAGCATGGTGCCGCGCCAGATCTGCGCGATGCGGAGGACCTTGGGCGCTGCCTGTGCCGACGACTGCTGCTGTGCTGCGACTCGACCCACGCTCACCTCCTACAGCGCATCGTCATTGACCGAGCGGGCCAGCTCGGGCATGAAGCTGCGCTTCTCGAGCTGCACCGCCTCGAGCTCCTGGCGGATGCGGTTCAGGAAGTAGAGGAGCTGCGGGGTGCGGATACGCCCGGACAGCGCCAGCCCGGTGAAGTCGATGACCTTCACCTTGGCATTCTCGGAGGTCTCGCTGGTGGCGCTCTGGCCACCGCCGAGGTCGGTCTTCTCGACCTTGGTCTTGCCCGACCCCGAAGACTTCTTCTTGCGCCCCTGCGCTGCGGCCGGACCCAGGGTCATCATCAGGGCGAGGGCGGCGATCAGGGTGGCGAGAAGCTTCTTCATCATCATCGAGGGGGCCTATTTCGCTTTCTTGCCCTTGGGAGGCTTGGGGGTTTTGACCCCCGGGCCAGAGCCCGCTTTGGGGGCTGGAGCGCCCGGTGTAGGTGGAGCTGGTTCCGGAGCAATCTCGCTGAGTCGGCTCTTGGCGTCGGGTCGCCTGGGGTGGTTCCCTGGAGCTACTTTCAAGAATCGCTCCAGCGGCTCGCGGGCCTTGGCCGGGGAGTCCTGGAAGTCCATGTACAGCACGCCCAGGTTCCACAGCGCGTCGGCGTTCCGGGGGTCCACCTCCAGTGCTTTTTCATACGCACCGCGCGCTTCATCGTACTTCTTTTTTCCGCGGTAGGCGACCCCGAGCGCGACCAGGATCGACGCGTCCCGCGGATCGGCAGCCGAGGCGGCCTCCAGCTCGGGCACAGCGCGGGCGTAGTCTCCGGCGTCGAGATAGACCGCGCCCTTGTTGAAGCGGGCTGTCGCGAACTGTGGGTCCAGCGCCGCTGCGGCGTCGAAGTGCGAGAAGGCCTCCTGATCCTTGCCCTGGGCCAGCGCGACCAGCCCCAGCGTGTTCCACACCACGGGATCCTTGGGCACGATGACCGAGGCCTTGCGCATGACCAGCGCGGCCAGATCGAGCTTGCCGCCCTTGTAGTAGATGAGGCCGAGCTCGACGTAGGCCGCGCCGCTGGCGGGCTCCATGCGCAGCACCTTGCGGACCTCGGCGAGCGCGGCGTCGGACTTGCCCTGGTCACGCAGCAGGGCGGCCAGGCGCAGGCGCACCGCGCCCTCGGTGTAGCCGCCGGCGGCGCGCTTCTGCAGCTCGGCCTCGCGGGCGGCCTCGGCCTCGGCCTCCTTGCGGGCCTTCTCGACCTCGGCGGGGTCGGCGTCGGGGTCGGCGCCGGCGTCCTTGTCCTTGTCGTCACCACCACCAGTGCCACCAGTGTCGGAGTCGGGCTTGGCCTTGGGCTTGGCGGCCTCGATGGCGGACAGGGCGCGCTCGAGCTCGGCGCGGGCGGCGTCGTAGCGACCCAGGCGGGCGAGGACGTCGGCCAGGGTCAGCGCGGTGGGTACGCTGGCGGGCTGGATGGCGATGGCCTTGCCCAGCGCGGTGGCGGCGCCCGGCAGGTCTCCGTCGGCGATGTCGACGAGGCCGATGTCGTGCCAGGCCTCCCACAGGCGGGGGTCGATCTCGACCGCCTCGATGAACTGCTTGCGCGCGCGCACCCGGGCGCGGGCCTGCTCGCGCTCGCCGCGGGCCAGGCGCAGCTCGCGCACGCCGCGATCGAAGGCGCGCTTGGCGCTGCGCTCGACCTTGGGCAGGGCGCGCCGGATGGCGACCTTCTTCTTGGTCGCGCTGCCCGGGCAGCCGGTCAGCAGGGTGCCCAGGCCGGCGCCGAGCACCAGCATGAGCGCGAGCCGTGACAGGCGCCTACTCGTCACGGCGGATCTCCTCGATGAGGCCGTCCATGCTGGCGCCGGCGAAGCGGCCGCCCGAGCGCGCCGCCGAGCGGTTCTCGTTCTCGGGCGGGTAGGTCTGGTCGTTGACCCGGGTCAGGCCGCGGAACAGGTCGCGCGTGTTCTGGTTGAAGACGCCGAGTTCGATGGCCTTGGCGTAGCCGACCTGGAAGGCGTCGAGCGCGCTCTGCTCGATCTTGGTCACGAACTCGAGCAGCACGTCGGTGTACTCCTGCTGCTGCTCCTCGTTGAGCTCGGGCGGCGGCGGGGTGTCCTTGAGGGCGTTGGCGAAGCCTTCATAGGCCTCGCCGACGCGCAGCAGGGCCGCGGTGCCGGCGTCGGCGTCGCCGAACGAGACCACGTCGGCGAAGGCGATCTTGGTCTTCTCGAGCAGCTCGCCCTTCTTCTCCAGGCTCTTCTGCAGGGTCTTGGGATCGACCGAGAGCTTGGCGCGGGAGAACTCGCGGAACACCAGCTCGCCCTGGAGGAAGCGCGCCTTGGCGGCCCAGGTCACGTGGCCGGACTGCTCGCCGCGCGACAGCTTGCGGAAGCGATCCAGGGCGCGGTCGGCCGCGGTGGCGGCCAGCTTGTCGTCGCCCGCCTTCAGCGCGGCCTGGCCGGCGCGGGTGTAGGCCTCGACGGCGTGGACGCCGCTCTTGTGGCCGGCGGCGTAGGCCATGAAGGTGCGCGCGGCGCGGTCGTCGTCGCCGCCGTCGGCGTACACCACGCCGACGCGGAAGGCGACCTCGTCGGCGTCCTTGCGCCCCTTGAAGCGCTTGGAGTAGCCCTCGTAGAGCGCGATGGCGCTGGCCGGATCGCCCAGCGCCTGGCGCAGCACGCCGGCGTTGAAGGTGGCGTCGGCCGGGAGGTCGCCCTCACCGTTGCCCTTGCCGACCACCTCGTAGGCCTCGGCGGCGCGGTCGAAGTAGGCGTTCTCCTCGTACAGCTTGGCGGCGATGAAGGCGCTCTTGGCGGCCAGCGGCGAGCGCGGGTACTTGTCGTTGATGCTGAGGTAGGTCACCGCGGCGCGCTCGGGCAGGCGCGCCTTCTCGTAGGCGGCGCCGGCGTTGGCCAGCGCCTGGGCGGCGCCCTCGCTGAGCGGCGCGATCTTCACCGCGCGCAGGAAGTGGGCCGCGCCGACCTCGAACTTCTGATCGGCCACCGCGACCTCGCCCTGCTTCATGACGGCGTCGAGGATGAACTTGTCGAGCTTCTTCTGCTCGTCGGGGGCCTTGAACGATGGCGCCGACTTGAGCTTCTTGGCCCACAGCTCGACGTTCGCGTAGTTCTTGCCGCGCGCCAGCGCGGCCAGGATGCGATCACCGGCGGCGCCGGCGTTCTCGTCCTTGGGGTACTTGGTGACGATGAGGCCGAAGCGCTTGACCGCCTCGTCATAGTCGCCGGCGTCGAGGAAGAGCTGCCCGTTCTTGAAGATGATGGCGACGATCTTGGGATCGGCGGGGAACAGCTCGGCGTAGCGGTCGGTGGCCTCGGCGAAGCGGCGATCGATCGGGGTCAGCTCGCGCCGGGTGCCCGGCGCGGCCTCCTTGGGGCGCAGCGCCTCGTAGCTGGCGATGGCGCGCAAGAGGGCGTCCTTGTGGAAGGGGCCGACCACCTTGATGCGGCCGATGCGCATGAACTCGTCGCCGGCCTCCTCGTACTTCTCCAGCTTGAAGTACAGGATCTCGGCGCGCAGGAAGCGCAGCTCGGTGGCGTCCTTGAACCTGGGGAACTTGGACAGGTAGAAGGCGTAGGCCTCGGCGGCGGCGGCGTAGCGCTCCTTGTCGGGCTTCTTCCTGAACTTCTCGTCTTGCTGGGCCTCGTTGTGCAGCTTGCGCGCGACCGCGCGCAGCAGGATCTCGGCCTCCGACTGGGCCCGCGCCACGGCGCGTGGCCGGTCGGCGTTGGCCTTGGCCCAGGCGCTGGAGGGGCCGTAGTCCTCGGCCAGCTTGCGCATCTCGGCGATGGCCTTGGCGGGCTCGTCCTGATCCTGGAACGACTCGACGATGGCCTTCTGGTGCTTGGGCGAGTCGGGGTGCATGGGATCGAGGCCGATGAGGAAGCGGCGCGCCTGGATGGCGCGCTCGTAGGCGGCGTTCTCGCTGAAGGCCTCGGCGATCTTGCCCAGGACCTCGCGGCCGTAGGCCTTGCCGTTGATGCCGGTCAGGAAGTTGTAGGCGTCCTCGGCGGACACCCGCTCGTCCTCGGTGAAGACCAGGACCAGGTAGTCGAGGGCCTCCTCGCGCAGCTCCTGGCGGCGCTTGCGCTCGCTGTCGGTCTGGGCGACGCCGCGGGCGCCACGGCCGGAGGCGATGTCGAGGACCTCCTTGAAGCGGCGCGCCGCGCGGTCGGGGTTGCCGAGCTTCCAGTCGCACCAGGCCGACTTGAACAGCGCCAGCTCGTAGACCGGCGAGTCAGGGTGCTCGAGGACGTGGGCGTAGGCGGGCAGGGCGCCCTTGAAGTCCTGCTGCGCGAAGACGTGCTCGCCGATGGCCATCCAGGCGTCGGGCACCAGGCGCGACTCGGGGTACTCCTTGATCAGGCGCTGGTACAGGGCGATCGACTCGGTCTCGCCGCTGGCCTCGTCCTCGGTCGATTCTTCGCGCAGCGAGAACGCCAGCAGGTAGAGGACGACGTCCTCCTTGGGGTAGCCGGGGTGCTCCTTGAGCAGGCGGCGGTAGACGTTCTGGGCCCGGCTGAGATCGAGGCTGGGCGGGGCGCCGACCGCGGCGCAGCCCGAGCCCTGGGTGCGCGCGCCGGTCTTGTCGCGCTTGCCCTGGCAGCGCTCGCGCGCGACGCCGTAGCGGATGTTGGCGTCGACGAAGCGGCGCCGGGCGTCCTCCCAGTACAGCTCGCCGAGCTTGAACAGGGCCTCGGCGGCGCCGGGGCCCTTGGCGTGGTCCTTGAGGAACTGCTCGAGCAGGCGGATGGCCTCGTCACGCTTGCGCGCGGCCTGGCGCTCCTTGTCCTGGATCAGCTTCTCGAGCTCGGCCGGGGTGCCGACCGAGGTCTGCGACGACGGGCGCCGCGACATGTAGAGGTCGGACGACTCCGAGCGCGGCTCGTCGGCGTGCCCGCGCGGCGCGGTCAGCCCCAGCAGCGCCGCGGCGGCCGCCAGGGGCAGCCCGAGGCCGAGGCGTCGCGGGCGTCGCGGCCCGGGCGCGGTCACCGGAAGCCCTCGTACTCGTCGCGCCAGAAGGTGCCGTCGAAGGGCCAGTAGATCTCGTCGTCGCCGACCGCGCCCGAGGCGTACAGGCGGCCCAGCATCTCGGGCGGGAAGCGGCCCGCGGTGAGATCCTCGATCTCGATCTCGAGCTTGCGCTTCTGCCCGATGACGGCGTCGATCTTGCCCAGGCGCGCCAGCTCCACGGTGCGGGTCAGGTCGTCGTCGAGCTTGCGGATGCCCTGCATGCCCAGGCGCGCGGCGGCCACGGTGGCCTTCTCCAGCGCGGCGCGGGCGCGCGCCGGGGCGGTGCGCGCACGCTCGGCGTCGATGGCGGCCAGCTTGGCCAGGCCGGGGCCCTCGGCGGCGGCGCTGGTCTCGGCCTCCTTCTCGGCGGCCTCCAGCGCCAGCTTGGCGCCGTCGCGCAGGTCGCGCGCGCGGGCCAGCATCTCGTCGGCCTTGACGCGCTCGCTCTCGAGGTCGGCCATGGCGCCGATGCCCTTCTCGCGGGAGGCCTTCTCGATGTTCTTCTTGAGGTCCGACGCCATCTTCTCCAGCGCGGCGGCCTCCTCCATCACGGCGCGCGCGGGGGCGGTGGGGTCTTCGCCGGTCTTGAGGCGGGCCACGCCGTCGCGACCAGCGCCCAGGCGGGCCGACAGGTCCTGCCACTCGGCGGCGACGCGGTCGGCGTCGGCGACCTCCTGGGTCAGGCCACGGATGACCTCGTGCAGGCGGGTGAAGCGCGGGTCGATGCGCACGAAGCCGAGCAACCGATCCTCCAGGGTGCCCTTGGCCTTGGCGGTGAAGCCGATCTCGCCGGTGGCCTCGCGCTCCAGCACCTTGTCGAGGAAGGCGCGCGCGCGCCTGGGATCGCGCAGCATCTCGTCGGCCTGGTCGCGCAGCGGCTCGAAGGTGGCGACCACGCCGTCGAAGCCCTTCTGGGCGTCGTCGAAGGCGCACGAGCGCAGGTCGGCGTGGGCGCGCAGCAGCGAGGCGTCGGGCAGGATGGGCGAGCTCGGGAACTGCTTGACCAGCTCGTCGAGCAGGTCGCGCGCGGTCTCGTCCTCGCCGCGGGCGTACATCGACCAGGCCGCCTCGAACAGCGCCTCGGGCAGGCGCTGCGAGTCGTCGGGGATCTGGAAGTAGTGGTAGTAGGCGTCGTCGTAGCGCGACTCCTCGTGGGCCAGGCGGCCCAGCGCCAGGCGGGCCAGATCCTTGACCTTGAAGTAGCGGTCGTCGACGTAGAAGGTGAAGGTGTTCTTGTCGGGGGTGTCGACGATCTCGCAGAAGGCCTTGCTGGCGGCCTTGAACTGGCCGCGCCGGGCCTGGGCCACGCCGCGCAGATAGAGTGACGCGGCGTAGAAGCGCGAGCGCTTGCCGACCTGGCTGAGCACGGTCTCGGCGGCCTCGAGGTCGCCGTCGTCGGTGGCGCTGCGACCGCGCAGGTAGTTGCGCTCGGCCACCACCTCCTCGGGCAGGTCGCCGGTCAGCTTGTCGAGGTGGCCGAGGACCAGCTTCTCGTCGCGGGTCTCCAGCGCGATGTCGCTGAGACGCCGCACCGCGGAGCGGAAGTACAGCGCCTCGGTGCCGCGGCCGAGGATGCGCACGAAGATGGGGATGGCGGCGGCGTAGGCGTGGTTGCGCGTCAGCGCGACGCCGAGGTCGTACTCGGCGTTCTGGTACTCCTCGGAGTCGGAGAAGTCGGTGTAGGCCGGGCTCTCGACCAGGCTGTACAGCATGGCGGCCGCCTTGGTGTAGCGCTCGGCGGCGAGCTCCTTCTCGGCCACCGCGAGGGCGGCGCGCAGGCGGGCCGGGGTGCCCGACTCGCGCGACAGCAGGCCCTCGCGCTCCATGGCCTGCAGGTAGGTCGCGACGTCGGTCGAGCCGTCGGCCTCGGTGCCGGGCGGCATCGCGGACGCTGGCGCTGGCGTGCCGGACGGTGCCGGCTTGCCCGGCGCGGCGTGCGCGACCGTGGCCAGGCCCAGGGCCGCGGCGACGACGGCGAGCCCGGCCAGGTGGTGCCGCCGCCGCCTCACTTCAGCGCCTGCGGCGAGACCTTGACCTTGAGGCGCACGTCGTAGGTGCCGTCGGCGATGGAGCCGTCCTCGTCCATGCTGGCGGAGACCCGTGACAGCTTGCCGGCCTTGGCCTCGAAGGCGAAGGTGTCCTCGGTGATGTAGGTGAAGGTCTCGTCGTCCTTGGAGGTGGCCTCGACGCGGAACGACAGGGTGTGGCGGCCCGGCGCCAGGAAGCCCTCGAACAGCGGGCCGGCGGCCTTGGCCAGCCCCTCGGGATCGTCGAAGATGCGGGCGCCGTCGAGCTTGATGATGAGGCGGCGCAGGGTGAAGAAGCGGCCGGCGCCATACTTCAGATCGACGGAGATCTTCGAGGAATACAGCGAGCTCGTGATGGTGCGCACCTTGGCGCGCGAGCGGAACAGCTCGTCACGCACGGCGTCGGCCTCGCGACGCAAGGCAGCGACGTCGATGCCCTTGTCGCCGGCCCCGGGTCCGGGCTCGGGCGCGGGGCTGGCCTCGGGCTCGGGCGCGGGCGTCGGCGCGGCCGAGGGCACCGGGGCCGGTGGCGGCGAGGCCTCGGGCTCGGGGCTCGGCTCGGGCGTGGGCGAGGGCGAGGGTGCTGGCGGCGGCGGCCGCTTCTTCTTCTTGCGCGCCTCGGCGTCGCCGGCGCCGAGCACCAGCAGGGGGATCGCGAACAGGGTGAGGATGATGTGACGCAGCCGCATGTTCAGAACCTCGTTGGCAGGAACACGCTGAGGCCGAGGCCCAGCGAGAGGTCGTTGACGAAGGTGCGGTGGTCGAGCAGCTCTTGGCGATAGACCTGATCGCGCACGTCCAGCCGGAGCGCCCAGGAGCGCGACAGGAACAGCTTGAGGGCCAGGCCAGCGTTGGCGGCGGCGCCGCGCGAGGTGTCGCTGTCGACCACCCCGACGCCAGCGGTCAGGCCCAGGTCGAAGTGGATGATGCGGCTCGAGAACAGCATCATCTTGCCGTGGATCGGCGACCACAGGAGATTCGCGCCGGCCAGCAGGGTGCGGCTGTTGGTGTCCTTGATCAGGGTGGCACGGCCGTCCTCGAGCACGCGCGCCAGCGGGGCGTCGGAGCGGGTGTAGTTGAACCAGGCCTCGACGCCGGCGTCCTCGGTCAGGTGGTAGGTGTACGAGGCGATGCCCAGGTAGGTCGCCGAGAACTCGTCGGACACGTAGTAGCCACCGCCCAGTGACAGCTCGTGGCGGCCGACCTTGATGAAGTTGCGCTCGACCACGCCGCGGCGGCGGCGCTTGAGGGCGAGCTTCTCCTTGAGGACCTCGTCCACGCACTCGGCGTGCGCGGGCGCCTCGGCCGCGGCGACCGCGAGCAGCCCCGCCAGCGCTGCGGCTAGAACCCGAATGGAACCCATACGCTCAGCCCCAGGGTGGCGACGATGTCGTTGGCGACCTTCTGCTGCGCCAGGGCCTCCTGCAGGATCACATGATCGCTGAGGTCGACGCGCAGGGTGAACCAGTCGGTGAAGTAGATCTTCCAGGTCAGGCCACCCGCGAAGGTCAGCCCCTGCACGGTGTCGTTGATGGTGCGGCCCACGCCGGCCGAGACCACGATGTCGGACGGGATGATCGAGTCGCCCATCTTCATCTTGGCGTGGATGGGGCTGAACACGAAGTGGCCGAGCACGATGTAGGCGTTCGAGGGCTTGAAGCGGTCCTCGTTGAAGAAGCTCTCCAGCGGCTTCTCGAGGTCGAGCTCCATCCGGGTGACGTCGAAGCTGGCCTCGAAGCCGAAGTCCTCCCACGGCCAGTAGGTCAGCGCGCCGCCGTAGGTGTAGGACGACGACAGCAGATCCGAGGCGTACAGGCCGCCGCGCCCGCTGAGCTCGAAGCGGTGGGCCTTGAGGAAGAGCTTCTGCTGCACGCCGCGGCGGCGCAGGCGGGCGCCCAGGGCATCGGCGATCGAGCCATCGAGGCAGCTCGGTAGATCCAGACGGTCGGGCCGGCGACCCTCGTACAGGGTGGCGCCGCCGGGGAGATCGTTGCCGACCCGGGGCGGGCCGTCCTTGGGCGAGGGCAGCTTGGCGACCGGCGGCGGCGCCGGGGCTGCGTCGCCGGGCGCATCACCACCTTCACCGTCCTGGGCCTGGGCCACACTGGCCAGCCCTGGCCCCACCCCCATGCTGACGAGGAGGACGGCGAGGCAGGCCACCATTCGGGTGATGTCGTGTCGGGCTCGCAAGGCTCTAGGGTGCGGGTGCCACATGAAGGTGAGGCGACCGCGCGCTAGAACAGTACCTTTCCACGACGCAGATCGTCAACGCACATCGTCTGATGGCGAGGACAAGCGCCGCACGAAAAGGTACGATTGCGGCGCGGCCAGAGATACTCGACGCCACGCCACGCCACCATGACCAACCGGACCCAGCATCACCTCGAGACCCAGCATGCCGGCGAGCGCGCCGCGGTCAACCTCGCGCAGTGCAAGCTCGTCGTCATCAAAGGAATGCAGCGCGGGCGCGAGCACACGATCGCGTCGGACGTCATCCGCGTCGGCAAGAGCGAGGACAACGATCTGGTGCTGCCCGACGAGACGGTGTCGCGGGTGCACTTCGAGATCATCCGCGATCCCAAGGGCTACCTGCTGCGCGATCTGCACTCGACCAACGGCACCTTCCTGGACGGCGCCGAGGTGCGCGAGGCCTACCTGCGCACCGGGTCGCTGATCACCGCGGGCGGCGTGCAGCTCAAGTTCCAGCCCTTCGAGGAGCGCATCGAGATCCTGCCCACCGAGGCCAGCCAGCTCGGCGAGCTGGCCGGCGGCTCGCTGCGCATGCGCGAGATTTTTGGACTGGTAGAGCGCATTGCGCCGACCGAGGCCACCATCTTGCTCGAGGGCGAGACCGGCACCGGCAAGGATCTGGTCGCGCGCACGCTGCACGCGCTGTCGCGGCGCAAGGCGGGGCCGTTCATCGTGGTCGACTGCGGCGCGGTGGCGGGCAGCCTCATCGAGAGCGAGCTGTTCGGCCACGAGAAGGGCGCCTTCACCGGGGCCGCGGCGGCGCGCCAGGGCGCCTTCGAGCTGGCCGCCGGCGGCACCATCTTCCTCGACGAGCTCGGCGAGCTGTCGCTCGACCTGCAGCCCAAGCTGCTGCGCGTGCTGGAGCAGCGCGAGATCCGGCGCGTGGGCGGCAACCGCACCATCAAGATCGACATCCGCGTGGTGGCCGCGACCAAGAAGGATCTGCGCAGCGAGGTCGAGAAGGGCAAGTTCCGCGAGGATCTGTACTTCCGCCTCAACGTCGTGCCCATCACCATGCCGCCGCTGCGCGAGCGCAAGATGGACATCCCGCTGCTGGCGAGGACCTTCCTGGAGCGGCTACAGCAGAGCGGCGCCGTGGCCGAGGTGCCCGAGCTGTCCCAGGCCACGCTGTCGGCGCTGGAGGGGCACGACTGGCCGGGCAACGTGCGCGAGCTGCGTAACGTCCTCGAGCGCGGCGTCTACATGTCGGCGGGCATGGAGGGTGGCCTGCGCCTGCCGCTGATGGCGGGCGCTCCGGGCGGTATGACGCTGCAAGGCCAGTCCCAGGCAGCCGGGCAGGCGGCCGGGCGAGCGCTCGAGGTGCTTGCTGGTGGCGGGGCGCCGGGGGCGGCCGGCGATCTGCCGCCGTTCAACCCCGAACTCAGCTTCCGCGACAACAAGGAAAAGTGGTCGGATGAGTTCGAGCGGCGCTACCTCAAGTGGCTGCTGGAGCGCAACCAGGGCAACATCTCCAAGGCGGCGCGCGAGGCCGACATGGACCGCAAGTACCTGCACAAGCTGCTCAAGAAGCACGAGATCATGTAGTTGACCGTTTTGCGCGGTGAAGATTGGGAGGCCGCGCACGAATTCGGTTGCCGCTGATGGTCGTAGCCCGCTAATTTTCCTGCGATGTCCCTGGTCCACTCCCTCCCTGAGGTCGGCTCCCTGCTGGCAGGGAAGTTCCTGATCAAGGACGTCATCGGCCAGGGCGGCATGGCGACGGTGTACCGGGCCGAGCAGGTCATGCTCGGGCGCACCGTAGCGGTCAAGGCGCTGAACCCGGAGATCGCGGCAGATCCCGGGATCTCCGAGCGCTTCCTGCAGGAGGCCCGGGCGGCCAGCCGCATCAACCACCCCAACACCATCGGGGTCATTGATTTCGGCGAGAGCGCCGGCCTGTACTACCTGGTCATGGAGTATGTGCGCGGTCGCACCCTGGCGGAGGTCATCCACCAGGAGTTCCCGCTGCCCGACCGGCGTGTGGTCGATCTGATGTCGCAGATCCTCGCCGGGGTCGAGGAGGCGCACTCGATGGGGGTCGTGCACCGCGACCTCAAGCCCGACAACATCCTGATCGAGCGCCTGCGCACTGGCGGCGATCTGGTCAAGGTGTGTGACTTCGGCATCGCCAAGCTGCGCGAGGAGGCCGCCCCGGTCGAGATGGTGCCGGCCGGGGGCGAGGGCGGCAACCTGGTGTGCGGCACCCCGGAGTACATGTCGCCCGAGCAGATCCGCGGCGCCGATCTCGACGGCCGCGCCGACATCTACTCGCTGGGCGCCATGCTGTACGAGGTGCTGACCGGCGAGGCGCCCTTCGAGAGCGAGTCGCGCGTCGACCTCATGATGCGCCACCTCAACGAGGAGCCGATGCCGCCGGCGCTGCGCCGGCCCGAGGTGTCGATCACGCCCGCGATGGAGCAGATCGTGCTGCGCGCGCTGGCCAAGGATCCCGCCGACCGCTTCCAGAGCGCGGCCGAGTTCCGCGCCGAGCTGGGCTCGCTGTCGCCGTCGGGGCTGGTGTCGCTGGTGCCGGTGACCTGCGTCGAGTGCGGCCACCGGGTCTCGGGCGGCGCGGCGTTCTGCCCGTCGTGCGGCACCAAGGTGGGCAGCAGCGGGCCGGTGCCGCAGCGCACGCGCTCCACCGGGGCGCCGACCGGGACGCACCACACGACGCCAGCGCGCCGGCAGGCCTCGGCGCCGCTGTCGCGCCCGAGCCCGACCTCGGCGCCGACCTCGGGCTCGGGGCCGGTGTTCGGGGCCACCAGCCTGCCGGCCAAGCTGCCGCTGGTGGGACGTGGTGAGGAGCTCGGCATCATCGATCAGCTGCTCGCGCAGGCCGGCGGGCGCTCGCTGGTGCTGACCGGGCCGCCCGGGGTGGGCAAGACCCGGCTGTGCGACGAGGTCGCCATCCGCGCCGAGCTGCGCGAGCTGCGCGTGGTGCGGGTGGGTCCCGATCCGACCGGTGCGGCGGAGTCGTGGTGGCCGGCGCGCCAGGCGGTGGCGGCGTTGCTCGGTACCTCGAGCAAGCTGGGCATGGTCGAGCTCAAGGAGTCGCTGGCCGAGGTCGGCGGCGATGATCGTGATCTGGTGCCGGGCCTGGCCGAGCTGTTCCGCATCAGCGGGGTCGACACCGGCCTCGAGCTGGCGGTGCGCCGGCGCGAGTGCGCGGCCGCGGCGCTGCACGCGCTGCGCGGGGCGCCCCGCCGGCAGGCCACGGTGCTGATCTTCGAGGACGTCGATCGCTACGACCGGCCGTCGCGCGATCTGGTCGAGCGCCTCATCGAGGAGCCCGGCGAGGCGCCGCTGCTGGTCATCGCCAGCGCCACCGCGGGGCGGCCCGGGGCCGGCGCGGCGGCGGGGCGCGACGACGGCGGCGACGGCGCTGGACTGGCTGACCTGGCCGCGACGCAGTCGCTGGCCCTGGAGCCGCTGGGGCCGCCCGCCGTGATCGAGCTGGTGCGCCAGGTCGCGGGCGTGGGCACCGGCGCCGACGCGCTGGCGGCGCGGCTGATCGCGGTGGGGCCGATGTTGCCGCTGGGGCTCAGCGAGGTGCTCAACGCGCTGCATGACGCGGTGGTGTCGGGGCTGGGCTCGGCCGCCGGTGCGGGGGCGTCGGCGCCGCTGGAGCAGCTGTCGGCCGCCGACCTCATCCTGTCACGGGTCGCGCTGCTGGAGCCGGGGCCGCGGCGCGTGCTGCAGTCGCTGTGCACCCTGGGGCGCGAGGCCACCCGCGGGCTGCTCGAGCTGCTGGCGCGGCCCGAGGACGAGGCGGCGTCGTCGATCGGGGGGCTGATCGCGCGCGGCCTCTTGACCCAGAGCGGCCAGGGCGAGGCGGCGCTGCTGATGCCGAGCCACCCGCTGGTGGCCGAGCTGGTCTATGACGACATCCCCTCGTCGGCGCGGCGCGAGCTGCATGGCCACATCTTCGCCGTGCTGGAGGGGCAGGGCACCCGCGCGGGCGTGCTGGCCATGCACGGTCACGCGGCGGGTGGTGGGCCGCGCGTGCTGGCCCTGTGCGAGCGCGCCGGCCAGGACGCCGAGGCGCAGTTCGACGATCACGGCGCCGCCATGCACTACCGGCGCGCCTGGGAGCTGGCGCGCTGGGATCTCCTGCGCGGCGAGGACAACGCGCCCGACACCCTGGCGCGCATGGCGTGTCGCCTCGGGGAGGCCATGCTGTGGAGCGGTGACGTCGCCGGCGCCGAGCCGGTGCTGCGCGAGGCGCTGGAGCACGCCAGCGGCAGCCCGAGCACCGAGGCCAAGCTGCATCGCGCATTGGGCCGCGCGGCGCTGGCGCGCGGCGACTCGACGCGGGCGCGCGCCGCCCTGGAGCGCTCGACCGGGGCGGCGATCCGCCACGGCGATCCCGGCCTGCTGGCGGAGGTCTACCTGGAGCTGGGCACGCTGCTGGCCCAGCTGGGTGACGTCGCGGGCGCCGAGGCCGAGCTGGAGGAGGGGCTGGCGCTGTGCACCGGTGGCGAGGGGCTGCGCGCGCAGCGCGGGCCGCTCAAGCTGTGGCGCTTGCTGCTCAAGCTGGCCGAGGTGCGGCTGGGGGCGGCGGCGGGCAGCGAGGCCGGCGCGCGCGCGGCGCTGGAGGCGGCCCACGGCGCGCTCAAGCAGGCGCGCAGCGCGCCGTCGCTGGTCGGGCAGGCGCGCAGCCATGAGCTGCTCAGCGAGATCCACGCTCAGATCAACCTGCCGGCGCGCGCGGCCGAGCATCGCATGGCGGCCATCGAGGCCATGAAGAGCCTGGGCGATCGGCGCTCGACCGCGCAGCTCCTGCTCCGGCTGGCGTCGGACGACCTGGCGGCGGGGGCCTCGGAGCGCGCCAAGACGCACCTGGAAGAGGCCCGCGAGCTGGCCCACGCGGTGGAGTGGCGCGAGGGCGCGCGGCAGACCAACCGCCTGCTCTCCGGAGTGTAGGGGGGCCGGAGACGGACCGGAACCGGAGTCGGATCCGGAATAGCCTCCTCGAAGCTTCGCTTCGAGGAGGCTACCAGCGCACGCGGGCTCCGGCCTGGATGATGATGGCGTCGATCAGGCTGGAGTTGCGGTTCGGGTTGGGCGGGTTCGGGGTCAGGGCGTCATAGAACAGGAGGTCGCCCTTGGCGGTCAGCTCGGCGTCGTCGAACAGGCCCCAGGCCTTGCTGTCACCCTCGGAGGTCGAGAGCAGCGAGATCTTGGCGCCGACCATGAAGTCGCGGAACGGGCTGAGCTCGCGGTCGCCGGTCCAGTAGCCGCCGACCGGGCCGCCGCGGGCGTAGTCCTCGGCGTCGCGAAAGAACACCGCGCCGTCCTGCTGGTAGATCCGGCCGCGCAGCGACACCAGCAGCTTGCGCCCCAGATACTGGTGATAGGTCAGGTCGAGGGTGCCCGACTCGATGGCCCAGGAGTCGGCGTAGAAGCGCGCCATCAGGTTGATCGCGGAGGCCACCGAGGGCAGCGCATAGTTGAGGCGCATGAAGCCCGACAGGCGCTCGCGCGACTCCGGCGTGACCTCCTGGACCTCGAGGTCGTAGACGCGCACGCGGCGGTAGGGGTTGGACTGGAAGCCGCGAATGACCTGGCCGTCGACGCCGAACTGCACCACGGCGACCGGCGACAGGTTCTGCGTCAAGGTGGCCTGGTAGTGATCGATGCCGATGCTGTGGGTGACGGTGGCCTCGGGGCCGCTGCGGCCGTAGCACGAGGTCGACTCGTCGAGGGCGCGGCGCTCCAGCGGCTCGCGGTCGGCGTTGTCCTTGTCGCACACGGTGTCGTAGTTGTGGCCGTAGCGCAGCCCCAGCGTGGTGTTCTTGCCGTTCAGCTCGGTGACCATGCCGAAGTTCATCGAGTGCGAGCGGTAGTCCTCCTCGATGCCGTAGGTGTAGCCGGCGCTCAGCGTGGTGTCGCCGGTCTTGTAGGAGAAGCCGCCGCGGCCGGAGTGGCGGATGTCGGAGAACTTGGTCGCGCTGGACACCGCGTCGAGCGCGACGTCGTACACCCGCGGCGTGGCGCCGCTGACGATGTCGGCCTCGTAGCCCGCGCTGAGCTCCAGGCTGGAGCCGAGGTCGAGGCCGATGTCGAGCTGCGGGTGCACGATGCGCAGCTCCTCGATGCCCTCGCCGGGCTCGATCATCAGGGTGGTCTTGGTCTCCACGCGATCATCGGCCAGGGCCGCGCGCATGCGCAGGCCGGCGCCCGCGCCGAGCGCGAGCGTGGCCAGCACGGCGGCGCGCCATGTCAGTTGCAGCCGCACCCGCCTCCGCCTCCGCCGCGACCGCCGGTCGAACCTTCGCGGTTGGACATCACGTGCTCCTCGGCGTTGGCCTCCTGGCCATCGGGGTCGATCTGCATGGTGCGATCGGCCAGGTGCTCCTTCTCGGTGGCGCGCACCGCGAAGCGACCGCACCCGGCGGCGCCCAGGCCGGCGGCCAGCGCGAGCAGCAGCGCGGCTGTCTTAAAAGAAGATCGCCAGTCCACCGGTGAACTCCTCCAGGTTGATGGCCAGGGTGCCGTCGAACAGCACGTACTCGCGAAAGTCGAAGCGGCCCGTGATGCGCTTCTTGAAGGTCAGCTCGACGCCGCCGCCGCCCGAGGTGGTGAGCAGGGTCTGCTCGCCGAGCACGAAGGCGTCGGACTTGGCGAAGGTGGTCGCGGCGCCGCCCGAGACGTTGAGGTAGGGCACCAGGGGCCCATCGGGCCACAGCCGCAGCGTCCAGCCCAGGCCGTAGAGCAGGATGGTGCCCTGGGCGCCGACGACCTCGCCGCCGTAGGCCTCCAGCGCGAAGCGCGGGTGCACCACGTACGACGGCCGCACCAGGAAGGCGCCCTCGCCGCCGACGATGCCGGCCGAAAAGGCGATGCCCACGTCGGCGGTCTGGATCGGCGACGGCCCCAGGAAGGTGCGCGAGATGGCGCGCCCCATGCGGGTGAAGATGCCCGGGTTCGACTTGTCGACCAGCTCGTAGGGCGCGGTCTGATCGCCGAGGATCCAGCCCTTGCGCCCGTCGGGCAGCCCGACCTTGAACCAGAAGTCCTTGCTGCCGCGCGCGATGACCGGCAGCGACTCGCCCCGCTCGGCCACGTAGAGCACCCGGTAGGTGGCGCCGGGGCCGGTGCGGACGTTGGCGTGGTCGGTCAGCACGCGCGCGTACACGGTGTCGGCGCGGGCGGGGCCGGCCAGCGCGAGCAACGTCCCGAGGGCCGCGGCCCAGGCGACCGCCACCCTGCGGGTGGTGGCGCGCGTCATCGGCCTGCCCACTTGATGAGCAGGAGCTCCATGCTCATCTGATCGGCGCCCGCCGGGATGATGTCGCCGCCGCCGTGGTTGACGCGGCCAGCGAGTGGCTTGGTCAAGAGCGGGCTGTCCTCGGGCGAGGCGCAGTTGAGGAAGCGCAGGGAACGCTGGTAGTTCTGGTCGATGGCCTGCTGGTCGCCGTTGACGACCTCGACCAGGCGGAAGGCGGAGCGGCCGGTGTTGATGTCGTGGCAGCCGCCGGCGCCGCCGCCGGTGCGACAGGTGCCGGCGCCGGGCCAGTTCTTGTCGAGCAGCATCGGCATCACCTCGTCGGTGAAGACGGTGCGGCTGGCGGCGCAGGCGCCCGGCTCGCCAGGCGGATCCCCGGTCTCCACGACCAGGCACCCAGCCTGGGACCCCAGCGCGAGCCCGGTCGCCAGCAGGGCGAGCCAGAGCCGGATGCGTGGAGCCGGGCGGACGGTGGCGCGGGGCAAGCGGTCGGACCTCCGAGCGGCATCGTAGCTTAGCGGCCGCGAGCCCGTCAGCAAAAAACACCTCTCGAGTGGGGCGGCTCTGGCCTCGCAGGGCCTCGGGGGGCCGCGGGCGTCAGGGAGCGGCGTCAGGGAGCGTCAGGGGGCGTCAGGGGGCGTCAGGGGATGCCTCCGCACACGGGTATGCCTCCGCACGCGAGTTCGGGCGGCCGTCGGGTACAATGCGAACACCCAAGTGCCGACCACACGCCATGGTAGTGATCAGTTCGCGGTGCGCGGAGTGCGCAGCCCGCTCGTCGGGCGGGCCCACGAGCTCGGGGTGCTGGCCGAGATCCTGGAGCGCGCCATCACCTACGGTGCGCCGCAGCTCGTGACCGTGGTCGGCAACCAGGGCACCGGCAAGAGCCGCCTGGTCGCCGAGTGGACCAACCGGCTGGCGCGCAAGGGCGACGGGCCGCGCGTCTATCACGGTCGCGCCTCCGAGCGCGGGCCGAGCTACGGCGCCATCGCGCGCCTGCTCCGGGATCGCTTCCAGCTCGGTGATGGCGAGGAGGCCGGGCGCACCCACGAGCGCTTCCGCGCCGAGTGCTCACGGGTGTTCGGCGATCGCCGCGTCGGCGAGGTGCTGCACTTCCTGGGCTCGTACCTCGGGCTGCGCTTCGCGGACAGCCCGTTCGTGGCGGTGTTCGAGGACGATCCGGTGCAGCACGATCAGATCGCGCGCACCGTCCTCAGGCGCTTTCTCGAGCTCGACGCCGGGGGCTCGCCGCTGGTGCTCGTGATCGATGACGTGCAGTGGGCCGACGACGAGACGCTGAACCTCTTGCGCGAGCTCGGTGAGGGGCTGGCGGGGTCGCCGGTCATGCTGGTGGTGTGCACGCGGCCCGAGCTGTTCGCGCGCGCGCCGCTGTGGGGCACCGGGCAGGTGGACCACACCCGGCTCGAGCTACGCAACCTGCCGGTGGATGACGCCGAGGCGCTGCTGCGCAACCTGCTGGCGCGGGCCGACGTCATCCCCGACGAGCTGCTCGAGGACGCCGTCGAGATGACCGGCGGCAACCCGTTCTTCCTGGAAGAGCTGGTCCGCGTCATGATCGCCAACGGCACCATCGACGTGTCGACGCCGCGCTGGCACATCGACGCCGAGCGCGCGCTGGAGACCGAGCTGCCCATCTCGGTCGAGGAGGCCATCGAGGCGCGCATCAGCGCGCTGTCGCCGGTCGAGCGCGATCTGCTGGCCAAGGCCTGCGTGCTCGGCAACGTGTTCTGGACCGGGGCGCTGGTGGTGCTGACGCGGCAGGATGATGTCTCGGCGCCGGTGGTGTTCGGGCGCGACGAGGTGCGCGAGGAGATCAGCCGCATGCTGGCCGATCTGATGGAGCGCGACTACCTGCTCAAGATGCCGGACTCGACCATCCCGGGCGAGGAGGAGTACGTCTTCAAGCACAACCTGGAGCGCGAGCTCATCGCAAAACCGGTCGACCCTGGGCGCTTGCGCCGGCACAACCTGCTGTGCGCGCAGTGGTTCGAGGCCAAGCCGGGCGAGCGCAACGAGGAGCAGCTGGAGTTTCTGGCCCAGCTGTACGAGCGCGCGGGCTCGCGGCGGCGCGCGGCGGCGGCGTGGATCGCGGCCGGGGATCGCGCCCGCGAGCGCTACGCCAACGAGGCGGCCGCGGAGTACTACCACAAGGGCATCAAGCTGTTCTCGGGCGCCAGCAGCAGCGCCAGCGCGGGCAAGGCCAGGGGCGGCGCCGCCGGTGGGGCCGACGACCGGGCCGCGCGCGACGACGCCGGCACCAACGAGACCCAGATCAGCGTCGGCGAGGACGCCCTGGCCAAGATCGACGCGCTGCACAACCTGGGCGACGTCGAGTCGCGCCTGGGCGAGCACGACAAGGCGCTGGGCCACTTCCAGGAGATGCTGCGCATGGCCTGGCTGCTGGATCACCGCGCCAAGGGCGCGGCGGCGCACGGGCGCATCGGCCGGATCTACCGCGGCATCGGCGACTACGCCAAGGCCCAGGACCACCTCAAGCTGGCTTATCAGATGTTCACGCGCGAGGGCGATCGGCGCGGCGTGGCGGCGGCGCTGGACGACATCGCGCGCGTGGAGACGCTGCGCGGTGCCTTCGCCGATGCCCTGGAGCACGGTCGACACGCCCTGGCGCTGCGCCGTGGCCTGGAGGACAAGCGCTCGATCGCGGTGTCGCTGTCGCACCTGGGCGGGATCTTCCAGGCCATCGGCGCCTTCGACTCGGCCATGGACGCCTTCCAGGAGGCGCTCGGGCTGCGCATGGAGGTCGGTGACAAGCAGGGCATCTCGCAGTCGCACCTGGCGCTGGGCACGACCTACCGCGAGCGCGGCGAGTTCGTGCTGGCCCGGGAGGAGCTGGCCTCGGCGCTGGCGCTGGCGCGCGAGATCGGCGACCGCGGGCTGGAGGTGCAGGCCGCGGCCCACCTCGGGGCCGCGTGCGCCAAGCTGGGCGATGGCATCGCGGCGCAGCAGCAGTTCAACCGCGCCGGCGAGCTGGCCAAGCAGCTCGGCAACGAGGTCGGCATGGCGGAGGTCGCGCGCCTGACCGCGGAGGCGCTGCTGGCCGCCAATGACGCCGAGACCGCGGGGGTGTATGCGCAGGAGGCGCTGACCATGGTGCAGCACGCCAACCTGACGCTGCCCGAGGGCGTGACCCGGCGCGTGGTCGCCGAGGTCGCGGCGGCCGGGGGCCTCGGCGCGGTGCCGCCGGCGGAGATCGTGGCGCACTTCGAGCGCTCGGTGGAGATCCTGGAGTCGACCGGCAGTGAGCTGGAGCTGGGGCGCACCCTGGCGGCCTTCGCGCGCTATCGCACCCAGCAAGGGCTGAGCGAGAGCGCGGCCCAGCTCGACCGCCGCGCTCAGGAGATCTTCCGGCGCCTGCGCAGCGCCAGCGAGGGCGGCCTGCGCGGCGGCCCGCGTGGTGGCGTGCCCGTGCATGTCGCGCGCTGAGCGCGAGCGCGGGGCAGCGGACCCTGGTAGAACCTCCCGATGAAGCCGCTGCAGGCCAGGGACATCGAGCCGCGGGTGTGCGAGCTGCTCGCGCTGCTGTCACGCTACGGCCACGAGGGCTACGTGGTCGGCGGCGGGGTGCGCGATCTGCTGCGCGGCAAGCCGGCCAAGGACTGGGACGTCGCCACCAGCGCGCGCCCCGAGGAGGTCATGCAGCGCTGCAAGGCGGCGCGCCTGCACACCGTGCCGACCGGGCTCAAGCACGGCACCGTGACGGTGCTGGTGGGTGAGCCGGCGCTGGCCATCGAGGTCACCACCTACCGCGGCGATGGCGAGTACTCCGACGGGCGGCGGCCGGATCGCATCGAGTTCGTGCGCACCATCGAGGAGGATCTGGCGCGGCGCGACTTCACCATCAATGCGCTGGCCTACGATCCGGTCGCCGATCGGCTGGTCGATCCGTATGGCGGGCTGGCCGATCTCGAGGCCGGCATCATCCGCGCGGTCGGTGACGCGGCGGCGCGCTTCGGCGAGGACGGCCTGCGCACCATGCGCGCGGTGCGCTTCGCGGCGACCCTGGAGATGGCGCTGGAGCCGGCCACGCAGGCGGCCATCCCGGGCGCGCTGCCGGTGTTCCGCAAGGTCTCCGCGGAGCGCGTGCGCGACGAGCTGACCAAGCTGCTGGGCGCGCGGCGGCCGTCGATCGGGCTCAACCTGATGCGCGACACCGGGCTGCTCGCGGAGGTGTTGCCCGAGCTGGCCAGGGGCGTCGGGATGGCGCAGAACCGCTTCCACGCCTACGACGTGTTCGAGCACACCGTGCGCGCGGTCGATGCCACACCGGGCGACGCCATCACCCGGCTGGCCGCGCTGATGCACGACGTGGCCAAGCCGGTGACCGCGGCGCCACGCGACAACGCGCCGGGCGAGAACTCGTTCTTCCGGCACGAGATCGTGGGCGCCGAGCTGAGCGACGTGGTGCTGCGCCGGCTCAAGTTCTCGACCGAGGAGCGCGAGCGCGTGGTCGCGGTGGTCAAGAACCACATGTTCTGGTACTCGGACGCCTGGAGCGACGGCACCGTGCGGCGCTTCCTGCGCCGGGTCGGGCCGGAGCGCATCCCCGAGCTGTTCGCGGTGCGCATCGGCGACGTGGTCGCCCATGGCAAGGGCAAGGATCCCGAGGACGAGCTGGGCGAGCTCCGGCGGCGGATCGCGGCGGTGGTCGAGGCGGATCAGGCGCTGAAGACCAGTGATCTGGCGATCGATGGGCGTGACGTGATGAAGCAGCTCGGGCTGCCGCCGTCGCGCCGGGTCGGCGAGGTGCTGGAGGCGCTGCTGGAGCGGGTGCTGGATGATCCCGGGCTCAACACGCGCGAGGGGCTGGAGGCGCTGCTGCCCGAGGTGCTGGCGCAGGTGACCAGCGCGAGTGCGGGCGGGGGGGCGGGCGTGGGCGCGCGTGCGGGCGCGGGCGTGGGCGCGGGGCGCAAGGTGCCGGGGCATCCCGACGGGGATGGTCGCAGTGGTGATGGCAGTGACGGAGGCTAGTTCGGCGGCCGGGCTGGAGGCGCTGATCGCGGGGGCCGAGGTCGCCGAGCGCATCGCCGCGGAGCCGGTGGAGCCGGCGCTGCTGGAGCGTCTGCTGGCGGCGGCAGCGCCGCGCGGGACGCCGACGCCGGGTCACCTGGTGGTGGTCACCGGGGCCGAGCTGGCGCGGCTCATCACCCAGATCTCGGTCAGCCTGGCGCGGCAGTGGCAGCTCGGCGCCGCGCGCGCGCGCAGCCTGGGGCCCGAGGAGGTGCTGGCCGCGCCGGTGTGGGTGCTGGCGCTGTCGCGGCTGCCGGCGTCGGAGGGGCTGGAGGGGCCGACCGCCATGATGGCGGCGCTGCAGAACCTGGTCTTGCTTGCACGTGCCCACGGTCTTGCTTGTCACCGTGTCAATGGTCCGACGCTGGTGCCGGAGACCGTGACCGATCTGCTGGCCGAGCACGTCGGCAGCGAGCTGCGCGGGTCGGAGCTCATCGCGGCGCTGGCGCTGGGCCACCTCGCGCCCGGCGCCCAGGCCAGCGCGCATGCCAGGGGCGCACATGCGCACGCGGGCGCCCATGGCCACGCGGCGAGCGGCGAGCCGGCGCTGTGGATCGGCGACGCCGGCCACCCGCTGCCGGCGGCAGCGCCGCCAGCGCCGGCCCAGGCCAGCACGCCGGCGCCGACCCCGGTGCTGCGCGCGCAGCGCAGCGAGCGCGTGCACATCGTCGATCCGCTGGCGCACAACCGCGACGAGGCCGCGCGCCACCTCACCGCGGCCGGCTACCAGGTCCGCGTGTTCGGCGACGGCCAGGCGCTGCTGGCCAGCCTGGGCGAGGTCATGGCGGGGCAGGGGCAGGAGCCGGGGCAGGGGCAGGCGGCGGAGCCGGGCGACGGCGCAGCGCAGGAGCCGGATCTGTTCGTGATCTCGGACGTGCTGCCCGATCTGTCTGGCTTCGAGCTGGTGCGCCGGCTGCGCGCCACACCGCACGGCGCCGGGCCCATCCTGATGACCACAGCGCGTCGCGACAGCGCGTTCCGGATCGGCGGCCTGACCGCGGGCGTGCACTACTACCTGCGTCGTCCCATCAACCCCATCGAGCTCCTGACCGCGGTGCGCATCCTGCTCGATCGACGCCGCCTGGTCGCCGAGCTGTCGCGCCTGAACGCGTTCCAGGATGCGCTGCTGTCGGCCATGCAGGACGTCGGGGTCATCGCGCTGGAGCCCTCGCTGCGCATTCGCTACCTGACCCCGGGCATGGCGCGCATGGTGGGCTACCGCGAGGACGAGCTCATCGGGCGCTTCCCGATGGAGCTGGCCGACGGCCTGGCCGCCATCGCCGAGGGCACCGCGGAGGGCGGCCTGGTGGGCGCGGGGCGCACCGGTCGCTCCGATCGCTCCGACCTGCGGGTGCGCCGCAAGGACGGCTCGCTGTTCGACGCCGAGCTGTTCCGGTCGACCATCCGCGCCCCCGGGGACGGCGCCACCGCCGGCTTCCTCGGTGTGGTGGTCGATATCACGGCGCGCAAGGCGGCCGAGCGCGAGGCCGCGCGCGCCAACCATGAGCTGACCCGCCTGCTCGGTGAGCTGCGCGCCGCGCAGGCGCGCCTGGTGCAGCAGGCCAAGCTGGCCTCGCTGGGTCAGCTGATGGCCGGGGTGGCGCACGAGATCAACACCCCGCTCGGCGCGGTGGTCTCCAACGAGGATCTGTTCCAGCGCTGCTTCGTGCGCCTGCGCGCGGCGCTGGCCGGCAGCGCGATCGCGGCCGAGGCGACCATCGCGCGTGATCTCGAGGCCATCGACGACCTCATCGGGGTCAATCGCACCGCGTGTACGCGCATCACCAACATCGTGCGCGAGCTACGCGTGTTCGCGCGGCTGGACGAGGCGGCGCCGCAGCCGGTCGATGTGCACGAGTGTCTGGAGTCGACCCTGTTGCTGGTCGGCCACCTGGCCAAGGGGCGTGTCGAGCTGGTGCGCGCCTATGCCCAGGCGCTGCCCGCGGTCGAGGGTCACTCCAGCCAGCTCGGGCAGGTCTTCATGAACCTGGTCGTCAACGCCTGTCAGGCCATCGAGGGGCCCGGGCAGGTGGTGCTGGCCACCAGCCTGGATGGCGACTGGGTCCGCGTCGAGGTGCGGGACAGCGGTCCGGGGATCCGGCCCGAGCATCTGGGGCGCATCTTCGACCCCGGGTTCACCACCAAGGGGGCAGGGGTGGGCACCGGCCTCGGGCTGTCGATCTGCTACCAGATCGTCGCCGCGCATGGTGGCGAGATCCTGGTCGACAGCTCACCTGGCCAGGGTGCCTGCTTCACTGTCCTGCTGCCCCGCCTGGCGAGCCCCGACACGGCCTGAATCAGGGCCCCGGCGGGCCCGGGAATCAGACGTGTTTGCCGTGGTTTAGCCTGGCCGGGTGGGGTGGTACAATCGCGCCCTGCCGCGGGAAGCTCCGCCGGCTTCCGACGGTATCAGGTTGGCCCGCAATCCCTGCCCCGTGGAGACCCGAATGCTCAAGGAACTCGAAGAGCTCGCCCAGCTCGACAAGCTCAAGCAGACCAAGAAGCTCGGCGAAGCTGCCGCCGAGGACGCCGCGGCTGCGGCCGCGACTGGCGCTGCTGGCGGCGCTGCTGCTGGCGCCGCCGCCGGTGCCGCCGGTGCACACAAGCCGGCGCATGGCGCTGCGGCGGGTGTGCTGTCGCACTGGAGCGATGCGGGCAAGCAGGCTGCGAAGGCGGCCGACGCGCACGGCGCGCATGGCGCGCACGAGGCCGCGCATGCGGAAGGCGGTAGCCAGGCGGGTAAGGGCGGGGCCGCGGCGGCGAAGGGAGCGGCGGAAGGTGCTGCGGGCGCTGCGGGTGCTGCAGGCGCTGCAGGCGCTGCGGGTGCGGCCGGGGCGGCCGCCGGTGCAGCGGTGGGTGCGGCTGGGGCGGCCGCGGCGGGTGTTGCGGGTGTCGGGGCGGCGGGCGCGGCGGCTGGGGCAGCGGGTGCGGCGGGTGCGGCGGGTGCTGGTGCGGCGGCGGGCGCGGCGGGCGCTGGTGCGGCGGCGGGCGCGGCGGGCGCGGGCGCGGCGGGTGCGGCTGCCGAGGGGGCAGCCGCAGGTGCCGCGGGTGCGGCTGCCGAGGGGGCAGCCGCAGGTGCCGCGGCCAGCTCGGGCGCTGCGCAGGCTGCAAGCAGTGCGGCCAGCGGTGCGGCGGCGGGTGCTGCTGCGGCGAGTGAGGGTGCAGGCAGCGCGGCGGGTGCCGGCGCAGCGGCAGGCGCGAGCGCGGCGGCGGGCGCGGTGGCGGGCTCCACGGCCCTGGCCGAGCCGGTGGGAACGGCGATCACAGGGGCGGCGGGCGGCGGTGCCGGTGCAGGCGCGGGTGGTGGCGCAGGCGGCGGCGCTGGTGCTGGCGCTGGCGGCGGGGGCGGCGGCGGCGTGGCTGGCGGCATGGCGGAGGGCATGACGGCGGGAATGACCGCGGGAATGACCGCGGGAATGACCGCGGGCATGGCTGCGACCAGCGGCGCCATGGCCGGTGGCATGTCCAGCATGGCCACCTCGGCGCTGAGCGCAGGCGCCGCGGCAGGGGCGGCAGCTGGCGCGGGCCAGGACCACAGCGCGCCCGAGTACACGCGTGGCCGCGCCGGCGACGCGATGGCGCCCGAGTACACGCGCGGTCACCTGATCTCGTCGCAGCTGGGCGGCCACGACGCCGCGCACAACATCGTGCCGATGCAGCGCGGCAGCTTCCAGGACGCCCGGGTCCAGGAGCGCGCGGTGATGGACATGGGCGCGCGCGCCTTCGCCGGCGGCATGGGCGGTGGGGTGCACTACGATGTCGCGGCGCAGACGACGCAGCCTCGGCACACCAGCCATGAGCTGAATCACCTCAAGCAGCAGCGCGCGGGGGGGCATCGCGGCGCGGCCCGGCGCGGGCGCATCTCGAACGGCAAGCGCGGCAAGAGGGTGCGGCCCGAGCTGAAGGCCCTGCACGGCGGCAAGGCGGCGGAGGAGCACACCCGCCACCTGGCTGGCGCCGAGCCGACCGTCACCTCCGCGCACGCCCCGGCCAGCGTCGCCTCGCCGGGCGATCCGGCCAGCATCGTCTCGCCGCGCGACCCAGCCAGCTCGCCGCGCGATCCGGCCAGCTCGCCGCGCGATCCGGCCAGCTCGCCGCGCGATCCGGCCAGCTCGCCGCGCGATCCGGCCAGCGGCGCGTCGCCGCGCGACCTCAGCCCTGACCTCGGTCAGGTCGGCATGGTGAACCCCGACCTGCAGCGCCGCGTCGGCATGGTCAGCCCTGACCTCGCGCCGTCCCGGATTGGCATGGTCAACCCCGAGCTGGCCCGCGGCCGCGAGTCCGCGGGCGCCGAGCTGCAGCACGAGGAGCTGCATCGCGTCGGCATGATCAACCCCGACCTCAAGGCCCCCAAGGTGGGCATGGTCAACCCCGACCTGGCGCAGCCCAAGGTCGGCATGGTCAACCCCGACCTGCGTGACGCCGACGGCAAGCTGAAGGTCGGCATGGTGAACCCCGAGCTGAAGGACAAGCTCGACGCCAGCAAGGACGCCGGCAAGGACGCCAAGGACGCCAAGCATCTGCTCGGCGACCACGAGGGCAAGGAGCAGGAAGGCGAAGGCGAGGGCGGCAAGAAGCCCGAGGGCGAGCACAAGGACGACAAGGACGGCAAGGACGGCAAGCCGGGCAAGGTCGTCAGCAAGACCGACAAGCTGCACGCCAAGGCGCTCAAGCTCAAGCCCGTGGGCCCCGACGGCAAGGCCACGCTGCACAAGCCGATCACCATCGACAAGCTCAGCGGCAAGGTCAACCTGCCCGGCACCCCGGGCATCAACGCGCCCGGCGCTGGTTTCGACGGCAAGCTCGACAAGCTGCCGGTCAAGCCGCAGGTCAAGGAGGTCGGCAAGCAGCTCGGCGCCGAGGTCAAGGGCGCGCACACCGAGATCCAGCAGGTCGCCAACCAGCCCTCCAAGGCGGCGGGCGGTCCCCCGCTGACCGACGTGGCCAAGAAGCCGGCAGGCGCTGGTGGCGGTGGTGGCGGCGGTGGCGGCGGTCACGGGCCGGCTCCGGCCAAGGGGCCGGGCAAGCCCGCGGCGGGCGGCCCGGCCGCCGGCCCCGGCGGCAAGCCCGGCGAGCAGCAGCCTGGCGCCCCCACCAGCGAGGCGCAGAAGAAGATGGCGGCGCTGCACGCCGAGGCGGCGTGGAAGAAGGGCGAGGTCAAGGCCGGCGCCATGGCCAAGGCCAAGCGCGTCAGCATCGCGTCACTCGACAAGAAGGAGGACGTCGAGGCGCGCGCCAAGGCCAAGGTCAAGAAGGCCGAGGAGAAGGCCGCCGCCGAGAAGGCCAAGGCCAAGGAGAAGGCCAAGGAGGACGCCGCCACCCACGCGACGTCGATCACCGACCTCAAGGTCAAGCTCGAGGCCTCGGTCACCACCGAGACCCAGGACGTCAAGACCGGCCTCGAGAAGGCCAAGAGCGAGCTCAAGGAGAAGATCACCGCCGAGTCGAACACGCTCAAGACCGAGGCGGATCTCCAGGTCGCCAACCTGCAGGGTCAGCAGCTGACCGAGCAGAAGGCCACCATCAAGAGCCAGATCGAGCAGAAGAAGACCCAGTTCAAGGCCCAGGCCGACGCCTCGCACAAGCAGCTGGTCGAGCAGTCCAAGGCCGAGAAGGAGAAGCTCTTCGCCGAGGGCGAGAAGGAAGAAAACCGGGTCAAGACCGACGGTGAGGAGAAGGCCAAGGGCGTCGAGAAGAAGGGCGAGACCTCCGCCGCCGACGTCAACAAGAAGGCCGCCACCGAGGCCGCCGACGTGCGCCAGAAGGCGCAGGCCAAGGCCGCCGCTACCCGCGCCGAGGTCGAGCGCAAGAAGCAGGACGAGAGCTGGTGGGAGAAGGCCAAGGGCTGGTTCTCCGGCGACCCCGGCGCCAAGGACGTCGCCGAGGGCGAGCGCATCGCCAGCGACATCATCAAGAAGGGCGAGATCAGCGCCAAGGACATCATCAAGACGGCGACCAAGGACGCCGCCGACATCCGGCAGACCACCAAGGAGGAGGCCTTCAAGGTCGCCAACGCCAAGAAGCAGGCGGTGGCCAAGATCGATCAGTCGGTCGCCGAGGCCAAGTCGAAGATGGAGTCGGCCGGCGCCGCCTTCGTCAAGAAGATGGAGGAGGAGACCGCCAAGCAGTTCAAGGCGGCCGAGGATCAGATCAAGAAGTCGGTCGAGGAGATCCAGAAGAAGACCAAGGAGACGCAGGACAAGCTCGCCAAGCAGATCGAGGAGGGCGTCACCAAGCTCGAGACCGACGCGCAGACGAAGACCGAGGAGATCCAGAAGAAGGCCGAGGCGGCGCGCCAGAAGCTCGAGCACGCCACCGAGAAGGACCTCAAGGCCATGGAGCAGATGGTCAACAAGACCTGCTCCGACATGGACAAGACGGCGACCGAGGCGACCAACGCCATGGAGAAGACCGTCGACGCCGCGGTCGAGAAGGCGCACGCCGAGGTCCAGGCCCAGCTGCAGCTGATCGCCGCCGAGGCCGAGAAGGCGCTGGCGATGATCGACTCGTCGACCGAGAACGCCATCAAGATCATCGAGCAGGGCGCCGCCGCCGCCGAGAAGCAGATCGCCGAGCTGGCCATGGCCGGCGTCAAGGGCATGGAGAAGGCGGTCACCGACGGCTCCGCGGCCATGAAGAAGGCGGCCGACGACGGCATCGCCAAGACGGCCAAGCAGGTCGAGGCGTCGAACAAGGCGCTCGACGACAAGGTGGCCAAGGCCTCGGGCGAGATCGAGAAGATGAAGGACGGTACGCCCGACGAGGCGCTCGAGAAGTACAAGGTCATGGAGAAGAACGCCGAACAGGCGGCCAAGGACCTCGACAAGGCCATGGACGGCTGGGGCACCGACGAGAAGGCGATCTACGCCTCCCTCAAGGGCAAGTCGCCCGAAGAGATCGAGATGATCAAGGAGGCCTACAAGAAGAAGACCGGCAAGAGCCTCGACGACGATCTCAAGGACGAGCTGTCAGGCGACGAGTTCAAGGAGGCCGCCGCGCACCTGAGCGGCGACAAGATGCAGGTCGCCATCGCCGAGCTGCGCAACTCCGGCGGCATCTTCTCCGGTGACAAGGAGAAGATGAAGGCGGCCATCGCCAGCGTGGATCCCAAGGATCGCCAGAAGCTGTACGACGAGTACGAGGCCCAGACCGGACAGAAGCTGACCGACATGATGTCGGGCGAGCTGTCCAAGTCGGACGCCGCCGAGCTGACCAAGGACCTCGGCGAGATCAAGGTCGAGAACACCAACTTCCTCGACGAGAAGAACCCGCCGCCGCCTCCGGCCAAGAAGGAGGGCGAGCCCGAGCCCAAGCCCGAGGACATCGTCAAGACCGCAGCCAAGCTGCGCGCCGCGATGGACGGCCCCGGCACCGACGAGGACAAGCTGCACGAGGCCCTCAAGGGCAAGTCGCAGTACGAGATCTACCTCATCCGCAAGGAGTACGCGAAGCACTACAAGGTCAACCTCGACGACGAGATCGCCGGCGAGCTGTCGGGCACCGACCTCAAGGCGGCCAAGGCCGCGCTGAAGGCCGACCCGACCCAGGCCGCGGTGGCCGCGCTGGAGAACGCCGCCGACGGCGCCGGCACCAACGAGAAGGTCATCCAGGAGACCCTGGAGAACATCAAGGATCCGGCCGAGCGCAAGAAGGTCGCCGACGCCTACTTCAAGCAGACCGGCGTCAAGCTCGAGGACATGATCCAGGACGAGATGTCCGGCATGGACAAGGACCTCGCCCTGGCCTGCGCCGAGGGTGACGAGGCCAAGATCGCCGCGGTCAAGATGGACCAGGCCAACAACGGCGGCTTCCTGACCGACATCGCCGACGGCATCGCCGACACCGCGGGCATCGATCGCAAGATCGTGCGCGCCGGCGTGGCGGGCGCGGTCTCCGGCATGGTGTTCCCGGTCGGCATGCTGGTGATGCGCCACTACAACGGCGGCGACGTCTCGGGCACCTCGACCGGCGCCGACGCCGAGAAGGTCTACGAGATCCTCGAGAAGATCGAGGACCCGCGCGAGCGCCAGCGCCTGTGCGACGAGTACAAGGCGCGCACCGGCAAGGACCTCAACGCCGATCTCGACCAGAAGCTGTCGGGCGCGGAGAAGGACGCCGCCAAGGCGTACATGACCGGCGACAAGGAGGCCGCCTCGGCGGCGCGCATCCAGGCCGGCACCGAGACCTTCTGGGGCACCGACGAGAAGGCGATCTACAAGCAGCTCGAGGGCAAGCCCGACTGGCAGCGCAAGCAGATCCTGGACGACTACAACAAGAAGTACGGCAAGGCCGCCGGCGGCATGGACTTCGACGACAAGATGGCCGACGAGATGTCGGGCCTCGATCTCGAGAAGGTCCAGCTGCTCAAGAAGGACGGCAAGGTGCCGCCCGAGTTCGAGCTCGAGTACGCGATGGACGGCATCGGTACCGACGAGCAGGCCATCAAGGACGCCCTCAAGGGCAAGTCCGAGGCCGAGATCAAGGCCATCAAGGAGGCCTACAAGAAGCGCACCGGCAAGGATCTCGACACCGCGCTGAAGTCGGAGATGGACGGCCGCGACGGCTTCGAGGTCGGCCTGATGATGGAGGGCGAGCCGGATCCCAACGATCCGAACTACGCCAAGAAGATGCTCGACCGCCAGAAGCGCAAGTACGAGTTCGATCGCGGCGCTGCCGGCGAGTGGTTCCCCGGCATGCACCACGTGTCGAACTTCGTCACTGACAGCTTCTCGAACAGCGGCAAGGATCTCGACGCCCAGCAGGCCGAGCTGCAGAAGCTGCAGGACGTCCTCGACAAGGGCGGCGCGCTGACCCAGGCGCAGAAGGACGAGCTGGGCCTGGTCGCCAAGCGCCAGGACGCCGACCAGGAGAACTACGTCGAGGCCAAGAACGCGGTCACCAACGCCATCGCGACCGGCGCCACCGTCGTGGTCGGCGCCGCGGTGTCGATCCTGACCGCCGGCGCGGCGGCCCCGTTCGTGGTCGCCGCCGTCGCGGCGCTGGCCGGCGGCGTGGCCGGCATCGGCATCAAGATGGCCATGCAGGGCCAGGCCTACGGCATGGAGGACATCGGCATCGACGCGGCCAAGACCTTGCTCAACGCGGTCACTGCCGGCGGCCTCAAGTACGCCGGCCCGGCGCTGGACGCCGCGCTGAAGGCGGGCGGTCCGCTGCTGTCGGCCATGGTGCAGGGCGCGCTGTCGGGCATGATCGGCGGCGCCACCGACGCCGCCTTCGACGAGAACGCGTCACGCGATCTCGGCGACTGGTTGAAGAACATGTCCAAGGCCATCGGCAAGGGCGCCCTCACCGGCGCCGCCGGCGGCGCGCTGGGCACCGTCGGCAACTCGGGCGGCAAGGGCGCGGTCACCAACGCCCTCGGCGATCCCAAGACCATGGGCGAGGCGGCCTGGAAGGGCGCCATCTCGGGCATGGTCGGCTCGGTCGGTGGCGTGGCCATGGATCCCGCGGTCTGGGAGGGCCGCTGGGAGGACATCGCCAAGACCATGCTCAACGCGGCCGCGACCGGCGCCATCTCGGGCGCCGGCGACGGCATGAGCGACTTCAAGGGCCAGCCCCACGCCGAGGGCCTCACCAAGGCGGCCGAGGTCAAGAAGGCCGGCGGCACCATCGAGCAGCAGAAGGCGGCCTACGAGTCGGCCTACCAGGGTGTGCTCGACGGCCGCAAGCAGATGATCGCGGACTCCCAGGCGGCCAAGGAGGCCAAGACCCAGCCCAAGGCCGGCGACGACACCCCGGCGGCTCCCGACGCGACCCCGGCCGATCCGGCCAGCCCGCAGCAGACGGTGCACGCCAAGGCGCCCGACGCGCCCGACGCGCCGCACGGCCAGCAGCCGCACAGCAACCCCGACGGCACTCCGGCCACACCGCACCTCAATCCCGACGGCACCCCGGCGACGCCGCGCGTCAACCCCGACGGCACCCCGGTCCGGCCGCACGGTGGTCAGGAGCTCGGCCCCGACGGCCTGCCGGTGCCCCCGGGCCAGGGCGGAAAGCCGCACACCGTCGACCAGGACGGCAACCCCATCCACCTCGACGCCAACGGCAACCCGGTCAACGCCGACGGCACCCCGGCGCCCAAGGACGCCCCCACGCCGCATCCGACCGACAAGGACGGTCCGCCCAAGATGCCGGCGCCGCAGAACGACAACGGCGAGCCCAAGAAGATCGCCAAGTCGCACGACGAGGCGATGGACGATCTGCGCA
>JADYYK010000295.1 GCA_020853705.1 Deltaproteobacteria bacterium
ACCAAGGCGGCGGATGTCGGCGCGGACCTTGTGGGCAAGGTGGAGGCGGGGATTCCGGAGGATGATGCGCGAAACCCGGCGACGGTCGCGGACAATGTCGGCGACAACGTCGGCGACGTGGCGGGTATGGGCGCGGACCTGTACGAGTCGTACTACGGCTCGGTGCTTTCGACGGCGGCTCTCGGGGCGGCGGGCGCGTTCGCGGTGCCTGCGCTGACGTCGGGGCAGGCGGCGGAGTTCGGGCTGCGGATGGCCGTGATCCCGCTGGCGCTGGCGGGCCTGGGCATCCTGTGCTCGATCCTGGGCATCTTCGCGGTGCGGACGAAGGAGGGCGCGACGTTCAATCAGCTGCTCGCGTCGCTGAACCGGGGCATCTATCTGGCGTCGGGGCTGATCCTTGTGGGCGCGTTCGCGATCCCATACCTGATTCTGAACAACTTCACGCCGGCGGAGGCATCGGGCCTGACGTTCTACGGCGTGGGCGGGTCGATCGTGGCGGGCCTGGTCGCGGGCTTGCTGATCGCGCGGGCGACGGAGTATTACACGAGCTACGAGTACAAGCCGACGAGGTCGATCGCGCAGCAGGCCGTGACGGGTCCGGCGACGGTGATCATCGGCGGGATCGCGGCGGGGATGATGTCCACGTGGGCCTCGCTGCTCACGATCATTGTCGCCATCATCGCGGCGTTCACGTTCTGCAACGGCTCGGAGCACTTCCTGCTCGGGCTGTACGGCGTGGCGGTCGCGGCGGTGGGCATGCTCGCGACGCTGGGCATCACACTGGCGACGGACGCGTACGGGCCGATCGCGGACAACGCGGGCGGCAACGCGGAGATGTCGGGCCAGCCGCCGATCGTGCGTCAGCGGACCGATACGCTGGATTCGCTTGGGAACACGACGGCGGCAATCGGCAAGGGCTTTGCGATCGGGTCCGCGGGGCTGACGGCGCTCGCGCTCTTCGCGGCGTATGTGCAGATCGTGCAGCAGCAGATCACGGGCCAGTCGATCGCGTTTGCGCAGACGAGCGCGTACACGGCGCCGGCGTTCCCGCACGCGGTGTACGA
>JADYYK010000190.1 GCA_020853705.1 Deltaproteobacteria bacterium
GGCCGCCGCCGCGCAGCCCGTCGCCCGAGGCACCCAGCGTCCTCGGCCGCCAGACCTGAAGCGCACCCACCACGACGCGCCTGGTCTGGCTTCAGGCGCTACGAGAGCCGCCCACTGGAGCAGCCGGCCCTCGATGCAATCCGGGGCGACTGAGATGTGACGAACGATGAGGGCTCTGCCCAATGGGGCGAGGGCGCAGCCCTCGATGTGATCGACTGACCCCAGGCTCGTACATGTGAGAGAGCGAAGCTCGATCACATGTACGAGCCCGAGGTCAGCGCGCGGCCAGCTGGAACCAGCCCGCTCGGGCGCCGACGATCATGAGGGCGATCAGCGCGGCGTTGACGGCCAGACCGATGCGCGCGTCGGGCCAGCCCACCATGCACATGCCCAGCGAGCCGATGGCCAGCCCCAGCGCGGCCGACGGCCACCACGGGGCCCGCGCCAGCGCCGCCACCGCGGCCGCCGCGAAGGCGACCGCGGCTGCCAGCCAGAGCACGCCGAGCGCGCGCACCCCGCCGTCGCCGACATCGACGTGGCCCGCGAAGATGGTGGTCTTGTACGGGATGGGCGCCTTGCCCAGCCTGAACGCGGCCAGGAAGCCGACCACATGCGCGATCCCGTGCGCGAACAGCAGCAAGGCGATGGGGATCCTCATGGCTCACTCTCCTCCCAGGTCGGGCTGCGCGGCCAGGGCATGGTCGAGCACGCGATCGAGGGCACGACCGCGGGTGGCTGGGTCGCCCACGTGCGCACAGCGGAAGCGGATGGGCCCGCGCGCGAACCAGTCGTTCACCGTGGGCGGACGCACCCCGGGCAGGGTCAGCAGCGCGTGCAGGCGCGCGCGCACGTCGAGGTTCTCCTCGGCCCAGATCAGGTGCTCGGGGCGATCGACGCCGCCCGCGATCAGCAGCAGCAGCCCGGGGCCCGCCGGGGCCTGGGCCAGGGCGTCGGTGTGCAGCGCCAGCGCGTCGCTCCAGGTCAGGCCGGTGTCGTCGTCATGGTGCGGGAAGCTGGCGGGGTGGCTGACCGGCGCGCCGACCAGGGCGCGCAGGAGATCGAGGGCCGACACCATGCCGTCGAGCTGGCCACGCTGATCGATCACGACCAGGCGGTGGTGGCCGCTGCCGGCGATGACGCGCGCGGCCTCGCGCACCGAGGTGTCGCCGTGCACGGTCAGCGCCGGGCTGGTCATGCGGTCCGACACCAGCGCGCCCAGCGGGGCGGTCAGCAGGGCGTCCCAGGACACCACGCCGATGGGGCGATGCTGGCCGTCGATCACCGGGGCCCCCGAGACGTGCAGGGCGCCGAGGTGGCCCAGCGCGTCGCTGGCCAGCTCGCCGGGACGCAGGCTGAGGACCTCGGGGTTCATGATCTCCTTGACCTGGATCGCCATATCGAGAGGTTCTGCATACCGCGCGCCCAGGGAAGCCGGCGTGGCCACGGCCTGTGTGGCGCAAGGACTGCCCCGGGATGGCGAGGTCGCGCAAGGCTTGCGCGGCGGCCCAGGCAGGGTCAGGGTTCTGGACGGCACGCGTCTTGAAACCTGGGGGGGTAGGAGGCAGCGATGAAGACCGAAAAACCTCGCATCCTGGTGGCGCTCGACTTCTCGGCGCAGGCGCGCAAGGCGCTGGACTGGGCGCTGCTGCATGCGGTCGCGACCCATGGCGAGGTCCATGTCGTCCATGTCGTCGAGTACAAGCTGGCCGACGTGCTGCCCGCCGCCGACAAGCGGCTGGAGCGCGAGATCGATCAGCTCAAGACCGAGGCCCAGCTGGAGCTCGAGCGCATGGTGCCGGCGGCGCAGCGCGGCGACCTGCCGCCCTACACGCGCCACATCGCGATGGGCAGCCCGGCCGCCGAGATCCTGAACGTGGCCGAGAGCATCAAGGCCGACGTCATCGTCATGGGCAGCCACGGCCGCAGCGGCATGGGCCGCTTCCTGCTGGGCTCGGTGGCCGAGAAGGTGATGCGCCACGCACGCGGCGTGGTGGTCTGCGTCAAGCCCGAGTAGCTCGCTTCGCTCAGTGATGATGGTGCGCGCCCAGCCAGGGTCGCACCGCCAGCCAGGCCGCCAGCACCAGCCAGCCCAGCCCGGCCGCGCTCGGCGGCAGCCGCGCCGCCAGCCGTGACAGAAGGCGCCTCCCCAGCAGCGGCACCAGCAGCCCAGGCATCGAGGCCAGCGCGAACACGGCCATGACGCCGGCGCCGACCAGCGCGTGCTGACTGGCGGCGGCCAGCGCCGCGGCGGCCAGCAGCATGCCGCAGGGCAAGATCCCGGTGGCGACACCGAGCAGCCCGCCCCGCAGCGGCAAGAGGCGCATCAGGCCAGGCGCGCGCCGCGGGCGCGTGCGCTGCAGCTGGACCAGGGGGCCGCTGGCGGCGGCGCCGGCGCTGGTGCTGGTGCTGGCGCTGGTGCTGGTGCTGGTGCTGGTGCTGGTGCTGGCACCGGGACGGCGACGCAGCAGGGTCAGGCCGCGCCAGGCCACCGGGATGGCGACCAGCGCGACGGTGAAGGCGTGCATGCGGCCGACCGGCAGGCGACACAGGGCGTGGCGGCCCAGGTGGCCCAGGGTGGCGCCCACGGTGGCGTACGAGATCAGGCGGCCGATGAAGTAGGCCGCCGTGGACCGCCCCGACAGCTTGCCGTCGCGGCTGCAGCCCGCCAGCGCCAGCGGCCCGCACATGGCGGCGCAGTGCAGCGAGCCGGCCAGGCCCATGATGACGGCGGCGGACAAGAGCTCGGCGGGCGTCATGGCGACGGCGCTCCCTGCTCGGGCGGCGCGAAGCCAGCCAGGCGCAGCGAGCCGGCCACCGTCAGCAGCGACGAAGCCAGCATGCTGAGGCCCGCCCACACCGGCCGCAGCGCCCCTGCCATGGCCAGGCCGAGGAAGACCAGGTTGTAGATCCCGGCCCACACCAGGTTGCGCCGCGCCAGCCGCAGCGCGCGGCGGGCCAGCGCGATGGTCCACGGCACCAGGCGCAGATCGTCGGCCAGCAGCGTGACCTGCGCGACGCCGCCGGCGAGGCCGCTGGCCCCCGCGACCGCGAAGCTCGGCCCCAGGGCCGCCAGCGCAGGCGCATCGTTCATGCCGTCACCGACCATGGCAGCGCGGGTACCCAGCGCCTGCACCTCGGCCAGCTTGTCCTCGGCGCGCAGCCCGGCCTGCCCCGGGATGCCGAGGGCCTCGGCGACCGGGAGCGTGCGCGAACCGGCGTCGCCGCTGAGGATCAGCGCGCGAATGCCCAGCGTCTTCAGGCCGCGCATGGCCGCGACGGCCTCGGGCCGCACCGCCTCGGCAACCACGAACCGCGCCAGCACCACACCGTCACGGGTCAGCACCACGCGCCCGCTGCTCGTGCTCGTGCTCGGGCTCGTGCTCGGGCTCGGGCTCGGGCTCGCCTCTGCGCCCAGCACCAGCGCCCGCCCCTGCTCATCCCTGCCCTTGGCCCCGCCGATCACAAGCGCGCGCTCGCGCAGCCGGGCCGGCGCCACCTCGGCCTGCAGCGCCAGCCCCACCAGCGCGCGCGCGACCGGATGCCGACTGCCCTCATCCAGCGCATGCACGAGGCCCAGCACCTCCTCGCGCGTGACGCCCTGCCCCACCACCTCGACCTCGACCGCTCCCACCGGCGCGGTCAGCGTGCCGGTCTTGTCGAACGCCACCACCTCGACCGCCGCCAGCTGCTCCAGGGTGGCGCCGCTGCGCACCAGCACGCCATGCTGCAGCGCCTTGCGCAGCGCCAGCCACAGCACCAGCGGCGTGGCCACGCCATAGCTGCACGGACAGGCCGCCAGGACCACCGCCAGCCCGGTGATGACCGCGCGATCCAGCGGCCCGCGCAGCCCCCACAGCGCCACCGTGCCCAGCGCCAGCGCCCACACCAGCGGGGTCAGCAGCGCCGCGAAGCCATCTGCCAGGCGCTGCACCCGCGCCGGCCGCTCGCGCAGCTCGCGCGCCAGCGCCGCCAGCCGCTCCAGCGCCGAGTCGCGAGCCACGCGCAGCACGCGCCCGTGCAGCGGCCCCGACAGCGGCAGCGCGCCCGCGGGCACGCTGTCGCCCACCTCGAGCAGCACCGGCGCCGACTCCCCGGTCAGCACCGCCAGGTTGACCTCGACCCGCGCCAGCACCTCGGCGTCCACCGGCACCGGCCGCTCGGGCAGCACCTGGATCCGCATGCCAGGCCGCAGCAGCGCCGGCGCGGTCGCCACCAGCTCCTCGCCCGCGCCCAGGTCGCCGGCGCCCGCCCGCACCGGCTCGCCCGCCAGCGCCAGCGACGGCCCCAGCAGCTTGCTGGCCTGCGACCGCGCGGTCGCCTCCAGATAGCGCCCCAGCGTGGCCAGCATCAGCGCCGACGTCGCGCTGTCGAAGTACACCCCGCCGCCGCCGCGCACCAGCGCCAGCAGCGACAGGGCATAGGCCGCCAGCGCGCCGCTCACCACCAGCAGCTCCATCGACAGCTGGCGCGCGCGCAGCCGCCCCAGCGCCCGCCGCGTCAGCGGCACCCCCAGCAGCGCCACCACCGGCGTGGCCAGCAGCGCCGAGGCCCAGCGATAGGCGCCGCGCAACCAGCCCAGCTCGCGCGCCGCGCCCGGCCCGTAGACATCCTCGGCATACAGGAACAGCGACAGCATCATGATGGCCATCGACAGGATCAGGCTCAGCGTCAGGGCGTCCTTGACGCTGGCGTGATCCTTCCCGGCCTCGGCCTGGAGCTCGGCCGCCAGCTCGCAGCCATAGCAGCAGTAGGTGCCGCTGGCGGCCAGCAGCCCGCAGTGGGCGCACAGCGGCTGCGCGACCTCCGCCCCCGCCGCCAGCGCCGGCCCGGCCAGCCCCGCCCTGCGGGCGGTATCGCCTACGGCGCGCCCCACTTGCCCAGATCAGGGACCGCGTAGACGGCCAGGTAGGCCACCAGCGCCAGCAGCGCCAGGATCCAGGCGATGGTGAACAGCCAGGGCACCGTGGTCCCGTGCACGTAGGCCATCTGCGTCGGGCGCCGATCGCTGTCGTCCTCGATCAACGCGTCGACGTTGGCCTCTGGCTCACTCCCCGCGGCGCTCATACTCGTCCTCCTGCTTCAGGATGTCGAACTTGGCCTCCTCCAGCCCGCGGAACGCCCCGGTGAGGAAGCACCACGCCAGCAGGCACAACCAGCCCGCGGCGACCACGAAGTACACCGTGACCGGCACGTCGGCGAAGCCCTGCACCTCCTCCGACCCCAGGGTGAAGATGAACTCCGCGATCTTGTAGGTGAAGGCCACGCCGGTCGCGAGCATCATCACGATCAGCGCGGCGCCCAACCACCAGTTGCGGCTGCGGGTGCGCATCAGCGGGTCTCCTTCTTCTTGGCGCTGGCGGACGTCGCCGCGGCGCGCGCCGCCCGCGCCTCGGGCGTGGCCCAGCTGCCCAGCCACTGCACGTAGGTGATGATGGCGATGCCGCGCGCGTTGGGCTCGGCGCCGTCGTAGAACCACGGGTAGCGCGGCATCACCGAGGTCGGCACCACCTGGGTGGGATCCCAGAAGTGCGCCGCGTGCCAGTCGTTGCCGTGGCGACCGTTCTCGCGAATGAGGTCCGGCCCCACGCGCCGGGTCCCGAACAGGTGGGGCAGGAACATCTCGTTCATGTACTCGCCGGCCCACGACACCTTGCCGAAGCGGACGTCCTCGTTCGACACCGGGCGGATAAACTGCGAGTGGCAGTGCCAGCACGCCTCGGCGATGTAGATGTCGCGGCCCTTGCGCAGCGCCTTGTGGAACGCCGCCGCGGTCGGCTTGCCATAGTGCTTGCCGAACGAGGCCGGGTAGCGCCGCGCCAGATCCTTGAACTCCGACGACGGCTCGGGAGCGATCTGCTCCAGCGTCTTGTACTCGATGCGCGACAGGTGCGCGACCGGCAGATAGCCGGTCACCACCGCCGCCAGCGCGAAGCAGAACAGCCCCGCGCCCAGGACCACGCCTGCCAGCTTCTCCTTCATGACGCCCCCACGGCCGCGCCCATCGCCTCGGCCTTCTCGGCCCGCGCCGGGGCACCGGCCTCGGCGGGCTGGCGCGCGGTCATCCACATGTTGTAGGCCATCAGCATCTGACCGCTGACGATCGCGATCCCGGAGATCGAGCGCAGGTGCCAGAACGGCATCGACGACACCAGCGACTGCTCCCAGGGCGACAGGTTCTGCCACAGGTAGCCCTGCACCATGCCGGCCACCAGCAGGTCGAGGAACATGACCACGATGCCGATGGTGGTCAGCCAGTAGTTCCAGGCGTTGAGCTTGTGGCTCCACCACGCGCGCCCGGTGACCTTGGGCCACAGCAGCACCACCGCGCCGATGCACCACGAGCCGAACACGCCGAACATGACCAGGTGGGCGTGACCGACGACCCAGTCCGAGAAGTGGATGACCTTCTGGAAGGTCAGCGTGGTCTGGAAGGCGCACTGCAGGCAGGTGATGCCGTACAGCACCATGCCGGTGAAGAAGAAGCGCATCGGCAGGCTGGACTTCAGCGCCCCGCCGCTGCCGCGCATGGTCATGAAGAAGTTGGCGATGACGGTGACGACCACCAGCTCGACCGCGATGGTGGACATCACGGCGCCGTACTGCGCGTACATCGGGATCGGGCTGAAGAAGAAGTGGTGGACGCCGTTCAGCGGATAGAAGAAGGCCAGGCCCCAGAAGCCCACCAGCGACATGGTGTGGCTCCAGATCGGCTTCTTCAGGATGATGGGGACGAAGTAGTACATCATGCCCCAGCCCAGCGGCGTGATGGTCAGGCCGACCAGGTCATGGATGTAGAGGCCGGTGATGGCGGCGCCGCCCGCGCCGGGCACGAAGTACTGCGGCACGAAGTTGCCCATGGCGTAGGTCAGGGGCAGCCAGATCATCATCGCGGAGAAGTACCAGAGCGTGACGTAGAGCTTCTTGCCCTTGGCCGCCTTGATGATCGGCGTCGCGAAGTTCGCGATCATCAGCGCGGCGCCCAGGATGATGACGGGATCCAGGAAGGTCGGGGTCTCGCCCCACTCGATGGCCTGGCCGTAGCCCATCAGGATGGTGACGCCGACCGCGGCGATGGTGGCCTGCCAGGCCCAGAACACGATCCAGGACAGCTTCTTCGACAGCACCGGCCGCCCGGTCAGGCGCGGGATGATCCAGTGCATGCAGGCCATGAACAGGTTGAGCAGGAAGCCGTAGGCCACCGACTGGGTGTGCAGCATGCGCACCCGGCCGGGTGACAACAGCTCCACGCCCGGGAAGGGATACAGCCGCGAGAACTGCAGCGCGTACAGCATGCCGGCGAACAGCCCTGCGAAGAAGAAGACGAAGCCGGCGATCATGTGCGCCTTGATCGCCTTGCGGTCGACGAGGGGGCCGGCGCTGGCGTCGGGCGCCGCGCTGGCCTCGCCCTTGCCGTCGTCCTTGGCCGCGGCCGCCTTGGCCGGGGCCGCCTTGGAAGATGCTGCGCTCATCGGGTGGCGGTCCTTTCGCTGTTCTCGAGCTCTCTCTTGAGGGCGGTGGCTGCCGGGGTGCCGCGACGCGAGGTCAGCGACTCGACGTAGTAGGCCAGGCCCCACAGCTGCTCCTTGCTGAGGCTGGCGGCCCACGACGGCATCGCGGTGCCGTGCACGCCGGCGGCGATGACGCGGATCAGCTGCTCGCGGCGCGGCCCGGTCTTGACCCGGTCGACCAGGAAGTCGGGCGGGGTGATGGGCGCGCCCCACTCGCTGTCCTTGGCCACCGCGACGAAGGCGTCGGGCCGCACGCCGTCCACCGGCAGGTTGAACGAGGTCAGGTGGGCGCGGATGCGCTCGCGCGGGACGTAGGCGGGGTGGCAGCTCGAGCACGCCGCGAAGGCGTGGTAGACGCGCTCGCCCTCGGCGATGCCCGCGGCCGGGTCCTTGCGCCAGGGGTCGGCCGGGATGACGATCGCGGTGCCCGCCCCCTTCTTGGCGAAGCCCTCGTGGAAGGTCTTGATGTAGGTCACCAGCGCGGCGCGCTCGTCGCCCGGGATCAACGCCCACGACGGCATCGAGGTGCCCGACAGCCCGTGCTGCAGCGTGAGGGCGAGATCCTCGTCGCGCGGCAGGCCGCCCGAGGTCACGGCGGCGAACTTGACGCGACCCTTGCGCAGATCGCGCGGCTTGGGATCGAGGAAGCGGGCGGCCGGGCCGTTGCCGTCGCCCTTGTCACCGTGACAACCTACGCAGTAGGTCTGATAGCTATGTTTGCCCTTGGCGAGCACCGCCTGCTCGAGGCGCGAGCCGCCCGACAGCATCTCGTCGGGCCCCCAGTCCTCGCTCGCGCAGCCGGCCAGGGCCAGCGCAGCCAGGCCGCTGGCCAGACCACAGATCCAGATCCTCAAGTGGAACTCCTTTCACGGGACGAGCTCGAGCGTGAGCGCGACCTCGGCACCGGCGCCGAGGTCGACCACCTGCTCGCTGGCGCCGGCCTCGGCGGCCACGCGCACGCGCAGCCGGCCGATGGGCGCATCCGCCAGGCGGAAGCTGCCGTCGGCGGCGCTGAAGGTGACGTAGGGATGATCGACGATGAGCAGCTGCGAGCGCTCGGCGGCGTGGTTGTCACAGGTCACCACGTGCAGGCCGGCCTCCTCGGGCAGCTCCAGCGTCTGCGCGGCCTGTGATGGCGGCAGCGGCACCGCGTCGACGCTGGCGACGCGCACGGTGTGCAGGATGGGATCGAGGTTGTGCGTGGTCAGCGTGGCGCCGGTCGAGGCCAGCAGCACCGGCGGCAGCTGGCGGCCGTGCTCGATGCTCAGCGAGGCCGGGGGCAGCCGTGTCGCGGCCAGCCCGGGCGGCGGCTCCTCGAGCCAGATCAGCGCGCCCTCGACGGGCTTGCCCCCGAGGCGCACCACGCCGGCCACGGCGCCCGAGGCGAAGCCCGGCGCGCCCGCGACATAGCCATGGCCCGACGCGCTGCGCGCCGGCTGCGGCGCCGCGCCCAGCACGCGCGGCTCACGCGAGGGCCGCACGCCCGCGACCGCCATGTACAGCGCCGCGGTGATCACCAGCTTGAGCGCCCACAGCGTGCCGACCGCGGTGGTCAGGCGGCCCCAGGTGAAGCGCGACACCGCGACCAGCAGCAGCGCGGCCAGCGGCACCACCGCCAGATAGGACACCATGAAGCGCCCCAGCTGGGAGGCCTCGCGCGGCGCCCGCCACAGCAGGCCGCCCCAGAACATGAACAGCCCCACTGAAATTGCCAGCAGACCCATGTAGGGCAAGGGGGCCAGACCGGTACCAGGAACAGCACTGCGTCGCTGCATCGCGGCGTCGAGCCCTGCAACCAATGGACCGCTTCCGGGTGCCCTGATCAGGGCTGACTCACGCAGAACCTGCGCCCAGCGCCGAACTTGCGGCACCACTTGCGCGAGTCTGGCCGCGGCGCGCCTGCGCGCGCAGGCGACGACGCAGGAGCAGCTTGCGCAGCTCCTCGACCCACAGCACCAGGCTGGCCGAGCCGCCGATGAGCAGGACCTCCCACCACGGCATCGCCACGGTGCGGAAAATCCGGTTCAGCGGTGGCACGAAGACCACCGCCGCGTGCAGCAGGTTGCCGACCAGCAGGCCACCCATCAGCCAGCGGTTGCGCAGCACCGAGAGGTCGAGCGCCGAGCGCGTCGCCGAGCGGCAGTTCAGCACGTTGTACCACTCGCACACCGCCAGCACGGTGAAGGTCGCGGTCTGGGTGTGCGCCGCGCTGAAGCCGGCGGCGACGTGGCCGAAGTAGGTGCCCAGCACGACCAGGGTGATGGTGCTGCTCATGAGCAGCGTGCGTAGCCCCAGCGCGCGGGTCAGCAGCGGCTCGCGGCGCGGCACCGGCGCGACCTGCATCTCGTCGCCCTCACCGGGCTCCATCACCAGGTTGACGGTGATGGCGCCCTCGGTGACGACGTTGTTCCACAGGATCTGCACCGCGGCCAGCGGCGGCGGATAGCCCAGCAGCATCGCGGCCAGCAGGATGACGATCTCGGCCAGCGAGGTCGACACCAGCAGCAGCAGCGCCTTCTTGAGGTTGCGGTACACGATGCGCCCCTGCTCGACCGCCTGCACGATGGTCTCGAAGTGGTCGTCGGCGATGACCACCTGCGAGGCCTGCTTGGCCACCTCGGTGCCGCCGCGGCCCATGGCCACGCCGACGTCGGCCTGCGCCAGCGCGGGGGCGTCGTTGACGCCGTCGCCGGTCATGGCCACCACCTCGCCGACCGCCTGCAGCGCCTCGACCAGGCGCAGCTTCTGGGCCGGCTCGACGCGCGCGAACACCGCCACGCGCGGCAGCTCGCGGCCTAGCTGCGCGGCGTCCCAGCTGGCCAGCTCGCGGCCCTCGACGGCGACGTCGCCTGGGCGCGCGATGTCGAGCTCGCGCGCGACCGCCATGCCGGTGCTGGCGTGATCGCCGGTGATCATGATGGGGCGGATGCCGGCGGCGCGACAGGCGGCCACCGCGGCCTTGACCTCGGGGCGCGGCGGATCCAGCTGCCCACACAGCCCCAGCATGGTCAGCCCGGTGGGCCAGTCGCCGAGCGGGCCAGGCGGCCCCGCGGCGATCGCCAGCACGCGCAGCGCCTGGCCAGCCAGCCGCGCCTCGGCCGCCAGCAGCGCCGCGCGGGCCGCGTCGTCCAGCGCGACCCGCACGCCGCGCACGGTCTGATGGCTGCACAGCGGCAGCAGCGCCTCCAGCGCCCCCTTGACCACCACCCCCGGCGCCGCGCCACCGTGGCGGATGGCCATGCGGCGCACCATGGGATCGAACGCCAGCTCGGCCTCACGCGGGGCCTCGGCCGCCAGCGTGGCGGTGTCCATGTGGAGCTTGCCCGCCAGCGTCAGCAGCGCGGCCTCGGTGGGATCGCCGGCAGCGCGCCACTCCGACGTCTCGGGCCCTGGCGGCAGCAGCGCGGCGTCGCTGCACAGCGCCGCGGCCCGCGCCAGCGCGCGCACGTCGGCGACCTCGTCCTCGGCGCACTGCACCTCGCCGACCGGGGCGTGGCCGACCCCGGTGACCGCGACGTCACCGCGCCCGGGCAGGTGCAGCCTCGTCACCGTCATCTGGTTCATGGTCAGGGTGCCGGTCTTGTCGCTGCAGATGACCGAGATCGACCCCAGCGTCTCCACCGCAGAGATGCGCCGCACGATGGTCCGGTGCGCCGCCAGCCGCTGCACGCCGACCGCCAGCGCCACCGTCATCGCGATGGGCAGCCCCTCGGGCACCATGCCCACGACCTGGCTGACCGCGACCAGCACGATGTCGCTGATGGGCATGCCGCGCAGCAGGCCGATGGCCACCACCAGCGCGAACAGCGGCAGCGCCGCGATGGCGACCAGGCGCCCGAAGCGCGCGATGCGCTGCTCCAGCGGCGTGGCCGGCTCACGCGCGCCCGCGGTCAGCTTGGCGATGTGGCCGACCTCGGTGCGGGCGCCGGTCTCGACCACCACCGCACGCGTGCGCCCGCTCAGGAGCAGGGTGCCCGCGAACAGCATGGAGCGACGGTCGGCCAGCACGGTGTCGGCGGCCTGGGCGTCGGCGCTCTTGTCGACCGGCACCGACTCGCCGGTCAGCGCGGCCTCGCTGACCTGCACCGAGGCGACCTCCAGCACGCGCGCGTCGGCCGGGACGGCGTCGCCCGCGGCCAGCGCGATGACGTCGCCCGGCACCAGCGCGCGCGCTGGTAGCGCCAGCTCGACCCCGCCGCGAATCACGCGCGTGGTCAGCTCCGACAGGCGGCGCAGCGCCGACAGCGAGCGCTCGGCGCGCGACTCCTGGTAGGCGCCGACGGCGGCGTTGGTGCACACCACCGCGATGATGACCACGGCGTCGCCGAACTCGCCCAGCGCGATGGCCAGGCCGGCGGCGACCAGCAAGAGGTAGATGAGGGGGCTCAGGAACTGGCGCACGAACACCGCCAGCCAGGTCCGGGGCGGCGCCTCGGGCAGGGCGTTGGGCCCGAGCTCGGCCAGCCGCCGCGCGGCGGCCTCGGGGCTGAGACCGCCGGGCCCCGACAGCTCCGCCAGGATCTCCTCGGCGGGGCGGGCATGCCACGGCGGTCTCGTCATGGCGTCAGGCACCGCCGCGCAACGTGGCGCCGTCATGCGCCGCGCGCAGGTGATTCCAGCGCACGAGCTCGCGCTTCATGGCACGGACGCTGTCGGCCAGCGCGAGGTGGGCGTCCTCGTGGCGCACATCACCGGCGTGGTCGCGGCCCGCGCTCAGCTCGTCTTCGGGCACCTTGACGTCGAGCCGGACCTGGAAGTGGCGCCCCTTGCGGTGGTTGTGCGCGGGCGCCGTGATCACCACATGGCAGCTGATGATGTGCGGACACAGCTCGGTCAGCCCCTCGACGTGGCTCTTCACGTCGGCCTCGAGGGTCTCACTGCTCTCCATGTTGCGGAAGGTGATCTGGAGTGGTCTCTTCATGGCGTGACCTGCCTCTCTGCGTGCGGGACTCGAACCTTGACAGACCGTCAAGCAGTTCAGTGCGGAAGTGGGCTCCTCCCGGCCCGACTGTCAGAACCATGGCGTTCGGCCAGGTTGCCGCGAACCATCAGACCCGCGCCCGCGACCGCGGCGCCGAGCAGGCAGCCGCCGACCAGCGCGCCGGCGCCCGGCACCATCTGGATGACGCCGTAGTACACCGTGATGGCCGGCAGCGCGAGCAGGATGCCCAGCGCGGGCAGCTCGTGGTCCATGACCGACAGGTAGACCGTCACCAGCGAGCCGCCGATGCAGCAAAGGATGATGATGGCGCCGATCATCTCGGTCTGGTAGCCGGGCTTCAGGAAGGCCATCACGCCGGCTGCGGCCAGCGCAAAGACCGCGGTCAGACTGCCGATGATGCCAGGAACCGATGCCAGAAATGGACGCTTGCTCATCACGACCTCCTGCGTCCCTCTGTTTCAACCAGCGTGCCGAAGAAACCCGACCGATCACGACCAGAACGCGCAGAACTTGCGTCTCGGGGCGGTCCCTGCGCGAAGCTTGCGGGGCTCGAGTTGTCGCCTGTCAATCCGTCTCCGGCAGCTCCTGGGGCTGGTCGCCCAGGTCGGGACCGGCGCGCCAGTGGCCCAGCCCGCCGTCACCGCGCCCGGCCAGGCGCGCCACCGCGCGCAGGCCATCGACCGCGGTGAAGATCCCAACCAGGCGATCCTCGATCATGACCAGCGCCGAGCCATGGCGCCGCGCCGCCATCGTGGTCGCCACCTCGGCGACCGGGGTCCACGGCGCCACCACATAGGGCTCCGGCGTCATTGCCTCGCCCACCGTCATGACCTCGGGGCTGACCCGCTTGCGCGCCAGCAGGCGCAGCAGATCGCGCTCGGTGACGACCCCGATGGGGCGACCGTGCTCGAGCACCGGCAGGTGGCGCAGCGCGCCGGTCTCCATCAGCTCCAGCGCCTCGGCCAGCGAGGTCGAGCACGCCACCGTGAGTGGAGCACGGGTCATGAACTCGTCCACGGTCGGACGGTCGCGCGCCGACGGCGTCATGACGCGACCTCCTTGTGCGACGACGGCACCACCATGACCGGGCACTCGGCGTGGCGCATGACGCGCTCGGCCACCGAGCCCAGCACCAGGTGCTTCCAGCCCGAGCGGCCATGGCTGCCCATCACGATGAGATCACAGCCGGCCTCCTTGGCGTGACGCACGATGGCGTTGGCCGGCGTGCCGACCAGCGCGGCGCAGCTGAAGCGCGCGCCCCGATGCGCCTTGCGGGCATCGGCGGCCCACATCGCCAGCGACTTGTCGACCGCGTCGGTGATCTGCTGCAAGAGCTCCGGGCTGCCGGTGACCACACCGTCGGCCAGCGTGTACACCGGAGCCAGGAAGGCATGCACCAGCACGACCTCGCCATCCAGGCGCGCGGCCAGCGCGGCGGCCTTCAGCATGGCGACGCGGGACGGCTCCGAGAAGTCGACCGGGCAACAGATCTTGTGGCCGACACCGGGACCAGCGCTGCTCTTGTGGGGTTTCATCGCAGCCTCCTAGGGAGTCGAGCGCACCGTCATCACGACACAGCGGGCGCTGCGCACCACGCGCTCCGCCACCGAGCCCATCAGCAGATGCGAGATCCCCTTGCGGCCATGCGTCCCCATCACGATCAGGTCGGCTCCCACGTCGGCCGCGGTGGCAGGGATGATGTCGGCGGGGATACCGGCGCGGACGATGGCGCTCACCGGGGGGCCCTCGCGGGGCTCGGTCTCGGCCTCGGCGGCCTCCTTCTCGAGCAGCACCTTGGCGGCCTCCTGTTCCCGGGCGGCCAGCGCGCGCAGGGTGTCGGCCTCGCGCGCGGCCATCGGCGTGAACCAGGCCCGGCCGTCGAACGGCGGCTCGGTCACATGCAGCGCGACGACGGGGATGCCCAGCCGACGGCCCATGGAGAGGGCCACACGCAACGCCGGCTTGCTGCCTTCGGTGAGATCCGATGCGAAGAGAATCTTGCGGAACATGGCATCCTCCATCGTCACCCACCGGTAGTGCATCGTGCGTGCCGGTGGCGTGGCCGGGGCTGGCGCCACCCTGGCGGCGGACTTCGCGCACGGTCTGCGCGGTCGCCGGCGTGGTGCGCGGAGCCTGCGGTGCGCCGGGCCCCGGGTGGCGGGGTTCACTGGCACGGCCGGTGCTTGAGGTGGAGTCAGGAGGACGGCGATGAGTCACCAACCGACACCCTGGCGCAAGATCTGCGTCCCCATCGACTTCTCACAGACCTCGTTGACCGCCTTCGAGCACGCCGTGCCGGTCGCCCGCCAGCATGGCGCCGAGCTCATCCTGCTCCATGTGCAGCGCGACCCCCTGCAGATGGCCGCGGAGTGGACCCGCCCGGCCATGCCGGCCTCGGTGGCCGATCTGCAGGCCACGCTGGCAGGTGAGCTGGAGCGCCTCAAGCGGCGCGCCATCGAGCTGGGGGTCAGCCTGGTGTCCACCGCGCTGGTCGACGACGCCCAGCCCTATCGGGGCATCGTCGACTTCGCCGAGACGGCCGCCGTCGATCTCATCGTCATGGGCACCCACGGGCGCACCGGCCTCAAGCACTTCCTGGTCGGCTCGGTCGCCGAGCACGTGGTGCGCCTGGCGACCTGCCCGGTGCTGACCGTTGGCGAGCGCGCGGCCCAGGCAGCGCACGCGGTGTTGCCGCCCGGGCACAGCGGCCTGCGCTGCGTCGACCTCATGCACCGCAACGTGGGCTTCGTGCACCCGTACGACAACCTGCAGGCGGTCGCCAGCAAGATGGCCGACCTCGAGGTGCGCTTCGTCCCGGTGTGCGACGCCACCGGCCACGTGCTGGGCGCGCTGACCGACCGCGACGTGCTGGCCAAGGTGGTGGCCAACGACCGCACCGCCAGCGAGTGCCGCGCCGACGAGCTGATGTCCCGCGACGTGCCCCTGTGCGGCCCCGACGACGACGTGCGCGACGTGGCGCGCAGGATGAACCAGGTCCACGCGCGGCGCGCCCTGGTGGTGTCGACCGAGGGCGTGGTGCTGGGCGTGCTGAGCCGGTCGGACATTCCCCCGGTGCTGGCGGGGTAGGCGCCGCCGCGACGGCTACTGCTCGGCGCCGGCGGCGCCGACGTGGAAGCTGACCTGGGCGGGCAGCTGGTCGGGCGGATAGCCGAGGATGCCGGCGATCAGCTCGCGGGCGCCGTCGCGGTTGAAGCCGCCGACGCTGACCAGGAGATCGATGACCTGATCGGTGCCGAGCTGCCCGCGCACGTCGAGGCGCGCGCTGGCCCCGGCGCCGGAGACCTCGAGCACCGCGCCCTTGATGGTGATGGGCCCGATGTTGCGCAGCTCCAGCGTCAGATCCTCGGGGCCCGAGCTCGGGCCGCTGCGGGCGCGGCGCAGCAGGCCGCCCTGCGCGGTCATGCTGCCGGAGTCGACCCGGCCCAGCGCCATGAAGTCCCCCGCGGCGCTGCCCAGGCCGACCTCGAAGCCGGGCAACACGCCGTTGAGCAGGCTGGCGCCGCTGGGCTCCAGCACCTCGAGGCTGCCCTTGGGGAAGCGGAAGTGGCGGTCGACCACGGCGATGGCGTCGCTGTGATCGATCGACCCGCGGCTGTGGCGCGCGGTCAGGTGCCAGCTGAACAGGCCCTGGCCGGCGTAGCCGTGCGGCGCCAGCGCGGTGCCCTGCGCGCCGTCGCCCCAGTCGATGGCGAGATCGCTGACCCCGTCGGCCAGCACGCTGACCTCCAGCGCCTGGCCCAGGCGGCCCATGCGGTGCGACGGGCGCACCAGCTCGAGGCCCTCGCCGAACAGCTCGGCCAGCTGGGTGTCGGGCCGGGTCCAGTAGAACAGCCGGTGCGTGCGCGACAGGTAGCGGTAGCTGTACACGGTGCGGTTCTTCTCGGCGCCGGGCTTGCCGGCCTCGTCACCGGTCGAGGTCAGCTCGGCCGGGTAGCGGTAGTCGGCCTCGCGCGCGGTCACGATGGCGCGCGCGCGCTCGGTGATGGCGCGCGCGCGCTCGACCCCGGCGCGCGCGCGGTCGACGGCGGCGTGGTCGTTGGCGTTCAGCGCGGCGCGCAGGGCCAGCGCGGTGTCGTAGACCTCCACGGCGTGGGCGGCGCGCAGGCCGAAGATGGCCAGGCCGTCGCGCACCTCGCGCAGCCAGGGCTGGTCGACCTTGCGCTGGCGCGCGAGCAGCCGGTCGACGCGCCCGGCCCAGCCCGAGTACAGCGGCTGCAGGTCGCGCAGCGGGTCGAGCGCGCGGGCCTTGAAGCGCGCCACCTCGGCGTCACTCCAGGACAGCACCGCGGCGGGCGCCGGGGGCAGCGGGTGGAAGACGATGCCGGCGTCGCGCGCGGTCTCGGTGGCGTCGTCGCTGCCGACCAGCAGCGCGATCCGATCGGCGTCGTGCATGTCGACGCCCTGGCGCACGGTGACCTCGCGCAGCACGGCCGCGAGGTCGGCGCCATCCTGGAAGCGCGCCGCGAAGTCGGCCAAGCAGGCGTCGGCGGTGTAGGCCAGATCGAAGCTCATGCGCCCGAAGCACCAGTCGATCATCCAGTAGCCCCACTCCTGGCCGCTGGAGAACAGGTGGTGCTCCATCACGCCGTTTGTCGCGTCGGGGCGGTCGGCCAGCAGCGGCCTGAGCAGGTCGATGTCGTGCTGGCGCGCCTCCAGGGTCACCGGCGCCAGGTACAGCGGCACCGGCAGATCGAAGGTCAGCCACCAGCTGGCCTCGGGGTAGTAGGTGATGCGCCGCAGCGGCGCCTGGCGGCGGATCCAGGCCAGGGTGTGGCGAAAGTCGGTGTTGCCGTAGACCGGCGCGGGCCGCTCGAGATCGTAGAACATGAGCAGGTGCACCGAGACGCCGAGGTTGGTGGGCGCGAACTCGGGCAGGTCGAAGAAGCGCACGCCATAGTTCGGGGTCGGCTTGCCGGCGGTGCCGTGGTTGATGCACGACAGCTCGACGGCGGGGTAGTGCTGCTTCATGTAGTCGGCGATGAAGGTCAGGCGCTGCACGGTGGCGACGTCGTCGGCCTCGGTGAACTCGCTGGGGTTGAACTGGAAGCCGAAGCTGACCGGATCGGGCAGGCCGGGCACCGGCGCCATCGCGCGCTCGATGGCCTCGGTGAGCTGCTCGCTCTCGGGGCGCGGATCGTTGGGATCGAGCACCGGGTCGCCGCCCTGCTGGGTGTTGAGCAGGTTGAGGCCGGTGCCGCGCGGGAAGCCGCGCTTGAAGGCGTGGTCACCGATGAGGGCGCGATCCCAGCCGTCGACCGAGGTCATGCGCAGCTTGACGTTCCAGTCGACCCAGCGCCGCATGTAGGCCGCCATGTCGAGCGGCGTCGACAGCGGCGCCGACAGCTCGACCGGGTGCGTGGTGTGCACGTGCAGCGAGCGGCGCTGGAAGGCCCCGCGCGCGGCGACCTCGAGCGGCTGCGCCGGCCAGCCGAGGCGCGCCGGATACAGCGTCTGCTCGGGGTGGAAGTAGCGGATGCCCAGGCGATCGGCGAGATCGTAGACCGCCCACTGCGCCGACAGCAGATCGCCGCCGCGCAGCAGGACCAGGCGGCCGTCGCCGCAGCGGGTCTCGTGGATGGTGTAGCCCTGGGTCGCGGGCGGCGCGGGCGCGGCGCTGGCGGCGGCGTCGGCGCCATGGCCGAGCACCGCGAGGTGGATCTCGCCATCCACGCAGGTGGCGGGGCCGGTGGCGCGCTTGACGGTGGCGCGGGTGACCTGGCCCAGATCGGCGGCCAGATCGTCGGCGGCCCACAGCTCGGCCTCGGCCAGGCCGGGCGCGACGTGGATGGTGATGGGCGGGGCGGAGGCGCCGCCGCCACACTGGAGGCTGCACAGCAGCAGGGGTGCCAGCACGAAGAGCCGCTTCATTGCGGCCCATTCTACGGCCAAGTGGGGGTCAGCTCGCAGGCTAAGGAAAGCTGCACAGCCCGGTGCAGGTCTGGGTGACCTGCCCGGTCGGGGTCAGGAAGGCCTCGAGCTGCGCCTGCAGCGGGGCCAGCACCGAGATGGCGTCGTGGGCGCCGTTGTCGACCGGGGACGGCATGTTGACCGTGGGCGGCAGCGGCTCGCGGTGCACGTTCCACTGCGTGTAGGCCGAGTCGAGCGGCGCCGGCTGCGCGGGCACGCCGAACACCGGCTGCTCCAGGTTGAAACCCGGGAGGCCCATGGCGCGGGCCAGGATCCGCGTGGCCAGGTTGGGCACCTGGGAGTCGCCGATCGACTCCTGCACCAGGATGCGCTTGGCCATCGACCCCGGCAGCGGGTCGCGCAGGAGGTGCGGCGCGAAGGTGGCCGGGTCGGTGTAGTCCCACTCCGACTGCGACGCCGCGATCAGCAGCTGGCGATCGAGGGGGTCGGGGTAGACCAGGTTGAGCAGCGGGTACAGCCGGTTGAAGTCCGACGAGCGATACATCATCAGGCTCCACTCGCAGCCCGGCACGTTGAGCGCGCCGCGCTCGATGTCGGGGCTGAGCGCCATGAACGCGGTGCCCTGGATGCCGCCGTTGGAGATGCCGAAGTAGTAGGCCTCGGCGCCGTCGCTGACCTGGTGCCCGTCGAGCGCCAGCGCAGCATCGTTGACGATCTTGGTGCGCACCAGGCGCGCCATGACCTGGGCGTTGACCTGGGCCTGCTGCAGCCGGTCGGTCACGATGCCGATCTGGTTGAGGTCGAGCACCACCTCGTTGGCGATGGTGCCGATGTCGTCGAAGGCCAGGCCGATCCAGTTGGTGCCGACCTGGACCATGCACAGCTTGTTGGCGATACCCTGGATGTGCGGCCACCCCAGCGACTCCTCGGCGCTGCCGAACAGGCCGTGGCCGTAGATCATGATGGGCAGCGGCGCGGTCGCCGTCTTGGCGCACTTCGGGATCGAGATCACGATGGGCACGTCGTGCAGCGCGCGCACCGCGGGCTGACCGTCGGGGCCGAAGTTCATCTGGGCGTTACCCGCGTCGGAGGTCAGGAACGACGGCACCTGGATGGTGGCGTGGATCTCGCGGATGCGCAGGCCGTTCGGGGTGTCGACGCTGGAGGTGATGCTGTAGCCCAGCGACGGCGCCATCGCGAGCGCGCTGTCGCGCATGGCGACCAGGTGGCCGGTGGCGGTCTCGTCGCTGGCGGTGGTGACGTCCCAGGCCAGGGTCAGCGACGCGCGCGGGACGCCGGCGCGCTCCAGCGCGGCGAACAGGTCGACATAGCGCGGGGCCAGCGCGCGCAGCGCGGGGGCCAGGCGGGCGGTGCCCGCCTCGGGCGTGTCCCGCAGGGCGGCGAAGCCGGCGGCGCGCAGCGGCCGGGCCTGGGCGTCGCGCAGGCCGCGCAGGGCGACCAGGTAGCGCGCCCGGGGCCGCAGCCGCTCCAGGGGATGGATGATGAGGGCCTGGCGCTGCCCCGAGGCGGGGTTGGCGTTGACGTCGACCTCGGCGAACAGCGGCACCCGGGTGCCAGTCGCGAGGTCGAGCAGCTGGATGGGGGCGTCGGGCAGCAGCGTGGCGGCCGCGGCGTCGGGGCCCGTGAGCTGGGTCGGGTCGACCCCGGCGGCGAAGTAGACCAGGAAGGGGGTCGACGGCGAGAAGCCGTCACGCCGGTTCATGCGCGCTGGATCGAGCGCCTTGCCCGAGGCCGACACCGGCAGCAGCGCGGCGGGCAGCGCGACGCGCACGCCGGTGCGCGTGGTCGGGTCGGCGATCTCGTGCACGCTGGACGGGAACGGCGTCAGGCAGTCGTCGCCGACCAGCGGGTTGCAGCCGGCCGGGCCGGCGTCGGGTGTGGCCGGGCGCACGGCGTCGTCACCACAGGCGGTGAGGGCCAGGGTGACGGTGGCGGCGAGGCTTGCGATGGCCAGGAGGCGCTGCGGCCGGGACATTGCGCCATCCTACACAATGGCGGGCGCGCCGCCGTAAGAGCGCCGCGCGGGCCGCGTTGATTGCGCATGCGAGCGCAGCGGCGTTGGGCAGGGCTGGCGGGGGCGATGGTGGCCGCCGTGCTGGTGCAGGCGGGCCAGCCAGGCGACGCGCACGCGGAGGCCGGCGTGCCGCGCATCGGCCTCGGCATGCTGGCCAACCTCGGTGACGCGCCGATGGCCATCGGCGGCGCGGCGACCCTGCGGCTGCCGGTCGGGCCGCTGACGGTGGGCGTCGAGGCCGACCAGATCCTGCTCTCGGGCAGCGGGCCCACGCCGGCCGACGCCACCAGCGGCAGCCTGACCCGGGCCGCGGTGCTGGCGGGCCTCAACCTGCTGCACCTCCCGGTGGTCGGCATCATGCACGTCGACCTCGACCTCGAGTTCGCGCTGGGCCACCAGGCCGTCCATGTCAGCGACGACAACCAGTTCGAGCGCAGCGACCGCAGCGTGGAGCTGGTGGCCAACTTCCGCCTGCACGCCAGACGCCACGAGGCCACGGTGTTCATGAACCTGCGCTGGCTCGACCCGGGGCCGGCGCCGCCCTGCGCCGGGTGCCGCTACCGGGGCGACGACCCCAGCTGGATGATCGGCATGGGGGTGGCGTTCTCGCCCTACAAATACTGACACAAGGCTGTCAATTGCCGATCGCATGCTGACGGCATGAACAGCGAAAACCAGCACCAAGACAGCACCTTCCTGGCTGCCCGGCAGCCGTTCGACTTCACCCGCTCGCTGGCCTTCCTGGGCGCCTTCGCGCCGATGGCGGGCGAGCAGCGCCTGGGCGCGGGCAGCCTGACCAAGGCGCTCCGCGAGGCCGGGGTCGGCGCCACGGTCGGCTTCACGGTGCGCGCAGCCCCCGGCGGCGTCACCTGCCGGCTGCACACGGCGCCGGGGACGACGCTGACCCCTGCGCAGCGCACGCGCGTGCTGGACCGGGTGCGCTTCTTCCTCAGCCTGGACGACGACCTCGGGCCACTGTATGCGCGCGCGGCGGGCGACGCGGCGTTCGCGCCGGTGCTGCGCGCGCTGCACGGCTTTCACCAGGTCAAGCTGACCACGCCGTTCGAGAACGCCTGCTGGGCGGTGCTCGGCCAGCGCTGTCCGATCCCGGTGGCGCGCCGGCTCAAGGACCGGCTGACCGCGGCGCATGGCGGCGCGCTGCTGGTCGAGGGCCAGACCCGGCGCGCCTTCCCGTGCCCCGCGGATCTGGCCGAGGTCGACGTCGCGACCCTGACCGGCCTTCTCGGCCATCACCTCAAGGCGCAGCGCATCGCGGCGGTGACGCGCGCCTTCGCTGCGGTGGACGAGGCCTTCCTGCGCCACGGCGCCTTCGAAGAGGTGCGCCGCTGGCTGCTCGACATCGACGGCATCGGGCCCTGGTCGGCGGCCTTCGTGATGCTGCGCGGGCTCGGCCGCATGGAGCACATCGCCAGCGCCGAGGCGCAGCTGCTCCCGCACCTGGAGGCGCGCTATGGTGCGTTGACGCGGCCCGCGCTGCGCGCGCTGGAGCAGCGCTATGGCGATCAGCGCGGCTACTGGGTGCTGTATGTGCGCGCCGCCGAGGCCCTGGTCGGCGCCAGCCCGGGCGCCGCGGTTGCGTCGATGGCCGAGGCCTGATACGAGGCCGGATGCGCAAGAGCCTGTGGATGCTGGCGCTGCTCGGCCTGCTGGTCGTGGTCGGCTGTGGCGGCAGCGGTGACGACGACGACGACGTGCCCGCGGTCGATGCCGGGCGCGTGCTCGACGCGACGGCCGCCCTCGACGCCCTGGTGTGCGCCCCCGGCGACTGCCCGTGCTTCTCCAACCACGACTGCCCGGCTGATCACACCTGCATGAGCCAGGACCCGGGCGGCAACCAGGTCTACTGCGTGCTCGGCGCGCGCGGCACCGGGGCCAAGGGCACGCCGTGCAGCGGCGAGGCCGACTGCGCCAGCGCGCTGTGCGTGGACGACGCCCAGGGCGGCATGCGCTGCTCCGACGAGTGCACCGGCCCTGGTGATTGCCCGGCCAGCCTGCCGCGCTGTCTGCTCATCGGGTTCGGCGTCAACAAGCAGATCTGCGCGCGCCAGTAGCGCGCGGCGGGTTCGCGCGCCCGGGCTACGCGGCGTCGCAGCCAGGCGCGAAGACGCTGTCGCCCAGTGGCAACCTTGGTGCGATGATCACGCTTCAGCCGCGGATGCTACGGTGCCGCATGCGCGCACATCGAAGAGCCCTCACGCTGCTGAGCGTGCTGCTCAGCGCGTGCGGTGGCCGCGGTGGCGCGCCACCGTCGGCGACCACGGCCGGCCCCGCCGTGCCTGCGCTCGAGCCGGCGATTGCCTGCACGGCCAAAGCGGCGCAGCTCTACCGCACCGACGCCAGCGCCGCCACCGACGCGCCGCGCGGCTCGCTGCTCGCGTGCAGCGACGACGGCGCACGCAGCGTGGCCGAGCTGTCGAGCCGCGCCAACCTGCTGGGCTATGTCGGGCCGGCGCTGAGCTCGACCGCCCGCGTGCTGCGCGTCGCTTACCGCACCGAGCGGCTGGCCGGCGAGCCTGGCGTCGGTACCGCGCTGGTCTACCTGCCCGGCCGCCCGCGCGCCTGGCCGGTGCCCGCGGTGGTCGTCGCTCACGGCACCATCGGCCTGGCCGACGTCTGCGCCCCCTCGCGCAAGGGCGGCGCCTTCGTCGACGAGCTGGCACTGCCGCTGGTCGGCGCCGGCTTCGCGGTCATCGCGCCCGACTACGCCGGCCTCGGCAACGGACGCGGCCGCACCTATCAGGGCTGGGGCATCGCCGAGGATCAGGCGCACTCGGTGCTCGACGCCGCGCGCGCGCTGCAGCACCTGGTCGGCCCCGGCGCGCTGGGTCGCTTCGCGCTGGTCGGCCACTCGCAGGGTGGCGGCGCGGTGCTGGCGGCCCAGGCCGCGCTGGCCAGCGACGGCGCCGGCCTCGACGTCGCCAGCGTGGTCGCGTTCGCCCCCGGCTGGTATGACGCGCGCATCTTCGGCCGCATCCTGGGCCATGGCGAAGCCCCGCTGCGCGGCCGCTTCGAGGTCCTGCACGCCTTCACCGCGATGTGGTTCTTCGCGCATGCCGCGGTCCACGACGGCACCGCCGCAGCCGCCGACGCCTTCGCCGCCCCGCTACGCGCCGCCGTCACCCGCGCCATGGACGAGCGCTGCATCCTCACGCTGGGTGCCGAGCTGGCGCGCGCGGCCCGCAGCGTCGGCGAGCTCTACGACCCCGGCTTCGTCGCCAGCGTGCAGGCCTGCCTCGGCCCCGGCCCCTGCACCGGCCCCGGCCAGCGCTGGCTGGAGCGCGTCATCGCCGATCGTCCGGCGCTGTCCCCCGGCGGCCCCCCGGTCGTCCTCATCCAGGGGCTGCTCGACGGCATCGTGACCCCGTCAGCCACGCGCTGCACCCTCGACCGTCTCCAGGCTGACCACGTCCGCGCGCGCGCCTGCAGCCTCCCGGGGACAGATCACTTCAGCGTCCTCGGCCGCGCCGCGCCGCTGCTCGCCGACATCCTCGACGGCCACGCCATCGCCTGCGAAGACGCCCTGCCCACCTGCACGCCGGTCGACGACCTCCTCGCCCACTGAGCCCTCGTGCTGGCGGCTACTTCCCAGCAGCCCGCGCGTACCGCGTCGCGAACGGCTGGCCCGCCACCCGCTCGGCGCGCACCGCGTGATCCGGGTTGGCCGCCAGGTGCTCCAGCACCTTGAACACCGTCTCGACCTCCTCCGGCGCCCCCACCGTCTCGGCCAGGGCCTCCGCGGTCATCCCGCCGCCAGCCGCAGCCAGCGCCCCCAGCACCTTGGCTTGCAGCGTCAGCACCGCCGCCGCCGCCTTCTTGCCGGCCTCGACGCCGGGCTGGTGATAGGCGTTGATCCCGACCAGGCTCGCATACAGCCCCACCGCGCGCTCATACAGCGCGATCAGCACCCCGACCTGGCGCGCATCCACCCGCGGCATCGTGATCGTGATCGACTCGCGCCCGTTCTCGTACAGCGCCCGCCGCGTGCCCAGCAGGAAGCCCGACAGATAGTCCCCCGCGGTGGCCCCCGGCTCGACCGCCATCGACGCCCCCGCGCCGGCCCGATCCTCGAGCACCTCGATGAAGGTCGCGAAGAAGTTCGGCACCCCCTCGCGCAGCTGCTGCACATAGGCGTGCTGATCCGTGGAGCCCTTGTTGCCATACACCGCGATGCCCTGGTGCACCACCGCGCCCGCCAGATCGCGCTCCTTGCCCAGCGACTCCATGACCAGCTGCTGCAGGTAGCGTGACATCAGCTCTAGCCGATCCTTGTACGGCAAGATCACCATGTCGCGCGCGCCTCGCCCGCCGCCGGCGTGGTGCCACAGCAGCGCCAGCAGCGCCGCCGGATTCTGCCGGGTGTCATGCCGCCGCGTGATCGCGTCGGTGTCGCGCGCGCCCGCCAGCATGGCCTCGATGTCCACCCCCTGCAGCGCCGCCGGCAAGAGGCCCACCGCCGACAGCTCCGAGGTGCGCCCGCCGACCCAGTCCCACATCGGGAAGCGCTCCAGCCAGCCGCCCGCGGTCGCCACCTTGTCGAGCTCCGAGCCCTCGCCGGTGACCGCGACCGCGTGGCGCGCGAAGTCCAGCCCCGCGCGCTGGTAGGCCGCCGCGGCCTCCAGCATGCCGTTGCGGGTCTCCTTGGTGCCGCCCGACTTCGAGATCACGATGGTCAGCGTGCGCCCCAGGCCACCCTCGCCGCGCTCGACCGCACCCAGCGTCCTGTCGAAGCCGTCCGGGTCAGTGTTGTCGAAGAAGAACGGGCGCAGCTTGTCCGCCGCGCCGCCCAGCGCCGCCGCCACCAGCTGCGGCCCCAGCGCCGAGCCCCCGATCCCCACCACCAGCAGCTGGGTGAACGTCCCGCGCGCGCCCGCGACCCGCCCCGCGTGCACCTCCGCGACGAAGCGCCGGATCTTGTCCAGCGCCGCCGTGACCGCCGCGCCGAGCGCCGGCTCCGGGGCCAGCCCCGGCGCGCGCAGCCAGTAGTGGCCGACCATGCGCTGCTCGTCCGGGTTGGCGATGGCGCCGCGCTCCAGCGCGTCCATCGCGCTGAAGGCGGCCTGCATGCGCGGCTCCAGCTCGGCGAAGAAGCCGTCGCCGAACTTCATCCGGCTGGGATCCACGCTGAGGCCGATGGCCTCGTGCACGCACAGGTACTCCTGGTAGCGGGCCCACAACGCGCGCGACATGGCTGCCTCCTGCCCCGCTTTTATCACGCCTGTTCCCTCGTGGTTCTCGCAACTTGCAGATGTGCGCCCCGGCGCCGGGAACTTTCGGCGCGGGCGCCCGTGCTACCGTGCGTGCTGGCCGTTCAGGAGAGTCAGAGCCACCCCATGCAGACCGCGCCCGCGCGCGCAGAGCTGGACGAGGTGACCCTGGCCCGCGCCCAGCGCGGCGACGCCGCCGCCACGCGCGCCCTGGTCGAGCGCTACCAGCGCCCGGTGTTCGCGCTGCTCGGTCGCATGCTGCTCGGGCGCGCCGAGGTCGAGGATCTGGCCCAGGAGACCTTCATGCGCGTGTTCAACGCCCTGCCCCGCTTCGACCGCGCCGGCGCCGCCAAGCTGTCGACCTGGATCCTGACCATCGCGTCACGCGTCGCGCTCGACCAGCTGGCGCGCCGCGCTCCAGATGTCCGGGAGCCGGCCGACCTCGCCGCCATCCCCGCCCGCGCCGCCGACGCCGCCGATGCCGGCGCCGACCGCAACGCCCTGCGCCACGCCCTCGAGGCCGCCGTCGCCGCCCTGCCCCCCGCCTTCCGCGCCGCCTTCCTGCTGCGCGAGTACCACGGCCTCGAGTACGACGAGATCGCCCGCGCCCTCGACATCGAGCTCGGCACCGTGCGCTCGCGCCTGGCGCGCGCCCGCGCCGAGCTGCGCGCCAGCCTCGCGGAGGTGCACCATGGCTGAACCAGGCGACACCCACCTCGACGACGCCCCGCTGTCGTCCGACGTGCTGGGCAGCTGGGCTGACCCCGAGATCCCCGCCGGCTTCGCCGACCGCGTGCTCGCGGCCCGCCAGCGCGACGCCGCCGCGCAGCCCGCCGCCGCCGCGCAGCCCACCGCCACCGCCACCGCCACCGCCACCGCCACCGCCACCGCCACCGCCACCGCCACCGCCACCGCCACCGCCGCCGCCACCGCCCCCCGACGCCCGCGCGCCGCGCGCTCGCGGACCCGCCTGGTCGCGCTGACCGCGCTGGTCGCCAGCGCCGCCGCCGTCCTGGCCACGCTGGTCTTCCGCCCGCGCCCGCGCGCCACCGCCCACGGCAGCCACGCCCCGAGCGCGCGCGAGTCCATCCGGGTCGGCCACCGCGGCCTCGCCGTCGCCGAACCCGGCAGCGCGCTCAGCTTCACCGTCTCGCCCGGCGGCGTGGCCTCGGTCGATCAGCCGCGCGGCACCGTCTTCTATCGCGTCGAGCCCGGTGGCCCCTTCGTGGTCCACACCCCGGCCGGCGACGTCACCGTCACAGGTACCTGTTTCCAGGTGGAGGTCCTCGAGATGAAGCCCGCACGTGCAGCACTCATCGGCGCCGGCGTCGGCGCCGCCCTGGCCACCACGGTGGCCGTGACCGTCTATGAAGGCCGCGTCGGCGTCGCCAACCCGCGCGGCCACACCGCGCTGGCCGCCGGCGAGCGCGCCACCATGACGGCCGACGCGCCCCCGTCCGCGCCCGGCCCGGCCCGCGCCGCCAGCCCCGGCGACCTGGCCAGCGCCGCCGCCCTGGAGCCGCCGCCCGCGCCGCGCCCCGCCCCCACCCCCGGCGCCAGCCACGAGGAGCTGCTGGCCCGCGACGCCGAGCAGCGCAGCGAGCTCACCCGCATGCAGCAGCGCATCCGCGAGCTCGAGATCGCCCGCGACATGGCCCAGGGCGCCAACCGCAAGGGCGGCCCCAGCTCATCGCCCTTCTTCGCCCCCAGCAAGGACGAGCTGCTCGCCATGGCCGGCGAGTGCCGGCTCAAGTGGGACTCGCCCCCGCTCGAGCTCGAGCCCGATCAGCTGGGACCCAAGCAGGCCGCGCGCTGGGGCCTCGGCGACGACGAGCGCAGCGCCGTCAACCAGGTCATGACCGAGTTCAACAGCACCGAGGTCGCCGCCCTGCGCGCCCTCTACGTCGAGGTCCCCGGTGACAGCGCCGGCGCCGACAGCCTGACCCCGCGCGCGCTGGGCGAGGACCTCGTGGCCAAGTCCGCCCCCGCCGAGGTCCAGGACGTCTTCCGCCGCCTGTCCGCCGAGCGCGCCGGCCTGGCCGCCGCGCCGACCGCCGCCGCCCTCGCCAAGGCCTCCCCGCTGGAGCGCCTGATGCGCCGCACCACGGGCGCGGGCGACGCCTTCGAGGCCGCCCTGGCCCGCGTCATCGGCCCCGAGCGCGCCCACGCCGCCCGCGCCGCCAACGACGGCTGGGGCAACCGCAACGAATCCAGCCAGGGCTGCCCCGACCCGACGCCGCCCCGCTGATCCCGCCTTCTGCCGCCTGTCTCTCTCCGTCCCTATTCGTCCGCGAGGATCTCGCTGCGCAGCGACACGATCTGCAGCGCGCACGACACCTTGTGCAGAAACGACTTCAGCTCCACCAGGTGGCCCTGCACCCAGCCGAGGTCGCGGCCCTGCGCGATGGCGCAGTACACCGCGCGGCGCCCCTCGTGGATCGGGATCAGGGTCAGGAACCCCGGGATGATGCCGGCCGCCCGGCACGCCAGCACCACCGCGCTGTCCTGGGTCTGCTCCTCGTGGATCAGCCGTGGCGACATGCTGGCCTCGTGCAGCAGCGACCACGGTGCCACCGGCACATGAATGGTCTCGATGTCCTTCTGCGTCGCGCTGACGCCGGCCGCGCACACCCCGACCGCGCCGCCGCCCTGGAAGCCCAGCATGACCACGCGCTCGAACAGCTGGGTCAGGTGCGCCAGCACCGCGCGCATGACGTCCGCGTCGACCATGGCCTCGGCCAGCGCGCCGACCGGATCGCGGTCGCGCGACTCGGCAGACATCCGCGTCGCCCCCGACGTCGACGGCATGCGCGTCGCCGGCGACGGCGGCCGTGGCGGCGGCGCCACCGGCAGCCGCTCGGCGCGACGCACGATGGGCAGCACCTCGGCCGCGTTGGGGCTGTCCGCCAGCGAGGTGCCCTGGGTCGGGATGGGCACATTGACCGGCGTCGGCGACGCCGCCTGCAGCACCGCGCGCTGCAGCGACGCCGGCGTCAGCGGCGGCAGCGGCCGCAGCGGCTCGCGCGTCGCCGCGCGCAGCGCTGGCGACGACTTCAGCGCCGCCGACATGGCCGGCGACGACTTCAGCGCCGACTGCATGGCGCCCGGCGTCGGATGCGGCGAGCGCAGCACCGGCGCCGGCCACGGCACCGATGGCGCTGCCCCCGGCGCGGGCATCGCCGCGCCACCGCCCACCCCACCGGCGTCCGCGCGCTCGCCGCCCGGCACCGCCAGCAGGCGCACCGGCCGCGGCACCCCGTAGTAGCGCTCCAGCGCGTAGTTCAGCGTGACCTCGGTGATGATGAGGGTGCGAATCCGCGTGTTCAGCGCGAAGCCCAGCTCGTCGATCTGGTCGACCAGCGACGGATCCGCGACCGCCACGTACAGCTCGTGCTTGTACACGCGCAGCGGCACCACGCGATAGCGCTCGGCCAGCGCGCGCGGCACCCGATCGATGATCTCCATCGGGATGGCCGCGACCTCCTCGGGGCGCACATACGGCACCTCGAGCTGCTCGCTCAGGCACAGCGCCAGCTGGTCCTCGCTGATGAAGCCCATCTCGACCAGGTTCGACCCCAGCCGCCCACCGTAGTAGCGCTTGGCGTCGAGGGCCTCCTCGAGCTGGGCCCAGGTGATCAACTTCTTCTCGACCAGGAGCTCGCCGATCTTCATGTCATTTCTCGGCGAAAATCATACACCCCGCCCCGCTCCGCCGCGAATTTCCCCACTCTTCACCAGCGCCGCGTACCAGCGCGCGCTGGCCTTCGGCGTGCGCCGCAGCGTGTCGTAGTCCACGTGCACCAGGCCGAAGCGCTTGCCATAGCCGAACGCCCACTCGAAGTTGTCGAGCAGGCTCCACTGGAAGTACCCGGTCAGCCGGCTGCCCGCGGCCAGCGCCGCCGCCGCCTCGCCGAGGTACGCCTCCAGGTAGGCGATGCGCGCCGCATCCGCGACCTCACCGCCCACGACCCGGTCCGGGCTGGCGCAGCCGTTCTCGGTGATGACGACCTCGGGGTTGCCATAGTCGTCGCGCAGTCGCCCCAGCACCTCGCCGAGGCCGGCCGGATAGACCTCCCAGCCCATGTCGGTGTACTGCGCGCCAGGCACCCGCCGCGCCTCGTCGGGCAGCAGCGCGACCAGCGGCACCGCCGGCTCGTGGCGCACGAAGACCCGCGTGTAGTGGTTGACGCCCACGAAGTCCAGCGGCGCCGCGATGAGCTCCAGATCGCCGGCCTTGATCGCCGCGGTCGCGCCCAGCGGGCCCAGCAGCTCCAGGGTGTCCTCGGGATAGCGCCCGCGCAGCACCGCGTCGAGGTACCAGCGGTTCATCAGCCCATCGAAGCGCCGCGCCGCCGCGGCGTCCTCGGGCGACGACGTCGACGGATGGATCGGCGGCGTCTGCATCGCCGTGCCCACCCGCGCCCCCGGCCCCGCCTCCGCGCGCAGCGCGGCCACCGCGCGGCCGTGCGCCAGGTTGGCGTGGTGCGCCACCGCGCCGAAGCCCAGCGGATTGATGACGCCCGGCGCGTGGTGCCCGATGAGGTGCCCCAGCATGGCGAACACCTGTGGCTCGTTGAGCGGGATCCAGTGCCGCACCCGGTCTCCCAGCGCGCGCGCCACCACCGCGGCATACTCGGCGAACCAGTCGGCGATCTCGCGCCGCGCCCAGCCCCCGCGCTCCTGCAGCGCCTGCGGCAGATCCCAGTGATACAGCGTCAGCCAGGGCGTGATGCCGGCCTCCAGCAGCGCGTCACACAGGCGCCGGTAGAAGTCGAGCCCGCGCTGGTTGACCGCCCCGGTGCCGTCGGGCATGACCCGCGTCCAGGCCACGCTGAAGCGATAGGCCCCGACCCCCAGCTCGCGCAGCAGCGCGATGTCCTCGCCCCAGCGATGATAGTGATCACAGGCGCGATCCCCGCTGTCGCCGCCCACCACGTGGCCACCGCCGTGACAGAAGCGGTCCCAGATCGACTCGCCCTTGCCGTCCTCGGCCCAGGCGCCCTCGATCTGATAGGCCGCGGTGGCGGCGCCCCAGGTGAAGTCAGCGGGAAAGCGGATCACCGAGTCGAGATAGCCCCAGATCGCCCTGGTTTCAACGTCAAACCTCGGCACCTCGGCACCTCGGCACCTCGGCAGCTCGGCAGCTCGGCAGCGCGTGCTACTTCGTCGGCGCCGGCTCGGCCCCCGCGGGCGGCGGCGCCGCCAGCTCGGTCTCGACCACCCACGCCCCGGTGGTCTCGGCGATGCGCGCGGTGAAGCCGTTGCCGTCGAACAGCGTGACCTTCTTCTCGTACGGCCCCGGGTTCTCCACCTCCTCGCGCGACGGCCCGAACTTCTTGACCATCAGCTCGAGCAGCGCCGCCTTGACCTCGGCGTTGTCACCGTGGTGCAGCCAGAACTGCTGCGAGGTCGCCTTGCCATCCTTGACGCCGACCTCCATCTGGAAGCGCTCGCCATACTCGGTGGCGCCCCACTTGAAGAAGGCCAGCGTGTCGAGCGTGCGATCATGGGCCCTGGCATAGGCCTTCTCGAGCTCCGCGATGGGCTGCCCCAGCATCGACGCGGTCTCGAAGCCGAAGTGGTCCTTGCCCTCACCGAGCAGCGTCGCCAGCGGGGTGTAGGCCTGGTACACCACGCTGAAGTCGCTGCCGAGCTGCTCCAGCGTGACGCGCATGCCGAGCTCCGGGTTCAGCCACAGCGGGACCTCGTGGTCGCGCTCCTTCAGCATCACCGGCTTGCCCCAGGCCGCCTCCAGCACCGCCTGCGCCCCGGTCGGGACGCCGAGGCGCAGCTGCTCGAAGCTCTGCTTGTCGTCGCTCAGCGCGACGTAGTAGCTGACCCCCGCGAAGTCGGGCGACCGGTAGTAGTCGTCGTCCGCGACCTCCTTGACCTGGCTGCGCAGGTCAGCCGCCGGTCCGCCCAGCTTGGCGCCGGTGAACGGCGCCGGCAGCGCCGGCTTGCCCGCGCCCGGCTTGATCAGCTCGGCCAGCGGCCGGGTGCCCTCGCCACGTCGCGTGCGCGACGACTTGCCAGCCTCGCCAGCCTTCTTCTTGTCGCCGCAGCCCGCCGCCGCCAGCATCACCGCAAGTCCGACCAGCCATCCTCGACGCGCTCGCATGCACCCTCCGGTGCGCCAATGTACGCCACCTGCGGGCCGATCTTGCCGCGTCGCGGCGAGCCGGCCGCGTGGTGCTCAGTGCGTCCCGCCCCGCTCGCGCTCGCGCTCGCGCTCGGAGTCGGTGTCGCGGTCCGAGCTGGCGACCACGTCGTCGGGGTCGGGCGTCGCGACCTCCAGCGCCAGCGCGACGCGGCGGTTCTCCGCCCGTCCAGCGCGGGTCTGGTTGCTGGCCAGCGGTCGGTCCTCGCTGTAGCCGCCGACCAGGAGGCGCTCCGCCGGCACCCCGTGGCGCACCAGGAAGCGCTTGACGTTGAGCGCGCGCTTGAACGCCAGCGGCAGGTTGTAGAAGTCGCTGCCCTGCCCGTCACAGTGGCCGTCGATACGCACCCGCAGCGTCGGGCTCTGCAGCATGACCTCGGCCAGCTGGCGCAGCACCTGGCGCGTCTCGGGGCGCAGCTTGGAGCGCGCCGGTGCGAACTTGACCTGTGCGCTCAGCGTCGCCGCGGTGATCTCTGCCTGCGCCTGCGCCGGCTGCTCGGCCCGCACCGGCCCCGCCATGCCCGCGAGCAGCCCCGCGACGACCAGCCCGACCCAGCTCCGCTGCGGCACTCTCGTATCTGTGTTGGTTTTCATGGTGAGGGGGATTGCAACCGGCGAACCAGCGAACCACGCGTGCAAGCCGTCGATCTCGCGACCTCGCCCGGCCTTGCGCGGCCTCCCTATGGAGCCAGCGCCATGGTCCGCGCGCCCGCTGGTGCCAGCACCCACATTCGCGGTTACTCTGCACGCGATGCAGCCCGAGGCCACCCCCGAGACCCGCGCACGCTGCCCCGCGTGCCGACTCGCGACCTCGGCCTGCTGGTGCGCACATGTCCCCGTGCTGGCGCCGCGCTCGCGCGTGATCGTGCTGCAGCACCCGCGTGAGGCGCGCAACCCCATGGGCACCGCCCGCATGGCCCACCTGGCGCTGCCCGGCTCGCGCCTGCTCATCGGGGTCGACTTCGCCGCCGACCCGCGCGTCGCCGAGCTGCTCGCCGCCGAGCCGACCTCGGTGGTGCTGTACCCGGCGCCCGGCGCGCGCCCGGTCGCCGAGCTGGCCGAGCGCGTCGGCGCCCTGGCCATCTGGGTCATCGATGGCACCTGGTCGCAGGCGCACAAGATCTGGCGCAAGAACCCCTGGCTGCGCGCGCTGCCCGCCTACGGCATCGCCCCCGAGGCGCCGTCGCGCTACCTCATCCGCCGCGAGCCCACCCCGACCTGCGTCTCCAGCGTCGAGGCCGTCGCCGCCGCGCTCGACGCCGCCGAGGCCGCGCCGGGCCGCCACGCCGCCATGCTGCGTCCGCTCGACGTGCTGGTCGAGCGCCAGCTCGGCCACGCCCGCTCGGCGCGCCGCGCCCCGCGTCGCCGCGATCGCCCCGAGCGCCCGCTGTACCTGCCAGCGCCGCTGCAGGGCCACACCGAGCACGCGCTGCTGGTCCACGGCGAAGGCAACGTCTGGCCCATGAGCCTGGAGGCGCGCCCACCCGCCGAGCTGGTGCACTGGGTCGCCATGCGCCCGAGCACCGGCGAGCGCTTCGCAGCGCTGGTGCGCCCGAGCGCCGGGGTCAGCCCGGGCACCGAGCAGCAGCTCGGCCTGCCCGCCGCGGCCTTCGCCGACGCGGTGTCCCCCGCCGAGCTGCGCGCACGCTGGGCCGCCTTTGTCCGCCCCGACGATGTCTGGTGCGCCTGGGGCCACTTCCCCAAGCGGCTGCTCGACGAGGCTGGCGTGCCCAGCGCGCCCATCGTCGAGCTGCGCGGCTGGGCCCACCGCTGGCTGCGCGCACGCCCTGGCCGCCTGGAGCTGGCCGCCGACCAGTTCGCCGTCACCGCCAGCGCCCCCGCGCCCAGCAGCCCGGGCCGCGCCGGTCGTCGCCTCGCGCTGCTGGAGGCCATCTTCGCGCGCCTCCTGACCAGGCCGCGCTGATGCAACTTTTCGCCTGCGACCAGCACGAGGTCACGCTGCCCCCGGGCCATCGCTTCCCGATGGGCAAGTATGGCCGGCTGCGTCGCGAGCTGCTGGCGCGAGGCCTGGTCGCCGCCGCCGACCTGCACGACGCCGACCCGATCAGCCGCCGCGACCTCGAGCGCGTGCACGATCCTGGTTATGTCGGCGCCGTCCTCGCCGGCACCGTCGACCCGCGCATGCAGCGCGCCATCGGCCTGCCCTGGTCACCCGCGCTGGTGGCGCGCTCGCTGGCCAGCGTGGGCGGCACCCTGGCGGCCGCGCGGGCCGCGCTGCAGGACGGCATCGCAGGCAACCTCGCGGGCGGCACTCACCACGCCTTCCGCGACCGCGGCGCCGGCTTCTGCGTGTGGAACGATCTCGCGGTCGCCGCGGCCACGCTGCTCGACTCCGGCGCCAGCTCCGGCGTCAGCGCCAGCGCGGTGCGCCGCGTCCTCATCATCGACGTCGACGTGCACCAGGGCGACGGCACCGCCGCCATCTTCGCCGACGACCCGCGCGTCTTCACCCTGTCGCTGCACGGCGCGCGCAACTTCCCCTTCCGCAAGCAGCACAGCACGCTCGACGTCGAGCTGCCCGACGGCACCGGCGACGACGCCTACCTGGCCGCGCTGGCCCCGGCGCTGGAGCAGGGGCTGGCCTGCCACCCCGACCTGGTCTTCGTGCAGGCCGGGGTCGACCCGCTGCGCGGCGACAAGCTGGGCCGCCTGGCCCTCACGCACGCCGGTCTGCGCGCGCGCGACCGCAGCATCCTCGGGTTGACGCATCGCCTCGGGCTGCCCACCGTGCTGACCCTGGGCGGCGGCTATGCCGAGCCGCTCGACGACACCGTGCTGGCCCACCTCGGCACCTATGAAGAGGCCCGTGCCATCCACGGCTAGCTGGCAGCGCTGGCTGGCCACCGGCGCGGGCGCCGCCCTGCTGGCGCTGGTGCTGTGGCCGCTGACGTGGCCGCTGTCCCGCGACAGCTATCCGCTGTCGAACTACCCCATGTTCTCCATCGCGCGCCACGCCCGCCGCATGTCGGTCGAGCACGTCGTCGCGGTGTCGGCCAACGGCCAGCGCATGATCGTCCCGCTGCAGCTGGTCGCCTCCAACAACGTGATGCACGTCGCCATGACCGTCGGCCGCGCCGCGCAGGGCCCCGACAGCGCGCAGCAGCTGTGCGAGGAGATCGCCGCCCGCGTCGCCCGCGCCGGCGGCCGCCTGGGCAGCGCCGCCGTCATCGAGGTGGTCTCCAGCACCTTCGACGGCCTGGCCTACTTCGAGGGCCAGCGCGAGCCGCTGCAGCGGGACGTGCGCGCGCGCTGCCCGGTGGTGCAGGAATGAACGCCGTGATGCAGCGCCTGTGGGCGCCGCTGCCGCGCGCGCGCCTGGCCGGCGTGCGCATCCTGGTCGGCCTGTTCGTGCTGGGCTACATCAGCTATCGCCTGCCGCTGCTGCGCCACATGGCGCGCCAGGATCCCGACATCTTCGCGCCGGTGGGCCCGCTGGCCTGGCTGCTGGGCGCGCCGCTGCGCCCGGCCCTGGTCGACGCCCTCATCGCCGCCACCCTGGGGCTGGCGCTGCTGTTCGCGGCCGGCATCCTGTATCGACTGGTGGCCCCGCTGCTGGCCGTCGCGGTGCTCGCGGTGACCTGCTACCGCAGCTCGTGGGGCATGCTGTTCCACTCCGAGAACCTGCTCTTCCTGCACCTGTGTGTGCTGGCGCTGGCGCCCGCCGCCGAGGTCTGGTCGCTCGACGCCTGGCGCCGCAGCCGCCGCGACCGCCGCGCCGCCGCGACCACCAGCGCCAGCGGCAGCGCAACCAGCACCACCAGCCCCGTCGACCCCGACGGCGCCGCCCACGGCTTCACCCTGCGCCTGCTGGCCGCGCTGACCATGGCGACCTACTTCATGGCCGGCGTCGCCAAGCTGCGCAACGCCGGCTGGGGCTGGGTCACCGGCGACCTGCTGCGCGGCCACATCGCCTTCGACAACCTGCGCAAGGCCGAGCTGGGCGCACCCTTCTCCAGCCTGGGTGGCCTGCTCCTGCGCCACGCCTGGCTGTTCACCCCGCTGGCCGCCTTCGCGGTCGTCATCGAGGTCGGCGCGCCGCTGACCCTGCTACACAGGAACGCGGCCAGGGTGTGGGCCCTGGCCGCGCTCGGGTTTCATTGGGGCATCGTCGTCCTGATGCGCATCCCGTTCCACTATCCGCTGTCGGGGGTGGCGTTCGCGGGCCTGTTCCCCCTCGAACGCCTGCCCGACCTGGTGCGTCGCCTCAGGCCGCGCTCACGTGCGCCTGATTCCCCGGCCCGGCCGGCACCGGGATGATGGTCGGCACCAGCACCGGCTCCAGCGTCGCCGCCAGCGTCTCCTCGATGCGCTTGACCAGGATGATCTCGAGGTCCGCCTTCACGTCGGCCGGGATCTCGATGAGGTCGCGGCGGTTGCGCTCGGGCAGCACCACGCGCCGGATGCCGGCCCGGTGCGCCGCCAGCACCTTGGACTGGATGCCGCCCACCGGCAGCACCGCGCCGCGCAGCGTGATCTCGCCGGTCATGGCGACGTCGCCGCGCACGCGCCGGCCGGTGTACAGCGACATGATGGCGCTGACCAGCGCGTTGCCCGCCGAGGGACCATCCTTGGGCACGCCACCCTGCGGCACATGGATGTGCAGGTCGTGGCGCTCGAAGGCCTCGGCCGGGATGCCCCACGCCGCCGCGTGCGAGCGCACGTAGGACAGCGCGGCCTGCGCCGACTCCTTCATCACCTCGCCCAGCTGCCCGGTCACCGTGAGCTTGCCGGTGCCGCGTGACCGCGAGGCCTCGATGAAGAGGATCTCGCCGCCATTCGGCGTCCACGCCAGCCCGGTCGCCACGCCGGGGTCGCCGGTGCGCTCCGCGATGTCGGACTCGAAGCGCGCCGGCCCGAGGTAGCGCGCCAGATCGTCGGCGTCGACCACCTCGACACCCGAGGCGTCGCTCGACGACACCACCTTGACCGCGATGGCGCGGGCCACGGCGGCCAGCTCGCGCTCCAGGTTGCGCACCCCGGCCTCGCGGGTGTAGCCCTCGATGATCGCGGTCAGCGCCGACGTCGTGATCGAGGCCTGCGCCTCGGTCAGGCCGTGTTCGCGCAGCTGCTTGGGCCACAGGTGACGCTCCGCGATGACGCGCTTCTCCGCGGTCGGATAGCCCGGCAGCTCGATGATCTCGAGCCGGTCGCGCAGCGGGCCCGGGATGCTGCCCAGATCGTTCGCGGTGGCCAGGAAGACGACCTCCGACAGATCGAACGGCACCTCGAGGTAGTGGTCGGTGAAGCTGTTGTTCTGCTCCGGGTCGAGCACCTCGAGCAGCGCCGCCGCGGGATCGCCGCGCAGGTCATTGCCCAGCTTGTCGAGCTCGTCGAGCACCATCACCGGGTTCTTGCTGCCGACCTTCTTCAGCGCATCGATGATGCGCCCCGGCAGCGCGCCGACGTAGGTGCGCCGGTGGCCGCGGATCGCCGCCTCGTCGCGCACGCCACCCAGCGAGACGCGCGTCAGGTCGCGCCCCAGCGCCGCCGCGATCGACTTGCCGAGCGAGGTCTTGCCGACCCCGGGCGGGCCGGCCAGACACAGGATCGGCCCCTTCTTGCTCGGGCTCAGCTTGCGCACCGCGAGGTACTCGAGGATGCGCTTCTTGACCTTGTCGAGGCCGTGGTGCTCGGCCTCCAGCGAGGCACGCGCCGCGGCCAGATCGACCTTGGCCTCGCTGCGCCTCGACCACGGCAGATCGCACAGCAGCTCGAGGTAGGTGCGCCCGACCTGGTACTCGGCCGACCCCGACTGCATCGAGCGCAGCCGCCCCAGCTGCTTGCGCGCCACCTTCGCGACGTCCTCGGGCATCCCGGCGGCGACGATCTTGTCGGCCAGCTCGTCGTGCGCGCCGTCCTCGCCGCCGTCCTCGCCGAGCTCCTCCTGGATGGCCTTCATCTGCTTGCGCAGCACGTGCTCGCGCTGCTGCTTGGAGATCTCGCCGAAGACCTGGCTGTCGATCTGGTTCTTGAGCAGCAGCACCTGGATGCGGTGCGCCAGCAGGTTCAGCACGGCGTGGCCACGGGCGACCACGTCGAGCTCGGCCAGCACCGCGGCGCGCTCGGCCACCGGCGCCTCGGTCAGGATGGCCGCCAGATCCGCCAGCTTGCCGGGCTCGTGCGCGGCGGCCAGGGCCTGCGTGGCCTGATCGTCGACACCCGACGCCAGCGCCAGCACCTTGGCGACCTGGGAGCGCAGCGACTCGGCCATGGCCTCGGCCTCGGCGCCGACGCCGCCGGTCTCCAGCACCGGCTCCGACTCGGCGCGCAGCAGCGCCCCGACCTCCAGCGCGGTCAGCCGGCGCCGCTCGATGCCGGTGAGGACGATGTTGCGCCGGCCAGAGCCCGCCCGGCCCGCCAGCGACAGCGACGCCAGGGTCGCGATCGGATGGAGATCTTCCAGCCTGGTCACGTCGCCGGACGTGCGCGCGGTCGCCACCAGCACGTGGGGCTGGGCGGCGTCCTTGACCGCATCGACCAGCGCGATGCCGGCGCCGCCGACCTGCAGGGGCAGGGCGGCGCCCGGGAACAGGACCACCTCGTCGAGCTTGAGCAGCGGGAGCGACATCTTGACCTCTTTCTGTGACCCGTAGGTCGACAGGAGGGAACCTGAGCATCGCGAGGCGTTCGCGCAATATGTGCGGACGAACTCTCAGCTTTTCGGCGCCGATCCACAGACGCCCCGGGTGCGTGTCTTTCGATGCGGCGAGGCCTGGTCGCGTTACCGCACGGGGATGGCCGCCCCGATTCGGAGCCCCCCCACCCCACCCCGCGCCGCGCCGGCTGGCCGCGAGCCGCGAAATCACGCGCCGCGCCCTGCGCACGCCGCTTGCTACACCCGGGTTCGGGAGAAGCCCATGAGCCTGCCGAAGTCCGACAAGAAGGCCCCCGAGACCCTGGCCGAGCGCTTCTGGAGCATCGCCCGCGATCTCGAGGGTGACAGCCCGGCGGGCCCCGCGGGCGCCGAGCCCGACCCGACCGCGATCGTGCGCCACGTGCTACGGGTGCTCGACGCCCTCGAGCAGGGCGCGGTCGGCGACGGCCTCACCGTCAACACGGTCAACTTCCTGACCTTGCTGCGGCGCCACGAGATGCTGGGCGATCTGCTGTACGCGTCACCCGAGCAGGCCCGCGGCGAGGTCATCGACGAGCGCTCGCTGGTGTTCTCGGTCGGCGTGCTGCTGTTCGAGAAGCTGACCGGGCGTCACCCCTTCGGCGTGCAGGGCAATCCCAACCGCGTGGCGCGCATCAAGAAGGGCGAGCTGGGCTCCGGCGTCAGCTACTTCCCCAAGCTGCCGGCCGGCCTGCGCAACGTGCTGATGGGCGCCATGGGCCCCTTCCCCGAGGACCGCTGGCAGAGCCTGGCCGTCCTGCGCGCCAAGCTCGAGGAGTTCATCGCCACCGGCGGCGACAGGCGCCTGCCCTCGGAGCCGCCCCCGCTGCCGCAGCGCATGCGCCTGGTCACCAATGCCCCGACCCAGGTTCGTGCGCGACCGAAGGCGCCCCGCGCCAGCTCCGACGCCAGCGCCAGCGCCGCGCGCGCCAGCATCGCCGCCCGCGCCCTCGGCGTCGGCGCCCCGACCCCGGTGCCCGCCGCCGCCGCCAGCGAGGTCAGCCACGAGGCCAGCGCGGCGCGCGCCCGCGCCCAGGCCGCCGAGGCCCGCACCCGCGCCGAGGCCGCCCGCGCCGCCGCCCGCCAGCGCCCCATCCCGGTCGCCAACGACTTCGAGGACGACGGCCCGACCAACGTCGATCAGCCCATCCTCGGCGTCGCCATGATGCCCACCGCGCCCGCGGCACAGGCCGCGCCGGTCACGATGGCCGTCCCGCCTGTGGACGCCGCCGCGGTCCCCGCCACCGACCCCGACCTGACGCCGCTGCCGCACACCGACACCTTCGACATCCCCGACCTGCGCAGCCGCAAGCGCGGCCTGGCCCCCGCGCTGCTCTGGATCATCACCGGCGCCGCCGCCGCCAGCGCCTTCTTCCTGGTCGTCCTGCCACGCCTCGGCCACCGGCCGGCCCGCTCCCCGTCCGCCCTCGCGGTCGCCCCGGCGCCGGCGCCCGGCGCACCCGCCGCCGCGCCCGCGCCGGCCCCCGCAGCGCCCGCGCCGGCCCCCGCCGCGCCTGCTCCTTCCGCATCGGCGCCTGCCGCTGCCGCCGTGGCTCCGGCCCCGGTCGTCCCGGCCGCACCCGCCGCCGCCGCCCCCGCCGCCCCCGCCGCCCCCGCCGCCGCGCCCGCTGCCCTCGGTGGCTTCGACCCCCTGGCCGCGGGCCACCGCCTCGCCGACGCCGCGCGCTCCTGCTTGACCCCCGCGCACCTCACGCGCCCGGTCTCCTTCGCCGTGGGCCTGCTCTTCACCGGTGACACTGGCCTGGCCCGCAAGGCCTACTTCCCCCTGGAGTCGCCGCTGGCCCCCGCCGAGCGCGGCTGCCTCGCGCGCGCCGTCGTCGGCCTCTCGGGCAACGGCGCCCCCGGCAAGTCGGTCATCGTCGAGTACAAGCTCCGCGTCGGCACCGGCGTCGGCGAGGTCACCGCCAAGGTCCAGAAGGACTGACCGGACGCCAGCCGCTAAAGGCCGCTGCGCCAGCTCTCCGCCACCAGCTCACCGTCCGACGCGATCGACGCCAGCATGTGCCCGTCCTCGGGGTCGATGACCCAGGTCCGGCGCGCGGTGGCGTCCCCGCGCCCCACCGCCGCACGCACCACGCCCAGCCCATCCAGACCGTACATCCCGGTCACCCTCCCTGCCACCAGCCGACCCACCTCAGCCACCCCCTTGACCTCCAGCGTCGCCGTCGCCAGCGTGACCACGGCATATCGATCGGCGTCGTCGACCACCCACACCAGCAGCGCGTCCCCCAGCGCCAGCACCGGACCCTGCACCATCCAGCCCGGCAGCTCGCGCCGCCCCGTCGGCGGCGTGACCTCGATGCCGGTCCCCGAGCGCCAGCCGGCCAGCTGGCGCACCTCCAGCCCACCCTGCGACACCTCCATCGAGGCGCCCGCGAACAGCAAGGTCGCCGCCGGCAGCGCCATCGGGTCGTGCACCGGCAGCGCTCCCCGCGCGATCTCCCCCGCCGCCGAACGCCGCTCCGTGCGCTGCTGGCGCTCCTCACCGCTGCGCGGGTCGACCATCGTCACCGAGCCATCCGCCATGCGCACCCAGAGATCACCGTCGCTCAGGCTGAGCAGATCCACCGCCGGCGAGCGCGCCGGGAGCTGCCACAGCGTGCGCATCGTGTAGAGGTCATGCGCGTGCAGGCCATCGGGGCCGCGCGTCAGCAGCAGGGTGCCCAGCCGGCCGAAGCCGCCCTCCTCCAGCCGCGCCCCCCTGGCCATCTCGGCCTCCCACAGCAGGTAGGGCCGACCGTGCTCAGGATCGATCTCCAGGCGCCGGATCACCGGCACGTCGCGGCGCTCGCCCACGTACACCAGCGACGCCAGTCGACGCGGTCCGGTCAGCTGCGGCACCGCGCCCCGATAGGGTCCCGCCGTCGACGCCACCGTGGCCGACATGGCGCGCCGGGTCTCGATGGCCAGCAGCGCGCTGCCGGACGCCCATGCTGGCCGCCAGCCCGCACCCTCGCGCCGACTCCACAGCTTCACGCCTTCACGGTAGCAGCGCCCCGATGGTCCCCGTCAAGACGCCGCGGGCTTGCGCTTGATGCCGAGCAGCAGGTTGCCGATGCGGAAGCCGTAGCGGCCACCCAGCCAGAAGTACAGCACCATGCAGGCCATCGCGGCCACCGCCGGCGCGCCCTCGAGCGAGAACCCGGTGCTGCCGTCGGGCTGCTTGCCCAGCTTGCCGGTCGCCGCCGCGATGGCGCCACCGAACACCAGCAGCGACAGCACGAAGTCGATGATGAACGCGCACACGCGCTTCCAGGTCGGGACCACCGCAGCCTCGGCGTCGCTCACCTCAGGGCCTCCTCTTGTGCACGCTGTTACGTTCCACGGCCGCGACCTTCCGCACCCGGGGTCGCCAGCCAAACTTTGCCAGCTCGACACGATCACGCGCGTCCAGCTCGACGCCCTCGCGCAGCAGGAGCTCGCGCTGCAGCGCCGCGCCGACCGGGTCCTTGATGCTGATCTGGGCGCGCCCGCGCGGCCGCGCCCCCAGCACGCGCTGCCAGGGCACCTCGTGCGGCTCCTCGGTCTCCTTCAGCGCCGCCAGCGCGAAGCCGACATGGCGCGCCAGCCGGGGATTGCCCGCCACCGCCGCCACCTGGGCATAGGTGCTGACGCGCCCGCGCGGGATACGTCCGATGACGACATAGAACCTGCGCCAGCCCTCACGCACGCTCGAGCACCCCGCTCGCCAGCAGCCCGCCCACGATGTCCTCGGCCTCCGCGGGCTCGCCGCCCTGCCTGACCACCTCCTCCACCAGCGCCGCCCGCTCCACGCCGTCCCCGGCCACCCGCAGCAGCGCCGCCAGCCCGCTCTCCAGCACCTCGCCGGTGCAGCCGCCGTCCTCGCCGCGCTCCAGCAGCACCTCGACCTCACCCTCACCCACGCTGCCCACCACCCGCCCCTCACGCGCCGCCGCCCACATCTCGAGCACCCCGACCCGCACCCGCACCACCCGCACCCTGCGCCCCACCCTCAGCCTCGTGCTCGTGCTCGTGCTCGTGCTCGTGCTCGTGCTCGTGCTCGTGCTCGTGCTCGTGCTCGTGCTCCGCCGCAGCCACGCCAGCTCGCCCTCGACCCGCGCCAGCTCCCCGACCTCCACCCCCGCGTTCGCCGCCAGCCACTCCGCGAACGCCAGCACCATCAGCCCGCGCCCCTCCACACAGCCGTGAAACTTGCCGCTACCGAAGAACGCCTCCAGCGTCACGCCCTGGGCCCGCGCCCACGCACAGGCCGCCGGCAGCTCCTCCTCCAGCGCCAGCAGCGCGCGCGCCTGCCGCGTCACGTCGGTGGCATACGCGCGCCGATCCCGCGCCACCAGCCAGCCGCGCTCGATCTCGCTGACCTCCGCCCCGGCCAGCGCCCGCTCGGGCGCGCCATACACGGCATCCCGGAACGCCGGATCGAACATCATGCGCACGATCACCCGCTGCAGCCCCGCCGCGCTCACGCCAGCACCACCGCCGCGCAGCGCGCCACCGCCACCGCGCTCACCGCCACACCCCGGCGATGCGCTCGAAGCCCTCGAGACACGCCGCCACCGGGTTGCGCTCACACTCGAACACCACCGCCTTGAGGTTGCCCGCCCGCGGCGCCACCCGCTCGAAGATGCGCCAGGTCTCGGGCAGCACCGCCGGCACATGGTCATCCTCCACGAACTGCCAGCCCGCGACCTCGCGCAGCGACCCGCCGGCGACGTGCAGCTCGACCACACGCTCGAGCGGGAAGCCCTCCAGCCCCGCCAGCGCGTCGCGCCCCATCACGCGCTGGTAGATCGCCAGGTGGGCGCAGTCCAGCAGCATCCCGGTGTCGGCCCGCTCGCACACCCGCGCGAAGAACTCCAGCAGCCCGAGGTCGCCCACGAAGACCTGCCCGGGCGGGTTCTCCGGCAACACCTCCAGCCCGGTCGCGTCGCGCACCCGCATCAGGCCGTCGGCCATGGCGTCCGCCGACTCACGCGTCAGCACCGGCGGCAACAGCAACATGTGGCCGCGATCGCGCGCCGCGAAGTGCCACCAGCCGGCGTCTCCGCACAGCCACGCCGCCCGCATGCCGCGCGCCAGCGCCCCGACCTCGGCCAGCCAGCCCGGCTCCAGATCCACCGGCTCGTCGAGGTTGACGTCGAGGAAGTGGTACGTCGTCGGCAGCCCCGCGCGCGTCCACGCCTGCGCCGGCCCGTCCAGCCCCTTGACCACCTCGACCCCGACCTCGAGGAACTGCGCGAACTGCGGCCAGCCCGCGCGCAGCGCCGCCACATCCAGCGCGCCCGCCGCCGCCCCCGCGCCGTACTCCGTCGACACCCCCAGCCCCAGCCGCGGCAGCTCGCGCACGCGCTCGGCGAAGCGCCTCACGGCCACGCCGCGGGCAGCTCGAGCGCCAGCCGCGCTGGCAACCTGCGCTGCGGCGCCGGCGTCGCCACGTGATCCAGCGGCGTCAGCGCCTCGATGTGGAAGTGATCGTCATGCTCGCCCGGGTCAGTCGCCGGCGTCAGCACGTTGCGAAAGCCGTGGGTCGCGATCAGCGCGCGCTCGATGTCGCGCAGCACGACGTCGCCGCGCGGATAGGCCTTCTCGACCACGTGCTCGACCCCGTCCTCGGTGATGAACGAGTAGATGTCCATCGCCAGCCCGAGCGCGTGGCGGCTCAGCAGCCGCTTGCCCGACACGTTCCTGAACTTGTAGATCGACCCGAACACCACGGTGCGCACGCCCAGGCCATGCAGCGCCGGCGCCGCGTGCACCAGCAGCGCCTCGGCCAGGAAGCAGTCCATCAGGCTCGACGCCCCGATGCGCGACCGCCAGGCCACGCCGCCGAGCTCGAACACCGGCAGCGTGATCGGCGTCGCCACCTTCTTGGTGCGCGCGCCCTTGACCCAGCGCAGCCCCGCCGCATCCAGGCGCCCCAGACACGCCGTGCCGCGCGCCTGCAGCTGCTTGGACGGCGGCCACGACCACGCCGGCGGCAGCACCGGCCGGTTGGGCCCGCCCGCCCACGCGCTCCCCGCTCCGCCACCCAGTCCCGCCACCAGCACCGTCACCAGCACCAGCGCCAGCCCAGACAGCCTCACCCGCGCCCTCAGTGAGTGCCGACCGACGAGATCGAGCGCCACGGAATGAACAGCCCCTTGAAGTGGCCCTCGTCCTTGTCGGCCTCGGCCTTCTGGCCGTTGTTGAGGTGCACCACCTCGATGGGCTCGACATACAGCCCCTGCTCCGACTGCTCCAGGATGTCGCCCACGATCACGACCGGGACGCCGACATGACGCCCCCACGCGGTCGGCACCAGCGGCGCATCACGCAGGACGACCGTGACCTTCTTGCCCTTGAGGTCCATGGCGCCGAGCCTACCACCGTCGACACTCTGTCGCGCTACCACCTGCTTGCGACAGCTTTTCCCCGGCTGGTGGTCGAACCACGCGAACTCTGGCGCGGCACAAGCCGGCACGCCAGCTGCAAAACCCCCCTGCGCAAAGGGAGGTCCACATGGGTCCGTTCGTCGAGACTTGGAAGGGTATTGCTCCGGCCGTGCAGCGCTCGGAGCGTTGGTGTCGGTACATGGCGCGCCGGGGTCATGACCCGCTGCCCGTGTTCAAGGTCGGTGGAATCGTTCGGCTTTACATCGCCGATCTCGACGCCTGGCTGATGCGCCAGCGCGGCGAGGCGCGCAACGACAACTCGTCGGTCGGCCTCGCCAGCGCCACCGGTTCGCTGCGTCCCGCGGCCTGAACCACCGTGGTCCGGGACTGAACCAGCTGGTACATGCTGGCAGTCCCTGGTACAGGGCGAGTCGCCGGCCGCGTGGCCATGAGCCGAGCTCAGTCGGGCAACCTGAACCGCGCAGTGGGTCACATTGGACCGAAGCAGAGAGCTTCGGTCACAGCGCGCGCGGAACGCAGACCGACTTGATGACCGAGCTCTGGTTGGCGCGGGCGCGGGGCAGGCAGTCAGTGCCTGCGGCGCACTCGCTGGCGTTCGACATCGGCGTGCACTGACGCATGCACACCGCGCCACCGAGGCGCGGCTCGCTGGCGCAGAAGGTCCACGGGCGCGCCGGCTCGTCGGGGCAGAAGCCGGTGCAGGGCTGGGCGCAGAAGCCCGCCTTGCAGCTGTTGCCGCCGTGGCAGTCGCCATCGGCGAGGCAGCGATCACCGACCCAGCCGCGCGAGCCGGGCATGCACACGGTGGCGCGCGTGGTCTGCTTGAAGCGTGGCTGGCTCGACGCCAGCATGTGATCGCCGGGGCGGCACTCGAAGTTGACCGCGCTGACCTTGGGCACGCACATGCCCTTGGTCGCGTCATCCGGGTCGGCCACGCAGAAGGTCGTGGGCTGCCCGGCGCGGTCGGCGCAGGTGGTGGTGCAGCGCGCGGTGCAGAAGCCGCGACCGCTGTACTTGTTCTGCTTGCACACGCCGCCGGTGAAGTTGCAGTCGGCGTCGCTGCCGCACTCGGCGCCGATCCAGCGCTCGGCCACATCGACGCGGGCGCCGGCCGTGGTGCGCTCGGGATCACGCTGCACGTGCACCGGCACGCTGGCGATCCCCTTGATGCGCGCATAGACCTCGAGCACGTCGGCGGCGGCCATGCGCACGCAGCCGTGCGAGACATAGCCGCGGCGCAGGTTGCCGCCAGTGGGTGCGCGGAAGTTGTCGATCGGCCCGTGGATGGCGTAGCTGCCCGACCACGACATGAAGGGCAGGCCGGCGAACACCGGGCTCTTGGCCTTGGTCTCGGGATCGGTCCACCAGGTCTTGCACGGCTGGATCGACGCCGGCGTGATGACGAAGTCGCTCTTGCGATACGCGATCAGCGGGTAGGCCGACAGCGACTCGCCGAAGGTCATCGACCCGGCGTCCTCGTCGATCTTGCCCACGCCGACGGGGAACACCTTGTCGAACCCGGTGGCCGCGTCGGTCAGGTGCAGGGTCAGGCCGTCGAGCGAGATGGTGATCTTCGGCGCCGTCAGCCGCGGCAGGTTGGGTACCGGCTTGCAGTTCAGCGCGTCGCCCCACTGGCCGTCGAACTTGGCGTCATCGGGCAGCTGGTCACCAAGGCCGAGGTCCGACCCGGTCTCGCCGAGCTCGCCCTCACCCTCGCCGCCCTCCTGCGCACAGCCGGCGCCCAGGGTCAGCGGAATCGACAACATCAACGTGATCGACAGCAGCTTCGTCTTCATGGCGCCCGCCCCTAGAGCAAGCGCCGCGCCCATATATAGGATGCTCGAAGCAAGTGTTTTCGAATACTTGCGATGTCCGCCCCGGCAACCGCAGTGGCCACCCGCCCGGTTTCCTCAGGTCTTTCGGCCACCCCACCCGCCACCAGGGTGGGCGCCTGACTCAGAAGCCCGAGGCCAGGATCAGGAAGCCGTCGAGCTGCTTGGCGTCGTCGGTGACCCCGAACAGCATGGTGGCGAACAGCTTGAGCTGCTTGCCGAGCAGGCGCGTGCTGAGCGACGGGCCGACCAGGAACTGCTTCTCCCAGCGCTCGTCGTCGAAGGTCTCCTTCTCGAACGCCAGCTTGACCTCGGCGCCCGCGCGCAGCTTCTGCCCCGCCAGCGCATAGCTGGCCCCCGCGGTGAAACCGAACTCCGGGTTGGCGATGAACTCGGGCTCCGGCCCGTGGGTGATGTTCTGCTCGTAGAACAGGTTCACCGCGCCGAGCAGCCGGGGCATGACCTCGCCGCCGCCGAGCAGCCGCACCTCGGCCCGGTCCGCCGCCAGGTGCACCGGGTGCCACTCGAGGTACAGCACCGGGTTCATCGGCGTGCGCCCGTACACCGGGTCGAACGCGATGCGCGCCTCGATCTGGTTGCCCTCCTGGCGCAGCTCGCCGTTCTCGTAGATGAGGTTCTCGTAGATGTCGAGCTGCACCCGCGGCGTCAGCCCGACCTCGAACTCGAACTGGAAGATGTGGAAGGCGTCCTGGTCGCGCTTCTTGCGCAGCCGCCACCAGCTCTCGACCTGCATCTCGCCATGGTCGAGCTTCCAGAAGCGCGTCCCCGGGAAGGTGCGGTCCTGCGTGAACGTCGGCGACTTCTGCTTGCCACGCACCGTGGTCTGGTAGTCATCAGGCGGCGCCGACGCCGCAGGCGGCACCTCCACCGGCACCACCTCGGGCGGCCTGTCCCCCGGCCCGACCCCGAACCCTCCCGTCTCCTGAGCCCCTGCGCTGGCGCACAGGAGGATGACCCCGAGGACTCCGCGCTTCACCATCCCCGGACCCTACGCCCCGATGCCAGCCCGGACCAGAGTGCAACCCCCTGCCCCGCCCGAGGAGAAACCACCAGCCACCCCGCCGCGCCACCAGCCCAGCAGTCGCCCCGCCTCGAGCCGGTCCTCGTCTTGACAGTCCCGCCCGGTGAGCCGAACGTTGAGGCGTGCGGTCAATGTGGATCGGGGTTCTGGCCTGTCTCGCTGCCGCGACAGCTGACGCCAGCGGCGCAGGGGTGCGGGTGGGGGTCATCGTTCTGAACCAGGCCGATGGCCAGCAACAGGCCGCACGGCTGGCCCCCCTGCTGAGGCGGCTCACGACCCGCGGGTTCATGACCCCGGAGAGGGTGGCCGCCGCCCTGGCGGAGCGATCTGCGCCGGGGGATTCCCTCAACCTCGCACAGCTGGATGCCACCACGAAGGCCATCGAGAGCGGCTACTCGTCGTTCCTGCGCGGAGACTTCGAGGTGGCGCGGCAGGCGCTTTCCCAGGCCATCGCGGACCTGCTGCGCAAGCCCGCCACCGTCGCCAGACAGCAACCACTACGAGACACCCTCCTGCGTGCCTACATGGGCCTGGCGCTCTCGCACTCGAGGCTTGGAGACAGTGCCCGCGCCGAGGCCGTCATGACCGAGTTCCTGAGGTCGATGCCAGACCGTGAGATCTCCCGCGCGACCTACGGCCCCGAGCCCATCGAGCTCGCCAAGCGGATCCGCGCAGCCTGGGCGAGCCGGCCACGAGGCGCGCTGCGGGTGCAGACGGACGATCCCACCGCCGTCATCTTCCTGGACGAGCGATATGTCGGGGTCGGTGACGTGACGCTGCCCGACCTCTGGCCGGGCAGCTATCGCGTCTACGTCCAGCGCGGCAAGACCGAGGGCCGGGTTCACACCGTGGAGGTCACACCTGCCAAGGAGACCGGCCTCGAGGTGCAGGCGCGACTGGACGCCGCGGTGCGCATCGTCGGCGACGCCGTCGCCCTGGTGTTCGCATCGACGGCGGCGCGCGACGCCGAGGCGCATGATCGCGCCCGCGAGCTGGCCGCGACGCTCGATGCCGCACAGGTCATCACCATCGGTGCCGACCTGCGAGATGGCGGGCCCGTGATCGTCGGTGCCGTCGTCGATCCTTTGCGGGCGACCCCAGAGCGCCGGGCGTCGATCGCGGCGGACGCGCTCGATGCCTCGGGCGAGGCGCTCATCGACTACCTCCTCGACGGCAAGCAGTCGCCGGCAGTGCACTCCTTCGAGGCAGCGGCGACCAGCGTCGCGGAGAAGCCCCCGGTCGCCCTCCGCGCCCGGCGTGGAGGCGGTGGGCTCCGGGTCGCGGGATGGGTGGCGGCCAGCGCTGGCGTGCTCGCCCTCGGCGGGGGGATCTACTATGGCCTCCGCGCCAACGAGCTGGAGGACGAGGTGTCGTCTCCCCCGGCCTGGTCGAACGACCTGGCCAGCAAGGTCGACGAAGGCGAGACCGCCGCATTCCGCGCCAACCTGCTCATCGGTGTCGGCGCCGCCGCCGTGGTGGGAGGTGGCGTGCTGCTCTACCTCGGCTACAGATCAGGAGCCAGCGAGAGCCGCCCCGGGCGCACCCAGGTCCAGGGCCTGCTCGCCCCGGGGCTCGCTGGGGTCCTGGTGCAGGGCTCCTTCCAGTAGGCCCCGCCGCTCAGGGCTGGCAGGCGCCCCCCGAGCAAGTCATCCCCGCCGGACAAGGCGCCCCGGTCGAACCGCAGACACAGCCAGAGACGCTGCAGGTGTCCGAGCGCGAATCGCAGCCAGAGCAGGTCAAGCAGTGCGTCGTCGTCGTGGCCGCGATGCAGGAGTAGCCCACGCCAGCCGAATCGCAGCAGATGTCGCCGTTGATGCACCTGTCGAGACCATCTCGCGTCGCCGGTTTGCAGTCGTTGTCCTTGCCGTCGCAGATCTCCGCTGCCCCCGGGCTGGTGTCCTGGTTGCCGTCATCGCAGTCGCCACAGCCAAACAAGTTGGGGGCCAGCGTGAGTCCCGCACAAGCTTGGCACGCGAGGTAACCATCGCCGTCGTCGTCAGTCTCCGTGCCGCCGAGCCCTCCAGCACAGTCGGAGTCGAACCCGTCACAAGCCTCGGCAGCCTGAGGATGCACCGCAGGGTTCATGGGTAGACAATCCCCACAGCCACTCAGCCCAGCCGCCAGCGGAGGGGTGCAGACCGCACATGGCAGATAGCCGTCGTTGTCCATGTCCATCTCGTCCGCAGGGATCGAGCCGCTGCAGTCATCATCGAGGCCGTTGCAGAACTCGCCTGGCCAGCACACGTCGGTCGGCGCCCCATCTGCGGCGTCCGGCATCACAGCCGAGTCGATCGCACCGTCAATCCCGGCCACCGACGCGTCTGCGAGGTCTCGGACGCACCGGTTGTCTATTGAGCACTGAAGCCCAGGAGGGCACCGGCTCGGGCCGGGACCACGGGCGATGCCCTCCTCATAGCTCGGTTGGAACGCACAAGCACAAGCGAGTACGGCGATTGCGATCGACACGCCTGCGAGGTGCCAGTGAACTCTCATCCTACGGCAGGTTGCAGTTGCCCGTGGTGGCGTTGACGGTTCCACCAATGACGAACGTGCACCGGCTGCTCGCAGAGTGCACCACGTTGAAGACCTTGACGCGATCGATGTAAAAGCGCGACGGAAACAGCGTCCCGGCGATGTCGCGGCCGAATGCCATGGCCGTGTTCGCGGTGCTGAAGAGGATCGCGGGAGTCGTGCCGTTGATTGTGGCCACCGGGGTTGCGTTGCCATCGAGGTAGATGTTCAGCGCAGCCCCCGCCAGGTACGAAGCATCGTACACCCAGATGATGTTGTGCCAGGCATCGAGGGCTGGCGCGGTGAAGCTGTCACACCCCGGTGAGCCTGCGCTGCAGGTCGTCAGCGAGGTGAGCCCTCCGGCGCCTGCTCCGTGGTAGGTCTGCGGGCCAGCGCCGCCGCCGCCGCCGCCCCTGACGTCGAACAGCATGGCATTGTTCTTGGCGGGGGTGTCTTCACGGAACCACAACGAGATGGTCCACCCGGGGCTGCTGGAGCCGAACACCGGGGCCGTCCCGCTGACCAGCGCCCCAGCCCCCGCCATGCCGTCGAACCGCAGGGCGTTGCCGAACTTGCCGGTCACGAAGGTGCCTCCGGCGAAGGTCGCGTTGAACCCTGGCATCAGGCCGGTGTTGTTGGCGTTGCCATCCATCTCGTAGAGCATCAGGGGATTGGTGTTCGAGGTGGTCGAAGTGCCCATCGCAGCGCTGGCGTCCCGCGCGCCGGTCGGGGCGATGGCCACGACCGAGAAGGTGGTGGTCGAACCGCGACTGACCGTCTCGCTGTGCGGCGAGGTGCAGGGCTCGCGCACCGAGTTGACGAAGCAGTCGAAGGTCGAGCCTGGGATGGTGGAGGTGAACTCCCAGATCAGGATGCCGCTGTTGGTAGCGCCAGGGGGTGGCTGGCGGGTGATGGTCGTGTCGGGGCGCAGCTCGTAGGTCACCGGCGCCGTCAGGGCCGCCGAACCCACTGTCAGCATGCAGGTCGTCGCCGAGCCCGCGGTGGCGCACGAGCCACCCCAGGTCATGTGCTGCGAGGTCGCGGCCTCGGCCGAGGTCAGGATGACGACGGTCCCCGGCGCATAGATCGCGAAGCAGGTCGAGCCGCAGCTGATGCCGCCGGTGTTGGAGCTGATGGTCCCGGTGCCGCCGCCGTTCTTGCTGGCGGTGATGCGGTAACCGCCCACGCCGGTGACGTTGATGGCCGCCGAACCGCCGGGGCTGGCGGTCACCGTGTAGGTCGCGGCGCGGTTGCCGCCGGTGCTGGGGCGGAACTGGATGTTGACGGTGCAGGTGGCGTTGGGCGCCAGCGCCACCGAGCAGGTGTTGGTGCTGATGAAGTCGCCGGTGTTGCCGCTGATGCCGACCGAGGGCACGCCGGAGGTGGCGTCGCCGGTGTTGCGCACGGTGAAGGCGAACGCCGGAGACGACGTGGCGCCGACCTCGATGGTGCCGAAGGCGTTGGCCGCCGCGCTGCCGCTCAGCACCGCCTGCTGGCCGGTGCCGGTCAGAGAACCCGAGGCCGGCCCACCCGGGCTGGCGGCGATGTTCAGCGACGCCGACAGCGGCCCCACCAGGGTCGGCGAGAAGCGCAGGCGCACGGTGCAGGTCATGCCCGCCGGCAGCACGGTGCCGCCGCTGACACAGTCGGTCCCGGTCGGGGCCAGGATGCTCCACTGGTTGGCGTTGCTGCCCGCCAGCGCCACGCTGACGGTGCCGCTGGCGGTGCCGCCGGTGTTGGTGACGGTCAGCGTGCGGTCAGCCGTCATGCCCACCGGCACACCGGCCCAGTCCTGTGGGTTCGGGGTCACGGTGATGGCAGCCGCCGAGATCGCGGTGCCTCCCAGCGTCGCCGCGGCGGTGCCGCCGGGGCTGCCGGTGACGTTGAGGCTGCCCGACTTGGCGCCGATGCTGGTGGGCTGGAAGATGACCTGGATGGTGCACACCCCGCCGGCGGCCAGCGGGTTGGTGCCGCAGGTGTTGGTGCCGATGCTGAACTGGGTCGGGTTGGTGCCGCCGATGTTGCTGCTCAGCGCACCCGAGGCCACACCGCCGCTGTTGGACACCGTGAAGTTGGTGACCGAGGTCGCGTTCACCGTCGTGCTCGGGAAGGTGAACGAGGTCGGGCTGACCGACAGCGAGGCCTGCGCCAGGCCGGTGCCGGTCAGGTTGGCGTTGGTGGTGCCGCCCGGCGACGCGGTGATCTGCAGCCCCACGCTCTTGAAGCCGGGCGTGCTGGGGTTGAAGCGCGCCGAGATCATGCAGGTGCCGCCCGCTGGCAGCACCATGGTCGAGCACATGTCGCTGACCAGGGTGAACTGGTTGGCCTGCGCGCCGGCCAGCATCGCGGTCACCGCGCCGGTGGGAGAGCCGCCGGTGTTGGTCACGGTGAAGTTCTGCGTGCCCGTCATCCCGCCCTGCACGATGGAGCCGAAGTCCTGGTTGCTGGGGCTGATCGAGAGCGCGCCCGGGGCCAGGCCGCTCCCCGTCAGATCGGTCATCGCGGTGCCGCCCGGCGACGCCGTCACGCTCAGGCGGCCGACCTTGGCGCCGGTCGTGGTGGGCGAGAAGCGCACGGTCACGGCGCAGGTGCCGCCCGGGCTGAGCGCGGTGCCGCAGGTGTCGGAGGCGATGGAGAACTGGCCGGCGTCGGTGCCGCCCAGGCTGGTGACCGCGACGCCGCTGGAGACGCCGCCGGTGTTCGTGATGGTGATGGACTGGGTCCCCGAGCTCCCCGTGGTGACCGCCCCGAAGTCGTGCGTCAGCGGCGCTGCCACCAGGTTGGCGGGCCCCAGCCCGACGCCGGTGAGCTGGCTGGCGGCGCTGCCGCCCGGGGTGCCGCTGACGGTCAGCGACGCCGACCGGCTACCCGACGCGCTGGGCTGGAAGCGCACCGAGATCATGCAGGTGCCGGCGGCCGGCAGCGTGCTGTTCATGCAGGTGTTGGCGCTGATCATGAAGTCCCCGGCGTGCGCACCGCTGACCGCGCTGGTCAGCGTGCCCGTGGTCGACCCGCCGGTGTTGGTCACCGTGAAGTCGATCGCCGTGCTGGGCGTGCCCTGCAGGACCATGCCGAAATCCTGCGAGGCGGGGGTCAGGGTCAGCGCGCCCGGCGCCAGGCCGACGCCGGTCAGCGAGGCCACCGTGGTGCCACCCGGCGTCGCGGTGACGGTCACCGACGCGGTCTTGGACCCCGCGCTGGTCGGGCTGAAGCGCAGCGTGATCTGGCAGGTCGCCGCGCCCGCCAGCACCTGGGTGTTGCAGCCATCCGAGGTGACCTCGAACTGGGCGAGATCCGTCCCCGACAGCGCGACCGCCAGCGCCCCGGTCGGGGTGCCCCCGGTGTTGGTGACGGTGAAGGTCGTGGTGGCGCTGTTGCCGCCCATGACCACCATGCCGAAGTCCTGCGTCGCCGGCGAGATCGACAGCTCGCCCGGCGCCACGCCGGTGCCGGTGAGGGCCGCGCCCGCGGTGCCGCCCGGGGCCCCGGTCACGGTCAGCATGCCGGTCGCCGCACCCGCGCTGGTCGGCGAGAAGACCACGCCGATGCTGCAGCTGGCGGCGGGCGCCAGGGTCATGGTGGCGCAGGTGTTGGTCGCGATGCTGAAGCCAGTGCCGGTGATGGTCGAGGCCAGGGTGCCGCTGGTGCCGGTGCCCGTGTTGGTGATGGTGAAGCTGGTGGGGGCGCTGCTCATGCCAGTGACGACGGTGCCGAAGTCCTGGGTCGCCTTGTCGATGGTCAGGGTCGCGTCTCCGCCACCGCCGTCGGTGCCGCCATCGACCAGCACCTCGCCGAACGTGATGGTCAGGGACAGGGTGTCGTCACGCACCACGTTGCCCATCGCGGTGCCCTGGGCCAGCAGGTCGCCGGCGGCGTTGCGGGCACTCGCGAGCACCAGGATGGAGCCCTCGCCGTTCCGGATCTTGAACACCGCGCTGGTGGGCAGGGCGATGACCCCGCCACCCGCCTCGGTCAAGGTGCGGTTGGCCATCTCGCCGTTGAAGGCCAGGTTGAGCTCGATGGTGCTGATGGGCTGCGACAGGGTGCCCTGGCGCAGCTCGACCGAAACGAACGTCCCGGCCGACCCGCCGCCACAGCCCGCGCCGAACAGTCCAGCCGAGCACACCAGCAACGCGAGCAGCTTGCCACTGCAGGTTCCACGCATCATCGAAGACCCCCTCAATCGAGACCAATGTGAGACGAAAGCCCTGCCAGCAGGTGGGGCCTAGAACACCTCGGTGGTGCCGAAGTGGGAGTCGGGGGCGCTGGCGCTGCCGCCGGCGCTGACTGCGATGATCGCGACGGTGCCCACGGCGACCGCGCCGATGCCGGCCCAGAACCACCACTTCTTGTAGATCGGCTTCTTGCCGCCGCCGCCAGCGTCGACCGGCCCGGTGGGCGCGGTCTGGTTCTCCTGGCCGACGTCGCTGGCGTCGCCGACGTCCTCGACCGGCGGCACCTTGGTGTCGCCGTCATCGGGCGTCTCGGTGGGCGTCTCGGTGGGCGTCTCGGTCGGCGTCTCGGTCGGCGCCACGGTGTCATTGGGCGGCGCGGTCGCCGCCTTCTGACGCGCGATGGTCTCTTCCATCTCGGCGATGCGACGCTCGACCTCGACGCGGTTGGGCGGTTCGGGGAAGTTGCGCAGGAAGGACTTGTAGAAGAACAGCGCCTGGCCAAAGTCGTTGGACAGGCGGTAGGACTGCGCGATGTTGTAGAGGAAGACGGGGTCGGGCTTCTTCTCGTAGGCCTTGGTGTAGTTCTCGACCGCGAGCTTGAAGTTGCCCAGGTTGTAGTACTTGGTGCCTTCCAGGTAGAAGGCCTTGGCCTCGGCGTCCGACTTCTTGTCAGCCAGCGCCACCCCGCTCAGGGCGAGCACCAGCAAGGCCACGACTCCAGTACGCATCCGCATGGGTATTCTCCGAAAGGAACCTGGAGATTATCCCCTCATGCCGGCGCGATCCAGCATTGCGGTCCGGCGCGGCCGGCGCAAATGCAAGGCAGCCTACGCGCCGTCGCCAGCCGGCATCTCGCTGGGCGGGATCACCATCTCGGGGGCCTCGCTCTCGGCCATCGGGTCGGTCGCCACCGGGGGCGGCAGCTCCTCGGTCTGCAGGCCGGGCGCGCAGTCGGTCAGCTGGCCCTCGGTCTTGACCACGGTGCACTGGCCCTGGCCGATCCCCCCCACCGGACAGTCACGCACGATGACGAAGCGCTGCGCCGCGCCGGCGTCCCAGCACTCGTTGACCACGTGCACGCGCCCCGCCGGCACGTCGCCGCCGGTGGCCAGCGCGTCGGCCCGACCGCCCACGCCGCGCACGTGGCGCAGGCGCGCCAGCGCGAACTCCTCGGCCGCGGTCGCGCTGTCGGCCAGGTTGCCGTGATAGGCCAGGCGCGCGATATTTTTGCCCGCCACGGTATGCACACCCTGAAAGACGGCGTCGAAGGGCTGCTTGCGCGCCGGGTCGGGGCTGAAGCCCTTGAGGCCATACGCCAGCGCGGTGCCGCGCGGGCCGTGCGCGAAGGCCGCCAGGATCTTGCCGCGCGCCTTCACGGTCGGATCCAGCGCGCCCAGCTGATCGAGGTCGAAGCCGACCACGCCGACCCCGCGGCGCGCCACGGTGCCCACCGTGATGGCGCCCGCCGCGACCACCTTGTAGTCGGCGTCAGGCGCGCCCATCGCCTTGGCCTGCAGCGCCCAGCCGAAGCGATTGCGAATCAGCCCGCGCCTCATCACGAAGCGGTAGTCGGTCACGCCGCGCGTCACCGGCCCCCAGATCCGCACCTGCCCGGGCGCGGTGGTCGGGGCCTGGTCGCGGATCAGCGCCGCGATCGGCTGCAGGTGCGCGCGCATGGCCTCGTTGAGCGCCTTGATGCCGTTGCGCGCGCCGTCGAGGTACGGCGCCACGCCGCCGGCCAGCCCCTGCTGCACCACGCCGATGCTGTCGAGCGCCAGCTCGGCGGACGCCGTGGTGGTGCCCTCGGCGGCCGAGTCGCCGGTCAGATCCAGCTGCAGCGCGGCCTGCTCGGGCACCGCGTCGATGAAGCCATCATCGTCACCGCGGTTGCACCCCGCGCCGAACCCACCGAGCAGACACCCGAGCAACCCGATTCCCAGAACATGGCGGACCTTCATGACGAGCCTCCTTGTGGCGATGAACGGCCGCTCGCTCGCGCGCCACCGCGAGCGGGCAAACAGAAGTTGTGCGAACCGACCCGGACCCGAACGACGCTAGGGATCGATCTGTGGTGAACCGTCGCCGATGACGTTGTCTGGCCGGCGCTCCTCGACGTCCAGGCGCCCGTCACCGTCTTCATCCAGGAACAGCGCGCTGACGCCGCCGAGGCGCGCGCGGATGGCCGCGAACAGCAGCGGCAAGCGGTCGGCGTCGATGACGACGATCGGCCGCCCGTTGACCAGCACCGGCTGCAGGGTGTCGACCTCGCTGCCCATGACCCACTGCGCCGGGCGCATGCCCCAGACCCAGCGCGCGCCGTCGTCGGGCACGGTCATGCCAGCGCCTCGCCCGACCACGCGCAGGGTGCCGCGCACCGACGCGAACAGCAGCACCTCGACGCCGTCACGCCGCCGCGCCTTGAAGAACACCGAGGCGCCCGCGATCTCCGCTGGCCGCCGCGCCTCACCCAGCGGCGCCTCCAGCCCGCAGTAGGCCCCGCGTGCGCGCCGCGGCGCCGGCCGCGCCGGATACACCGTGCCCGCCACCAGGTCGATGGCCATCGGCCCCGGGAACACCACCGGCGTCGCGCCCTGACCCGGGCAGGGCACCAGGCGGATCTCGTCGACCACCACGACCGCGTTGAGCAGCGCCGGCTTGACCGGATCGACCACGCCGCCGTCGACCCCTGGCGTCGGCTCCTCCACCGGATCTGCCGACACCGCCAGATCGACCTGGCCGGGATTGCCGACCCCGGTCGAGTCGCAGCCCGCGCCGGCACCGAGACAGCCCAGCGCCAGCAGCCATGCACCCACCACCACGAACCTGCTCTGCCTCCTCATCTGGACCCTTCTTCTTCGGGGACGGCCGAGAGAGGGAACCACTGCACGTTGAATTGGTAAACCGTGGTGCAACCCGCGCTGTCCGCGTCACAGAGCTGGGTCAGCTCCTCGCGGAACTTGTGGATGCGCTCCTTGACCAGGGCGGCGGTCTCGGGGCGCACACACACGGTGAGCGCGGCCAGGTCGCGCTTCTCGCGCGGCACGGTGTCGATGCTGGCGGCGGCGCGCTCGAGCATCTGGCGATGGAAGTTGGCGGCCGCCAGCGAGCGCACCTCGTGCTCGGTGGTGATGGTCGGCTCGCCGCGCACGATCTTGCCGGTGGCGGGATCGCGCACCAGCAGGCCCAGCGACAGCAAAAGGCGCAGCGCGGCGCCGGCGTCGGCGCTCGAGATCTTGGGCCGCAGCTGGCTGGCGATCCAGCGCGCGTCGTCCTGGAAGTCGGCGCGCGCCGCCAGCTCGCGCACCGCCGGGTAGTACCAGTGCGACAGGTACGTGAACAGCTCGCCGTCAATCCTGCGGGCGACCCGGAAGCGGCGCGAGGCCGCGATGCGCTCGAAGGCGCGGTTCTTCGCGGCCACGTTGTCGGCCTGGGTGAAGGTCACCAGGTCGGAGAAGAAGGCCGCCGCCTCGCCCTCGAGGCCCAGCGCCTTGATGAACTTGGGCACCGACTCGTCGCCCAGGTTGCGCTCGCCGTCCATCACCAGCTTGAGGAAGTTGGGCGAGCGCAGCCCCGCCAGCCGCGAGAACAGCCGGTGCGAGAAGGTCGGGCGGCGCGCCTTCTCGGCCGCATAGAATGCTCTCAGGTAGGCACGGTAGTCGAGGAAGTCGTATACGGCAGGCGCCGTCGGCTTCGTCGGACTATCTGTGGTTTTCCCCGGCATCTATGGGGTTCATGATGCGTGAACCCGACCGGGCTGACAAGGGGGTGGGAAGGTGATTTCGTATGCAGTTCGTATACAGCAGACCGGCAGGCAGCCCGGAACAGCGAGGCAGGTCGCCTACTTGCCGCTCTCCAGATCCGCGGCGAACGCGGGCAGCGCGTTCGAGGCCACGCCCCAGCGCCGCTTCTTCCAGTCCTTCTGGTGGATGAGGAAGGTCGAGAACGGGTCCATCACGAAGCGGCGCTCGATGGGGCGATCGGCCGCCAGATCCTTGCGCTCCTCGGGGTCGGCGTCGATCTCGTACAGGCGGGTGTTGGCGCCGCCGGCATACAGCTTCCAGCCGCCCAGGCGCATCACGTGGGCGTCCTCGTACTTCGACGCGAAGGCCGGCCGCGGATAGCCGCGCCCGACGCCCTGCGCCAGCGGCACCAGCGACTCGCCCTGCAGCTCCGGCGGCGCCTCGAGGCCCAGCGCGTCGGCCAGCGTGGGCAGGATATCGACGGTGTCCACGCCCTCCTCGATGACGCCGGCCGGGAACAGCGGCGGATACAGGATCATCAGCGGCACGTGCACCAGCGACTCGCGCAGCGAGGCGCCGTGGCCGATGCGCAGGCCGTCCTCCCACAGCTCGTCACCATGGTCGCCGGTCATCACGATGAGGGTGTCGTTGGCGACGCCCCAGGTCTCCAGCTGGGCCAGGAACTTGCCCATCAGATCGTCGGCGTACGACACGTTGGAGTCGTAGATGGCGATGACGCGCTGCTTGTCGCGCTCGGCGACCTGGACCTTGCCGGTGATGCGCTCGGCCTCGATGCCGGCGAGCTCGGTCTTGTACGGGCCGGTGTACGGCTCGGGATCGTACTTGGCCATCCAGGGCTGCTTGGCGCGCCACGACACGTGGTTGTCGATGAGGCCGAGGTACAGGAAGAAGGGCGAGGTCGGGGTCTTGATCGACTTGATGCCGAGGCCCATGACGTCCTCGCCGCGCACGCCGCCGCCGTCGTGGATGTTGTTGTGGTAGGCGTCCCACTTGCTGCCGAAGCCGCCCGCCGGCGTGATGTAGCCGTTGGAGGTCACCGCGCTGGTGAACAGGCTGGCCGACTTCATGACCTCGTCGATGGTGGTGAACGCGGCGTCGACCTTGACGCCGGCCTTGATGACGCGGTGGACCGACGGGAACGTGCTGGTCCAGATGCTGGCGTGCGAGGCGCGCGACTCGTTGCCCTGCACATAGGCGTTCTTGAACCAGGCCGCCTTGCCGCCCAGCGAGTCATAGATCGGCGACTCCACGCGCGTGCTCGGGTTGAGCAGCTTGATGCGGTCGGCGCGCAGCGAGTCGTTGATCCAGAGCACGACGTTCTTGGGCTTCGACGGCCGTGCCACCGTGGGCGCCGCGCCGCCGACCACCAGGGCCGCGCCGGTCAGCCGCGCCGCCGGGCAGCTGGCGTTGGTGATGTCGAGGCGCGCGATCTTGCCCGCCGCGCCGCCGAGGTCGACCGCCGAGCCCTTGCCGGTCAGCTTGCCGGTGACCTCGCCACCCGCGCTGGGCCGCAGCTTGACGTCGAGCGCGCAGCCCGCGACCGGCACGTCGCCGGCCAGCAGGCCGCCCTTGGGCACCATGACGTAGTAGCTCAGTGACGCGCCCTGCGCGAGCAGCAGCGCGCCGTCCTTGACGTCGTGCAGCGCCAGCGAGGCGTCGTCGGGCAGCGCCGCGGCGCCGCCGATCTGCACCCAGGCCACCGCGGGCGGCGCGCCCTTGGTGTAGATCAGGCGCAGCACGTTCTCGCCCGCCTTCAGCGCACCGTCGGGCAGCGCGAAGGCCACCGTGGTCCAGGTCGCCGGGATGGGCTGGGTGATCGACTTGCCGCCGATCTCGAGGGTGACGTTGCGACCGGCGCCCTCGCCGCGCATGCGCACCCAGATGGTCTTGCCCGCGGCCTCGGCCTCGTCGAGCGGGAATTCCAGCGGCGCATAGTTGTCGATCAAGGTGGCGCGCTTGCCGTCGACGGTGTCCTGCTTGGCCCACCAGTTACGCGGCTTGCCCATGTGCAGGTACTTGGCCAGGCCCGGCGACGCGGCGTCGATGACCAGACCGCCGCCGAGGTGCAGGTGCGACAGCAGGCGGTTGTCGGTCAGCGAGAAGACCGCGTGCTCGGCGCCGCGTGCGGGCGCCACCGGGAGGTCGCCGCCCGCGGTGGGCTGGCCGTTACCGGCGCTGCCGGTGCCGCTGCCGTTGCCGCCGGTGCCGCTGCTACTGCCACCCCCGCCGCCGCCCCCGGATTTCTTCTTGCCGCCGCAGCCGGTCAGCGCGAAGGGGACAGCGATCAGGAAAATGGCCACACGTTTGGTGATTTGCATCGCGCTCATAGAAGTACGAAACGCGACGTCGGGGGGCAAATTCCTGATCTATTCCATGGCGACTTTTTTCCACTCCTCGAAGCTGCGCTTCGAGGGGGCTATTTTTTCGTCGCGCGCTTCACCTTGGCGATGAAGCCCGACAGGCCGCGCTTGGGCGGCTCGACCTCGACGCTCATCTCGGCGGCCAGCTCGCGCAGGAGCTCTTCCTGGCGGTCGGTCAGCTCGGTCGGGATGGCGACGTGCAGCCGGATGTGGTGATCGCCGCGGCCACGCTCGCCGACGCGCGGGATGCCCTCGTTGCGGCGGACCACGACATGATCGGGCTGGGTGCCGGGGGCGATCTCGAGGTCGACCTCGCCCTCGTCGCCCAGCGTGGGCACCTTGACCTTGCCGCCCAGGATGGCGACCGGCAGCGGGACGTCGACGTCGGAGATCAGCTCGGCGCCCTCGCGGGTGAAGCGCTCGTCGGGCTTGACGTGCAGGACGACGTAGAGGTGGCCGGGGGGGCCGCCGCGCTCGCCGGCCTCGCCCTTGTTCGACAGCCGCAGGGTCTGCTCGTCATCGACGCCGGCCGGGATGTTGACGCTGAGGGTCTCGCTGGAGCGCTTGGTACCGCTGCCCCTGCAGCTCTCGCACGGGCTCTTGATGACCTGGCCCTGGCCGCGGCAGCTCGGGCACGCGGTCTGGATCATGAAGAAGCCCTGGCTGTGCATGACCTGGCCGCGACCAGCGCAGGTCGAGCAGGTCTCGGTCTTGGTGCCCGGGCGCGCGCCGCTGCCGCTGCAGGTGTCGCAGCTGATGCGGCGCTGGACCTCGAGGTCCTTGGAGCAGCCGCGCACCGCGTCGGCGAAGGTCAGCTCCAGATCGACGCGCAGGTCGGCGCCACGCGCGCCGCCGCCGCGACCGCCGCGCCCGCGACCGCCGCCGAGGCCGTCGAACAGGCCGCCGAACAGATCGCCGAAGCGCGAGAAGATGTCGTCGAGCCCGGCGCCGCCGAAGCCCTCGAAGCCGGCGCGGCGCGGGCCGTCATGGCCGAAGCGATCATAGAGCGACCGCTTCTCGGGATCCGACAGCACCTCGTAGGCCTCGGAGGCCTCCTTGAACTGCTCCTCGGCCGCCTTGTCCGGGTTGCGATCGGGGTGCAGCTCGAGCGCGAGCTTGCGGTAGGCCTTCTTGACGGTGCCTGCGTCGGCGTCGCGGCCCACGCCCAGGATTTCGTAGTAATCGCGCTTGGACATGGGTGTTGAGCCGCGGGCAGGGTAAGCATGCGGCGCAGGGGCGTCAAGGATCGCGCGGGCCTACATGATAGGGTTGTGTGCGACGTATGGGCGCATACCAATTCAGGATCTGGGCGGTTGCGCTGGTCATGCTGGCCGGATGCAAGCGTCCAGGTGGCGGCGGCAGGACCCCGGCCCGGGAGGTGGATGCGGCGCTGGCGGCGCCCGGGCTGACCCTGACCGACGTCTGGGTCGCGGGCGAGTCAGCGCGGGATCTGCCGCGTTTTCGGCCTGGCGAGACGCTGGTGGTGGGTTTCGGCGTGCGTGCACAGGGCGCACTGGAGGTCACCGTGAGGGTGGCGACGGGCGCGGCCGTGCTGGTCGAGGGCCACACCCGGGCCGACATCCCCGATGGCGGCATTGGCGACCGCGCGACCTCCCAGCTGGCGGTCACCCTGCCGACGGACGCCGCGGCAGGGCCGGCGACCATGACCCTGACGGTGCGTGACCAGGCGGGCCGGGTCGGGACCGCGACCGAGGAGCTGGTGGTGGTGCCGCCCCGGGTGGCCGACGTCACCGCGACCGGGGTGCTGACCGGGGCGCGGCTGGTCGATGCCCACCTGCGCAGCGTCGGCGTCGGCATGCCCGGTCAGCTGCTGGCGCTGCTGCCCGCCGGGGAGCTGCCCAAGGGCACGCGCTTCGAGCTGACCTTCCTGGTGGTGCCGCCCGACGGCACCCAGCCGACCGCGCCGATGGGGGTGCCGGTGGTGCGCGAGGTGCCCGACCTGTCGTTCCAGCTGCCGACCTCGGTGTCGCCGCTGTATGGCCTGATGGTGCGCGCGCTGGGGCCGCGTGGGGCGGTCATCGGCAGCGCGCGCGTGCGCTTCGCGGGTGACGTCCCCGACGACGAGCGCGACCACCTGTCGACGCTGCGCTTGACGAAGTTCCAGCTGCGCGGCGGCCCCGGCCTGCGGGCGCTGCGCGCCGGGCTGCTGCGCGCGGGCGAGCGCGTCGCCATCAGCGCGCGCGTCGGCGGCTACAAGGTCGCCGGGCGGCGCCCGGCGGGTGACGCCGGCGCGCCGGAGTTCGCCATCGGCCTGACCATGGCGGTGCGGCTGCGCGATCGCGACGGCAAGCTGGTGGCCGAGCAGGAGCGCCTGGCGGTGCGCGAGGGCACCGTGGTGACGGCGCCGCCGCGCCTGCTGCTCGACGCCGAGTGGACGGTGCCGGCCAGCGCGCGCGGCCGCGGCATGCTGGAGGTCGAGATCGAGGACCTGGTCGGCGGCACGGTGTCGTCGGTGTTCCGCGAGGTCGACGTGGTCGAGGCCGCGCCGTGAAGTGCGTCGCCAAGCGCGCGGCGGCCGCGGGGCGGCTCGGGCGGCTCGCGCTGCTCGGGCGGCTCGGCCGGCCTGGCCTGCTCGGCCGGCCTGGCCTACTCGGACGGCTCGGGCGGCCTGGCCTGCTCGGCCTCGTCGGTGTGCTCGCGCTGCTCGGCGTAGTCGGCGTCGCCGAGGCGCACACCTCGTCGCTGACCTACGGCGAGCTCGACATCGACGACACCCGGGTGACCTACGTCCTCAAGCTGGAGGCGCGCGATCTCTACGAGGGCCTCGGCCTGGACAAGGATCGCCCCGCCAGCCGCGACGAGGCGCTGGCGGGCCAGGCCCGGCTGGCCGCCTATGTCCTGGCCAAGGTCGCGGTGACCCGCCGCGGCCAGCCGTGCACGCCGACGGCGCGCCCGCTCGGCTTCGAGGACTCCGCCGACGGCTTCTACGCCGTGCTGACCTTCGACTACGCGTGCCCGCTGCCGCTCGATCAGATCGGCCTCAGCTACGACCTCTTCTTCGAACTCGACAAGCTGCACGAGGGCCGCGTCCGCGTCAGCTGGCGCGCCCGCGGCGAGAAGGCCGCCCGCACCCAGGCGGCCTGGTTCAGGCTCGGCGAGCGCAGCTTCGCCTGGGAGCGCCCCGGCGTCGGCGCCGCTTCCGAAGCAGGCGCGAGTATGGGCCTCGTCGCGGGCGCCCGCGCGGCGCTGCGCCTCGACCATGTCGCGCTGGTCCTCGCCCTCGCCGCCGCCTGCGCCGCCGCCGGCGTGGCGCGCGCGCGCGCCCGCATCGCCGCCCTGCGCGCGCTCGTCAGCGCCGGCCTCGGTCTCGGCCTCGGCATCGCGCTCGCCGCCGCCGCCCCCGCTCTCGCGGCGCCCCTGTCGACCCGCGCCGGCCTGCTGCTGTGCGCCGCCTGCGCCGCCTGGCTCGCGCTGGAGAATCTCATCCTTGCGCGCCCGCCCCCCGACGACCCTGGCCACGGAGCGATTCGCACCGCCAGCGCCCTCGGTTTCGGCGTCGTCCACGGCGCCGCCCTCGCGGGGCTGCTCGCCACCGGTAGCACCAGCGAGCCCGCCACCCTCGCGACCCTCGCTGGCGCCTGGCTCGGCCTCGCTCTCGCTGCCACCGCCCTCGCCCTCGCCACCCGCTGGCTGCGCACGCGCCCCACCGCCCTCGCGCTGTCAGCCCTCGCCCTGGCCAGCGCCGCTGGTGCGGTCCTGCTGTAGCGAGCCGAACCGGCTTCTAGTAGTTCAAGAACGTGCGCTCGCGCGGGAGCCCCAGGGTCGCGGCGGTCTCGCGCACGCCCTCGACCATGCCCTTCATGCCACACAGGTAGGCGACCGCGCCGGCGCCCTCCAGGCGATCCTCGAGCAGGGCGTTCTGCACGTGGCCAGTGCGACCCGACCAGTTGTGGTGCGGACGGGACAGCACCTCGACCACGGTGACACCGGCGGCGCGCCAGGCCGCGCGCTCGGCCGCGAAGCCGAAGTGCTCGGGCTCGCGCTGGCCCTCGTACAGGGTCACCTTGCCGTGGCGCGCGCGATCGTCCACCAGGGCCTGCACCAGCGCACGAATGGGCGCGATGCCGCTGCCGACGGCGAACAACCAGACGTCGCGACCCACCGCCTCGGCGACCGGAAAGCCCTTGCCCTGCGCGCCGCTGAGCAGCACGACGTCGCCCTCGACCAGGACCGCCAGGCTGTCAGCGAGCGGGCTGCCGCGCTTGACCAGCAGCTCGAGCTCGCGCCCCGGCGCCTGCGCCAGCGCGAACATCCCGGCCTGCCCACCAGGCGCCTGCACCTTGAGGTACTGCCCCGCCACCGTGTACGGCGGGGTGGGTGCCGCGTCGTGGCGAACCCTCAGGCTGCGCAGCAGCGGAGTCGCATCGGTCGCTGCCACCACCCGGCCTGCGGGCAGGGGTGGCGGGGTCCCTGTCCCTGACGACTGTGGCGATTTTGCTGCCTCGTTGCTGCCCATGCTGCGGATGTTGCCACGGATTTTCCCGCCGCTCGCAGCCGTCCTGCGCCGCCGGGGCTGTAACTTTAAATTGAGAAACGCTCGTGCGCCGGGCTACACTGAGCTGCCGTGCGCCGCGACGTCAGCTCTGCAGCCGAGGCCCAGAAGGACCGCCCTGGCGTGCTCGTCATCGACGACGAGCCGCACAACCTGGACCTCCTCGAGCGCGTGCTGCGCAAGGAGTACCGGGTCTACACCGCATCCAGCGGTGAGATCGGCCTCGAGCTGCTCAAGAAGCACGAGGTCTCGATCATCCTCGTCGACTACCGCATGCCGGGCATGAACGGCACGCAGTTCCTCGAAGAGGCCATCAAGTACAACCCCACCGCAAAGCGCGTCATCGTCACCGGCTATGCCGACGTCGACGGCGTCATCGACGCCATCAACCACGGCCAGGTGCACTACTTCGTGCGCAAGCCGTGGGACCGCCACGAGCTCAGCGCCACCGTCGACAACCTGCTGACGCTGTACCGCGTGGAGGGCGAAAATCGCCGCCTCGTCGAGGAGCTGCGCCGGGTCAACACCGAGATGCGCGAGAAGGAGCGCCTGCTCGCCGGCAGCCTCGACGACACCACGCGCAGCCTGCGGGTCTCCAACCAGGCCCTCGAGCGCGCCAACCGCGAGCTGTCGAACTTCGCCTACCGCGACGGCCTGACCGGCTTCTACAACCACCGCAGCTTCCAGGAGCGGCTGCGCGAGGAGATCTCGCGCGCCAAGAAGTCGGGCAAGACGGTGTCGCTGCTGTGCGGCGACCTCGACCACTTCAAGGCCTACAACGAGTTCTTCGGCCACCCCTCGGGGGACGACGTGCTGCGCGGCGTGGCCAAGCTGCTGGCCGGCGTGCGCATCGGCGGCCGACCGCCCGGCTCGGGCCGTGAGGTCATGGCGCGCTTCAGCGGCGAGCAGTTCATGCTGCTCTTGCCCGAGACCGAGAAGCAGGCGGCGTACGCCACCGCGCGCGAGCTGCGCCAGCTCATCGAGGACGCCCAGCTGGCGCCCAGCGTGGTCGGCAGCCAGTCGATCACCATGAGCTTCGGCGTGGCCAGCTACCCCGACGACGCCGAGAGCGCCGACGAGCTGGTCGGCAAGGTCGACCAGGCGCTGCTCTTGGCCAAGCGCGCCGGCCGTAACCGCGTGGTCGCCTACGGCGACATCCCGATCATCGACGAGTTCGCCCCCAGCGAGGAGGCCGGCGGCACGCCGATCTCGGTCGAGGCGCGCCGCACCGGCATGTTCATGCGCGCGCTGCCCAAGGACGAGGGCGAGCTGACGCCGACCGGCAACCACTTCGAGCTGGCGCCCGAGGAGATCACGGGGGCCGGCGGCGCCGCCGCCAACGTCAACGGCGTGGCCCGTGGCACGCCGCCGCCGGTGATCGCGGGCGGCTCGGGCGAGGTGCCCTTCTTCGCCGCCGCGGCCACGCCGCCCGGGCAGAACCCGTCACGGCTGCTGGGCACGCTGGCCTTCCCGTCGATCCGCGAGCGCCTCGACGAGGTCTCCGCCATCATGGAGGCGGAGCGCTCGCTGAGCTGCCTGTACGTCGACCTGGCGCGCTTCCGCCGCGTCGAGAGCGAGTATGGCAGCGCGCGCCACGCCTCGCTCGCCGGCAAGATCGGCGAGGTGCTGCGCGACATGCGCGGCTCGGTGGTGCGCGAGGGCGACCTCCTGTGCCGCACCGACGACGGCGACTCCTACGTGATGTTCCTGACCCCGGCGCGCAACGGCGGCAGCATCGAGAACCCGGAGTTCATCACCGACCGCGTCGAGGCCATGATCCAGCAGGCCGTCGGCAAGGAGGTCTACGAGCTGCTCAACACCTCGCTGCACGCCGCGGTCGGCTTCGCGCGCGTGCTGGCCAACCCGATGCTGCGGCTGGAGCGGCTGGTCAGCAAGGTGGTCGAGGACGCCCGCGAGGCCGGCCAGCTGATGCGGCGCCGGCGCCAGGCGCGCGAGAAGGAGACCCTGCAGGAGCTCATCCTGTCCGAGGATGGCCTGCTGCGTGCGGTGTATCAGCCCATCGTGCACCTGGCCTCGGGCGAGACCTTCGGCTACGAGGCGCTGGCGCGCGGCCCCGCGGGCAGCCCGCTGGAGAGCCCGCTGGTGCTGTTCGGCGTCGCCGAGGAGAACCACCTGCTGTTCGAGCTGGATCGCGCCTGCTTCCGGCGCGCGCTCAAGACTGCGCAGGGTGCCCCGGCGGTGCCGCGCATGTTCGTCAACCTGCTGCCGATGTCGTTCTATGACATCACCTTCATCGAGCGCGAGGTGCTGGGGCTGCTCGAGGCCGCGGGGCTGACGCCGGCCAACCTGGTGTTCGAGATCACCGAGCGCCTGGCCATCGACAACTTCGCCAGCTTCCGGCGCGCGCTCGCGACCTACACCAACCTCGGCTTCGGGGTCGCGGTCGACGACGTCGGCACCAAGCACTCCAACCTGGAAGCCGTGATGGCGCTGCGCCCGCACTTCATCAAGCTCAGCGACGTGCTGACGCGCGGCGTGGCCAAGAGCTCGATCAAGCGCGAGATGCTGCGCAGCCTGCGCAACATCGCCGAGGCCATCGACGCCGCCATCGTCGCCGAGGGCATCGAGACCCGCGAGGATCTCGAGGCGCTCAAGGAGCTCGGCGTCGGCTACGGCCAGGGCTACTACCTGGCGCGCCCGGGTCCGCCCTTCCCCGAGGTCACCGACGCCTGCAAGGCGATCGTCCGCGGCGACGGCCCGCGCGCCGATCCCCCCCTGGTGCTGACCTCCGAGGCCGAAGAGGCCGACGAGCACGAGCAGGACTGAGCCCCTCGAAGCGAAGCTTCGAGGAGCGAATCCGGTCCGGATCCGGTCCGACTCCGGTCCGACTCCGGTCCGAATCCGGTCCTGAATCCGCTCCGGCTCCCCCGCTGACCACTGTTTTCCGTATCGGTATCTCCGCCCGCTCGTAGCCGTGGGAGGAGAAACCAGATCTCATGACCAAGAAGCGGGTGGCCCTCCTCCTCGGGGTGGTCTGTGTGGCGGGGCTGACGGGGACGGGGTGTGGGGGGCCGGCCTCGACCGACCGAGAGGCCGACGACGGCGGCGGGCTGCTCGACCGGGCGCTGGTGGGATTCGATGCAGCTGCGCCGGGTTGCGAGAACGAGATCTGCGGCGACGGCCTCGACAACGACTGTGACGACCTGGTCGACGACGGTTGCAGCTGCCGCCCTGGCGCCAGCCAGGCCTGCTTCCTGGGGCCGGCCTCGGCGCGCAACCGGGGCCAGTGCACGGACGGCACCATGCTGTGCAGCGGCGGCGCCGACAGCGAGTTCGGCAGCTGGGGTCCCTGCGAGGGCTCGGTGCGTCCGGGCACCGAGCAGTGCGACCCCGCCAGCGTGGACGAGGACTGCAGCGGCGCCGCCAACGAGGGCTGCCAGTGCGCCCCCGGCGGCCCCGCCATCGCGTGCAGCAGCGACGTCGGCGAGTGTGTCGCCGGCAGCCAGCTATGCAACGCCGACGGCACCCTGGGGATCTGCATGGGCGGGGTCGGCCCCGCCACCGAGGTGTGCAACAACCTCGACGACGACTGCGACGGCATGATCGACGACGGCCTGACGCGCAACTGCGGCTCCAGCGTGGGCGCCTGCTCGCCGGGCACCGAGACCTGCAGCGCCGGGGTGTGGGGCGCCTGCGAGGGTGCCACCGAGCCCAGCACCGAGCGCTGCAACGGCGACGACGACGACTGTGACGGCACCATCGATGACGGCACCGCGCTGCCCTGCGGCAGCGACGTCGGCGAGTGCTCGACGGGCACCTCGCAGTGCGTCAACGGCGCCTACGCGACCTGCTCGGGCGGGGTCGGGCCGCGCACCGAGACCTGCAACAACCTCGACGACGACTGCGACGGCATGATCGACACCTCGATCGCGCCGCGCGTGTGTGGCACCACCGACGTCGGCGCCTGCCAGCGCGGCACCCAGACCTGCAGCGCGGGCGCCTTCGGCATCTGCATGGGCAACATCGAGCCCGTCACCGAGACCTGCAACGGCGTCGACGACGACTGCGACAACATGGTCGACGAGGGCTGTCAGTGCACCAATGGCGCGACCCAGGGCTGCGGCACCGACGTGGGCGCCTGCGTGGCGGGCACCCAGACCTGCGTCGGCGGCGCCTGGGGCTCGTGCGCCAACGAGGTCGGCCCGGTGCCGGAGATCTGCGGCAACGGCCTCGACGACGACTGCGACAACATGACCGACGAGGGCTGCAACAAGGTGCCGCCCATCCTGACCTGCCCGGCGTCGATCAACACGGTGCCGCTGGCCACCGTGCAGCTGAGCGGCACCGGGTCGGATCCCGACGGCGGCGCGGTGACCTTCCGCTGGACGGTGACCACGCGCCCGGTGGGCTCGTCGTCGCAGCCGGCCTCGCCGACCTCGGCCTCGACCCCGTTCTTCGTCGATCTGGCGGGCAGCTACATCGTCACCCTGACGGTGACCGACGACGAGGGCCAGACCGCCTCGTGCACGGTCGGCATCACCGCGGTGCCGCCGCAGCAGATCCACGTCGAGCTGGTGTGGGACACCGTGTACGGCGATGCCGATCTGCAGATGACCCAGGCCGGGGTGGCCCCCGCCACGGCGTGGTTCACGGGCAGCGCGGCGTGCTGGTTCGGCAACAACCCAGGCGTCTGGCCGCCCAACGGCCCCGGGGGCAACGCCACCCTGGACAGGGACGATCGCGATGGCTATGGCCCGGAGAACATCAACATCGACAGCAGCCCGGCGGCTGGGACCTACGGCATCGGCGTGTCGTACTATTGTTCACACAGCGTAGCGCGCAACCCCGGCGAGGTGGTGTCTCCTGGCGATGGTCCGGCGACCGGCACCGTGAAGGTCTTCTGCGGCGGCGGCCTGATCGCGACCTACCCCAACATCACGCTGGATCGCACCGGCCGCTTCATCGACGTGGCGCGCGTGACCTGGCCCGGCTGCACCGGCATGTCGATCAGCAACGCCACCTGGACCGCGCTGGTGCAGCCGACCTACATCACCTCGCCCATCCACTGCCCCATTACCTGCACCCGCAACACCGACTGCACCGGCGGCGAGATCTGCAACACGACGACCCAGCGCTGTACCCTCGACTGAACCGCCGCATCCCGCTGACAGCGCCGTAGCCAGACGTGAGCAGGGCACGTGCACGTGCTCGTGCTCGTGCTCGTGCTTGTGCTCGGCCTCGTGCTCGTCCGCCGGCTCAGTACTGCCCGGTCACCCTGACGAAGAACCCGCTGGCGTCCCGGTCCAGGTCGCTCAGCTCGTCATCCGAGAAGCGGGTGAAGTTCCAGCCCACGCCGACCCGCACATGCTTGGCCACCAGGGCATCGAGCTCGAGCAGCGCGCCATGCTGCAGCTGGGTGGCGTCGTCGCCGCCGACACCCGGGCGGGTCTGCCACATGAAGCGGTACTCGACCGCGACATCGAAGCTGCGCGTGACGTGGAAGGCGACCCGGTTCAGCCACAGCACGGTGTTGGTGATCGTCCGCAGCACCTCGGGATCCGCGGCCGGATCCAGCGGGTTGCCGAACTCCATGTCGCTGGCGACGCGCTTCCAGGCCAGCTTCTCGGTCAGCTGCAGCCGCCACGGCATGTCGAGGATCGGCATGATCGACAGCACGTCGCTCTCGCGATCATCGTGCAGCGTGTCACCGGCGCCGACACCACCGGCCACGCCCACCGGGCGCAGCTCGTACAGCTTGGTGTACTGCCCGAGCAGGTTCAGCCAGTCGTTGGCCAGCGGGCGCAGCGCGAAGCCGAAGCTGGCCTCGACGAAGTGCGCCTCGGTGGCGTCCTCCAGCGTGGTGCGCGACAGGTTGAAGCGGGCCAGGAACGACAGGTCCTCGCTCCACTGGAAGGTCGCCGCGTTGGTGGACAGGAGCTGCAGCCGCTCGCCGTCAGGCAGCACCAGCGGCGCGCCCACCTGCGGGCTGCGGTCGGCATAGGTCCCTGACAGCCGCGGATCCTCGAGCGCCGACGTCCCCACCACCACCGGGCCGGCGCCGTCATCGAGGCGCATCTCGGCGCGACCGCCCGCCTTCAGGCGCGGGTACTTGAGCTCCCAGCCCAGCGACAGCATGTCGCGCGACTGGTCGCCCAGCGCGGTGCCATCGGGCAGCGACGACCCGAAGGTCTGCTGGTGCTCGAACGACAGCGACCCCGCCAGGTGCCTGGTCAGCTGCTTCTTGTTGCCGATCCCCAGCAGCGCCTTGTTGCGCAGCCCCAGGGCGCCGCTCTCCAGCTGGTACTCGCCGTAGGTCCGCCCCAGCTTCTCGCCAGTCCCCGGAACCCCGAACTGGTCTTCCGCCCCCACGATGGTGGACGACCCGACACCCACCGCGCCCTGGGTCACGCGCTGCTTCACATAGGTGCTGGCGGTCGGCGACAGCTTGACGCGCAGTCCGGCCTCGGCCGAGGTGTCGCCGTTCCAGGTCGCCGCGCCCGCCATGGTGAAGGCCAGCCCCTTGGTCATGGCCATCTCGGCGCCGGCGCGCGTGGTCAGCGTGTTCACCGCCGACTCGTCGCCCTCGGGGATGAGTCCGCTCTGCGACAGCGTCACGTGCCAGCGCTTGGAGGCCTGCCAGCCCAGCTCGAAGCCGAGGCCGATGCGATCGGTGGAGCCCGCGCCCTGCACCAGGCCGTCGCTCCACAGGTGGCTGAGCTCGCCCTTGAGGCCGTACTTGCCGTCCTTGCCACGCTGGCCGGTCCAGGTCAGCGTGCTCAGCGCGGTGCGCGCGCTGCGCGTGGACAGCGGATCGACACCCGCGACCGCGCTCAGCCGCGGCAGCTCGGCGCTCAGGTAGTCGCTCTTCAGGGTCAGGGTGTCGCGCTTCGACAGCTTCATCGCCAGCGCGCCGCCCCAGCGCGAGCGCCCCGAGTCCAGCGACGCGCCCGAGCCCGCGAAGCCGCGCTCGAAGTCCTGCGCATACAGGTGCAGATCGAACCAGTCGGGCAGCTTCTTGCGCTGCTTGCTGAGGCCGAGGTCGGTCTTGATGTCGAGCTTCCACGCCAGCGACGACTCGTCCGCGCCCACCAGCGTGCGATCGACGTCCAGCGCCAGGAAGCTGAGGCCGCCATCGGGCGAGAAGCGCGCCGCGCGGTCGCTGCCGCGGCTCTGCGCCAGCTCGGCGCGCACCCGGGTCTTCGCCGTCGGGGCCCAGGTCACGTCGGCGCCGACCACCGAGAGGTCGGTGCCATCGCGCCGCTCACCCACGCCGCCGCCGCCGACCACCAGCTTGCCGCCCAGGACCTCTTCACGGGCATAGGCCCCCCAGACCTTGCCGCCACCGCCGCTGTCGGGCTCGTGCTCGTAGTCGATCTCCAGGTACACCGGGTTGCCGTCGAGGCCCGCCAGCGCGGCCACCGGGTTGCCGATGATGGCGCCCGCCGGCAGCGTGGACGCCAGCGGATCCTTGAGCAGGATGCGCCCCGCCGCATAGTCCAGGGTGTAGTCGCTGTAGCGCGCCAGGGTGCGCTCCTCGATGACCGCGCCGGAGTCGCGGTCGCGCACGATGACGCGCACGCGCTCGCTCGACTCCAGCACATGCTGCCCGCGCAGGTAGTACAGCGACCCGCCGGTCGACCGGTAGACATCGCGCGCATGCACCAGGCGGCCGTCGCCCAGCGACCCGAACAGCTTGACCGTCTGCTTCAGCTTGCCCTTGAGCAGCGACTTCTTCAGATCGATCGACGCGCCATACACCGCGCGGTCGAACTTGATGAGCTCCAGCCCCTCGATCGAGGTCCGGAAGTTGCCGACCAGCGCCTTGGAATCATCGGCCTCGACGAGCAGGTACAGCTTGCCGCGCGCCTGGGCGTCGCGGACCTCCTGGGCGCTGTCGCCATAGATCGCATACTGGCGGTTGGCGTCGATGAGCTCGTCATACATCTCCTCGAAGCGCGCCCGCTTGGCGGTGTCGAGGTGCGCGGTGATGAAGTACTGCTTGAACAGCGCGCCGCCCTTGATGCGGCCCTTGTAGTACAGCGCGGCGCGGCCGTGCAGCTTGACCGGGCCCAGGCGCGTGGTGGTGTCGCCGTTCATGCCGTCGAGCTCGACACCCTGGTTCATCATCGCGGTGTCGGCCAGCGCGAGCAGGAAGTGGCGCGTCTCCTTGACCACCACCGGCCAGCGCACCTCGCCGACGTTGCCGGCCTTGTCGGTCGCGGTCACCACCACGGTGGACGCGCCCAGCGGCAGCGTGATCACGGCCGAGAAGGTGCCCTTCCAGCGGCCGCGCTGGCCGACCTCGACCGGGGCGCCGTTGATGGTGATGACGTTGCCCGGCTCGGTGGTGCCCTCGACCGCCAGCGTGCGCTCGTCGAGCGGGATGCCCTCGGGGGGCAGGCGCACGGTCAGGTTGGCGGCCGCCACCTTGGGCTGCGGATCGGCCGCGACACCGTCGCCGAAGGCCTCATCGAGCGCGCCGTCCACGGTGGGATCGATGATGATCGACGAGCCGCTGCGCGACTTCAGCGAGACCCCGCCCGCGGCCGCGAACGACGGCGTCTTGAGATCGCTGCCGTGGTGCTCCCAGTCGGGCACCAGCGGGCCGTCCTCGGCGAACGGCACCGGCGTCTTCAGCTCGGGGCCGGTGCCCGCGGTGCTGGCGCCGGAGGCGGTGCGACCCGGGCCGAACGGCGGCGCCTTGAGGTCGCTCTTGCCCGACCAGTCGGGCTGAAGGACGTTGTCGGGATCGACGCGGTTCGAGGTCGGCCCCGGCGGCGCCACGCTGTTGGGATCGGCGGGCGGTGTCGCCTTGTCGGTCGCCCTGACCGGCGGCTGCACCAGCAGGATGGCGCGGTGGCCCTCGCGGTCGCCCAGCTCGATCACCGTGGCGGCGCCCGCGGCGCGGTGCACCTTGTGGGTGTAGGCGCCGGTCGCGACCTCTTCCAGCGCGGCGCCGTTGATGGTGGCGCGCGCGACGCCGCTCTCGGGTACCGCGGTGATGGTCAGCTCGTCCTTGGCCGGGCGCGGCGCCATCGGCTCCAGCGCGTTGGGATCCTGCGCCACCAGCGCGGCGTCCACGTCGAAGCGCGCCGCCGGCAGCTTGGCCTTCGCCAGCGCCTTCTTGAGCTGCACGAGGCGGGTGCCCACCGCGGTCATGCGATCGATGCCCATGACCTTGGGCCCCGGCTCGATGCGCAGCGTGATGGTGTAGCGCTCGGCCAGCGGGCGCACCTTGACGGCCTGCTTGAAGGCCGCGATGGCACTCTTCAGCTTGCCCGCCGGGGTCGCCGCCTTGCCATTGAACAGCTTGCCCGCCGCCGCGATGGACCGGAACGGCCCGCTGCGCGGCCGCTTCTTGGGCGCGCCCACGGTGAACGCGCGCGCCGGGCTGAGGCCGCGGCTGCCCACGGTGTCCTCGACCTCCAGGGTCGCGGTGTAGGTCTGGCCCTTGGCCAGCACCAGGGCGCCGCTGTCGTCGCGGCCGTCCCAGCTCCAGGTCGGCGCCGGCGGCACGATCTGCCCGCCGGTCTCGTAGGCCACCGAGCCGTCACCACGTCGGACCGTCAGGCCCCAGCGCGAGACGTCGGCCAGCGGCTGCGTCAGCGCCATCACGACCGGCGCCTTCAGCTCTGCCGGCTTGCGCTTCTTGCCCTTGCCGCGCGCCGGCAGGATGGCGAAGTTCGGCACCGGCTGGTTGCCGATGCTGAGATCGACGCCCATCAGGCCGAGATCCAGCGTCGTCCCCGCCAGGCTGGCCTGCCACGCGGTACCCGGCGCGCCCGCAGGCGCCGCCAGGGTCAGCTCGACGTCGTCACCGGGGTCGCTCTGGCGCGCCGCCAGCTCGGGCGCGACCACCACCACGAAGGCCGCGCGCGCGCCGTTGCTGGCCGTGACGTCGATCAGCAGGCGCCCATCGGCCGGGATGGCCAGGTTGCGCACGAAGCGACCGCCCTGCCCCGCCAGCACCTCGTCACCACCGACGATGACATGACGATCCGCGCGCGGCGCCGGCGGCGGCAGCTGCGGATTGGTCACCGGCGGCGGCGGCGCCGTCATGCGGAACACGATGCGCTGGTTCTTCTTGCGCGCCTTGGCCCCGGTGCCCGGCAGCAGCGGCTCCGAACCCCCGCGCCCGACCGCCTTGATGCGCGCCCCCGGCACGCCGGCCGCGAGCAGCGCCGCCTTGCCCGCCTCGGCCAGCTTCTGCGACGCCACCAGCTGCGCGATCCGATCGCCACGTCCATCCGAGTGACCCTCGACCACGATCTGCTCGTCGGCCGCGATGCCACCGGCGACCTTGGCCGCCGCCTGCTTCAGCTTCTTGGTCGGCTTGACCAGCTTGCCGCTGGTCATCCCGGCCGCCGCCAGCACCTCGTCACGCGACGGCGGGTCGACGACTCCAAGCGCGATGGCGAAGGGCACCCGCGCGCTGATCCAGGTCGACAGCGAGCCCGCCTCGTCGGCGACCACCTCCAGCTCGGCGTAGTACGTCGCGTTCCGCGCCAGCGGCGCGCCCGCATCACCCAGGCCATCGAAGGTCACCTGGGCCGGCGGCTCGCCCTCACCCGCGATGACGCGCACGACCTCGTCGGCGGTGCCCGCAGGATCGAACTGGTGAATGCTGATGGTCCAGCCGCGCGCGGTCACCGCACGCCCGGTCTTGGCCAGCGTGAACAGCGGCGCCTTGTCGCCATAGCCCGCCAGCGGGACCACCGGCAGGTTCAGGGACGGTGGCGGCGCCCCGGTGGACGGCCCGCCAGGCGCCGGAGCCGGCGCTGGCGTCAGACCCAGCTCCAGCCCGACCAGCTGCTGCAGCTCACCGTCGACCAGCACCTCCAGCGTCGGCGTCTCGACCTCGCCCACGCTGCCGCTGACCGTCACGCTGGTGCGCGGCCGCGCCGGCCGCGTGCTGGCCCGCGCCTGCTTGAGCCGCAGCGAGCCATAGCCGCCCGGCGTCTCCGGCGTGACCTCGCGCGCCACGCAGGCCACTCCGAAGTCCTGCTTCACCCCCAGGCCGCGGGTCAGGTACAGCCGCGCCAGCTCTGGCGTGGTCGTCTTCGACCCCGGCGGCACCGTCGCCACGTCGAGCTTGAGCAGGTGCAGCCCCGGCTCCAGCTGCGACAGGTGGTACTTGCCGGTGCGATCGGTGACCGCATACGAGCCGGTGTCGACATACACCCGCGCGCCGGCGACGCCGCGCTCGCCGGCGTCGTGCTTGCCATCCTTGTCGGCGTCGCAGAACACCTTGCCGATGACCAGCGCCTCGTCGAACAGCGGATCATTGATGACCCTCACCGTCGCGGTGTCCTCGTTGGACAGCGGCACGCCGCCCGGACCTGACAGCCAGGCCCGGTTCTCGTAGCTGCCCTGGCGGGTGTCGAGGCCGACGATGGCCTGGTAGGCCACCGTGATGGTCGCCCCCGCCGGCAGCGCCAGCCCCGCGAAGCGCGCGCGCCCGCCGCTGTCGATGGTCGGCTCGACCCGCCGCGTCCCGGTCGCGTCGGTCAGCACGGCCCGGCCCCCGATCGGCGTCAGCCCGCGCGCCGGCACGTCCTCCAGGATGGCGTCGGTGAAGCTGGCGGTCGACCGGTTCACCACGGTGACCGTGTAGGTGATGATGTCGCCCACCGCGGCCTCGGCGCGGTCGGCGCGCTTGTCGAGGCGGATCAGCGACGCCGCCGGATCCATCGGCACGTGGTTGTTGAGGACCTCGTCCTCGGGCCCGTCGATCTGGAAGCGCAGGAAGTACATCAGATCGTTCGTCAGCTCGACGCGCTCGAACGGCGAGACCTCGTTGTGGCCCGCGCTGGAGGCGTCGAACAGCCCGCCCTGCGCCGGGATCACGCTCGACGGGAACACCAGCGAGGTCCCCGGCGCACGCAGCTCGAGGCGATAGCGCCGCCCCGCGCGGACGTCGAAGCGGTACATGCCAAAGCCGTTGGTGCGCTGGCCCTGCTGCCCCGGCAGGAGGTCCGCGTCCGGCACCAGCTGGCCGCGCAGCGCGGCCTCGGTCTCCTCGGCGTCGAAGAACAGGAAGGCCTGCGCATCCACCACGGCCGCGCCGCTCGACGAGTCATAGACGCGCCCCGACGGATCGACCAGCAGGTCGCGCTCGCCGACGTCACCGCGCGGCACGCGGACGCCCGCGGTCTCCTGGTACACCGTCGGCCCCGACAGCACGCGCACCCGGTAGTTGCCCGGCGCGATCCCGCCGAGCTCGTACTTGCCCTCGCTGTCGGCGATGGCGCCGCCGACCAGCTCGGCGCCGGGCTCGTCACCACGCCAGAGCTGGACCTGGAAGCCGCCCAGCGCCTCGTCACCACGCGCCGTCGCCGTATCAGGCTGGAACACCCGGTCGCGCGCGCCGACATCCTGGAACACGCGCCCGCTGATGCCGCCCAGGCCGACCGCGCTGCCGACCAGCACGCACACCGGATCGCTCTTGAACACCGTGCTGTCGCTGCCGGCGCCGCCACCGCGCGCCTCACCGGTGTTGCAGATGCTGGTGCCGGCCTCGACCTGCTGGCCGATCCGCGCCTGGAAGCTGATGTCCGCGGTGGCGCCCGGCTCCAGCGTCAGCCCGGCGACCTGCAGCCGCGACCCCGGTGCCCCGGGCGGGATGAACATGCCACCCGCCGGGTGCCGCTGGCTATTGAGCAGGAACTGCACCTCGGTCGGCAGCAGGTCCAGCACATCGACATCCGAGAGCGTCATGGCTGCATTCGACTTGACATGCAGTACATACTCGAGGACGTCGCCGGCCTCGACCTCGCCACCATCGAGGTCGATCGCCGTCTTGGTCACCGTCAGCGTCGCAGCCGCGCCGATGGTGGTGACCGTGGCCTGGTTGCCGTTGGAGTCGTCGCCGTCGGCGTCCGACTCCTCGGGCGGCGTCTCGCGCGAGTCGATGGTGGCCTGGTTGATGACCTGGCCGCCACCCGCGGGCGCGATGCGCACGTCGAACTCGAGCTCCAGCTGGTCACCCACGTTCATCGCGCGCGGCAGCGTCACCACCAGCCGGCCGCCCGCGAACACGCCCTCGTCGGCATCGACGGCATCGGTCAGCTGGCGCCCATTCAGGCGCATCGACAGCGGCACATAGGTGGTGCCGTTCGGGATGACGTCGGTCAGCCGCACCTCGGTGGCCGCCGCGTCCCCCGCGTTGGCCCAGGTCAGCCGGTAGTGGATCCCCTCACCGACCTCGAACAGCCCGTCGCCGTCGTCGTTGACCGGCCGCGGGTCGAACACCTTGTTGAACTGGCGCAGGATGGCCCCGCCGCCGACCACCACCAGCGTGGCGTCCGACGGCATCGGCGTGCGCGGATCATCGGTCAGCACCGACAGCCCGACGCCGTTCATGCGCTGCCCCGTGATGGTGCCCTGGTTCGCGATCACGAAGCCGACCGGCGTCAGCGCGCTGACGCGCACCTGGAAGCTGACCTCGATGCGCTCGCCCGCCGCCACGGTCCCGATCAGCTGCCCGGCGATCAGCGGCGCCACCCCGCCCGCGCCATCCCCGATGACCGCGCCACGCACGCGCGTCGACCGCGCCACATACGTCGTGCCCGACGGGATGGTGTCGCGCAGCCGCACCATCAAGGCCGACGCGGTGCCGGTGTTCGCGATCGTGATCGTGTAGGTCAGCGTGTCGCCCTGCAGCAGCACGCCGCCGTTGTCGTCGCGAGCGACCTTGCTCGACTGCTCGAGCTCGGGCCGCGCCACCACACTCACCCGCGTCGGATCGTTCAGCGTCGCCGTCGCCGGATCGTCCGACGGCTCCTGCGTCCCCGCCGTCGCGGTCACGCGCGCCTGGTTGGAGATGACCGCCTCGTCCAGCGTGCCCGCGCGCACCCGGCCGCGGAACGTCAGCACCACCGGCACGCCCGGCGCGACATCCGCCAGCGCCGGCGTGGTGGTCCGGTTCCACACCACCTGGGTGGCCGACACCGTGCCGCCCTGCGTCGCCGTCACCATGTCGAGCGCCGCCGGGATGGGATCGGTCACCACCACGTCGAACGCATGCGCCGGCCCGGGCACCGTCAGGGTCAGCGTGTAGGTCAGGAAGTCCCCCGGCGCCACGCGCCCGCCGTTGTCGTCGACCACCGCCTTGGTGAAGTCGGTCAGCACCGGGATGGCCGACACCGTCAGGCGCGTCACGTCATCGACGGCCGGCGTGGCCGGGTCGTCGGTCGGCACCTCGGTCAGCACCTGCGCGCTGGCCAGGAAGGCCTGGTTGTCGATGAAGATGCCGTTGCGCACGTCGCCCCGCACCCGCCCGCTGACGCGCACCATGGTCTCGCCACCCGCCGCCACGGTGGCGATGGTCCAGCGCGCCACCCGCGTCGCCGCGTCGAACGAGCCACCGTCCAGCACCATGACGTTCTCGAGCTCGGCCGGCACGGTGTCACGCACCGTGACCATGGTCGCGGTGTCATCCCCGGTGTTGCGCACGCGAATCGAGTACGTCACCGTCGCGCCCGGCACCACCACGCCGCCCATCGCCCCTGCGGCCGTCTTCTCGCTGGCGCCCAGGTTGGGCGCCGCGACCACCGTGAAGCGCGTCGGATCCGCCGGCGCCGGCGTCGCCGGGTCATCCGACAGCACCGCCATGCCCCCGGTGCGATTCACCGTGGCCTGGTTCGACACCACCGTGCCATTGGCCAGCGGCGTCACCAGGCGAGCCCTGAAGTGCAGCACCCGCGGCATCCCCGGCGACAGATCCCCGACGTTCCACGTCACCGTGCGCGACGTGGCGTCGAACACGCCGCCGTCCTCCGGCGTCACCGCCGCGAACGACGCGCTGACCACGTCCGTGACGACCACGCCGCGCGCCACCGCGTCGCCCGTGTTGGGCACGGTGATCGTGTAGCGCATGCTGTCACCGGGCGCGATCACGCCGGCGTTCTCGTCGACCACCGTCTTGGTCACGGCCCCGATGGTCACCGTCGAGGTCACCGTGAAGCGGGTCGGGTCATCGCTCGCCAGCGTCGCCGGGTCGTCGCTGAGCACCGCCGTGGTCACCGTGTCGTCGGTCAGGCTGGCCTGGTTCGAGATCACCGTGCCGTCATCCAGCGGCGAGGCGATCACCGCGGTGAACTCCAGCGTGACCGTCGCGCCCACCGCGACGTTGGCCAGCGCCGGCAGCGACATGGCGTCCCACACGATCTCCGTCCCGACCACGCGCCCACCGGTCGCCATGACGTCGGTCAGCCCCGCCGGAATGGCGTCACGCACCACCACGTTGCGGCCGTTGGCGTTTCCGAGGTTGGTGAACCCGAGCGTGTAGCGCACGGTGTCCCTCGGCCGCGCCGGTGCCCCGTTGACGTCGGTCACCGTCTTGGTCAGGCCCGTGAAGTCGGGCCCCGACACGTTGGCGAAGCAGGTCGAGTCCCCCAGCGCCGGCGTGCGCGGATCATCCGACAGCGCCGCCACCGTGACCTCGTCCGAGGTGATGCGCGCCTGGTTGCACACGCGCACCCCGTCATCCAGCGGCGTCACCACCTCGGCCCTGAACGTCAGCACCACCTGCGCCGCCGCCCCGACCCCGACCCGGGTCAGCGCCGGCGTGCCCGCCGCGTTCCACGTGATCGTCCGCGTGCCAGCGTCGAACGACCCGCCATCCGCCACCACCACGTTGACGAGGTTGGTATCGACCACGTCACTGACCACGACGTTGTCGGCTTCCGAGGTCCCGGTGTTGGTGACCGTGATGGTGTAGGTCAGGCTGTCGCCGGGCTCGAACGGCGGTCCGTCGTCATCCACGATCGCCTTGGTCGTGGTCGCAAAAACCGGGTTGGATCCCACCGTGATGATTGTCGGGTCGTCAAGTCCAGCGGTCGTCGGGTCATCCGTCAGCGCCGGGATCGGCAGCTCGGCCGACACCAGCGAACCCTGGTTCGGGATCAGCGTGCCGTCATCCAGCGGCGACGCGATCACGGCGGTGAAGTGCACCTCGGCCTGCCCGCGCGCGGCCACCACCGGGAGGGTCCAGGTGATGGTCCGCGTCCCGGCGTCGAAGCTGCCGCCGTCCTCCACCATGACGTCGCCCAGGTTGGCGTCGACGACGTCGGTCACCACCACCGCGGTGGCGTCCTGCGTGCCGCTGTTCACCGCCGCCAGCGTGTAGCGCACCGTCGCCCCTGGCGCCGCCGCCCCGCCGCCCACGATCGCCACCGTCTTGGTCGACGCCGTCAGCTCGGGCCGGCTCTCCACCGTCACGCAGGTCGGATCCAGCGCCGCCGCCGTCGCCGGATCATCCGTCAGCACCGCCGCCGGTAGATCCACGCTCTCGGCGCTGGCCTGGTTGCACACCACGTCGCCGTTCGGCAGCGGGAAGCGCAGCCGCGCCCTGAAGTGCACCACCACCGGCGTCCCCGGGTTGACCGCCGCCAGCGTCCAGCCCACGGTGCCCGGCCCTGCCGTGCCGCCGTCCTCGGCCACCACCATCTCGAGCCGCGCATCCACCATGTCGGTGACCTGCACGTTGCGCGCGATGCCATCGCCCGAGTTCGTCAGCGTCAGCGTGTAGCGCAGCTCGTCCCCCGGCTGCGCCGCCCCGCCGTTGGCGTCCTCGACCGCCTTGTCCGCCGTCAGCACCGCGGTCGCGACCACCACCACGCGCGTCGGGTCATCCACCGCCGCGGTCGTCGGATCGTCCGACAGCTCCGGCGTCGTGACCTCGTTCGACCGGATGGTGGCCTGGTTGTCGATCTCGGTCCCGTTCGCGATTGGCTGCACCACCCGCGCCGTGAACGACAGCGTGAAGGTCGCCCCCGCCGCCACGTCGGTCATGCAGGTGATGGTGTTCGAGCCCGCGTCATGCGCGCACCCGGCCGAGGTCGACACCACATCCGTCAGCGTCGCCGGCAGCGGATCCCGCAGCACCACCCCGGTCGCGTTCGCGGTCCCGGTGTTGGTGACGCTGACGGTGTACTCCAGCGTGTCGCCCGGTCGCACCGGCGCGCCCTTCAGGTCGGTCACCGTCTTGGTGATGCCCGACAGGTTGGGCGCCGCGACCACCACGATCACCGTCGGGTCATTGTCCGCCCCGGTCGCGGGATCGTTCGACAGCTCCGGCGTCGTGACCTCGACGCTGCGCACGGCGCCCTGGTTCGCAATGGTCGTCCCGTTCGCCAGCGGCGTCACGATGGTCGCCTCGAACCCCACCGTGACAGTGGCCCCGACCGCGATGTCCCCCGGCGCCCACGTGATCGTCCGGGTCCCGGCGTCGAACACCCCGCCACTCGCCGGCGTCACCGCCGTCAGGTTGGCATCGACCACGTCGGTGAGCTGCGCCGCCGTCGCCGGCCGGTTGCCCGTGTTGGTCACCGCCAGCGTGTAGCGCACCACGTCGCCCGGCTCGAACGACCCGCCGTTCACGTCCACCACGCTCTTGTCGAACGTCGTCAGCAGCGGCCGCGCGAACACCGTCAAGGCCTGCGACGCCAGCACGCGGCTCTCGGCCGGGCGCTCCAGGACCTCCATCTGCGCCAGGTTCTGCACCACGGTGCCGTCCGCGACCAGCGCCTCCACCGTGACGCGGAACCGGATCACCACCATGCCGCCATTGGCCGGCACCTGGATCCCCGGCACCAGCAGGCGCCCGGTCATGTTGCTGCCCGCCGGCGCCGCCTCGAACGTCGCGCCGAAGATGGCCGTCAACGGCATGAACCCGCCGACCCCCGCCGGCATCGAGTCGGTCAGATCCACCGTCGCGGTCCGGTTGCCGTCGTTGCGCAGCGTGATCGTGTAGGTCAGCGTGTCCAGCGGCTCCAGCAACCCGCCGTCGTCATCGACCACCGACTTGCCCGACGCCGCCATCGAGGGCCGGTACGTGATCGTCGTGCACGTCCCATCCGCCGCCGCACCCGTATCCGGGTCATCGGTCATGACCGCCGCCATCAAGAACGGCGCCGTCACCGTGCCCTGGTTGCACAGCACCTGGCCGTCGATCGCGTCGGGGACGACCGGCGCCCACTCCGCCTCGTCGTCCACCTGCGCGGTCACGATGACCTGCACGCTGGGCACGCCCGCGCCGACCGTGATGCTGCCCAGATCGACCCGCCCGCGCCCGTTGGCCCCGCCCGTCAGCGTCGAGTTATCGACCGAGCCCGCCGGCCCGATCACCGACAGGAGCTGCATGTGCGCCGGCATGTCGTCAATCAGCCGGATCCCCGCCGCCTGCACCCCGCTCGGATCGCCCGGGATGGTGATGGTGTACTGCACCACGTCGCCCGGCCCGGTCACGCCCCCGTTCAGATCGGCATCCCGCTTGGTCGGCGTCCCGATGGTCGGCGCCACCACGCGCGAGCACGACGTGTTCGTGGTCGCCGGCGTCGGCGTCTCGACCGACGTGATCTCCGCCGTGTTGCACAGCTGCGTCCCCGCCACCGCGCCGGCATCCACCGTGACGCGGAACGTGATCTGCCGCTGCTGCCCCGCCCCCGCGAACGGCATCGCCCCCAGGTTCACGTTGACCCGGTTGCCGACCACGCTGCACTGCCCCGCCGCACACGGCACCCCGCCCACACGGATCGTCGCCGCGTTGGCCGTCACGCCCGCCGGCAGCGGGTCACTCATCACCACCCCACTGGCGTCCTGGCTACCCCCGTTCGACACATTGATGATGTAGACCAGCTCGCCGCCAGGCCCGACCTCCGGCGGATCCGAGATCTTGTTGGTATTCGGATTCTGGAAGTTCGGCGACGGCCGATTCAGCCGCAGCAGCGTCCAGCCGAGGAGGAAGGACTCGCCGCCGCCGCCGTTCGCGCTGGGCACGCCATCCCCCGCGCCCACCCTCGCCATCACCGAGGTCGCGCCAGTCGTCAGGATCCCCTGCCCCCCCCCGTCGGTGCCGACATTGAAGGTGTCGAGGTCGAACCCGAGCGCTGGGGTCGAGTTCATGACGTTCTTGGGCGGATTGGCCCCATCGGTCAGATCCACGCCATTCAGCGCGAAGAAGTCCCAGCACTCCGGGCAGCCCGGCTGCACACCGCCACCGCCCAAACGCGCATCGCCCTCCATCGCGAAGTACGAGATCTCCGCCAGTGCCGGCGTGCCGACCAGGAAGCCGTCCAGCGTGAAGGTCGTGATGCCCGCGCCGTTCGCGCCCAACGTCTCGTCGAGGTGAACGAAGCCGTCATACAGCAGGATGTCGCGCTGCACTGTCGCAGTCGGAGACGAGTACACCACCACCATCGTCCAGGCCGCGTACTTGGCCTGGCAGTTCACATCCCCCGCCACGCATGAAACGGCACCGCCGGGCCCTATCATGACGTGGGCCGGATCGGCTTCGACCCCGGCCACGGTGTAGCTCCCGTTGAACCGGAACGAGCCTGGGTGCGCTCGCAGCAGCCCGGTGATGTCGGAGCGGCAGTAGTAGAAGTCGAAGTTGAAACTCACCGCGTTGATCGTCCGGCACATGTCCGCGTTGACGCCGGTCGAGACCCCATCCGACAACGTGAACAGGGCGTTGGTGTCCGCCACGGTCGGCCCCATGAACCCCGGCGGTGTCAGCGATCCCGACCAGAACAGGAACGCGCTCTCGATCTCCGCATTCAGCGGGATCCCGCCCAGGGACGCCGTCGACGACGGCAGCAGGATGGTGTTGTGCTCCGCCGCCCCGAACGACGTCGACATCAGGGTATTGCCCGTCGGCCGCGCATCCCCGAACAACCTGAAGGTCTGGAACCGCGCCGGCGTCGTGCCCTCGACGACGGCCTCCGCCCGCCCCGCCAACCCCACCAGCAACGCCACACCCAGCCCGACCCAGGCCAGCCGCCCCCGGGCAGATCGCCCCCCCACACGGGCCGCTCCCAAGCCATTCCGCAGCGAATTCACCGGGGCGTAGCTTAGGCCGCTTTCGGATCAGATCTCAACTATTTGGCCAGATCCATCCACACCCGCCCCCAAGACTTATCCACAGTCCGCCCCCAGATCAGCCCCTTGCCCCCTCCCAGCGTGACCCTTCCCACGCGGCAGGCGCCTTCAAGCCAAGGCCGCGTGCCGCGTCGGATCAGCAGGGTGCGTGTGTCATTGACATGGCCCGCGCCCAGGAACCACTCTCGCCCTGTGGCGGCGGCGGCGACGAGGCGTTGGTCGAGTCTATCGTGGCTCGCAGGCTGGCTTCTCGGTGGTTTGCTCATGTCCAATTGGGGCTGCATCTTCCCGCTCGATCTCGAGCCCATTCCCCATGACGTTCGCTTCGTCGCGCTATGTCAGTGCACCATCTGTGTGCGCCAGACCTCGCCCCCTTTCTGCGACGAGAGCAGAATCGTTCGGCCGGTAGAGATCCTCGAATGCGCGGACCGCAACTCGAACCCTTCCGGCTTGAAGGCCGAGTTCGAGGAGCAATGCGAGAAGATCCACGCGGGCCTCGACGGCACTTTGAAGTGCGAGTTGCTGAAGCAGGACAAGTTTCCGCCACCGACCTTTCCGGCCGATGCGCGCTACCTCGGCGTCTCCAGCGAAGAAACCTGCCACGCTGAGGCCGGAAAGTTCCTTTCGTCGGGCAGGCCCTTCAACTCCATCGTCACCATCGAGGCGCCATCAGTCGTTCGCTTCGCTTCACCGGACCTCGCCGGCGACGTGCACCTCGAGGGCCACCTCGCGTTCTCGGGTGGCAACTGCCGGTCTGGCCAATGCCCAATCGAGCTTCATTGGGTGGACGCACACGGCGACGACGTCTCTCTCGTCAGGCCCTCGAGAAAGACTCTCAAACGTCCAGCGGTCATCAACGTCGGCGCAGCGAGCGGGACTTGCTTTGGCGGACCGGAGGTCTGCTTCTTCCGCTTTCCTACGGGTTCGCTCGGCGCCTTGTTGACGGGCACCTGGACGGACAATGAGAGGCGGCTCGCAACGGTGACAAACGACCGCCCCGCGGGCGGCATCATCAACTTCCGGACGCGAGAGGTCCTCGTCTCGGGCCTGTTTCAGAGTTCAGGAACACAGATCCACCTCAACCTCAGGGGACACCTCGACAACCTCGCGCCACGGGTCGCGCTCCCACTCCCGTCTCCCATCCCCTGCGTCGAGTCCGCGCCCTGTACGGTTCAGTCGATGGCCGAAGACGCCGACGGCCTACCCGGCGGGATCCGGTATTCCTGGTTCATCGACGGTCGGAGCGTGTCGTCCCTATCTCCGTCTCTAGAGACTCGACTGACCAGGGGCAGTCATTCCGTACGCCTGCTGGTCATCGACTCTGACAATGGTATGGCCGCCGCAGGCACGACAGTGGACGTCGTCACGCCTCCGCCTCTGCGGAAGACGACTGATCGAGATGGCCGTGGACCTGGCATCTGGGGCCTCGCGGCTTTGGGACTGAGCATCGCCGCGTTGGCGCTGTTCTTGGTGATTCGACGGAGGAGACGCAAGTGAGGGCCATCTCTTCGGGACTCGTGGCGATGCTCCTGGCCGGGTGTGTGAACGAGCCTCCTGATGGACTGCGGAATCCGCTGCCCATCGTCGAGGCGGGGGCGTTCAGGTTCCAAGGCGTGTCCGAGGAACACGCTCGCTGGTACCAGGCCCGGTATGCGGACTTCACAAACACGTTCGGGCCTCGCCTCGCCCCTGGCGACACGATCCTCATCTCAGTCTCATCGGACGGGCCGCCCGCATGCCTGGGCACCCGTGTGCCCGGCGAACGCGAGGTGCACCCTTGCAGGATCCCTGGCGGCTACAAGCTCGTCTGCGCCCGGGATCGACAGTGCCCCCTTCGATTCGCCGAACTCCTCGCCGACCTTGGCGCTCCCCAGTCCACATTCCTCCGCGATGGTCTGGCCGACGTCCTCGCCGGCGGCGTCACGACTCCCACAGACTTTGACTTCGACTACCTGGATTACACCGAGAAGCTCGGCGACCTGATTTCCGACGATGTGTATCTGGCCGAGACCAGTCGCCTATACGACCTCTATGAGCGCGATTGGTATCAGTCAATGGCGCTCCGATACTCCCTCCGGCGCACGGCCGCCCGGTTCGTCGCCTTTCTGGCTGGGCGCCTGGGGGCGCAGCAAGTTCCCGCCCTTCTCCGCCAGACCAACGAGGAGTGGAAGGAACCCACCATGCAGCGACTCCTCGACGACTTCAGGAACGCGCCTCCGGTCGATGGCCGATCGTACGCGCGGCTTCGGGTCGAGTGCGAGACGCCCGCGATCGAGACCGGACTCGACTTCACGATACCTGCCGACCACGGCGCCCCACTCTACTACCCCATGGGGGCCCTCGACGATCAGCTCCAGGCTCGAACCTTCGAGGTCACGGCTGCTTCGCGCGCGCTGCTCCAGCTGGAGAGCCCAGCCAAGCCCTACTTTCACTTGCAAGCGTGCAGCACAGGCGTCTCGCTCCGCCACGGAAACACCGGAGACCGGCTCACATTCATCGCGCGCAAAGATCAAGTACGCGAGGACTTCGACCTGGCGCCTGGACGCTACGTCCTCATCATGGGAGTGATCGGCGGCATCCCCGATGGCAGCCCCGCCATCAAGGGGCGGCTCGACCTGTCTCCACTCCCCTGAGTAGCCGGGAGCCTACGGGACGACCGTGGGCACGCCGTTCTCGACCATCGTGCCCAGGAACATCTTGGCCTGGCGCGCGCCGCGCGAGTCTCGGAACACCACGAAGTGGCCGTCGTAGCCGTTGGCGATGTACTCGGTCAGCGTGGCAGTCACCTTCATCGTGCCCACGGTGAGATTGCCAGTCACCGAACCTGACAGCGGGGTCAGCCCCGCCAGCAGCATGCCGGGCAGCTCGGCAGGCAGCGGCTCCACGGGGGACAGGGACAGCGCGGTCGCCAGGGCCTTGATGGTGGGCACCGGGGTGTAGGAGTCGACCAGGCCCAGGGTCTGGAAGATGTGCTTGGGCAGCTGGCCCTTGGGCGGCTCGGTGGTGATCAGCCGCGCGTAGTTGATGGGATCGCTGGAGTCCATGTAGGTCTGGATCAGCGTCAGCAGCGGGTGAAACTCGTCGACCACGGCGTCGCTGATCAGCACCTTGACCAGGTGCGCGATGTCGACCGGCTCGGTCTTGCCCAGCAGCGACAGCACCGCGACGCCGCCCGCGCCCGACAGGATGGCGGCCTTGATCTTGGGCTCGGCGGCCAGGAACAGCGGCCCGGTCAGGCCGCCCTGCGAGTGACCCGCGAAGTAGATCTTGGTCGGGTCGAACTTGATGCGCTGCCCGACCCCGAGATCCACGTTCATGGTCTCGACGAAGCGCACGATCTGGAAGTCGTCCAGCGCGCCCTGCTTGATGTTGTCGCGGAACGCCGCCGGGTTGTTGAAGTTGAAGAAGGTCAGCTCGGTCGACGCCTCGGGGTCACCCTTGCGCGGTCCGTGCAGCACCTGGTCAATCGAGATACTGGCAATCTTCGAGACGATCTCGCCCTGGCCATTGCGGATCTCCGCCAGGTCGCTGCCGATGGAGTCACCGATGAACGACTTGTAGTCGCCGCCGGTGCCGTGGGCGTAGATCGAGATCGGCCAGCCCGCCGCCGGCATCTGCCCCTTGGGGATCGTCATCGCGAAGCGCAGCGACTCGGTGCGCTGGATCTTGGGATCGCCCGCGGCGTCGAACTCGATGGCGCCGCCGTCCTCGGGCTGCGAGTACGGCGGCGTGCCGACCTGGAAGTTGGGCCCGTCCACGCGGCCCTCGAAGGTCACGTACTGGTCGGTCTCGCCGATCTGGGTCAGCGCCGGCTCCACCGGCGGCGCCGGGAAGTCGCGGTAGATCACCTTGCGGATCTTGGCCATGATGTCGGTCGAGCGCTGGGTGGTGAACACCGTCGCGCCCGCGACCTCGCCCAGCGCCAGCTTGCCCGCCGCCACGTAGTCGCGCAGCGGCTGGTACTTCGGCCACGCCGCCGCCAGCGTCGCATCCGCCGGCATGGCCTCGCCCAGCAGCGCGGCGAGGTCGGGCGCGCGCAGCACCGGCACACCCGCCTTCGACAGCACCCGCGTGGTCACCACCGCCGCATAGGTCTCGCCCTGGCGCAGCGGAAAGCCCGGGTACGGCAGCAGCGACAGCGCGTTGTTGCCGATGTAGTTGAGCTCCAGCGGGTCGTACTTCAGGCGCAGCACCGCGCGCTTGCCATAGTCGACCGAGGTCGGCTCGATGTTGACCACGAACACGCTGGCGTCCGCCGGCGACACGCCCTCGGGCGGCAGCGTCTCGGGCTCGATCTCGCCGGTGAAGCGGAAGTAGATCCCGCCGTTGGTGCTGGCCCCGGTGATGTCCTTCGACACCAGATCGCGCACCAGCTCGACCAGCGGCCCCATCGCCGGCAGGCCCGCCAGGTCCATGCCGCCGCCGGCCTTCATGCGCAGCACGTTGGGGAAGGGCAGCTCGAAGTACTCGCCCGGCGTCTGATCCGGCCGCGTCACATTGAAGTACACCGCGACGTCAGTGGTCGGACCAGGCCCTCCAGGGCCATCTTCACCGCAGCCGGCCAGCAGGGCGGCCCCGGCCAGCACGCCGACCAGGCCGAAATTCTTCGCGAAGCGCATCGAGCTCACCATGTGAACACCTTCTGAATACCCATCAGGCTCACAGAACGCCCCCGCCGTCCAGCCCTCCCGGAGCCCACCTCCACATCATCCGTTCCGACCAGCAGCGCGCCTCCCCAGAATCCCACCGAGCCCGCCGCCAGCATCGGTACCAGGCCGCCACGGCCGTTCTCGTCCAGGGCGACCCCACCCAGAATCGTCAGCATTCCCAGCAACATACCCGCGCCACCCACGGCCTTGCGCCAGCTCGGGCGCTTGGCCCGCTTGGCCGGCCGGAGCACCACGATCCGGGTCCGCGTCGGCGGCGCCTCCAGGTTGCCCGACGACCCGATGGCCTCGGCCGCCTCCGACACGATGATCAGGGCCTCGTCCAGCGTGCACACCGGACAGGTCCTCAGCGTCTGACCGACCACCTGCCCGCTCTGCGCCTCCAGCAGCGACATCACGATGTCGTACTGGGCGCCGCGCACCGTGACCGCGACGACCACGAAGTGCGTCACCCCCAGCATCTTGCCAGCCGCCGCCAGGCAGGGCCCGACCCGACAGCCCGCCGTCGGCCCCGGCGCCTCGGCCAGCAGCGCCGCCGTGGTCGCGCGATCCCGCGTGATGGTGTACCCGGTCGTCGCCAGGCCGACCTCCAGCGAGGCATCGAACCCGGGCAGCGTCGCCCTGGGCACGCCGACCACGTCGAAGCTCAGCACCGCGACCTCGGCCGCCCGCGCTGTCCCTCCTGCCCCAACCCCCCAGGCCAGGCAGAACGCCGCGAACGCCGCCCTGGCTACTTGCTGTCGCAATCCTCGAGGAAACGCTTCATCAGGCCGTCGATCATCAGGTTGCGCTCGACCACGTCGGTGCGTCCGCCGCGGTGCGCCCCCTGCAGTTCGTCGTAGCGACCCCGCGCGTCCTGGATCAGCTTCTTGTAGACGTCGATCTTCTTGGTGACGTCCTTGCGGTTCCTGATGAAGTACTGCGCCAGCGACACCGCGGTCGCGGCCCCCAGGATCAGCCCGAGCGGCCCGCCCAGCGCGTAGCGCAGCCCGATGCGCAGCGCCAGCATGGCCCCGGCGCCCACCGCGACGTTCCTGACCCCGTCGCCGCTGGTGACAGAATCCTTTGCCATCTCCAGCGTCTGACCCGACGCGATGAGCAGAGCGACGAAGTTGCCGCGACGATTGCGCCAGCCCCGGTCGTAGTACTCCTTGATGGCGTGCTTGAGGAAGGCGTCGAAGTCCCCATAAATGAGGCGCTGCTCCTTGGCCCGGGCAGCATCCTCCGACCGACCCTCCGCCTCGCTCGACATTTCCCTAGATGGTACCCGAGTTTCCGGCCAAAACAATGGAGCACCCCGCGCGTTGACACAACCCAGGCACAAGGCAATGCTGCCCGACCACAGGAGCCCCGCGTGAGACGCGTGAAATCGATCCAGGTGAAGGTGTTGGTCGCGCTGCTGCTCGCGCTGGCCCCGGGCCTCGCGAACGCCGCGCTGGTGGACGCCCAGAACGACTTCCTGCACGGCCGCTACCGCGAGGCCGAGGCCGCCGCCGCCAAGCTCAAGGGCAAGGAGGCCGACGCCGCCGCGCTGCTGGTGGCGCGCGTGCAGCGCCGCACCGGTCGCCTCAAGGAGGCCGAGGCCAGCTTCCGCAAGCTCGTCAGGGTCAAGGGCCAGCTCGGCCTCGACGCCGCCATCGGCCTGGCCGAGACGCTGCGCGCGCGCGGCGACTACCAGGGCGCCAAGCGCGAGCTCGAGGCCGTGGTCGCCAAGGACGACAAGCAGTACCGCGCCCGCGCCCTGCTCGGAGAGCTCCTGATGACCGACCTCGGCGAGCTCAAGGCCGGCGAGGCGGTGTTCGACGGCTTCTACGAGGACTTCAACGACGGCAAGATCGACGACAAGAACGCCGAGCAGATGATGTACGTCGCGATGGCCGCCGAGTACCTGGGCAGCCACTCCGAGGCCAACGACACCTACCACACCGCGGTCGATCTCGACGGCAACCTGCTCGAGGCCAACGTGCGCTGGGGCTGGCTGTTCGTCGACAAGTACGCCGTCGGCAACGCCGAGCCGTCGTTCGAGGAGGTCCTCAAGATCGACCCCAACTACCCCGACGCCCTGGTCGGCATGGCGCGCGTCAAGCTGGAGCAGACCTACGACATCAAGGCCGCCGCCGCGCTGTGCGACAAGGCGCTGGCCTCCGACCCCGGCCACCCCGGCGCGCTGGCCATCAAGACCGAGCTCCTCATCGACAACGCCGAGCTGGCCGCCGCTGGCCGCGAGGTCGCCAAGATCCTCGCCGTCAACCCCAACGACCTGCACGCGCACGCCCTGGTCGCCACCATCGCCTACATCGGCGACGACAAGCCGGGCTACGAGGCCGCGGTCAAGAAGGCGCTGTCCATCAACGCCAAGTTCGCCGAGGTCTACCACACCGTGGCGACCTTCGCGGTCAAGGAGCACCGCTACGCCGATGCCATCGGCCTGGAGACCCAGGCCATCACGCTGCGTCCCGACTACTACGTCGCCATGGCCGAGCTGGCCTCGAACTACCTGCGCATGGGCGACGAGGTCAAGGGCCGCGAGCTCCTGGGCAAGGCCTTCAAGGGCGACGGCTTCAACGTGCGCGCCTACAACCTGCTCAACCTGTACGAAGACGTCATCGACAAGGACTACGAGTTCGCGGTGTGGCCGCCAGCGTCCACCAAGAAGCCGCCGCTGTTCCGCTTCCGCATGCAGAAGAGCGAGCGCCCGCTGCTGCTGCCCTATGTCGGCCCCCTGGTCGAGAAGGCCTGGGGCGACATGGTCAAGCGCTACGGCATGACGCCCAAGACGCCGGTCACCATCGAGATGTTCGCCGACAGCGACCACTACTCGGTGCGCACCGTGGGCCTGCCCAACCTGGGCGCGCTGGGCGTCTGCTTCGGCCAGGTCATCACCGCGCTGTCGCCCGAGGGGCGCTCGATCAACTGGGGCATGGTGCTGTGGCACGAGCTCAGCCACGTGTTCGCCATCCAGCTGTCGAACAACCGCGTGCCGCGCTGGTTCACCGAGGGCCTCAGCGAGTACGAGACCATCATCGCGCGCAAGGAGTGGCGCCGCGAGAACGACCGCGACCTGTGGATCGCGCTCAAGACCGGCACCCTGGTCGGCGTGATGGATCTCAACGCCGCCTTCATGCGCGCCGAGGACGTGCTGGTCGCCTATCACCAGGCCTCGGTCACCATGACCTGGATGGTCGAGCGCTTCGGCTTCCCCAAGGTGGTCGAGGCCCTGAAGCTGTTCGCGCAGGGCAAGTCGACCCCCGAGGTGCTGCGCACCGTGACCGGCCTCGACACCATCGCGTTCGACACCGAGTTCCGCGCCTACCTGGCCAAACGCCTCAAGGCCTATGACGGCAGCTACGTCATCAACCTGGCGTCCTACGCAGATCTGGAGGCGCGCCAGAAGGCCGCCGCCGGCGCGCCCGACGACATGGGCTTCCAGGCCGCGCTGGCGCTGGCCTACCTGAACGCCGACGATCTCGACAAGGCCGACAAGGTGGCGCGCCTCATCATCAAGACCGAGCCCAAGCGCAAGGAGGCGCTGTGGGTGCTGGGCGACGTCGCGCTGCGCAAGAAGAAGGATCTCGAGGCCAAGAAGTGGATCGAGCTGCTCATCAGCGCGGGCGGCGACGGCTATGACGCGCGCGGCAAGCTGGGCCTGATCGCCACGCGCACCGGCTCGCCGGTCGACGCCGAGAAGCAGCTGACCCTGGCCAAGAAGATGAACCCCGAGGCCAGCGAGCCCTACGAGCTCCTGTTCAAGCTGTACGAGGACAAGCAGCAGTTCGACAAGGCGCTGGCCGAGCTCGAGGGCTACGCCTGGATCGAGCAGATGGACGCCAAGGCCTACTCGATGCTGGTGACCCGGTTCGCCGATCGCAGCAACTGGGCCAAGGTCGCGCAGTGGGGCGAGATCGCCATCCAGATCAGCCCCTACGAGGGCAAGGTGCTGGAGCGCGTCGGCCGCGCCTACAACGAGGTCGGCCGCCCCGCCGACGCCATCACCGTGCTGACGACCGCGCTGCTCATCAAGGGTGACGGCGTCCCCGAGGATCCCGCCGCCGTCCACTTCGAGCTGGCCAAGGCCTACGCCAAGCGCAAGGACATCAAGCGGGCCAAGAGCGAGATGGCCGCGGCGATGCAGCTCAAGCCGGGGACGGCGGAGTACATCGCCTTCAACAAGACCTTGAAGTAGCCCTCTAGCCGACCCCGGTGAGCCGCTGGATGCTGGCGATGATGTCGGCCAGCCGCATCGGCTTGTCGAGGAAGAAGTCGGCGCCCGCCGACAGCGCCGCCGCGCGGGCCTGCGCGCCGCCGGCCGACACCGCGACCACCGGCAAGGTCCGGGTCGCCTCGCGCGCGCGCAGCGCCTTGATGACCGCGACGCCGTCCAGCACCGGCAGGTAGATGTCGATGATGCACAGGTCCCAGTCGGCCGAGGTCAGCTTCTCGAGCGCCTCGCGGCCGTCCTTGGCCACGCTGAGGTCGAACACCACGTGGCCGCGCATGCGCTTGGCGCCGCCGGCCAGCCCGTCGCGGATCAGCGCCGCCACGTGCGGGTTGTCCTCGACCACCAGCACCCGCAGCGTGCGCGCGACGACCTCGGGATCACCCTCGGCGATGCGCGCGACCAGCTCGGCCAGGCGCGCCCGCGCGGCGTCATCACCGAGATCGAACTCGACCCCGACCCCCTTGTCGTCGCCGCCCGCGGCGTCGCCGTGCCACATCACCTTGGCGGGCAGCGGCAGCGGCTTGATGAGGCCGGGGAACGACAGCACCAGCTTGACCTCGGCGCCGATGGGTAGCTCGCGGTCGGTGACCACGAAGGTCCCGCCCTGCGAGATGTTGCTGGTGTAGTCGTGCACCAGCCCATCTGCGTCGGCGTATTCGACCTTCAACACCAGCGCTTCACGCGTCTGGCGACGCCGCTCGTCGTCCGAACCCGCTGCCATGAGAGGCGCTGATCCTATCAGGACTTCGCGCCGGGCCCCAGCTTTCGCCGCAGCACCTTGCGCGTGGCCAGGAGGGCGTAGATCCCTCCCAGCGTGCCCACCGCGACCGCCACCAGCATCCCGGTCTTGAGCGACCCGGTCTGGGTCTTGATCTCGGCCACCACGATGGGCGACAGCGCGTCGCCCAGCATGTGGATCAGGAAGAAGTAGGCCCCGGTCGCTGCGGCACGATTGTAGGCCGGCACCACGTCATGCAGGGCCGCCAGGATGGGCCCGATGTACCAGGTCGTGAAGAAGACCCCGAAGCCCAGCGCCGGGTACAGCACGATGGGGTTCCCGATCAGCAGGCCGGCCACGATGAAGGGCGTCGCCAGCACCATGCCGGCGCCGATGACCGCGAGCCGCCCGCCGGTGCCCCAGCCGCGCCGGGTCAGCCGGTCGGCCAGGTAGCTGCCGAAGAAGACGCCACCCAGGCCACCCAGCGCCGCGATGCCTCCGAAGATGGGGCCGGCCTTGGCCGGATCGATGTGGTGCACGTCCTTGAGGTACTGCACCGCGTACAGGTTGAGCGCGCCGACGAAGAAGGTGATGAGGATGCCGATGATGTTGACGGCGCGGAACGAGCTCGACTTGAGCAGCACCTTGAGGTCGCGCAGTGACGTGGTGTGCGAGTGCGACGCCGACGGATCCAGCGTCATGTCGGGCTTCTCGTCGCTCAGCGACGCGCCGGTGCCCTGGCGGCGCCGCTTCTCGGCCACCGCCAGCACCAGCAGCGCCAGCACCAGGCCGGGCAGGCCGACCATCAGGAAGGCGGCGCGCCAGCCCCAGTGCTTGGCCACCACCCCGCCCAGCGTGATGCCCACGGCGCCGCCGATGAACATGCCCAGGTTGAAGATGCCCAGCGCGCGGGCGCGATGCTCGGCCGGGAAGCGCTCGCTGATCAGCGCGGTGGCGGCCGGCGCATAGGCGGCCTCGCCGATGCCGACCGCGGCGCGCGCGATCAGCATGTGCGCGAAGTTGCCGGCCAGCGCGGCGCCCGCGGTGGCGACGCTCCACAGCGTGACCCCGGCGGCGATGATGCGCTTGCGCAGCAGACGATCCGCCAGCAGGCCCAGCGGGATCGACGCCAGCGAGTGCACCCACATGAAGGCCGACCCCAGCAGGCCGACCTCGCGCTGCGACAGCCCCAGGCCGCCGTTGGCCTTGGACTCCATCAGGGCCGGGACCAGCGGCGTCAGGATGCTGCGATCCACGTAGTTGATGAAGTTGATCGCCGCCATGATGAACAGCAGCGACATGGCGCCCGTGATGGCGCCATCCTCCTTGCGACCAGGCACCCCCGCAAAGCGCTTGGTTGCGACCAGCTTCAGCTCGGAAGCCATCGTAGGCGCTGCATTCTGCGGGCGGCGCCGACCTGGCGCAAGCGTGAACCGGTGTTGACGACGCCACAGCCATGTGCCGGGACGGCACATCCCGGCATCAGGTCCGAGGTGCGGTCCTCCGGCAAGGTGGCGAGATTCCGTCGCCGCCCTGTGCGGTACGGCGCTTGCTGAAGGGGGAGACGACCAGCGGTTGCTGGAGGAGACGCGCACGCGATGGGGTTGATTCACGCACTGCTGATTGGCCTCTGCTCACTGCTCCCCACCCAGCTGGCGGCGCCGGTGGCGGCGCCTGCCGCGCCCGCATCCGCGCAGATTGGCTGGTGTAGTCACGAGGAGGGCGGGCGCAACGTCGAGTGCACGCTGGCCGACCAGGACGGCAGCTGGACCTGCACCTGCGAGAACGCCGGGGTGACCACCACCTGCACCCAGCCCGGTGGCGTGTCGATCAACGCATGCGAATTCCGCAACTGCTGCCAATAGCGCAGTCGCGGTCTGCCCGTCCGCCGCCCCGCCCGCCACGCCGCCGCCCGCCACGCCGCCCACGCCTTCGCTACGCCGCCTGCGCCCCCGCCGGCAACCTGACCGCGAACGAGGTGCCCTGCCCGGGCGCGCTCTCGACCGCGATGGCGCCGCCATGCTCGGCCACGATCTGCTGCGTCAGCGCCAGCCCGAGGCCGGTGCCCTTCTCCTTGGTGGTGAAGAACGGCTCGAAGATGTGCGCCTGCGTCTCGGCCGACATGCCCGGCCCGGTGTCGGTCACGCGCAGCTCGACCTCGCCGCCGCCGCCCTTGGCCACGCACACCGTCACCGTCAGCCGCCCGCCGCCACCAGCCGCCATGGCCTCGGTGGCGTTGCGCACCAGGTTGCGCAGCGCCTGCCGGATCTGGTTCTCGTCGGCCAGCACGCGCGGCACGTCGCCCTCGACGCGGACCTCGAGCTCGACGCCCTTCTGCGCCAGCGACTCCTTGTGGAAGGCCAGATCGTCGGCCACCAGCGCGCCCAGATCCTCGAGCTCCAGGCGCGGCTTGGGCATGCGCGCCATCTGCAGATACTCCTCGGTGATGCCGGTCAGGCGGTCGACCTCGCGCTGGATGGCGCGCACCGCCTCGACCGACTGCGCCGCGCCCGGTCCGGCCGCGGCCAGCTCCTCCTCGAGGATCTCGGCGTTGAGGCCGATCGACGACAGCGGGTTTCTGATCTCGTGCGTGATCTGCGCGGCGATCTGCCCGATCGCGGCCAGCCGCTCCGACCGGATCACGCGCTGCTCGCGCTCCTCCAGCGCCGCGGCCATGGCGTTGAACTCGCGCGCCAGCTCGGCGATCTCGTCCTTGCCCGACGCGTTCACGCGCTGTGACCAGTCGCCACGCGCCAGCTGCCGCGCGCCGTCGCGCAGCCGCTTGAGCGGTCGCACCGTCAGGTGCGCCGCGACCGTGACCAGCGCGCCGACCACGATGGCGATGGCCACCAGCAGCAGCGTGCTCTTGAGCGCCTCGCTCTCGTCGTGCTGCGCCGCCAGCCCGGCGCGCATGACCCGCCGGCGCAGATCGAAGGCGACCGCGCGGATGGCCTGGAAGTTGCGCTGCTCGATGCGCATCAGGCGCAGCAGCGCCAGCCGGGCGTCGACCTCGGCGCCGTAGCTCGGCTTGCCCAGCGCGCCGCCCAGCGTGGTGTACAGCGGCTCGGTCGACTCCAGCTCGCCGCGCAGTCGGCCGAGGTCCGCGCGCAGCCCCTCGAGGTAGCGCCGCTCGCCGCCGCTGGTGTCGAGCCGGGTGGCGTCCACCGCGATCTCGTCGGCGCGCGACAGGCTGCGCAGCCGCGCGCGCCGCGACGCCATGATGAGGTTGCGCCCACCATCATCACCACCGTCGCGCACGCGCCCCATGCCCTCGAGGAAGTGCTTGAGGTTCGACTGCAGCGTCTCCAGCTCGTTGAAGGTCAGCGACAGCCGCAAGTAGCCGTTGTTGATGACCCGCATGCGCGCGCCAAGTCCGCGCAACCTCAGCCACGTCAGTGCGGACACTGCGCCGAATGTCAGCAGGACGATGGAGAACCCCGCGAAGATGCGCGCGGAGACGCTGAGCCGCATGTGCCGACGGTAGCACCCACGCGTAACCCCAGCAAACCGCGTCCCCCCCCGTCCCGGGCCCGTGTCCAGTCCGACACAACCCTTCGCCCCCCTGTCACAACTGCCCGCATCGCTTCAGGAAACCGCCCCGGCCCCAGATGGCAAGGCGCTCGCAATACCCCGAGCCGGAGGCAATGAGAAAGATGCGCAAGCAGAGTCGGGCCAAGCAGTACGTCACCTGGATCGTCGCCAGCGCCGCCATCGCGGGCGCCACCCTCGCCTACGGCGCGCGCTCGCAGAAGTCGCGCCGCGTGCGCGCGGCCATCGCGCGCAGCGCCGCCGAGGGCCAGGGTCGTGACGCCGGCGTCGTGGCTCCGGGCAAGCTGGCGCAGCTCGGCACGGTCGCCGCCAAGCTGGGCGCGCGCCCGCTGCGCAAGAGCACCGCCGCCGCGATGACGCTGACCGGGATCGTGCTCGACCCCCAGGGCGTCCCGGCCGCCGGCGTCACCGTCGATGGTGGCGCGCTCGAGGGTGACCTCGAGGAGCAGCCCAGCTCGGTGGTCACCGACAGCGACGGTCGCTTCGCGCTGCCGGTCGTGCTGGCCTACGGTGGCTCGGCCTCGGGCATGCTGTCGGCGCGCGCGCCCGGCAGCCTGCGCGGTGCGGTCAACGTCTATGTCAACCTGCCCGGCACCACCGAGGACGTCGAGCTGCGCCTCTCGGTCGCGCGCACCATCGAGGGTGTCGCCCGCGTCGCCGGCACGCCCACCCCGGGCGTCAAGGTCAGCGCCATGCGCATCGGCTCGATGCAGCCCGGCGACGCCGAGCAGGTCAGCGCCACCACCGGCGCCGGCGGCCGCTACGTGCTCGAGGTCCCCAGCGCGGGCGTGTACCGCGTCGAGGCCAGCCTGAGCGCGACCCGCGGCGCCGCCGACTACGTGCAGGTGCTCGACCAGGAGCGCGCCGCGCAGGCCGACCTGGAGCTGCCCGCGATGCGCATGCTGGCGCTCGACGTGGTCGATGACACCGGCGCGCCCATCCCGTTCGTGCGCGTCATCTCGAACGGCTCGCGCGAGCCCATCGCGGTCACCGACCGCAACGGCAAGTCGCAGCTCGGCCTGCCCGAGGGCGGCTCCGAGTACCTGACCTTCGAGCGCGAGGGCTTCGCCGCCGCGACCCAGTACACCAAGAGCGCCGAGCCGACCGTGCGCCAGGTGCTGCAGCGCGTGCCCACCATCGTGGGCCAGGTCGAGGCGCCGCAGGATGGCGTGACCCGGATCTGGGTGCGTCGCCCGGTGACCCCCGAGGGCAAGTACTCGCAGTACGCGACCCTGATGCCGGTGGCCACGCTGCGCGGCCCGGGCAGCTTCCGCGCCGACGTCATGGAGCCGGGCAGCTTCGAGGTGGTGGCCTATGTCGAGGGTGTCGGCGAGTCGACCCGTCGTACCGTCGAGACCCACGCCGGTGAGACCAGCAACGTGGGCACGCTCTCGGTGGGCTTCGACCGCGGCAGCGCGGCAGGTGTGGTGGTCGGCAAGGCCGGCGCGCCGGTGGCGGGCCTGAGCGTGCGGCTGTCGCGCTCCGAGATGGGCGCCGCCAACCTGAACGCGACCACCGACGCGGCGGGCCGCTTCCAGTTCGCCAACGTGCCGATGGGCAGCTACTACGCCGAGGTCGAGGTCGAGGGCGAGTACATCACGCGCAACTTCCGCGTCGAGGCCAACCAGAAGGCCGAGCTGGCGATGAGCCCGGCGACCGAGACCAGCGCGGGCGAGGGCGAGTACGCCGAGGGCGAGTACGACGGCGAGGGCGAGTACGAGGGTGACTACGAGGGCGGCGAGGGCGAGGGCGAGTACGAGTACACCCCCGAGTTCCAGCCCGCGATGAACGTCGAGTACACCGGCGACGAGCTGGTGGTCCTGAGCCCGATGGAGACCGACGCTGGCCTGCCCGGCGGCCTGCTGCCCGGCGACCACATCGTGACCATCGACGGCCAGAGCGCTGGTGACGCCTCGATGACCGGCGGCAAGGACAGCACGATGCGCGTCAAGGTGCGCCGCCCCGCCACCGGCCAGGAGTTCGAGACCACGGTCCCGCGCACCAGCGAGTACGTCGAGGAGGGCGGCTGCTGACGCGCCGACCGGGACGGGAGCACCGCAGAGCTGACCCGCGCCATGCGGGTCAGCTCTTGTCGGTTTCGGACGCTGCCACACACTCCGCACGCACGCCCTGAAATCCTCCCCAGCTGCGGTTGCCTGGCTATAATGCGTCCATGCTGCGCCTGTCTGGTCGAGTGGTTGCCGTCACACTGGCGCTGAGCCTCACCGGCGTCGCCCAGGCCCGCCCGTCTCTCGCGGTCCTCGGCGTCGAGGCCATCGACGACTCCGGTGACGCCGCCAAGCAGAACGAGACCACCGAGCTGGCGCGCCTGCTGACCGAGGCCCTGCGCGCCCGCGCCGAGTCGGCCCGCAACGCCTTCGAGCCCGCCTCCGGCACGCGCGATCTGGTCGAGGTCAAGCTGCTCGACTGCCCCGACGACGCCGACCTGAAGTGCATGTCCAAGGTCGGCTCCGATCTCGGCGCCAAGCGCCTGATCTATGGCTCGCTCAAGCGCCTGCGCGAGGGCGGCTTCGCGGCCTCGCTGCGCTTCATCAACGTCGAGACCCGGGTCTCCGAGCGCACCGTCGCCGACAAGCTGCCCACCGACACCACCAACCCGGCGGTGCTCAAGAAGGCCGCCTCCAAGTACTTCTCCAGCCTGTCGGGCGTGGCCTCCACTGGCGAGATCAGCATCGCGCTGTCGGAGGCGCTGTCGGGCACCGTGGTCATGGATCGCAGCGTCAACGCCGACCTGATCGACGGCACCGCGCTGCTGAGCGACGTGCCCGCCGGCAACCACAGCATCGAGATCACGGTGCAGGGCTACCAGAAGTGGACGGGCAGCATCGAGGTCGAGGCCGGCAGCCGCGCCAAGCTGGACGCCGAGCTGACCGCCACCGGCGGCGGCGGCCCGCGCCCCATCGGCCCCGACCGTCCGCACAAGCGCCCCGGCGGAATCTACCGCGTCCTGTTCTGGAGCTCGCTGGTGGGCACTGCGGCGGGCGCCGCCGGCTTCACCATCACCGGGCTGCAGGTGCGCAGCGCCGAGGACGACAAGGAGAAGGCCATCCTGGCCTCGCAGAGCGACCCCGACCCGGGCAAGCGCATCACCACCACCGGTGACGCCTGCAGCGAGGCCGAGATGAAGGGCGTCACTGCGGTCGTCGACGTGTGCGACACCGGCCGCTCCAAGGCGCGCCTGACCAACATCCTCATCGGCGCCACCGCGGTGTTCGGCCTGGCCAGCGCGTTCTTCTACTACAAGGGCTACATCGCGGCGCCCAGCGCCGAGAGCAGCTCGGGCCGCTCGGCCAGCCGCAGCAAGCGCCCCAAGTCGCGCGACCCGCGCTTCCGCTTCGGCCCCGAGCTGTACGGCGCCGGCAGCGGCGCCGGCCTCAACGCGGAGATCGAGTTCTGAGCGTGACCGCCGCGCCCCTGGGCGCGCTCACGGCCCGGCGCGAGACCATCGCTGGTCTCGCCATCAACCTCTGCGACAGCGGTCCGCCGCCGGGCCCGGATGCGGTCGACGATCCGCTGCTGTTCATCCATGGCATCACCGCGACGCAGGCCTACTGGCGCCAGAACCTGCCCCACTTCGCGCCGCGCCGCCGCGTCATCGCGCTGGATCTGCCCGGCTTCGGTCGCAGCGATCGCCCCGACATCGACTACAAGATGGAGGGCTTCGTGGACCTCGTGCGGGCGCTGCTCGACGCCCGCGGCATCCAGACCGCCACCCTGATCGGCAACTCCATGGGCGGCCTGGTCTCGATGCTGTTCGCGCTCGAGCACCCGACCCGGGTGCGCCGCCTGGTGCTGGTCGATCCCGCCGGCGTCAGCCTGTGGCCGCGGCGCCTGATGCTGAGCGGCCTGGCGCTGGGTCGCCTCGGCGTGCGCGCCGCCCGCGCCGCCATGGGCGAGTCCGCGATGGACGCGCCGCGCGCGCTGCCGGCCCTGCCCGCGCTGGTGGTGCGCACGCTGTTCTCCAACGTCTTCCCGCGCAGCAGCGCGCTGGCCCAGCGCTTCACCCGGAGCTACATCGACTCGGTGCACAGCGACGACTTCCCGCTGCACCTGCGCGCCGCGGTGCGCGCCGCCACCAGCATCCTGTCCTTGCCGATGCGCCAGCGCTGCCAGCAGATCGCCGCGCCCACGCTGATCATGTGGGGCGCCCTCGACCGCCTGGTCCCGGTCAGCGACGGCAAGGCCCTGCGCAAGCGCATCGCCGGCTCCCGCCTCGTCATCTACTCCCGCTCCGGCCACTGCCCCATGCTCGATCAGCCAGAGCGCTGGAACCACGACGTCGAAGCCTTCCTGGACGGCAAGCCCGTCGGCCGCTGAGCGCGCGCGCGAACTACCGCAGCTCGATCAGCCAGCGGCCGTCCTTGCGCACCAGCTTGACCACGTCCAGCCGCCCGCCTGGACCGCGCACCTCGACCGTGGCGCGCCCGTCCTGGTTCGAGATCTCGCGATAGCCGACCGGGTCGTACGCCGGCTCGCCGACGCCGACCTCGAGCAGCTCGCGCGCGGTCACCACGCGATGGCCACCCGCCAGTCCGGTGGCCTGACGCGCCTCGCGCTCCAGCGCCGCCAGCGTGCCAGGCCCCAGGTGCCGCATCACGCCATCGCGATCCCCGGCCCGCGCCGCGCGCGTGAACGCCTTGACCGCCGCCACCGGCGACCCCGGGTTCTCACCGCTGCGCAGCAGCAGCGCCAGCACGACCCCGGCCCCGAGCAGGCCGAGCACCCACCAGTACTTCCTCAGCCCCGCCACAGCCCCAGCCGCTCGCGCACCATGGTCATGGTCTCGCGCGCGATGGCCTGCGCCGCGCGCGCGCCGTCCCGCAGCGCGTCCTGCACCTCGTCGGGGCGCGCCTCGAGCTCGCGCCGGCGCTCCTGGATGGGCCTGAGCGCAGCGACCACGCCGTCGGCCAGCCAGCTCTTGCACTGCAGACAGCCGATGGTCGCGCCGGTGCAGCCCGCGCGCACCTCGGCGACCCGCTCGGCCGACGAGAAGATGGTGTGCAGCGAGTGGATGTTGCAGATGTCAGGGTTGCCCGGGTCGGTGCGCCGCTTGCGCGCCGGGTCGGTCACCGCGACCGACAGCTTCTTGCGCACGACCTCCTCCGACTCGCCCAGCGTGATGGTGTTACCCACGCTCTTGGACATCTTGGCCTCGCCGTCGAGGCCGACGATCTTGGGCGTCTGGGTCAGCAGCGGCTTGGGCTCGGGGAACAGGTCGCCGTAGCGCGCGTTGAACTTGCGTGCGATGTCGCGCGACCGCTCGAGGTGCTGGACCTGGTCGGCGCCGACCGGGACCTGGCTGGCGCGGTACAGCAGGATGTCGGCGGCCTGCAAGACCGGATAGGTGAACAGGCCGGTGTTGATGTTGTCGGCCTGGCGCGCCGACTTGTCCTTGAACTGGGTCATGCGACCGAGGTCGCCGAACGGGGTCACCGTGTTCAGCACCCAGGCCAGCTCGGTGTGCTCGGCCACGTGCGACTGCACGAACAGGGGCGACCGCGCCGGGTCGATGCCACAGGCCAGGAGGTCGGTCGCCATCTCCAGCGTGCGCCGCTTCATCTCGGCGGGGTCGAAGTCCTGCGTCAGGGCGTGCAGGTCGACGATGCAGTAGATGTGCTTGCCCGGGCGGTCCTGCAGGCGAACCCAGTTCTGCACCGCGCCCAGCCAGTTGCCCAGGTGCAGCTCGCCCGAGGGCTGGATACCACTGAAGATGATGTCCGACATCGGAGCCTCAGTTATCCGCAAACATGCGAACTGTCAAGAGAATCGCCCCGCGGCTGGGAGGTGAGTCAACGTGTGCTCAATTTGAATGGCAGGCCCCCCGAGGCCGTCCTATCCTGCAACGTGCCGTTCCGTCCAACGAGCACTGGAGAGAGACGATGAAGATCCTGACGAAAGCCATCCTCGGCCTCGGTGCCCTCGCGGTCCTCGCCGGCGGTTGCACGGTCAGGGCGCGTGGTGGCGCCTACTACGATAGCTGGGGTTACTACGGCTATGGCGACGGCTATGTCGAGCCGCAGCCGGTCTACGTGAACGTGGCTCCGCCGCGCGCCTACGTCGAGGTCCGCCCCACCATGCCGGCGCAGGGCTACGTCTGGATCGACGGCAACTGGCACTGGAGCGGCACCAGCTGGGTGTGGTTCCGCGGTCGCTGGGAGGCGCCCCGCCAGGGCTACGCCTGGGTCGGCCCGAGCTACAACAACACCGGCGGGCGCTACCAGTACGTGCCCGGTTACTGGTCCAACGGCCCGCGCGTGCGCACCGTCGACACCTACGGCAACAACGGCGGAAACGGCGGCGGCAACTACGCCCCGCCCCCGCCGCAGGGCAACTATGGCGGCGGCAACTACACCCCGCCCCCGGCCTACAACCCGAACCCGCAGCCGAACTACAACCCGCCCCCGCGTGGCAACGTCTACGTCGGTGGCCAGGTCAACGTCGGTGGCGGCACCGTGGTGACGCCTCCGCCGAGCACCAACTACGGCGGCAATAACCCGTACCAGCGCGGCACCGTGGTCGCGCCGCCGCCCTCCACCAACTATGGTGGTGGCCAGGTCTACACCGGCGGCACCGTGGTCAGGACGCCGGGCACCGTGGTCGTCGGCGGCACCACCCCGATGAACCCGGGCACCGTGGCGCCGCCGCCCCCGGGCAGCGTCAGGGGCACCGTGGTCCCGGGCCGCGTGGACCTCGGCACCAAGAGGTACCCGTTCCAGAACCCCCCTCCCAACGGCGTCATGACCACGGGTGGCACCGTGATGACCCCGGGCACCGTCGTGGCCCCGCCTCCGGGCACCGCGCCGGCCACCACCCCCGCCAAGAAGCGCGTCAAGACCAAGCTCAACTTCGGTCGCTGAGCGCCATCCGCTGAAACGCCAAAACGGCCCTGGGAGACCAGGGCCGTTCATATTTTCGGGGCAGGGAACGGAACGGAATAGGACTCCTCGAAGCTTCGCTTCGAGGGGCCTATTCGTCGCGACCGACCGCGGTCAGGTTGTGGCGCTTGAGCAGCTCGCGCAGGTGGTAGCGGGTCAGGCCGGCCTCGGTGGCCGAGCGCGTGATGTTGCCCTCGTTGCGCTCCAGCAGGCCCTTCAGGTAGACCGCCTCGAAGGCGTCGACCACGCGCTGCTTGGCCTCCTTGAAGTCGAGGCCGGGGGTCAGCAGGGACGGATCGAACGACACCGGGTGGCTGGCGGTGGGCAGCCCGGCCGGTGGCGGCGTGCCGTGGCCCCCGGCGCCGCCTGGTGGCAGCGTGGTGGCGCCCAGGCCCTGGGCCACGATGACGCTGGGCATGTTGGACGGCTCGCGCCCGAACGACAGGTCGGCACGCGTCAGCATCGGCCCTTCGGACAGCGAGGCGGCGCGCTCGATGACGTTGCGCAGCTCGCGCACGTTGCCGGCCCACTGGTGGTTGACCAGGGCGCTCATGGCGTCCTGGCCCACGCTGAGGGTCATGTTGCGGCGGCCGCCGACCTGGCGCATGAAGTGGTGCACCAGCGCCGGGATGTCCTCGCGCCGCTCGCGCAGCGGCGGCAGCTCGACGTTGATGACCGAGAGGCGGAAGTAGAGATCCTCGCGGAAGGTGCCCTGGTTGACCATCGCGCGCAGGTCGCGGTTGGTCGCCGCGACCACGCGGACGTCGATCTTGATGGTGCGATCGCCGCCGACGCGCTTGAGCTCGCGGTTCTCGAGCACGCGCAGCAGTTTCGGCTGCAGCCCGATGTCGAGCTCGCCGATCTCGTCGAGGAAGATGGTGCCGCCCTGGGCCTGCTCGAAGCAGCCCTTGTGCTGCCCGACCGCGCCGGTGAACGAGCCCTTCTCGTGGCCGACCAGCGTCGACTCGATGAGCTCGCGCGGGATCGACCCGCAGTCGAGCACCACGAACGGCCCCGCCTTGCGCTTGGAGGCGTTGTGGATCCCCCGCGCGATGAGCTCCTTGCCGGTGCCGGTCTCGCCGGTGATGAGCACCGTCAGCTCGCTGGGCGAGACCTTCTCCAGGGTGGCGAAGATCTCGCGCATGCGCACGCTGCCGCCGATGGTGGAGTCGAAGCGGTCCTTGTCGGACAGCGCGATCTCGACCACGTCGGTGGTGAGCATGAACTTGAGCTGGACCTGGCCGGCGCGAAACACGGTGCCCGGCTTGAGGAAGACCTCCTTGATGCGGACGTCGCCCACGAAGCTGCCGTTGGTCGAGTCGAGGTCGCGCAGCCGGTAGCCGTCGTCGCGCCCCACGATCTCGAAGTGCGTCCCCGACACCGCCTTGTCGGGCAGCACCAGGTCATTGATGATGGACCGGCCACCCGACACGCGGGGCTTGGTGATCTCGATTTCCTTGCCCTGCTCGGAGCCGCTGAGAACCACCAGCTTGCTCTTGCGCAGGTGCCGGACCGTCGCCCGACCACCGTCGAAGATGGTCGTGACAGCGGGTTCCTCGTTGCCCTCAGCCATGGTCCGGGCAGAGTAGGCTACTGGAGTTGCCAGGGCAAGCGGCGGCGGAAAGCCGCGTCAGTTCAGCCACTTCTGCTTGGGCTCGTTGCGACCGCCGGTCAGGACCTTGTAGCGCTTGCGCAGCCGGGCGGTGCGCCAGTTCTCCAGCCAGCGCGCCGGCGAGAAGCGGTAGCTGGTGATGAGCAGGGTGTACAGGATGGCCACCGTGGTCGAGATCAGCATGATCCAGTCGCCCGCGATGGCGAGCTGGATGTAGCTCAGGCCGACGATGACCAGGGTCAGCTGGCGGGCCGACATCGGCAGCACGCCGAAGAAGGACACCGGCTGCTTGGACCACAGCACGCCGAAAGCGACGACCACGGCCAGGGTGGCCTCGTTGAAGCCGCCGAAGAAGCGCGGCTGGTAGAAGTGCGCCAGGGTGACGGCGACCAGGTTGGCCAGCACGCCGACCGACAGGAAGAAGAACAGGAAGCGACGCGGCCCCCAGTGCTGCTCGAGGGCGGGCACGAACAGCCACATGGCCAGGATGGAGAAGAAGAAGGCCAGCCCCGAGGTCTCCAGGAACATGGCAGTCAGCGGCTGCCACAGGTGCAGGGCGCCGAAGAACTGCATCGGCGACAGCAGCACACGCTCGATCATCCAGATCGGCTTGTTGCCGAAGGCCCACAGCACGAACATCGCGGCGTTGGCGACGATCAGCCACATCACGACCGGGGTCATCCGGCCGCCGAGCTTCTGGGCGAACCCCGCCCCGGCTCCGCCGCCGCCTGCCGGGCGTGATCCTGGGGGACGTCGCTTCTGCATGAGCTTCAACCTAGCAACCAGGGTGCGGCCCGGCAAGCCGGGCTGCGGTCCGGTGCTGGCGAGGTGCGGCCGGCGGCCGGCGGCCGA
>JADYYK010000191.1 GCA_020853705.1 Deltaproteobacteria bacterium
CAGCACAGCGCCAGCTCGAGGCCGCCTCCGAAAGCGCCACCCGCGATGGCCGCGATGGTCGGTAGCGGCAGCGCCTCCAGCTCGTTCATCAGGGCGTTGAGATCATCGAGGAAGCTGCGCGTCTCGGCCGGCGTCATGCCGCGGCGCTCCTTGAGGTCGGCGCCGCCGCAGAAGACCTTGTCCCCTGCCCCGGTCAGCACCACCGCGCGCACGCTGGCGTCGCTGGCGAGCTGCTTCAGCTGGGCGCGCAGGCCGTCGACCACGCCACGCGACAGCGCGTTGGACGCCTCGGGGCGCGCGATGGTCAGCCAGACGGCGGGGCCTTCCCTGCGGGTCTCGATCAAGAAGCTCTCTCCTTGCGCTCGGGGCTCGGGCTCGGGCTCGGGCTCGGGCTCGGGCTCGTGCTCGTGCTCGGGCTCGTGCTCGGGCTCGTGCTCGTGTTCGTGTTCGTGTTCGTGTTCGTGTTCGTGCTCGTGTTCGTGTTCGTGTTCGTGCTGGTGGCCTCGCGCTCGCGCGTCGCCTTGCGCTCGGCCCGGATCTGGTCGCCGAGGTACGCCTTCAGCATCTTCGACGGCAGCTCGTGCCCGACATGGCCCGCGACCAGCCGCGCCGCCGCCGCCAGCCTGGCCATGTCGATGCCGGTCTCGATGCCCATGCCGTGCAGCATGTTGACCACGTCCTCGGTCGACACGTTGCCGGCCGCGCCGGGCGCATACGGACAGCCGCCCAGGCCCCCCACCGCGCTGTCGATCACCGTCAGCCCGAGGTCCAGCCCCACCGTCAGGTTGGCCAGCGCGGTGCCGCGGGTGTCGTGAAAGTGCATCGCCAGGGTGTCGGCCGGCGCCACCTTCAGCACCTCGGTCAGCACCCGGCGCACCTGCAGCGGGTTGGCCACGCCGATGGTGTCACCCAGCGAGATCTGGTACACGCCGCGCGCCAGCAGCTCGCGAGTCAGGCGCACCACCGAGTCGATGGCGACGTCACCCTCGAACGGGCAGCCGTACACCGTGCTGACGTAGGCACGCACGCGCACGCCGGCCGCCTGCGCCGGGCCGATGACGTCCTCGAACGCGAGCAGCGTCTCGGCGATGGTCTTGTTGATGTTCTTCTTGTTGTGGGTCTCCGACGCCGACAGGAAGACCGCGACCTCGCGCATGCCGGCGCCCAGCGCGCGCTCGAGGCCAGCGGCGTTGGGGACCAGCGCCGAGTAGACCACGCCGGGGCGACGCTGGATGCGCGCCGCGACCTCGCCAGCGTCGGCCAGCTGCGGGATCCACTTGGGGTGGACGAAGCTGGTGATCTCGATGGCCGGCAGCCCCGACGCGGACAGCGCGTCGATGAACGCGATCTTGTCCTCGGTGGGCAGATGGCGCGCCTCGTTCTGCAGGCCATCCCGCGGCCCGACCTCGTAGATGGTGACGCGCGCTGGCAGGCGGTCGAACACGCCCTGACCCTAGCGCGAAACCGAGAGGCTCGCCAGGCGCGCCGGACCTACAGGTCGAGCAGGCCGCGCACGCCGACGCCGATCCAGTTCTGGAACGCGTCGCCCTCGTTGAGGGTCAGGTTGCCCTGCACCAGCAGCTCGAGCACCGGGTTCCAGCGTCCGCTGGCCTTGCGCCAGTGGAACGCGACCTCGGGCGACACACCGAAGACCTTGGGCGACTCGGTGCCGAAGGTCAGGCCGGTGCCCACGGTCAGCTTCCAGATCCCGAAGCCGGCGTAGGGCCGGGCATAGAACAGCGACGCGCTGGGCAGCCAGCCCATCTCGGTGCCGAAGGTGAACGAGGGCCGTAGCCGCGTCGAGTCGGGGAACTGCGTCACCGAGAGCCCGGCCGCCAGCGGGAACTCCAGGCCGCCCGAGGCGTAGGCGATGCTGGCCATCGCGGTCAGGCCCCAGCTGGTGGCGCGATCGACGCCGACGCCACCGTCGGCCTGCTTCTTGAAATTCTGCGGCGGCTCGACCTTGCCGGGCACCGTCTTGACGCGCGGCCCGTCGCCGGTGTCGAGGTCATCGGGGATGGGGTCGCCGGTGTAGTCGCTCTCGATGGGCTCGCCGTCGACGCCCATCTCCTGCCCGTTCATGACACCTGGGCTGTCCGGCGCTGGCTCGGCCAGCCCGCGGGTCGGCCTGCTCAGCAAGCCCACGGCGAGCAGGGCCAGGGGGACGACGTAGGTCGGTCGCATCACGGGCCCGAGTATGCCACCGGACCTAATACAACGGGAAGCAAGGTCGCGACCCCGAGCCGCGCTTGCTCTTGACCTCGCAGTCCACCACCAGGTCGTCGAAGTCGCCGCGGGCGCCCTGCGCGCTGTCCTCCATGTGGATCTGCCCACCCAGCAGGCGACACCAGCCGTAGCGCGCGATCGACCCGTCGGTGTTGACCACGGTGAGGCCGATCTGGGCCTCGCACGCGCTGTCGCCGTCGTTGCACAGCGGCATGACCACGAAGCGCTCGCCCTTGCGCGGCAGCCCGGCGCCCATCGCGTGGGGATACAGCTGGCGATACACCCGCGGCCCCAGGCACCACTGGCGCTGGTGCGGCGCGCGACACTGCGCCAGGGTGCAGCCCGGCGTGTGCTTGTCATCACACGAGGCGTTCAGCTGGTGGTACTCCATGTGCGAGGCCGAGACCACGGTCAGCTCGACATAGTCGTTGGCGGTGACCTCGGGTGACGGACAGCTCTCGGGCCGCTTGACGTCCATCGGGAAGGCGCGCCGCGCCACCGAGGGGCCGGCGCAGGTGGTCAGCAGCGGAACCAGCAGCAGCGCCAGCAGCGCGGCTGCGCGGCTCACCGACGCGGCCCGCCGCGCACGGCGGCGCCGCACTCCATGCAGAACTTGGCGCCCACCGGGTTCTGGCGCGCGCACGCCGGGCAGCGCAGCATCGGCGCCGCGGCCGGGCCGGTCCCGCTCGGGTTCATCACGCTGCTGAGGCTGGGCACGCCGAAGCCCGGCGTCAGCGCCGGCGCAGCACCACGACGCGCGCGCGGGAAGGTCCCCAGCTCGCGCACGGTGCGCTCGACCTTGCGCCGCTCGGTCTGCTCGGCGGCCGACAGCGCGCGCTCGAGATCGCGGCGCATCTCGATGGCGGTCGACGGGCGCAGCTCGCGCTGCTTCTCCAGGCAGCGATCGACGACGTCGGCGACCGCGACCGGGACCTCGGGGCGGCGCTCGCGCAGCGGCGGCGCCGGCACGTTGGCGTGGCACGCGACCACGACCTCGGGGCGCTCCGACTCGAAGGGCAGCCGGCCGCACAGCATCTCGTACAGGATGACGCCCAGCGAGTAGATGTCGGCGCGGTGATCGACCTCTTCGGCCAGCGCCTGCTCGGGCGCCATGTAGGCCGGCGTGCCCAGCACCATGCCGCTGGCGACCAGGCGGGCCTCGTCCTCGCCATCGCCGGGGAACTTGGCCACGCCGAAGTCGAGGATCTTCACGAACTCGCGGTGGCTGGGCAGATCCTCCAGCATGATGTTCGACGGCTTGAGGTCGCGGTGCACCAGCCCCTGGCGGTGCGTGGCCTCGAGCACGTCGCAGATCTGGGTCGCCATGCGGATGGCGCGCGCCGGCGCCAGCGGGCCGTCGCTGGTCAGGATCTCCGACAGCGGGCGGCCGCGCACGCGCTCCATGGCGACGTAGGTGACGCCGTCGGTGGTCTCGCCGAAGTCGATGACCTGGACACAGTTGGGGTGGCGCACCCGGCTGGCGGCCTGGGCCTCGCGGAAGAAACGCTTGACCACCGCGGCGTCGGAGCGCAGCTCCGGGTGCAGGGTCTTGACGCAGATCTCGACGTTGAGCGCCAGGTGGTTGGCCAGGTAGATCCGCCCCATGCCACCGTCGGCGAGCATGCCGCGCAGCTGGAACTTGTCGGCGATGAGACGGCCGATCATCGGATCGTGTTCCCAGCTGGGGCGCTGCATCCGGCCTTCAGACTAGCAAGGTCGCCGATTTGCCGCCACAGGAGTTCAGGCGCGGCCCGTCCTTCAGGAGGCCCCGAGCGCCCTGCGGATGAGGTCAGGCGGCACCGTGGGGGGCGGCACGCCCCGGCGCTTGCGGGTGCGGGTGCCCCCGGTGGCGGTGCGGGCGGTGCCCGCCTCGGGCGGCGGCAAGGGGTCGAACCAGGTGCGCACATCGGCGTCGAGGCCGAGGCCGTGCATGTAGTTGTACAGCGCCCGGCGCAGCCCGATGCCCAGGTATTCGTGGTTGGTCCCGGTGGGATCGTCGAAGCCGAGGTCGTTGCGCGCGAAGCTGACCTTGGGTTCGCGGTGCATGCGCAGCCCATACAGCTGGGGCTGGAGGCCGATCGGGCTGTGCGCGGTGGCCGCGAAGCGGTGCCAGAAGGCCGACTGGATGCAGCCGGCGTCGAACAGCTGGCGCACCCGCTCCAGCGCGTCGATGGTGTCCTGCTCGGTCTCGGTGGGGAAGCCGTACATGAGGTAGGCGTGCACCATGATGCCGGCCTCGGTGAAGGCGTGGGTCACGCGCGCGACCTGGTCCACGGTGACGCCCTTCTGCATCAGCTCGAGCAGCCGATCCGAGGCCACCTCGAGGCCGCCCGAGACCGCCACGCAGCCCGAGCGCGCCAGGAGCTCCGCCAGCGCCGGGGTGAAGGTCTTCTCGAAGCGGATGTTGCCCCACCAGGTGATGATGACGTTGCGCGCCAGCAGCCGCTCGGCCAGCGCGCGCAGCCCGGCCGGGGGCGCGGCCTCGTCGACGAAGTGAAAGCCGGTCTGCCCGGTCTCGGCGATCAGGGCCTCGATGCGATCGACCAGCACGTCGGCCGCCACCGGATCGTAGCGCCCGATGTAGTCGAGCGAGATGTCGCAGAAGGTGCACTTCTTCCAGTAGCAGCCGTGCGCCACCGTCAGCTTGTTCCAGCGCCCGTCGGACCACAGCCGGTGCATCGGGTTCAGCATCTCGAACAGCGACAGGTACTGCCCGATGGGCAGCCCGGCATACGTCGGCGTGCCGGCGTCACGCAGGGGGATGTCGTGCAGGGTGTCGGTGGTCGCCAGCGTGACCTGGCCGTCCCGGCGCACCAAGGTGCGAAACAGCGGCGCGCGGCCGTCGCTGTGCAGGTGCTCGATGAGCGCCAGCAGCGGGCGCTCGCCGTCGTCGAGCGTGACGTAGTCGACGTGGTCGAACACGCGCGGCTCGCTGAGCTGGCGCAGCTCGGTGTTGACGAAGCCGCCGCCCAGGGCGACGCGGGTGTGCGGGCGGGTGGCCTTGATGGTGCGCGCGATGCGGAAGGCGCCGTAGACGTTGCCCGGGAAGGGCACGCTGAGGCCGCAGAGGTCGGGGCGATGCTGCTCGAGCAGGTCGCGGGTGATGGCGTCGAGGCTGGCGTCGACCAGGGTCGGCGGCGCGGCCAGGGCCTCGGCCAGGGCGTCGAAGGTCGGCGCGCTGGCGGCCAGCTTCTCGGCGTAGCGCGACAGCTCGAAGCGCGGGTCGATGCCGTCACGGACGACGTCGGCGAGATCGTCGATGTACAGGCTGGCCAGGTACTTGGCGCGATCCTGGGCACCCAGCTGGCCGAAGGCCCAGGCCAGGGGGTCGCTGTCGTGCTCGTGCTCGTGCTCGTGCTCGTGCTCGTGCTCGTGCTCGTGCTCGTGCTCGTGCTCGTGCTCGCCTGCGAGGACGTCGAAGCGCGGCCCCTCGGGCAGGAACGCGCGCCCGACGATGCGCATGGCCAGGCTGGGGTCACGCCCCTGCAGGAAGCCGACCACGGCCTCCACGGTGGCCACATAGGTGTCGGCGTGGTCGAGGAAGTGCGCGATCCCGCGCGGGGGCTTGCCACGGCGCTGCTTGCGCGCGCGCGCCTCCAGCTGGTCGGCGATGTCCTGCAGGCCGGCGCGCGAGAACAGGCGCAGGAACAGCTCCAGCGCCGGGTCGGCCTGCACCACCTCGAGCCCCAGGCGCTCGCTGTGCAGGCGCAGGAACCCGGTCAGGTACGCCGTCGCCGGGTACGGGGTGTTGAGCTGCGTCATCGGCGGTGTGAGGAGGAGGATCTTCATCTACTTGGGAAGTGCCCAGGGCCGGAGTCGAACCGGCATGAGCTTGCGCTCACAACATTTTAAGTGTCGTGTGTCTACCAGTTCCACCACCCGGGCATGCCCCCACGCTGCCACGGCCCTGCCCTCTGGGCACAAATTTCTCGGGCCGTTGTCCCATTGGGTATGCTGCGACTGGTCAGAGCCGGTGACACCCTCGAGGACCTCATGACGGAGCTGGATCCCAGTGCCTCGCTGACCATGGCGACGGCACGGCAGAAGCGCAAGTCGCTGGGCGTCGTGGTCGCCCTGCTGCTGGTGGTCGGGGCGGCGGTCGCCTTCTACTTCCTGTACTCGGCGCCACGCGAGAAGAAGAAGAAGCTGCAGCTCAAGACCCAGACCGCGTGGTCCTGGTACTCGCAGCTGGCGGTCTGCCTGGGCGGGCCGGGGACGCCGCCGGGCGATCCCAGCGCGATCTATGCCCGCACCCTGACCGCGTTCGAGGACGATCCCATGTACATCAAGCGCGCCAAGGAGTGTGGCCACGCCGGCGACATCCTCGACGGCCTGCGCGACGTCATCAAGGTCGGCCCCAACGCCGCCACCCGCGCGGTCATCGAGCCGCTGCTCGAGGACACCCGCAAGCTGCAGCTCGCCGTGCTGGAGTTCGTCGGCATGGCCATCGAGGGCCCCCTCGGGGGCGAGGACACCGGCAAGCTGTATGGCGAGCTGTGGAAGGTCGCCATCGGCTTCGAGAAGCTGCACGAGCTGGTCGGGCTGCCGTCGCCGCTCAAGCCGGTGGCCAGCAAGAGCGACGCCCCCAGCAAGCCGACCGAGATGCCGAGCTTCGGCGGCCCCCCGGTGGCGCCCGCCGCGACCACGCTGGTGGTGCCGACGCCGCGCCAGGGCATGCACGCGGCCGGCGTGGCTGGACGCGACGGCGCGCTGGGTGTGACCTGGGACGGCGGTGACAAGAGCCAGCCCTGGGTCGAGGTCGTGCTGCCCACCGGCGGCTCCGACACCCTGACGCTGCAGGGCCGCGGCAGCCTGGGGCCGTTCCGGGTCCAGCGCACCCCGGAGCGCCCGCCGCAGCTGGAGCTGACCACCAGCGGGCCCGACGGCTGGTTCCACGACGGCAGCGCACACGTGCTGCCGGGGCGGCCGGTGGTGCAGGATGACGCCGGCGGGCTGCTCGGGCTGGCGTCGGGCGATGCGCTGTCGGTGCTGAGCCGGGCCGGGGTGCGCACCCCGGTGGCGCCGGTCGGCAAGTGGCTGGCGCTCGGCGGCGCCGGCAAGCAGGTGATGGCGCTGTACCGCGCGCCGGCCCCGGCGCCGGACGACAAGAAGGAGCGCATCGAGGTCCGGGTCAGCGACGACGGCGGGCGCTCGTTCGGCGGCGTGCTCAGCACCAAGATGGATGTGCTGCCGGTCGAGGTGCAGTCGCCGGGCTGCATCGCCGGGCAGCACCTGTGGTTCGCGGCCTACGAGATCGGCTATCACTCGGCCGACGGCGGCAAGACCTTCCGGCGCATGACGGTGTACCAGCCCCAGGGTGGCGGCTTCGTCGCGCAGATCCTGTGCGCGCCCGACGGCCGCGCCGCCTTCGTGTTCCACCCCCGCAACGAGCGCAAGGCCGGCCTCTGGGTGGCCGGCTGCGCGGGCGCCGACTGCAACTCGACCACGCAGCCCGAGCCGATGACCATGCGGCGCACCACCGGCAGCGCGGTCGCCCTGGTCGGCGACGCCGTCATCGCGGTGTGGGCCGAGGAGCGCCGCCTGCGCATCCGCCGCGCCCCCAGCGCGAAGAACCTGACCTACTGGGACGGCTCGATGCCGCTGGCCGCGCCCGACAGCTACCCCGCGGGCGCCCGCCTGATCGGCCTGTCGGCGCGCCCCGAGGGCGCCGTGGTGGCCTGGACCACCGACGGCAAGACGCTGTCCGCGGTGGCGACCCACGACGACGGCAAGAGCTGGGGCCCGCCGTAGTGCTTCGTGGGGATACCGACGGAGCTGAGTGTCGCCGGCCCAGCGACCCCATGAGCCCTTGTCCCGACTCTACAGGTGGTGTCCTGAGTGCCGCCCGTGTAGGCTAGCTCCGTGGTGCGGAGGTGGGCATTCTGCGGGAGTGTGCTGGGGGCAGGCCTCATCGTGCTCGCACTTGGCCGGACGTCACTCTCGCAGCCGCGGCCTGAGCTGAAGATCTGCCAGCTCCTCGGCGGCAGGATCCTCCCCACGGGTGAAAGCAGGTACCGGACCGATTACGGCTCGGACAGTTGCTACACGAACCAGTACTTCGAAGCGAGCGGCGACGAACTCGTCCTCGGTTGCATGCGTGACATTGGGATGGCGGTCAGCAGCACCCCGGACGACCTGGTTCGGTACGCTACATGGATTGTCCACCAGGACAACCACCCAGGCGACTGTTCGGACGTCACGTTCACGTATCGTCTGCGCTCACTGGACTCGTTCCGTTGCATCCTCCCAGGACCGTGGCCGTACACAAGTAGCGAGACCTGTGTCGACCGTCACGCAAGAGAAGCCTTCGCGAGCATGGTCACGGTCAGTTCGTGCGTGAGCCCCCAGAATGAGCCTTGCCAGAAGAACTGCCGACTAGCGGTCGGTCGGCACCAGACCATCATCCAGCAAGGCGGCCTGTGGGAGACGTTCTCGAACGTGGAGACGCGGCGCGGATGCCGAACCGAGACGACCACGCAGACCTCCGTCGGTCCTCTGACACGACAGGGCGACGTCGCCTGCTTGAATACGCTCACTCGCTGCAACCGATTCGTGGAGTAGAACCATGCTGAAACGCCTCGTTGCCCTGCTTGGATTGTGTCTTGGATGTGGAGGCGAACCAGAGGGCGTTCGCTCGGACGCCAATCAGTACGTCACCCGCGACGGTGATGGCCAAGTGCGTTTCTACCTTGGGGATCAGGTCCGGAAGGAGCTTCGAAAGAGCGGGCGATTCGTCCCGGCTGGTGGAAAGCGCTATCAGATGGTGGTGGTTCCAGAACGGATCGTGGATGCTCTGCCGCCGAGCGGAACACGGTACCTCTCCGCGTGCAAGGCGGAGCACGGTGTCGTGATCTTCAACTCCGTCGCCCTTGACGCGGCGGCCGCAGAGGACTGGCAGGAAGCCCCCCTTGTAGATCCCTACATCCGAGTCGAGGAGCACGCGCTCACCGAGACCTATCGGAGTGGAGACCCAGGCGTCTACGGCTTCGTCACGCTGCAGCGGGGTTCGAGAGAGGTCTCAGTGGGCGCCCAGATCGAGCTTTTCGTTCGCGCTGGCGAAGGTTACCGGGATGGGGCGTTGCTGCTCGGTGATCTGTCCCTGCCGCCTGCCCAGCCAGATGAAACATGCAAGGCACCTCGATGGCCCAAAGGCGGCTGATCCTGATACTGCTCGTGGCGATTGGTGCGCCCGCCTGCCACCGCACGAAACGGGGGGAATGCCCCTCGGGCACGATCCGACGGTGTATCTGCCCTGACGGTCTTCCGTCGACGGACGCCTGCGAGGAGGAACACTGGGAGGGTTGCACCTGCCCCCTGACGGCCGGGGGTGATGCTGGGGGAGTGGGCGATGGAGAGGTCGCCGCGACGAGGTAGACCACCCGAACATTTGTACAGCATCGACTTGACGACTCTGCTAGGCTCCTCGGCCATGTCGAAGACGTCTTCTCGCGGGCCGCGTCTGGCGGCCGCGGTCGAGCCCGAGGCCATCGTGGTGCGCGGGGCGCGCGAGCACAACCTGCAGATCGACCTGCTGGAGGTGCCGAAAAAGAAGCTGGTCGTGTTCACCGGCGTGTCGGGGTCGGGCAAGTCGTCGCTGGCGTTCGACACCCTGTATGCCGAGGGCCAGCGCCGCTATGTCGAGTCGCTGTCGGCCTACGCGCGCCAGTTCCTGGGCCAGATGGACAAGCCCAAGTACGAGGCCATCCGTGGCCTCAGCCCGACCATCGCCATCGAGCAGAAGACGGCGTCCAACAACCCGCGCTCGACGGTGGGCACCATCACCGAGATCAACGACTACCTGCGCGTGCTGTACGCGCGCGCCGGCGAGCAGCGCTGCCACAAGTGCGGCGGCGGCGTCACCGGGCGCAGCGCCGACGAGATCGTCGACGAGCTGCTGCGGGCGGCCAGCGCGGGCGGCCCCGGCGGCGCCGCGGTCACCGTGATGGCGCCGCTGGCCGAGAACCGCAAGGGCGAGTTCAAGGACGTCCTCGACGGCGCGCGCAAGGCCGGCTTCCGGCGCGCCCGCATCGACGGCATCATCGTCAAGCTCGAGGACGTGCAGGAGCTCGACAAGAAGAAGAAGCACGACATCGACCTCGTCATCGACCGCGTCACCGTGAAGGCGCCGCTCGGCGAGGCGCGCGCGCGGCTGACCGACTCGGTCGAGCAGGCGCTCAAGGCCGGCAAGGGCGTCCTGCTGGGTGCCATCGAACGGCCCGGCGACCCGACGCCCAGCGAGGAGCGCTACTCCGAGGACCGCGCCTGCCCCAAGTGCGGCATCGGCTTCCCCGAGCTGTCGCCGCAGTCGTTCTCGTTCAACTCGCCGCTCGGCATGTGCGTCGAGTGCAACGGCCTGGGCACCAAGATGGAGATGGACCCCGACCTGGTCATCCCCAACCCGCAGCTGTCCATCCTGGAGGGCGCCATCGAGCCCTGGGCCGGGGCCATGGATCGCGGCGGCGGCTGGACCTACCAGATCGTCGAGGCGCTGGGCAACGACTTCGGCATCGATCTGGAGAAGCCGTGGCGGTCGCTGCCGGCCAAGGACCAGAAGACGGTGCTGTTCGGCTCCGACCGGCGCCTGAAGGTGAAGTGGAAGGGCAACCACGGCGGCGGCTCGTGGGCGATGCGCTTCGACGGCGTCATCCCGTCGCTGATGCGCAAGTTCAAGGAGACCGCGTCGGAGCCGGCGCGTGAGAAGTACCAGCGCTACTTCCGCGACACCGACTGTCGCGCCTGCGCGGGCGAGCGCCTGCGTCCGGAGTCGCGCGCGGTGCTGGTCGGCGGCGCCTCGCTGGTCACGGTGTCGCGCATGACCGTGCTGGAGGCGCGCGAGCACTTCCTGCACCTCGATCTGACGGGCGCGCGCGCCACCATCGCGGCCGAGCTGGTCAAGGAGATCGACAACCGGCTGCGCTTCCTGGTCGACGTCGGGCTCGACTACCTGTCGCTGGATCGCGCCGGGCCCACGCTGTCGGGCGGCGAGTCGCAGCGCATCCGGCTGGCGTCGCAGATCGGGTCGGAGCTGTCGGGCGTGCTGTATGTGCTCGACGAGCCGTCGATCGGGCTGCACCAGCGCGACAACCGACGCCTGCTGGCGACGCTGCTGCGGCTGCGCGACCTCGGCAACTCGGTGCTGGTGGTCGAGCATGACGAGGAGACCATCCGCGAGGCCGATCACGTGGTCGACTTCGGGCCCGGCGCCGGCCGGCTGGGCGGCAAGGTGGTGTTCTCCGGGGCGCCCGACGAGCTCGACGCCAGCGCCGCCGAGCGCAGCCTGACCGCGGCCTACATCAGCGGCGAGAGGCGCATCGAGGTACCCGCCGAGCGGCGCACACCCAAGGGCTGGATCGACGTCAAGGGCGCGCGCGAGAACAACCTCAAGAACGTCACCGCGCGCTTCCCGCTGGGCACCCTGACCGCGGTCACCGGGGTCTCGGGCGCCGGCAAGTCGTCGCTCATCGGGTCGATCCTCTACCCCGCCCTGCTGCGCCACCTGCGTCAGGAGGCGCCGCGCATCGGCAAGCACGCCGGCGTCTCCGGGGTCGAGCAGATCGACAAGGTCATCGACATCTCGCAGGAGCCCATCGGGCGCACCCCGCGCTCCAACCCGGCGACCTACACCAAGGCCTTCGATCACATCCGCGAGCTGTACGCCATGACGCCCGAGGCGCGCGCCTACGGCTACGGCCCGGGGCGCTTCTCGTTCAACGTCAAGGGCGGGCGCTGCGAGTCGTGCGAGGGCGACGGCGTCAAGTGCGTGGAGATGCACTTCCTGGCCGACGTCTACGTGCCCTGCGAGGTGTGCCGCGGCAAGCGCTACAACGAGGCCACCCTGCGCGTGACCTACAAGGGCAAGAACATCGCCGAGCTGCTGGAGACCTCGGTGGCCGAGGCGCTGCCGCTGTTCGAGCATCACGGCCAGCTGACCAACATCCTGAAGACGCTGGTCGAGGTCGGCCTGGGCTACATCCACATCGGACAGCCGGCGACCACGCTGTCGGGCGGCGAGGCGCAGCGCATCAAGCTGTCGCGCGAGCTGGCCAAGCGGCAGACCGGGCGCACCCTGTACCTGCTCGACGAGCCGACCACGGGGCTGCACTTCGAGGACGTGCGCCGGCTGCTCATCGTGCTCGACAAGCTGGTGGCGGCGGGCAACACCGTGCTGGTGGTCGAGCACAATCTCGACGTCATCAAGTGCGCCGACTGGGTCATCGACCTCGGCCCCGAGGGTGGCGCGCGCGGCGGCGAGGTGGTGGCCGCGGGCACGCCCGAGGAGGTCGCCCGGGTCAAGGCGTCGTACACCGGGCAGTTCCTGGCCCCCCTGCTGCCAAAGACCCGCGCCCGGCGCCTGGCGGGGTAAAGTCCCGGCGTGAAGGGCGACGCGCGGACGGAGATCCCCGAGCTGATCACGGCGGGCCGCGGCAAGCGGCTGCTGCTGATCGCGGGTGTGGTGCTGGCGGTGGTGATCGTCGCCGTCGTCATCGGCTGGCTGGTGTGGAAGCGGCAGAGGGACGCCCGGGCGCGCGAGGTCGGTCGCGCCTGGGACGCCTTCGAGCGCTGCATGATCGGGGGGCCGCCGGGGCCGGGGCAAACGCCGGGGGATCTGCTGCGGCGCATCGAGCTGCGCTTCAGACATTCGCCGCAGACCACCGACCCGGCGCGCCGGGGCGCGGGCTGGCCCGGGCGCTGCGAGCCCTACGCCAAGGCGATCTACGAGGGGCTCAAGAAGGTCGACTTGCCGGGCCGGAAGGCGGGTGAGCGGCTCGGGCTGATGGCGTACGGCGCCGTCAACGTCATCAAGAGCGGCAACGCCCCGACCAACGCCGACGAGATCTGGGCGCTGGCCCGCGAGGCCAAGGTGCCGCGCGTGCGTGGGCCGCGCGTCAACGAGCCGGCGCGGCCGGTCGAGGCCAGCCTGCGGCGCGACCAGCTGCACGCGCTGGGCGCGGACGTCACCGTGCTGTGGCAGACCCCCGCCGCGGGCGCCGAGCACCTGCTGCTGGAGCGGCGCGGCGCGGCGGGCGGCAGCGAGCGCGTGCTGTGCACGGTGGGCGCCAGCGGGCCAGCGCGCTGCCGGCTGGTGCCGCGCGGGCTGCTGGCGTCGGCCGACTCGGTCGAGACAGTGTCGCGCACGCTGCAGGTGCCCGACAGTGACGATGCGCCACCCGCGCTGGTCAACCTGGCCGACGCCGGGGTCGACAGCGGGCTCTATGCCTATGCCAGCCGGCAGCGGGTGTGGCCCAACCCGGGCTGGCAGCTGCGCGGCGGCTGGGTGCGCGGCGAGGCCTTCGGGATCTTCGCAGAGACGCCCAAGGGCTGGCGCCTGGTGACCCGGCTGGCGGCGGGGGGGGCGCCGGCAGAGCTGGCGCTGCCCGAGCCGCTGGCGCTGGCCGAGGTCGGCGAGTGGCTGCTGACGGTCGAGCAGGGTGACCGCGTGGTGGCGCGGCGGCTGGCCTCGGCGGAGACGCCGGTCGAGGTCGCGGTGCTGCCGGCGCCGCCGGTGGTGGGCACGATGGCCAGCCCCGACGCCGAGGAGGCTCCCGACCCGGTGCAGCCGACGTGGCGCTTCGGCGAGCGCTGTCGCTCCAGCGAGGCGGCGCTGGCGGTGCTGGCGCGGGGCGACCAGCGCTGGCTGCTGGTGGGCGACGCGGCGGGCTGGAAGGCGACCGAGCTGCCGGGGGGGCTGCCGGGCATCCACCGGCCGGCGGTGTGTCGCGGCCGCACCATGGAGCTCCTGGCGGTCGACTGGCTCGATGGCGAGTCGTGGCTGGAGCGGCACACCTGCAGCGAGAGCGGCTGCGTCAAGGAGGCCGCCAAGCAGCCGGTGGGCGAGGCCGACCTCGGGCACGCCGGCGACCTGGTGCTGCTGGCGTCGGAGGGTGACAACGAACGACTGGGCGACCGCGGGGCCATCTGGCTACGCGTGGCGCGCGCGCCCGAGCTGCCGGCGACGCCCGATCTGTTGGTGGTCGACAGCGCGGCGCACGGCGGGATCTCGGGCCTGGTGCGCGCGGTGCACAGCCTGGGGGAGGCCGCGCTGCTGCTGCTCGAGGACGCCAGCGACGATCAGTCGTACCTGGTGCGCGTGCGCGCCGACGGCGCGGTCGAGCCGGTGGCGGTGGAGATGCTGCCGTGAAGCTCGACCCCGAGGGCGACCTGGTCCACGAGCTGGGCGGGGCGCGGCGGCGCGGCCTCATCATCGCGGCCGGGCTGCTGGTGCTGCTGGGCGGCGGCGTCTGGCTGGGCGTGCGCGCCTGGCGCCACGGCAAGCAGGCCGCGCTGGGGCGGGCGGCGGCGGCCTGGCTGCGCTGGGAGCGCTGCTTCCTGGGCCCGCCGCTGGGCCCCGGCGAGCGCGCCTCGGGCCGCGCGCGGCTGGTCGCGCTGACGCTGGCGCACACGCGTCAGGGGCCTGACAAGCCGACCGGGGACGCCGCATGGCCGCGCCGGTGCGTGCCGCTGCTGCACGAGGTCGCGGTGCAGCTCGGCGAGTCCAAGCCCGACTTCCAGTCGCCGCTGCGCAAGCTGCAGGTCGACGCCCAGCGCATGGAGGAGCCGCTGGCGCGCTACTCGCCCTCGACCAACCCGAAGCTGCCGGTCGACCTCGACGCGCTGTGGGACAGCGCGTCCCTGGCCCGGCTGCCGGCGCGCGCGCCCGCCAGCGCCCGCAGCGCTCGGCCGGGCGAGCCGCCGCCGGCGCCCACCGCCGTCACGGCCGAGCTGACCCGCGCCACCAGGCAGCCACTGGAGCGCTACCTGGCCCTGGAGGACAGCGAGATCAACGCCGACGGCTCGTTCGCCGCGGTGTTCGAGCGCCGCGTCGGCAACCACCGGCGCATGGTGCTGTGCGCCATCGGCGCCGGGGCCGCCGCGCCCGGCCGCTGTCGCGAGCTGCACGAGAACGTCCCGACCCACCGCAGCATGCACGTGCTGATGAACACCGAGCCGACGCTGCTGCACCCCTGGGTCCGGGTCTACGACGCGCCCGCGGGCGGCAACGGGATCTATGACGGCGCCAGCGGCGCGCTGGTGTGGCCCGACAGCGCATTCCACTCCACCCTGGGCCACGGCGTCGCGCTGCCCGGCGGGCCTGACGGCGCGGCCGGCTTCCTGGCCCTGGGCCATGTCGCCGAGGCCCAGGTCGACATCGTGCGCCAGGCCGGCAACCTCGCCACCACCGAGAGCCAGCGCTTCCGCACCGATCCGCCCTGGGTCTGGCAGTTCGACGACCACGTGGCCTGGGCCGAGCCCGACGCCAGCACGGGCCGCATGCACATCTTCGCGCGCCCGCTCAGCAGCAAGCCGCCGCTGGCGGGCGCCATCGTCGACATCGGCGAGCTGCCCCCGCCGCGCGACCACCTGCCCCACCGCTGGTGCCGCAGCGGCGATGACCTGGCCATCATGCACCGCCCGCGCAGCGCCGGTGATCTGGTCGACCCGGTCTCGGTGCTGACCTTCGCGCACGCCGGGGTGTGGGCGCCCATCGTCACCCTGCCCCTGACGCCGCCCGACCAGTGGTACAGCCTGGACTGCGACGGCGGCAAGGCCACGCTGTCGTGGAACGGCCCCGGCGAGCTGTTCCAGCTGCGCTGCACCGCGGCCGGCTGCGACGCCGTAGACGCCGTGGCCACCGAGGGGCTGCCCGACGACACCTGGCTGGGCGCGCTCGGCGGTCAGGCCCTGGCGGTGTGGAACCAGGACGGCCAGACCTGGTTCCGCATGGGACCCCTGCACGATCTCGACGCTGTGCCCGACCGCCTGCTCATCGACGACGCCGACCACGGCGGCCTCGCCGGCGACGTCGACGCGGTCTACATCCGCGCCGGCCAGGCCCTGCTGCTGGTCGAGGACCACGCCGAGAGCGGCACCTACGCAGTGCGCATCGACAGCACCGGCAGGGTCAGCGCGGTGCCGGTGACCACGGGCACGCCCGAGTAGTGCCGCCCGTCCGAAGTCTCGCGGGCGAAACCTTCGCCGAGGAGCACTAGCGGCTACAGCTCGTCGTCGGTGAAGGCGACCACGTCGCGGATGTCGGGCGCGCCCAAGAGCAGCATCATCAGGCGGTCGATGCCCAGCGCGATGCCGGCGCACGGCGGCAGCCCCTCGTCGAGCGCGGCCAGGAACTTCAGGTCGACCGGGTACAGCGCCTTCTTGCGCGCGGCGCGGTCGGCCAGATCCTTCTTGAAGCGGCGGCGCTGCTCGGCCGGGTCGGTCAGCTCGCCGAAGGCGTTGCACAGCTCGAGGCCGCCGGCGTAGGCCTCGAAGCGCTCGACCACGCGCGGGTCGCCCGGCTTGTGGCGCGCCAGCGCGGCCAGCGGCGCCGGCCACTCGTACACGATGGTGGGCCTGCCCCGCCCCAGCTGCGGCTCCACCGCCTCGAGGAAGGCGGCGAAGAAGACGTCGTCCCACGGCGAGCGGTCGTCGATGCCCGACATGGCCAGGCCCGCGGTGCGCGCGCGCGCCAGCAGATCGGCCGCGGTCTCGTCGCCGTTCACCGCGAAGCCGGCCCAGCGCAGCATGGCGCCGCCCACGGTGATGCGCTCCCAGGGCGGCCCCAGCTCCAGGCCGGCGCCGCCATCGGTGGTGTCGGGCAGCCGCGCCTGCGTGGTGCCCAGCACCGCGCGCGCCACCGCGGCCACCAGCTCCTCGGTGTCGGCCATGATGGTCTGGTAGCCGGCCCAGGCGCGGTACCACTCGATCATGGTGAACTCGGGGTTGTGGTGTGGCCCGCGCTCGCCGCGGCGGAAGCAGCGACAGATCGAGAACACCTTGTCGGCGCCCCCCGCCAGCACGCGCTTGAGCTGGTACTCGGGCGAGGTGATGAGGAACCTGTCGTCGGCCGCCACCGCGTCGAGGTGCAGCTCGAGGCCCGGCGACGGCACCATCAGCGGGGTCTCGACCTCGATGAAGCCGCGCTGGTGGAAGAAGTCGCGCACCGCCTGCATGGCCTGGTCGCGCAGCTGGAGGCGCCCGAGGCGCCCGCCCAGGCGCACGAACTCGTCCCCCGGGCTGCCAAAGTGGCCGCCCTTGCGGTACGGCGTCGCCACCGTGGCGTGGGTCGCCAGCAGGATCCCGTTGCGCCCCAGGGTGCCCTCGACCACGACCCAGTCGCCCGGCCGCAGCGCCACCCCGGCGACCAGGATCCAGCCGGTCGAGTCGACCACGCGCGCGCCGACCTCGGACGCCGCGGCCACGCGCCCGCACACCACCTCGGGATGTTCGCCGCGCAGCTCCGCGATGAAGGTGCGCTGCGCAATGAGGGCGTCGAGACCCACGCCCGACGAGTCTACTCTCGCTCAGCCGCCCTTGACGCGCTCGATGTACTGACCGTCGCGGGTGTCGATGCGCAGGAAGTCGCCTTCATTGATGAACAGCGGCACGTTGATCTCGGCGCCGGTGGACAGCGTGGCGGCCTTCATGGCGCCGCCCGAGGTGTCGCCCTTGACGCCGGGCTCGCTCTTGGTGACCTGCAGCTCGACGAAGTTGGGCAGCGAGATCGCGATCGGGCGCGAGTTGTAGAACAGCACGTGGCAGGCCAGGTTGTCCTTGAGCCAGCGCCAGTCGTCGCCGATCAGGTTCTCGGCCAGCTGCACCTGGTCATAGGTGCGCGAGTCCATGAACACGAAGGCGTCGCCCTCCTTGTAGAGGAAGGTCATCTCGTTCTCCTCGACGTCGGCCGGCGGCATCTTCTCGCCCGAGCGGATGTTGCGCTCGATGGTCGACCCGGTCAGGAGGTTGCGCATCTTGGTGCGCGTGAACGCGGCGCCCTTCCCGGGCTTCACGAACTGCGCTTCGATGACGAGGAAAGGGCCGCCTTCGAACATGATCTTGAGGCCCTTCTTGAGGTCCGACGTGTCGTACATGGCGGTTTCCGTAACACCCGCTCCCCCCCGGCGTCAACGCGGAAATCGTCCTGAATCTGATATGATCGGCGCGGGGGCCTGCATGAACGTTCGTCGTCTCTCGACCTTCTGGGGGGTGCTGGTGTGCGCGCTGGGGCTGGCGCGGATGGCTTCGGCGGCGACCGTCGACAACTTCGTGCCCACCTCGGGCACCGTGGGCACCACGGTCACCATCGTCGGCAGCGGCTTCACCGGCGTGACCAACGTGCTGTTTGGCAGCCAGCTGGCCGCCAGTTACACCTTCATCGATGACAACACGGTGACCGCGGTGGTGCCGGCCTCGGCTGGGCGCGGCACCATCAGCGTCAACGCCCCCAGCGGCACCGGCACCTCGACCGCCGACTTCCTGCCCATCCCCAGCATCAGCGCCTTCACGCCGGCGGGGGGGATCGCCGGGCGCACCATCAACCTGACGGTCGCCAACCTGAGCCAGATCCAGGCCGGCGGCATCAAGTTCAACGGCGTCAGCGCGGCGTTCTCCTCGGTCGGCGGCAGCTACACCAGCTACACCGCCATCGTCCCGGCCGGCGCCACCACCGGCAAGATCAGCGCGACCACCCCCGGCGGCACCGGCATGACGGCGACCGACTTCATCGTCGGCCCCGCCATCCAGAGCTTCACCCCGAGCGGCGGCCCCGGCGCCACCGTGACCATCGACGGCCTCAACTTCCAGAACACCAGCGCGGTGCGCTTCAACGGGGTCGACGCCGCCAGCTTCACCGTCGATGCCTCGGGGCTGACCATCACCGCCATGGTCCCCGCCGGCGCCAGCACCGGCCCCATCACGGTGGTCACCCCGGTCGGCGGCACCGGCCAGAGCGGCACCGACTTCACCTTCATCCCGCCCGGTCCCACCGTGACCAGCTTCTCGCCGACCTTGGGCCCCAACGACACCCTGGTCACCATCACCGGTACCAACTTCACGCCGACCTCGGTGGTGTACTGGACCATGGATCAGGCCGGGGTCTCGACCACGTACATCAACTCGACCACGCTGCGCTCGCGGGTGCCGCTGGGCGCGCTGAGCGGCCCCATCCGCGTGCTGGCCAACGGCCAGAGCGGCAGCTCGACCACGAACTTCCAGGTCGCGCCCTACCTGGTCAGCTTCTCGCCCAGCCTGGGCGCGGTCGGCACCAGCGTGGTGCTGACCGGGCGCAACTTCACCGGCGCCACCGCGGTCACCTTCGGCGGCGTGGCCGCGACCTTCTCGGTGGCCGGAGACACCCAGATCAACACCACGGTGCCCGCGGGTGCGCTGATCGGGCCCATCCGCGTCACCGCGGCGGGCGGCACCGGGGTCAGCAACGGGAGCTTCCGGGCCGGCCCGGTCATCACCAGCTTCACACCGACCGCGGGGCCGTGGAACACCTCGGTGACCATCACCGGGTTGAACTTCGACCTGGCGTCGTCGGTGACCTTCAATGGCACCGCCGGCACCGTGACCTCGAGCACCCCGAGCCAGATCGTCGCCCGCGTGACCAGCGGGACCACGACCGGCCCGGTCCGCGTCATCACGCCGGGCGGCACCGGGGTGTCGGGGTCGGACTTCGTGGTCTACCTGCCCCCGACCATCACGTCGTTCACGCCGCCTTCGGGCGGTGTCGGCGCCACCGTCACCATCAACGGCAGCAACCTGGCCGGCGCCACCAGCGTGCGCTTCGGGACCACCGCGGCGACCTTCACCGTGGTGTCACCCACGCAGCTCAGCGCCACGGTGCCGCCGGGCGCGGTCAGCGCGGCCATCCAGGTCACCACCCCGGGGGGCAGCACCACCTCGAGCACGGCGTTCCAGGTCGGGCCGTCCATCACCTCGTTCACCCCGAGCACCGGCGGCCCGGGCACCGCGGTCACCATCAACGGCACCAACTTCAACGGCGTCACCGCGGTGCGTTTCGGCGGCACACCCGCGACCGCGTTCGCCATGGTCAGCGGCACCGTGGTCAGCGCCAACGTGCCGGTGGGCGCGCAGAGCGGCCCCATCAGCGTGGTCGCCAGCGGCGGCACCGCGACCTCGGCGGCCAGCTTCACCGTGCCCGGGGCGCCGACCATCACGTCGTTCACGCCGACCAGCGGGCCGGTGGGCACCCAGGTCACCGTCACCGGGACCGGGTTCAGCGGGGCCACCACGGTGCGCTTCGGCACCATCGACGCCAGCATCTTCAGCGTGGTCTCGAACACGGCCATCACGGCGAACGTGCCGGCGCAGACCTTCGGGGGGCCCATCTCGGTGGTGGGGCCTGGCGGCACCGCGGTGTCGTCGGGCTCGTTCACGGTGACCACGGTGATGATCGACGCCGGCGTGGCCGCGGATGGCGCGGTGGCCGGCGATGGCGGCGGCGGGGTGGTCGATGGCGCGGTCGGGCCGGGTGATGACGCCGCGGTGGCCGGGCCGGATGGCGGGGTCGGGCCGGGCAGCGACGGCGGGGCCCCGGCGGTCGACAGCGGCATGTCGGGTGGCAACGGCGGCGGCTGCAGCGTCGGCGCGGGCGGCGGCGGCGGGCCGGGAGCGGGTGGTCTCGGCGGGGTGCTGCTGCTGGTCGGCCTGCTGGGGCTGGGCTGGCTGGTGCGGCGGCGGCGTGCGTGCTAGGGATCGCGCATGGCGTACTTCTGCTATTCGTGCGGAAACGAGCAGCACTTCGAGGTCAAGGTCGGCGTCAAGGTCGGGCGGCGCGACAGCTGCCCGCACTGTGGCGTCGACATGCACGTCTGCAAGAACTGCGCGCTGTATGACGAGTCGCTGCACAACAAGTGTCGCGAGCCCGAGGCGGCCTTCATCCGTGATCGTGAGGCGGCCAACTTCTGCTCGCACTTCGACTTCAAGAACAAGGACAAGCACGTGGCCCAGGCCTCGGTCGAGGACGCCAAGGCCAAGCTGAACGCGCTGTTCAAGAACTTGAAGTAATACTCGAGGTCTTGCTGGAGGCGCCGCGGACGCGGCGCGAGGGGGGAGCGGAGCGGAACAGCGCGCCTCGAAGCTTCGCCTCGAGGGGGCTGAGCTACTTGGTGCCCGGGGCGGCGGCCGGCGCGGCGCCACCAGCCGGAGCAGCGCCAGGCGCGCCACCCGCGGGGGCCGCGGCGGGAGCGCCACCAGCGGGGGCCGCGCCCACGGGGGCCACCGGCGACTCGGCCGGGGCCGGCGGCGCCGACGGGCGCGGCGCGGGCGCCGACACGGCGGGCGCCTCGTCGGGGATGATGCTCTTCTCTTCGCTGCGGTTGGTCAGGTAGTTGATGACGATGATGAGGAACAGCGGGATTGCGATGCCCAGCGCGATGTTGCGCGCCGAGGTCGAGTTCTTGGTCGACTTCTCCTCGTAGACCACGAAGTGGGCTTCCTCGTTGGGCGGGAGAGACGTGAAGTTCGAGAACTCGGCCATGGCAGGGTGCCTCCTGGGACCACACGCTAGCCCGCCGCGCCCTTCCAGGTCAAATCCCGGGTGCGTATCGGGCCCGCTTGCGCTAGGTTCCGGGCGCCGTGGCCCCCGACGACGCCGACGCCCCAGACGAGATCGACTTCGATGACCGCGAGCTGTGCTCCGACGACGCCTGCATCGGGGTCATCGGCGAGGACGGCAAGTGCAACGAGTGCGGCCGCGCCGGCAAGCGCCCGGCGGGTGGCGCCAGGGCCGTCAACACCAACGCCACTGGCGCCAGCGCGGCCGACAAGGCCAAGGCGCACCTCGACAAGGCCTTCAAGGCCGACAAGGGCGGCAAGCCCGACAAGCAGCTGAGCAAGCCGCCCAAGGCTGGCAGTGGCGCCGGCGCGGCCGGCGGCGGCGATGGCGACAGCGACTGGGACAACCGCGAGCTGTGCTCCGACGGCAGCTGCATCGGGGTCATCGGCAAGAACGGCAAGTGCAACGAGTGCGGCAAGGCAGCGGGGTGAGCGGCGCCCCCGCGATCAGCCTGGTCGGGGCCACACCGCTGGTCCGCCTGCATCGCCTGCCGCCGCCCGGCGCCCAGCTGTGGGCCAAGTGCGAGCACTGGAACCTGGGCGGCAGCATGCACGACCGGGTCGCCAACGCCGTCATCACGCGGCTCGCCGCCTCGGGCGTCGGCGCCGGCGCCACCCTGGTGGCCTGCCACGCCGGCAACCTGGGGCTGTCGCTGGCGGTGGTCGGCGCGCGCCGCGGCTACCGCTGCACCCTGGTGGTGCCCAGCGAGATCTCGAAGAAGCGTTTGGCGCTGCTGCGCGCCTACCGCGCCGAGGTCGTGATGGCGCCGCCCGACGAGATGCGCGAGGTCGCCGTGACCCGCGCGGCGTCGCCCGGCGGCGTCTTCGTCGACCTCGGGACCGACCCGGCCGGCCACCTGGGCGGGGTCGAGATCGCGCGCGAGATCGTCGAGGCCCTGGGCCCGCCCGCCGTCGTCGTGGTCGGGGTCGGCACCGGGCAGACCGCGCGCGGCGTGGGCGCCGAGCTGGCCGATCGCGCGCCCGGCTGCCGGGTGGTCGGCGTGGTGCGCGGCCCGGCCGACGATCCCGGAGATCCGCTGGCCGGCGTCATCCAGGGCCTCAGCGTGGCGCCGGGTGCGCTGCCCAACATCAGCGAGCTGCGCCCGATCGGCGCGCGCGCCGCCTGGCAGGTCGCGCACGACCTCAGCCGGCGCGAGGGCATCCTGGCCGGCCACTCGTCAGGCGGCGTGGTCGCGGTCGCGCTGCAGCTGCTGGCCGAGGGCGCACCGGGCCCGGTCGCCGCCATCCTCGCCGACACCGGCGAGCGTCACTTCGCGGTCAATGAGCGCTTCCGGTCCGTCCCCTGACCGCGTCCTGCTGGTCGGCGCCGGCGGCCTGGGCTGCGCGGTGGCCGAGGCGCTGGTGCGCGCCGGGGTGCGCGCGCTGACCGTGGCCGATGACGACCGCGTCGATGCAACCACCTTGCATCGGCAACTCTGCTACCGGAGCTCCGACGTCGGCAGTCTCAAGGTGGACGCCCTGGCGCGCGCGCTGGCAGGGCTGCCCGCGCCGACGTCGGCGTCGCCGACTGCGCCCGGCGACGCCGCGAGGGCGCTCGACCTCGCCACCCTGCCGCGTCGGCTCGACGCCGCCGAGGCCACCACGCTGGCGCGCAGCCACGCCGTGGTGGTCGACGCCACCGATGGCGAGGCCACCAAGCTGATGCTCAACGACGCCTGCCGGGCCGCGGCGGTGCCGCTGGTGCACGGCGGTGCGCTGGGCTGGGCCGGCCAGGTCGCGGTCATCATGCCCGGCGGGCCCTGCCTGCGCTGCCTGTTCGAGGCCCCCCCGGAGGTCAGCCCCGAGGCCGCCACCTGCGCCGCCGCCGGGGTCATGGGGCCGCTGCCCGGGGTCATCGGGGCGCTGCAGGCGCTCGCGGTGCTGAGGCTGCTTCAAGCCCCGCGCGGCGCTGGCGCTGGCCAAGGCCGGCTTCTGTCTTATGATGCTCGCAGCGCCCGCTTCCGCACCGTCCGCTTCTCACGCCGGTGCCCAGCATGCACAGCAGTCGAGGTCCCCGATGCCGCTTGAAGTCGTCCGCACCGCCTCCGCAGCACCCCAGAGCAGCCCCGCCCGCGAGCCCGGCACCGCGCCGACGCCGCTGGGCGCCTTCGCGCGTGCGCTCAAGTGTCGCGAGTGCGGCAAGGAGGTCGCCAAGGCCCCGGTGCACGTGTGCGAGTTCTGCTTCGGCCCGCTCGAGGTCGCCTACGACTACGACGGCATCGGCAAGGTCCTGACCCGCGCCGTCATCGAGGCGCGCCCGCAGTCGATGTGGCGCTACGCGGAGCTCCTGCCGCTGGACGGCGCCGCCACCGTGGGCGCGCAGGTCGGCATGACGCCGCTGGTGCGCGCGCACAACCTGGAGAAGAAGCTCGGGCTGCGCGAGCTGTGGATCAAGAACGACGCGGTGTCGTACCCGACGCTGTCGTTCAAGGATCGCGTGGTCTCGGTGGCGGTGTCCAAGGCCCGCGAGTTCGGCATGAACGTGATCGCGTGCGCGTCGACCGGCAACCTGGCCAACGCCGTCGCGGCCCACGCCGCGCAGGCGCACCTGACGGCCTACATCCTGATCCCGCACGATCTCGAGCAGACCAAGATCATGGGCACCCAGATCTATGGTGCCAACGTGATCGGCATCAACGGCACCTATGACGACGTCAACCGGCTGTGCTCCGAGGTCGCCGGCAAGTACGGCTGGGGCTTCGTCAACGTCAACCTGCGCCCGTTCTATGCCGAGGGCTCCAAGGCCTATGGCTACGAGATCGCCGAGCAGCTGGGCTGGCGCCTGCCCGACCACGTGGTGGCGCCGATGGCGGGCGGCTCGCTGATCACCAAGATCGCCAAGGCCTTCGGCGAGCTCGAGAAGCTCGGCCTGGTGGCGGGCGCGGGCACGCGCTACCACGGCGCCCAGGCCGCCGGCTGCGCGCCCATCGCCGACGCCGTGCGCGCCGGGCGCGAGGTCATCAAGCCGGTCAAGGTGCCCAGCACGATCGCCAAGTCGCTGGCCATCGGCAACCCGGCCGACGGCTACTACGCCATCAAGACCATCACCGGCTCGGGCGGCTTCGCCGGCGCGCCCGACGACGCCGAGATCATCGCGGCCATGAAGCTGCTCGCCGAGACCGAGGGCATCTTCACCGAGACCGCGGGCGGCGTCACCCTGGGCGCCACCCTGAAGCTCCTCGACGAGGGGCGCATCTCACGTGACGAGTCCATCGTGGTGTCCATCACCGGCAATGGCCTCAAGACCACCGAGCCGCTGGTCGGCAAGCTCGGGACCCTGCCGGTGATCGGCGCGCGCCTGGCCGACTTCGACGCCTTTCATACCCAGAAGAGGAGCTCCTAGATGGCCACCGTCCGCATTTCCACCCCGCTGCGCAAGCTGACCAACGGTCAGGAAGAGGTCAAGGCCGAGGGCGCCACCATCGGCGCCGTGCTGGCAGATCTCGAGAAGAACTTCCCGGGCATCAAGGAGCGCCTGTGTGACGAGTCGGGCCAGGTGCGCCGCTTCGTCAACATCTTCGCCAACGAGGAGGACATCCGCTTCCTCGCCAACCTCGACACCCCGGTCAAGGACAGCGACGAGATCTCGATCGTCCCCGCCATCGCGGGCGGCGCGGGCTAGGCATGACCCAGGAGCTCGGCGACTACGAGCGGCGGCGCTATGCCCGCCAGCTCGCGCTCCCGGGCTGGGACGTGGCCGCGCAGGTCCGCCTGGCGGACGCCACCGTGTGCATCCTGGGCGCGACGCCCGAGGCCGCGGCGACCGCGCTGGCGCTGGCCGGCGCGGGCGTGGGCACGCTGGTGATCGACGCCGGCCTCGGCGACGTGCCGGCGCGCGTGGCGGCGCTGACCACGCTGTGTGCGGTGCGTGTGGGGGCGCAAGCGGCCGTCGCGGGCGCGGACGCGGTGGTCGAGGCGGGTGCGGGCGCCGCGGCGCGCGCGGCGCTGGACGCCTGGGCGCGTCAGGCGCGGGTGCCCTGGGTGGTCGCGGTCAGCGACGGCTGGGACGCCCAGGTCGCGGTGCTCGATCAGCGCGTGGCCGGGGCGCCGTGCGCGCGCTGTGTCTGGCCGGCGCCCGACGAGCGCGCCGAGTCGGATGCCCCGGCGGCGCCGGTGGCGGCGTGGGCGGGAGCGCTGGCGGCGCTGGAGGTGGTCAAGCTGCTGGGCCAGGGCGGCAGCGCGGGGCACGCCTGGCTGATGCTGCTGTCGGGGCTGGCCGGGGACGTGCGCAGGCTCAGGCTGCGGCGCGCTCCGGGCTGCCCGGCGCACGGAGACGCCGGCGATGCTGGCGGCAGCCCAGGCGCGAGTGCCGACGCCGGCGCGGGTGCCGCGTGACCACGCGCAACGAGACCCTGTGCGACTCGGTCGCCGATCTGGTCGGGCGCACTCCGCTGGTGCGCATGCCCGCGCTGGAGCGCGAGTTCGGCGGCCGCGTCGAGCTGCACGCCAAGCTGGAGTTCATGAACCCGGGCGGCTCGGTCAAGGATCGCCCCGGGTTGCAGATGCTGCGCGACGCCCTGGCCGACGGCCGGCTGCGCGCCGGAAAGCGCATCATCGACGCCACCTCGGGCAACACCGGGGTGGCCTACTCGCTGTTCGGCGCCGCGCTGGGCTACCCGGTCACCCTGGTGATGCCGGCCAACGTATCCCCGGCGCGCAAGGCCATCACCGAGGCCTACGGCACCGAGATCGTCTACTCGTCCGAGATGGAGGGCTCCGACGGCGCCATCCGCCTGGTGCGCCAGCTGGTCGCCGAGGATCCCGAGCGCTGGTTCTACCCCGACCAGTACTCCAACCCGTCGAACCCGCTGGCGCACTACCTGAGCACCGGCCCCGAGCTGCTGGAGGCGCTGGGCGACAAGCTGACCCACTTCGTCGCCGGCATCGGCACCTCGGGCACCATCATGGGCACCGCGCGCCGCCTCAAGGAGCACCGCCGCGCCATCCACGTCTGCGCGATCGAGCCCGAGGACGCCCTTCACGGCCTCGAGGGGCTCAAGCACATGGCGTCGTCGATCGTGCCGGCGATCTACCACCCGGCCGAGCTCGACGAGGTCATGCCCATGCCGACCGAGGAGGGCTGGGACGTGGCCGAGCGCTTCCACGCCGAGGAGGGCATCTTCATCGGCCACTCGGGCGGCGCCGCCATCGCGGGCGCGCTGCGCCTCGCGCGGCGCTTGCCAGCCGGCGAGCGAGCCTGCATGGTGGCTCTCATCCCCGATCGCGGTGAACGCTATCTGCCGCTGCTGGGTCTGGAGAAGCGCGATGTCTGGTAGACACGTCGAGGTCGAGATCCCCGCAACTGTGATGCTGGCGGCGTATGCGCACGCCGCCGAGAGCTACCCCGAGGAGTGCTGCGGCCTGATGCTGGGCGGCCCCGAGGGCATCACGGTCGACGAGCTGTTGCGCTGCGAGAACCGCCAGAACCAGATGCACGCGCTGGATCCCGTGACCTTCAAGCGCGACGCCCGCACGGCCTACTTCTTCGGCCCCAGCGACGCTCAGCTGCTCGACAAGTCGCTGCGCAAGGGCGCCCAGCGGGTCACGCGCGTGATCTACCACTCGCACTGCGACGTCGGCGCCTACTTCTCGGCCAGCGACCGGCTGGCCGCGACCATGGACGGCGAGCCGATGTACGACGTCGCCTATCTGGTCCTCGACGCGGTGATCAACGGCGTCATGGGCGGCATGCTGTACGCCTGGAACGCCACCCGGCACGACTTTCTGCCCATCGCCTCGTTCGGGCCGCAAGGTCACCGCGTCAACGTGCCGACCTACATCTAGGCCCTATTTCCCCTTCCAGAAGCGCACCGGCCCGAAGTCGATCGTCAGGGGGACGTTCCCGTCCCCCCTCCACGGGCAAAGCCCGCGGAGCCTCCCCCCACCGCGCGTTCCTCGCGCGGACCTGGAGCGGGCTCG
>JADYYK010000192.1 GCA_020853705.1 Deltaproteobacteria bacterium
GGTCTCGGCGCGCGCCAGCGACCCCAAGAAGTCGCGCGCGCTGGAGCTCGGCGCCCAGCTGTTCATGCCCAAGCCGGTGTCGCGCGGCGATCTCGTCAAGCAGGTCGACACCCTGATCGGCAACGCCGCGAGCACACGATGAAGTTCTCCATCTGCATCCCCAACTACAACTATGCGCGCTACCTGCCGCGCACCCTGGCCAGCGTGCTGTCGCAGTCGCACGCCGACCTCGAGGTGCTGGTGTCCGACAACGCCAGCACCGACGACTCGGTCGCGGTGGTCAACGCGCCCGGCGACCCGCGCGTGCGCGTGCACGTCAACCGGAAGAACGTCGGCTTCTCGCATAACCTCGACCGCGCGGCGCGCCTGGCCACCGGCGACACCATGATCATGCTGTCGTCCGACGACCTGATGCGCCCGGGCGCGCTGGCCGACTATCACACCCTGCTGGGCGCGCTGCCCGGGCTGAACCACGACGCCGGCCGCGCCGTCATCTCCAGCACCTTCGACGTCATCGATCCCGACGACGCCATCACCGGGCGCACCGGCCCCAGCAGCGCGCTGTGGCTGCCCGGCGACCGCGACGCCGCCCTCGAGCGCGTGCTGGGCGCCCCGGTCTACCGCGTCGCCGCCGATGTGCTGCTGCGGCGCTGCCTCGAGCGCGTCGCCAACCCCTTCAACTTCGCGTCGACCGCCTACCCGCGCGCGCTGTACGAGGCCATCGAGGGCTACGGCGGCGGGCGCATGATCAACCCCGACAAGTGGTTCCACTGGCGCCTGCTCGCGGTCGCCGGCACCGCGCTGTTCATCGACAAGCCGCTGTTCGCCTACCGCTGGCACCCCAGCAACCAGACCGCGCAGCAGGCGCAGAGCGGCGCCCTCAAGTACCTGGTCGACGAGTACGCCAGCACCATCGAGCTCGACGGCGCCATCCTCGAGCGCCTGGGCATGACGCGCGCCGACCTGGTGCGCGCCTTCGTGCGGCACGACATCGCGCGCCACGGCCTGGCCACGCTGGCCCGCGGCCAGACCGCCAAGGCCCAGCGCATCTTCGACTTCGGCACCTCGGTCTATCCCGCCGAGATGCGCGCCGATCGCGAGGCCTGGGCGCTGCGCGGCCTGCTCACCCTGGGCGCCCTCGGCCAGCGTCTGGCCAGCGTCGCCTACCAGCGCCTGTCCCCGCGCGCCAGCCAGGGCAGCTAGCCGCGCATCCCCGTCGCCTGTCGCCTGTGGCCCGTCGCCTGTCGCCCGTCGCCTGTCGCCTGCCACCCGTCGCCTGTTCTCCGCCCTACCGCGCGTCGACCTCGATGTCGTCGAACAGCACCTCGCCCACGGTGCCGCCCACGTTCTGGTTGCTGTAGGCGTCCACCGCGATCGCGCCAGCGCGGTTCTGCAGGATCGCGGTGCCATCCAGCGCATCCACCACCACCGCGGGCAGCGCCGGCATGTCGGGCCGCGTGACCTCGGCGTGCAGGCGCGTCATGGAGCCCTCCTGGGTCACCGTGAAGCGCAGCTGGTAGTCGACGTTGGCGGCCAGCGTCGGGAACGTGGTGAATGCGATCTCCATCTCGACCCCATCGACCTCCCGCCACACCCCCAGGCGCGGCCCGCGAAAGCCCTCCAGGAAGGCGGCATAGCCCTGCCCGTGCGTCGCGGTGCCCTGCAGCCAGCCGCCGTTCTGGCGCAGATAGAAGCCCGCGCCCATCAGCCCCGGCTCGGTGAACCGCACCTTGTAGCGCGCCTCGGCGTCGACCACGGCGGCCGGCACGTGCATGCGCGCCAGCGCATAGCTGCTCAGGGTCGGCAGCAGCCGCCCCCGCCCACCGACCACGCTGTGCGCCGCCACGCCGCCCGCGACGACCCACGGCGCTGGCCAGGCCGCCGCCGCGGTCGTGAACGTCTCGCGCAGCAGCGGCACCGGCGCACCACCATCACGTGCGCCGCCGTCAACCACGCGGGCATCGGTAGCGGCCCCACCGTCCCCCGACACCGCGCCATCACCAGCCCCGGCGTCGCGTGCCAGCCCGGTGTCGGCCCCCGCGCCACCATCACCGGCGTCGCCGTCACCTCCGCCGCCGCAGCCACACGCCACCAGCACGACGAGTCCCAGCCAATGAGGTCGCATCATGGCCAGCATTGCATGGGCCACGCCGCACTGTCCCCACGCAGTTTCAACATGTTGCGCAGCGCACGCTTGGCTTGACCAGGGGACAGTCACAGGGCCGCCGGCTGTAACCGCCACGGTCACAGGTTCTCCGTCCGCGTCACAACCCCGACCTGAGATCACCAGGTTGCATGGGCACGCCAGCTGCAGTGAAGGACCGTCAACCGGGAGGTCCGGGGCTGGCGAAGGAGATGGAGATGCAGGCAAGTGTGGTGTTGATCGGTCGTGATGCGGGCACCCAGGAGCTAGCGCGCACCTGCCTGGCTCAGGACCCCGGCCTCGTCCTCAGCGCGGTAGACAGCGAGCTCGAGCTGCTGGCCAGCGCGGCCCGTCCCGACCTCGTCATCATCGACGCCAGCGTGCATGGCGCCGACTGGACCCGCACGGTGAGCGCCCTGCGCGCCGACCGCCGCCTGGCAGCGACCCCGATCGTCATCGTGATCCCGCCCCTGATGCGCGAGGTCGAGCGCTTCCTGCACCTGGCCGGCGTCGCCGTGGTGTCGCGCGCCGCGGCCCGCTTCGACCTGGCTGCGCGGGTGCACGCCCTGCTCGGCCCCGACGACGACTTCACCCAGCCGTCGACCCCGACCGCACGCCGCCGCACCTCGCCAGGGACCGGCGTCAGCGGTGGCCGCAGCGGCTTCGACCTCGCCGCCGAGCGCACCCCGCCCCTGTACCAGGCCTGAACCATCGCCGCCCGGCGCCCGCGCATCTGGTGCGCGCACCCTGGTGCCAGCACCAGAGCGCCACGCCGTTTCAGCTGGTTAGCCCGCCGAAGCTCCGGCACGGCGGCTGCAATACCCCGCAGCGGAGGTCAGCCATGCGCGCGAGAGTGGTGGTCATCGGTCGTGGCGACGACAGCGCTGAGCTGGCCCGCAGCTGCCTGGGCCGGGTGTCGGCCTGGATGCTCAGCGCGGTCGATAGCGAGCTCGAGCTGCTCGCCGGCGCGGCCCAGCCCGACGTCATCGTGATCGACGCTCACGCCCGCGACAGCGAGTGGACCCTGGCCATCGCCGCCCTGCGCGGCGACCGCACCCTGGGCAACGTCCCCATCGTGGTGGTGGTGCCGCCGCTGCTACGCGAGATCGAGCGCTTCCTGCGGCTGCCCGGCGTCGCCGTGGTGTCGCGCGCCGCCGCCCGCTTCGAGCTGGCCGCTCGCGTGCGCACCGCCCTGGGCTCGACCCTGAGCCCGCTGCCCCGCGCCGCATGAGGGCCACCCAGCCAGGCTGGGCAGCCCACGCGACCGTGCTCTAGCGCCCGCGCCGCTTGCTGGTGCGCCCTCCCGGCCCCTTGCGCGCCCCACCACCACCAGCGCCACCCCCCCCGCCACCGCCGCCACGCCGCCCGGGCGGTCCGCCGCCGGAGCGCCGCTCGGGCGGTCCGCCGCGCCGCTTGCCGCGCTCGGCCGCCACCGGCGCCCCGCGCTTGCCCTTCAGCTTGGGCCGCGGCGCCCCCTCGTAGGCGCGCCCGTCGGAGCGCCCGCCCAGCACCGACA
>JADYYK010000193.1 GCA_020853705.1 Deltaproteobacteria bacterium
GCGGCAGATGCACCAGGTCGGCAACAAGTCGCTGCTGTTCGTGGCCGTCACGCTGGGCTTCCTGGGCATGGTGCTGGTGTTCCAGACCTGCCTGCAGATCGGCCGCATCACCGGCGACCTGTCGATGGTGGGCGCCGAGTTTCTCAAGGTCGCGGTGCACGAGATCGGGCCCACGCTGACCGCCAGCATGCTGGCCACGCGCGTCGGCGCGGGGATCGCCGCCGAGGTTGGCTCGATGCAGGTCACCGAGCAGGTCGACGCCCTGCGCATGTGCGGCGTCGATCCGGTGTCGTACCTCGTGGTGCCGCGCCTGCTGGCGTCGATCGTGATGACGCCGGTGCTGGCGGCGTTCGGCGTGGTCGCGGCGCTGGGCCTGGGCGGGCTGACCGCGAAGTTCTACTTCGGCGTCAACCCGGAGATCTTCTATGACGTGTCGCGGGTCAGCTTCCCCGACCTCATCATCGGGCTGACCAAGTGCTTCGCGTATGGCGTCGCCATCCCCATCGTCAGCGCCTTCTTCGGCCTGCGCGCGCGCGGCGGCAGCGAGGGCGTCGGCGCGGCGACCACGCGCGCGGTCATCGCGGCCTCGTTCGTGGTCATCCTGCTCGACTTCGTGCTGTCGGCGGGCGGCTTCTTCTTCCTGCAGGCCGGCAGCAAGGGCTGAGGCCCTACAGGCGCACCGCGCTCGCCGCGATGGGCTGGTCCGGCGTGCACATCGAGGTCCCGCCGGCGCAGTGGCGCACCCGCAACCGCGCGCGCTCGAAGATGTTGAAGTACCAGAACACGATGTCGAAGGGCTGCTCGCCGGCGGGCAGCATGACGCAGGCCTGGTTGGCGGTCGCGCTCTCGGCCTGGTAGCCGGTCTCGATGAGGCGGCGTGTGGCCTGCCCGCTGCCGGTGCCGGCGTTGACGTAGACCTGCCCGCAGGCGTTCTTGCCGGTCACGATGCCGGTGCCGGTGGCGCCGATGTCGATGCTGAAGCAGTGCATGCCGGCGCTGGCGAGGCTGAGCTTGCCGGTGAAGCGCACGCTGAAGCGCTCGGAGGGCGCGCTGGCCCAGTTGGGCTGGAAGCCGTAGCTGGGGTCGTTGTAGGCGTCGGCGTCGGTGTCAAAGTCCCAGCCGGCGCTGACCGGCATGCGCGTGGCGCCGGTGAAGTGGCCCGTCATCTCGGTGTAGTCGGTCAGCGCGTCACAGCTGCCGGTGACCTCGGGGCGGTCGCCGATGATGGCGAGCAGGCCATTGAAGACCATGGCGTCGCTGGCGGGCGCCGCATCGGGCGCCGCGTCGGCCGGGCCCGCGTCGAGCGGGCTGCCGTCGACATCGCCGGGGCCGCCGTCGGGCGGGATGGCGTTGGTGCCGAACAGCTGGCAGCCGCTGGACCAGAGCAGCGTGGCGATGATCAAGAGGCGTCGCATCCCGACTCCATTTCAGCCCCGCCAGCAAGACCGGATAGTTCGCGTCCGCGAGGCGCGGGCTCGAACTAGAACGTGTTCTATTTTGCTTGGATCGAGAATCAAATTCAAGTACCGTCACGCTCTCGCAACACGGAGGTGGGTGATGTCGAAGCTGATTGTGGCACTGGTGGCGGCCTCCATGCTCTCGGCCTGCGCCGAGGACAAGGTCATCGGCCCCGAGGGCGACATCGACGGTGGCAAGGTCATCGACAGCGGCGTGATCGCGGACGGCGGCCCGCCCGTGGACGCCCCGCCCGGCACCCCGCCGTGCAGCATGACGGGGGTCTGGATCGCCGCCCAGGTCACCTTCTCGACCGCGCTGGGCGCGCAGCAGAAGGCGGTGAACTGGTACTACCACGACATCACGCAGACTGGCGACGACTTCACCATCACCAAGAGCCTCGACTGCGGCTTCCGCGTCACCGGCACCACCACGGTGACCCTGAAGGAGCCCACCATGGAGGCGCTGGCCAAGCGCTCGTCGAGCGTCGGACGCAAGGGCACCTTCAAGCCGTCGGCGTCCGGCAACACCTGCGACTTCACGCTCGGGCGCGCCTACAGCCTGCGCGGCGCCAACATGGCCACCTTCCTGACCAGCCAGTGGATGGTCGGCGATCCCGACAAGGCGCTGACCAGCTTCCCCGCGCTGCCCGGCAACGCCGCCGCCGGCATGGAGGACTGGGACAACGACGGCAAGGAGGGCTTCACCCTGGTCACCGGCCTGGGCGAGCGCTATGTCGCGCAACGGGACTGGGCCAGCTACGCCGGCACGGTGCCGCAGCAGTCGCTGATGTTCGGCGGCCCCGAGCTGGTGGTGACCTGGGATGGCCAGGAGGCGGTGTCGCAGCAGACTGCGGCGCTGCTGCGCACCGGCTCGACGCCGACCAACCCCGGTCGGGTGTACTTTGCCCGGGTGGACAACGAGCTGACCGTGGTGACCGGCGCCAACGCCGAGCTGGAGACCTGCAAGAACGTGCAGCGCCTGGTACTGGCGAAGTTCCCCAACCCATGAGCTGTCGGCCGCGGCCGCGCCACGGCGGGCTGGCCCGGGTGGCCGCCGCCGCCGTCGCGAGCACCAGCGCGCCGCGCCGCGCCACGGCCTCGCCGCTGTTCGAGCTGGTCGGGGGCGGGCAGGGCTCGGGCGGCCTGAACGCCCGGGTCACCGGCGCCAGCGCGGCGTCGACCTACTTCAACCCCGCGCTGCTGGTCGACGCCGAGCAGGGGCTGGAGCTGGGCGTCTTCGTGCTGACCGACCAGATCTCGATCTCGGTCGATGCGCGCTCGGGCTCGCCGCAGTGTCCCGCCGGCAGCTGCAACATCCCCGAGGTGCTGGGCACCGGCCCGGAGTCGTTTCGCCATGGCGACGGCTCCAAGCTGGAGCAGCCGGCGGTGCCCACGGCCTGGCTGGAGCGCGGTCGCCCACGCAACGATCTCGATGATGGGCTGACCGCGCGACCGCGCCAGGGCGCCGGCAGCGGCAGCCACGTGCGCGGCTACCAGATGCTCGGCCTGGTCACGCCCATCCTGGGCCGTCGCGTCGTGCTCGGCCTGCACGCCCTCATCCCGCTCAGTGACTTCACCACCGCGCGCGCGTTCTACAACGACGAGCGCGAGCAGTACTTCTCCAACAGCCTGCACCCCGAGCTGTACGCCGACCGGCTGACCGCGACCTCGCTGGCGTTCGGCGCCGGGGTCTGTCTGGGACCCAAGTGGTCGGTCGGCGCCGCCTTCACGCTGAGCCTGGAGAACAGCGCGCAGGCCCCGGTGTACGTGTCGAACCTCTCGAACCTCGACACCGTGCTGCTCGATAGCGACATCGGCGTGCGCGCCTCGGTGTCGCCCCACCTGGGCGTGTCGTGGAAGCCGCGCAAGGGACTCGGCCTGGCGGCGACGATCCACACCGAGCAGGCCTTCCGCATCCAGACCGGCTTCACCTACTTCCTGTCGACCGGCTCGGAGCAGGGCGCCTCGGTCGACTTCACGCACGCCTACATGCCGCTGCAGGTCGCGGTGGGCGGCACCTGGGAGACCCCGAAGCTCGGCCGCCACCAGCCCATGCTCGCGGCCAACCTGGTGTACGGGCGCTGGTCGCAGTACGAGGACCGCCACTCCGAGCGGGCGCACCCCGACTATGCCTGGTTCGACACCCTGTCGGGCACCCTGGGGCTGCGCGATCGCATCGGCAAGTGGACCGCGATGCTGGACGGCAACTTCCAGCCCACGCCGGTGCCCGATCAGACCGGGCGCTCCAACTATGTCGACAACCACCGGCTCGGCTTCCTGATCGGCGGCGAGCGCGAGGTCTCGATCCGCGGCGCGCGCTTCCGCTTCGGGGCGCAGCTGCAGCTGCACCGGCTGCTGGCGCGCCACGTGACCAAGTTCGCCACCCCCGACAATCCCCAGCCCAACCCGCACCAGCCCGGCTTCGGCAACAACTACTATCCGCAGCTGGTGGTCGACGAGGTGCCCGACGACGCCGTCGACGGCCAGCTCGGCGACGCCATCCCGGGTCGTGACGGGCTGCAGACCAACAACCCCGGCTTTCCGGGCTTCGGCAGCGAAGGCTGGATCATCGGCGGCGGCTTCAGCGTCGCCGTGCTCTACTGAAGCTCGTGCAGCGACTCCTGCCCGGCCGCCATGTGCGCGTGTTCCCGCCCGAGCGGGTGACCAGCCGGAACCCCGCCGAGGTCGAGCCGCGCGCCGCCGGTATGCGCGCCGAAGATGTCGACGAGATCTGGCGCGCGGTGACCACGCTGTACAAGACCGGGCTGCACCCGGCCATCGCGCTGTGCGTGCGCCGCCATGGGCGGATCGTGCTCGATCGCGCCATCGGCCACCTGCGCGGTAACGCGCCCGAAGACGTCGGCATCGAGGCCCACGCGGTGCCCATCCGGCACGACTCGCTGTTCAACCTGTTCTCCAGCTCCAAGGCCATCACCGCCATGGTGGTGCACCTGCTCGACCAGCGCGGCCTGCTGCACGTGGACGATCGCGTCACCGAGTACATCCCGGAGTTTGGGCGCCACGGCAAGGAGTGGGTCACGCTGCGCCACCTGCTCACGCACCGCGCCGGCATCCCCGCGGTGGGGGGCGCCGAGGTCGACCTCGCGCTGCTGACCAACCCCGAGCGGGTGCTCGAGATCCTGTGCGACGCCAGGCCGGTGTCGGTGCCGGGGCGGCGGCTGGCCTACCACGCGGTGACCGGCGGCTTCGTCATCGGCGAGGTGGTGCGCCGGGTCACCGGGCGCGATCTGCGCCAGTTCCTGGGCGACGAGCTCCTGAAGCCGCTGGGCTTTGCGAACTTCAACTATGGTGTGGCGCCGGAGCGTGTGCGCGAGGTCGCCGAGAACGCCTTCACCGGGGCGCCCCCGCTGGCGCCGTTCTCGTGGCTGCTGGCGCGCTCGCTGGGCGTCGGGGTCGAGGAGGCCACGCGGCTGTCGAACCAGCCCGGCTTCCTGACCGCGATCATCCCGTCGGCCAACATCATCGGCAGCGCCGAGGAGGGCTCGCGCTTCTTCCAGCTGCTGCTCGACGAGGGCGAGCTCGGCGGCGTGCGCGTGTTCGACCGGCGCACCGTGCGCCGCGCCGTGGCCGAGCAGAGCTACCTCGAGATCGACGCCTTCCTGGGGCTGCCCATCCGCTATGCCATGGGCTTCATGCTGGGTTCGAGCTGGTTTTCGCCCTATGGGGCCGATTCTGCGCACGCCTTCGGCCACGTCGGCTTCACCAACGTGCTGGCCTACGCCGACCCCGATCGCGCCATCAGCGTCTGCCTGATGACCAGCGGCAAGCCCTTCATCACGCCGGGCCAGGTCATGTGGATCAACGTCGCGCGCACCATCGCGCGGCGCTGCCCGCGCGTGCGCTGACTGACGGCCCGGTAGCCCGAAGTTGCGTGCAGCGCGCGGTCCAGGCACCATGGTGGCTGGACATAGTCCGGGGGGACGACGATGAAGACGAAGCAGTGGGCGGTGGCCCTGGGGATGATGCTCGCGCTGGGCGCCTGCGGTGGCGACGACGACGACGACACCGGCAGCGATGGCGGCAAGACGGCGGACAGCGGCATGCAGATGATGACGTGCACAGCGGCGCAGAAGACCATGTGCGAGGCGGCCTACCCGAGCTGCTTCACCAACCTGTTCACCATGTGCACGCCGAGCGGGGCCTGCACCGCGGGGCCGACCATGACCATCGGGATGCCGATCCCGACCGGCGTGGTGCAGCCGATCTGCTGGGCCAACGGGGTCAAGCATCGCTCCGAGGCCACGCTGGATCCGTACGGGCCCATCGACACCACGACCTACAAGCCGGCCGGCGGGGTCTGCTACCACTACGTGTCGCAGGTCGCGATGGCCACCAACGACGTCACCCTGAAGTACTACAACATGAAGGGCGGCACGCTGATCGCGACCCAGGTCGCGCGCAGCAACGGCACCACCACCATCCAGTGCGCGGGCCAGGCCGAGGTCACGCTGCCCAGCGGCTGCGGCGGCTGCGCCAGCGGCAGCGCGGGCGGGGGCTGTACCCAGGGGGCCTGTACGGCGCCCTGAGCCGGAGCCCCCTGAGCCCTGGAGGGCTCAGGGGGTCCACGGCAGATCGGCGGCCCCGCTCACCGCGCTGGTCATCTCCGCGATGCGCGCCCGCAGGGCGGCCGGCCCTTCGGGCAGCGCATCGTCCAGCTCCCACACCACTCCACTGCCATCGCCGAACACCAGGCTGCGTCCATCGGGGCGCCACAGGATGCGGCTGACCAGGCTGGTCGGGCCGCCGACGGCGCGGCTCTCGGCGCTGGCGACGTCCCACACGCGCACGCCCATCTCGCTGACGCCGCTGCCGCTGGCGAGGCGGGTGCTGTCGGGGGAAAACTCCATCACGAAGACCTGATCGGCGTGGCCGGTGAGGGCGCGCTCGGCGCCGCTGGCGACGTCGATGAGGCGGATCTGGTTGCTGTCGCCGGTCAGTGCCACGGTGCGACCGTCGGGCGACAGCTCGGCCTGGCTGGTCGGCCCCCGGCTGCCCAGGCGCACCATGGTGCCCGCGGGGACGTTCCAGCGCCGCAGCTCGCCGAGCTCATCACAGCTGACCAGCTCTCCGCCCGGGGTGAAGCGCAGCAGCGCGAGGCGGGCGCCGTGGCTGCCCAGCTTGCGCACCGGCGCCCCTCCGAAGCCGAGCAGGTTGATGTTGCCCTCGCGATCGCCCAGCGCGACAGTGCTGCCGTCCGGCGCCAGCGCCAGCCACTCGCCAGCCACCGGCGGCAGTGGCCGCTCCTGCAGGGTGTCCATGTCCCAGAGGCGCATGGGCTTGCCGCCCGCGACCACCAGGCGACCGTCGGCGGACACCAGCATCTCGCTGACGTGGCCGGTGCCGAGGACGCGGCGCTCGCCGGTGGCGAGCTCGAAGCGCACCAGCTCGTCGTCGGCGGCGAGCAGCCACTTGCCGCGCGGATCGGCCAGCAGGCGCGCGCGCCGGCCAGCGTCACCGAGCGGGTGATCACCCTGGGCGTCGTGCAGCATCACGGTCTCGCCCAGGCGTGACACCGCGAGCCAGTCACCCGAGCGCGGCTGCGCCAGGCCGACCACGCCGCCGGGGCGCTCGAAGCGCGCGCGCGGGGCGCCGCGGGGCTCGGCCCACACGCGCACGGCCTGATCGTCGCCCGCGCTGAGCAGGGTGCCGTCGCTGGTGAATGCGAACGCGACCACGGTGCCGCTGTGGCCGAGGACGCGGCGGGTGGGCACGCCGCGCTGCCACAGCAGCACGTGGCCCTCGACGTCGAGGCTGACAGCGCGCTTGCCGTCGGGCGACAGCGCCAGCTTCATCAGGGAGTTCGAGCCGATGTCGGGCACCTCGCTCTGGGCGTGGTCGACGTCCCAGATGCGCACGTCGTTGACGTCGACCATGCTGGTCAGCGCCACGCTGCCGTCGTGCGACAGCAGCAGCGTACCGACGCGGCCCTCGCCGACGCGCAGCTCGAGCGGCGGCTTGCCACTGGCGTCGCCGATGATGACGCGCCCGTCGTGGCTGCCCAGGGCCCAGCGCTTGCCATCGCCGGAGGTGGTGACGGTGATCGCGGCGATTTCGGGCAGCACCAGGTTGCCCTCGAGCGGGATGGTGCGCGGGACCAGGTCGACCAGCACGATCCCGCCGGGCACGAAGCTCATGCTGTTCGAGTGCTGGGGGTCGTCGAACGCGCGCGCGGGGGCGTTGCCAGCGACGTCCCAGACCCGCAGCTGGCCCAGGGTCAGCGCGGCGACCCGCTTGCCGTCGGCGCTGACCGCGAGCTGGCGCACCTCGTCACCTGGGCCGGCCAGCTGGCGCACGTTGCCGGCGAACACGAAGACCGCGCCATCGGCGTGCACCCAGGCTGCGATGGCCCCGGCCCCGACCAGCTGCTCGACCGGGGAGGCCCGCGTGGCCAGCGCGGTGCCCTGGCCGGTGGCCAGATCCCAGCGCATCACGGCGCCGCTGGCGTCGCCGGCCAGCGCGAGGTTGCCCGGCAGCGTGATCAGGCAGCACACCGCGCGGCTGTGCGCCAGCACGTGGCGCGCGACGCCCTGGTATTCGGCTGCGGCGATGAGCTGGCGCACGCCGCCCCAGCCAGGTGCGGTGTCGGGGTAGCTGCGCAGCCAGGCCAGCGTGGCGGTCGGATCGAAGCGCAGCGCGGCCCTGGCCTGGGCCAGGACCAGCTCGGTATAGCGGGCCTCGGCGCGCTGGCGCTCGGCGACCGCGGTCAATCGCTCGCGCTCGGCGTTGCGACGTGCGGCCAGGATCTTGCGCACGCTGATGACCGCGACCACGGCCAGCACCACCAGCAGGCTGGCGGTCGCGATCACGGTGGGCAGGTGGCGGCGCACGAAGCGCCCGAACAGCTGCATCAGGCCGTAGCGGTGAGCGCCGACCAGCTGGCCGGTGGTGTAGCGCTCGAGGTCACCGGCAAAGGCGTCGGCGTCGGGGTAGCGCGCGTCGGGCTCGTGCGCCATCGCCTTGTCGACCAGGGCGAGCAGCTCGGGGGCGACGTCGGGCGCCAGCTCGGCCAGCGGCTGCGGCGGCCGGGTCGCGACCGCGGCGATGACCCCGTCGGCGTCGAGGCCGTAGTAGGGCGCCTTGCCACCGAGCAGCATGTAGAGGATGGCGCCCAGGGCGTAGACGTCGGCGCGGGCGTCGGCGGGCTCGCCGCGGGCCTGCTCGGGCGCCATGAAGCAGGGCGTGCCCATGACCGAGCCGAAGCGGGTGGCATCGACCTCGGGGGTGGCGAGGTCGGCGGGTCGCGGGCCGTCGGGGCGCGGCGGCAGTGAGGGCGTGGTCGAGGGGCCAGCTGCAGGGGCGCTGGCAGCGCTGGCGGCGCTGGACGGGTCCGCGGGGTCGGGCGCGCGCGGCGGCAGCGATGCGGGCAGCGGCGCGTCGGGGGTGCCGATGACCTTGGCCAGGCCCCAGTCGATGACCACGGTCTCGCCGAAGGGGCCGAGCATGATGTTGGAGGGCTTGAGATCGCGGTGGATCACGGCCTCGTTGTGGGCGTACGCGATGGCGCGCGCGGCGGCGAGCACGCGCGGCAGCAGGGCCAGCCGGTCGTCCAGGCTGTGCGCCTCGTCGAGCGCGGCGTCGAGCGAGCGGCCCGGGATGCTGCGCATGGCGTAGAACGGCTCGCCGCTGGGCCAGCGCCCGGCCTCGTAGACCGGCACGATGCCGGGGTGCTGCAGGCGCGCCGTGATGATGGCCTCGCGCAGGAAGCGGCCCTCGAGATCGGTGCGCGGGACCAGCAGCTCCTTGATGGCGACCGGGCGGCCGAGCTGGAGATCGGTCGCGCGCATGACGCGACCGAGCCCGCCGCGGCCGTACTCCTCGCCGAAGCTGTAGCGCGCCGGATCGATGGTGGGCAGCGTGGGCAGCTCGGTGCTGGCGCTGGCGCCGCTGGCGCCGCCGCGCGGTCGCGGTGTCGCGGGCGGCGGGGTGTCACCGTTCGGGGTCGCGCCGGGCCGCGCCGGGACCGTGGTCACCGGTGCGCGGTCACGGCCGGCGGGGCGATCCTCGGGCAGCGACAGGGTGACGCCCGGGCCCTGCCCGGGGCGCGGTGGGCCTGCGGCGCCACGATCGCCGGACGACACGCGGGCAGCGTAACATGATCGTCCCGGCGTGCTGGCAGCGGGACAGGTGGCAAACTCGGGGCGGCCGGCGAGCTACTCGACGCCGCGAAACAGGTTGCTGGCGCGGTTCAGGCGCTGGCCGTCGGGATCGACGCGCGCGCGGTCGGCGATGATGAGGATGCTGCGGCCGTGCTGCACCACCGCGGCGGTCTCGTCACCCAGGCTGGCATAGCCGGCCTCGACGCCCCGCGACAGCGCGGCGTCGTCGGCATAATCACACAGCACCGCGTCGAGCCCGGCGACCTTGCCCGCGCGGCACTTGCCGCCAGCGTAGTTTGTGCCGTCCACGCTGGCGAACGCGGTGACCTCCAGCCCGGCGGCCTGCCAGGCCTCGCGCACCCCGCTGCTGCCAGCGGCCTTCTTGTCACCGCAACCCGCCAGCGTGCCGACACCCGCCAGCAGGGCCATGCACGCGAGGAGCCAGCCTCGGGCGCGCGGCGTCACCAGCGATCTCCGCCGCCGCCCTTGAACTTCACCTTGCCGCCGGCGCCGCCCTTGACCTTGACCTTGCCCCGCGGTGGCGGCGGCGGCGCGGGTCCGCCCACGACCACGCCGCCGCCGGCGCTGATGCCGATGCCCGCCTTGATCTCGAGCGACGGTGGCCGGATGTCGATCGACGGCGCCTCGATGACCACACCGCCGCGGACACCTCCGCCGGCGCCGGCGCCGATGCCGATGCCGGCGCCGCCGCGGACCTCGACGTCGACCGACGGCGCGCGGACGTCGACGTCGACCGTGGGCGGCACCACGACCACCGCCGGCGCGTCGATCATGACGCCGAACTCGATGTCCGCCTTGGCGCTGGCGTGCCAGCTCGGCGGCGGCGGCGCCACCACCACGGGGCGCACATACGCGGCGCGATAGGTCACGTTGATGCGCGCATAGGCGGGCTCGGCCTCGAAGAAGGCCTCGGGGAAGGCGCCCACGTAGAAGTAGACGCCGTCGTCCATGGTGAAGGTCGCGCTGGCGGTCGCCAGCGGCGGCGCCACGTGCCAGTGCGGCCCCGCCAGGTAGCAGTACACGATGTCGTCGTCGTCCGCGTGGCTGTGCGTGAAGGCGCCGACCGCGATGGGGTGCGCGCCGAAATAGGCGTACTTCGGCCCGTCATAGCCGTGCGCCACGGGGTCGCCGACGAACACGCGGGCCTGACCGTGGGCGCGGAACGCGACGTCGCTGTCGGCCACGCCGGAGCCATGCACGTGCTCGACCTCGATGTGGCAGAAGGGGGCGCCGCCGCCCATCGGGTGCGGACCGGCGAAGCGGTGTCGCTTGGCGTGGGCCAGCGCTGGTGCCAGCGTGAGCGCCACCAGGGTGAACATCACGAGCCTGAGTCTGCGCGTCATGTCCCGAGTGTACGATCGGGAGCGGGCGCGCGGTACAGCGCGCAGGCTAACCGTATGATTCCCGCTTGATGTGGCGATCGGGAACCCCGATGGCTTGCAGGCCGGACAGCGCGGTCTCCAGGAAGCGCGGCGTCGGCTCGACGCCCTGCGCCTTGGCCACGGCGCGATCCCACGACAGGATGGCGGGGCCGCAGGCGTACACGATGCACGCGCTGGGCTCGGGGATGTACTCGCTGAGCAGCGCCTCGGTGATGCGACCGCGGCGCACCGTCGCGCTCTCGGGCGGCGGCTCGCCCTCGCGGGTCAGCGAGTAGACCACCTTGACCTTGTCGGGGTGGCGCTGCTCGAGGTCGAGCAGCTGGTTCCTGAAGATGGTCTCGCCCCAGGTCTTGTTCGAGTACAGGAAGGTGTGGCGCAGGCGCGGATGGTTGAGCAGCGCGTGCTTGAGGATGGCGTAGTTCGGCACGCTGCCCGAGCCGGCGCACAGGTGCACGATGTGATCGGTCTTCGACTCGATGTCATCGGGCAGCGTGTAGGGCCCGGTGAAGCCGGTGATGACCAGCCGGTTGCCGCGCATGGTCCGCTTGACCAGCAGCGGCGACAGCAGCGGCGGGTACTTGGTCTGGCCGCGCACATAGCGCTCTTCCTTCACCGTGATGGCCAGGTACTTCTCGTGCGGCGCCGACGCCATCGAGTAGGCGCGCGGCGGCTCCTTCTTGCCCTTGACGTCCTCGAAGAAGGCGATGAAGCGCTCCAGCGACTCGAACTGGTGCGGATCGATGGTCAGGAAGTGGCCCGCCTTGTAGTCCAGGCGGTCGTTGCCGGTGAACAGCACCAGGGTGGTGGTGTCGGGCGTCTCGACGATGACGTCGGCGACCATCACCTCCATCTCCTTGATGCGGGTGCGGGGACTGGGCTGAACGGGCGCTGGATTGGTTGACATGATGCGGTGCGTCAAAGCTAGCGCACCGCGCGCGGGAAGGCAAGAAGGGCGGTTTTACAGCGCTCCTGCGAGGGGATTCGGGCCGTTGTGGCCGGGGCCGCCGCCCCACATGTGCCAGCCGTCGAGCGAGGCGTCGCCCGCCTCGAGGCCGATGACGCGGCCATCCGAGGTGGTCAGGTAGACCCAGCCCTGGGCCACGATGGGCTGCGACTGCAGCGGTGCGCCCAGGGCATAGGCCCAGCGCGTGCGACCGCTGGCGGCATCGACGCCATAGACCTCGCCGCCGCGCGACGCGACCACCAGCTGGCCGTTGGCGTAGGCGACCGAGGCCAGCGCGCGCTTGCCGACGGTGTCGGCCTTGGCCGGGCCGTCATTCCAGAAGTACTGACGCTCCCAGCGCGGCGCGCCGGTCTTGGCGTCGGTGGCGCTGAGCAGATCACCCATGGCGACGTAGCGCGTGCCGTCGATGACCAGCGGGCGCGAGCCCTCGTAGCGCCAGACCTGCTCCCAGTCGTGCAGGTCGCGCGGCAGATCGCCGAGGTAGCCCTTGCGGGTGGCCTCCTCGCGCAGGATCTCGCCGCTCTTGGCGTCGACCATGACCATGCGCTCGCTGTCGTCCTTGACCCGGCGACCGACATAGAGGGCGTCGCCTTCCAGCCAGGGCGCCGTGCTGGCCGCCATGGCGCGCGACCAGGCGCGCGTGCCCGAGCTGACCGAGAAGCGATACAGCGTGCCGGCCACGGTGGCGACATAGGCGGCGTCGCCCGAGATGACTGGAGCGCTGAGCAGCTCGCCGTCGAGATCGGCGCTCCACAGCTGGCCGCCGTTCGAGAGCTTGTAGGCCGACAGCGCCCAGCCGCCGGCGCCGCGGGTCGGATGCGAGGCCAGCACCTTGTCGCGCACCACCGCGGGCTGGGTCAGCGTCGGATCGCCGAGCCACTTGTGCCAGACCTTCTTGCCGGTCGAGGCCTCGAGGTTGAAGAGCGTGCAGCTCTCGGTGTTGAAGACCAGGCGGCCCTCGTCGAAGATGGCCGAGGTCGGGCCGTTGTCCTCGAGCTGATCGCGGCGCCACGCCAGCTTGCCGCTGGTCGAGGCCAGGGCGAACACGCTGGTCGACTGGAAGCCGCCCGAGACATAGACGCGGCCGTCACCATAGGCGACGGTGGGCAGGATGGCGGCGCCCGGGATGCGGGTGACCCAGCCGCGCACGCCCTCGAGGGCGACCGGCGCCAGGGCGCTGCCCGTGATCTCGGGCACCTTGATGGGGGTCGGCACGCGGTCGGAGTCGAGGCTGCGCACCTCGGGGGCCAGGGCGGGGAAGCCCTGCTGGCCCTGCTGCCCCATGACCGAGGGGGCGCGGTTGCCGGTGGGGTCCTTGCTGCCGCGGGCTGGACGCTCGAGGTTGTCGGGCTCGCGCTGGCGGCAGCCGCCAAGTCCAAAAACCAGAGCCAATCCGGCTCCCATGCTCAGCAGACGTCCCGGCCTCGACTCACCCATGATGCCGACCTCCATCCGATCGGAGTTCAATCGAGCGGATGAACGTACGAGTGTTCGGAAGGATTCCTTCTCGTTTGTAAAGACTTGGGGCTGGTACCAGGGGCCAGGCGGAGCCGGAGTGGCGCTCCTCGAAGCTGCGCTTCGAGGGGGCTAGAAGCCGACCCCGCCGGTGAAGGTGAGCGTCGGCTGCAGGGTGTCGTGCGGGCGCAGCAGGTCGGGGGCGTAGGGCAGGTAGGCGGCGGCCAGCTTGACCTCGAGGATCCACTCCCAGCCGGGGGACAGCGCGAACATGGCCTGCAGCGAGAAGCCGACCTCGGCGCCAGCGGTCGAGCCGCGGCTGGGGCTGACGCCGTCGAACACGAAGCCGCCCTCGTCGCGGTCGATCTGCAGCTCGGCGAAGCCGGCGCTGACCTGGGGCGACAGCCAGCCGAACGAGGTCGGGAACATGCCGATGCGCCACTTGGCGGCGAAGTGCGCCATCTCGGGATCGGGGTCGTCGTGCAGGAAGCCGGAGCCGGTGCCGCAGGCCTCGAAGGAGAGGAAGCGCAGCGGCGACAGCTCGAGGCAGAGGTCGGGGTGGCTGCCCTGGTTGAAGCTGTTGCCGCCGACGCGCAGGTTGCCGAAGTTGCGGCGCTCGGGGCGCACGCGGCCGCGGCCGGAGACGTGGTCGTAGTCGAGATCCTTTGCGCTGCTGCTGGCGGAGGGGCCGTCAGCGGCGGACGCTGGATCCGCCGGCGCGGGTGCGGCAGAGATGGCGATCAGCAGGCCTGCGACCAGCGCAGGAATGAAGCGCGAACACACGTCTGCATGATAGCGCCATTGTGTGGAAATTCCCCCTGCGAACCTTGGTTGTGTCGCGCTGCGATGCCGTGGGCTAGTATTCGAGTGCCATGCACGTCTCCAAGAATCGACTGGAAGGGTCGCTGGCAGATACCCGCCTCGACAAGCTGCTGGAGAAGCTGGAGCTTCACCTGTTCACCGGCACCATCGAGCTGAAGGCGGCAGCGGGCAGCGGGGCGGTCGACCTGCGCGCAGGTGCGGTCGAAAGTGTGCGGCTGGGCACGCTCGAGGGCGAGGCCGCGATGAAGCAGGCCCGGGCGCTGGACCAGGGTGAGTACGTGGTGGTGCAGCGGGTGCCTGACCTGACCGGGGCGCTGGGCAGCTCGGCCGGGCTGGAGGGCGAGGTCGGGGACGTGCCGATCGCGGCCATCATGCGCCACTGCGAGTCGCACGCGCTGACCTGCTCGCTGATCGTGGTCGATGGCTTCGACCGCGGTGAGATCCACTATCGCGCTGGTGACCTCGACTTCGTGTCGCTGAACGGCGTGCGCGACGAGGACGCCATCCTGACCATCGTGGGGTGGAAGGCGGCGCGCTTCAAGGTCGCGCTGCCGCCGCTGGATCTCGACATCGCGGGCTGGCCACAGGTCGGACCCGAGCCGACGCAGCCGTTCAGGATCTCGAAGATGCCACCGCCGAAGAAGCGCGCGGCCTCGGTGCCGTCGATCGTCGAGGGCGTGCCCAACGCGCGGGCCGCGGGGGCGATGGGGTCGAGCGCAGGGCAGGAGACCGTGCCGGTGTCGCTGCCCGAACCGGTCAAGGCCGCGGTGCGCGCGGCGTCGCTCCCGCCGAAGGCCGGAGCGGGTTCGGTGTCAGGCACGGCGTCGGGCACGGGGCAGACCACGGCGCTGCCGGACGCGGCGCCGGCGCCTGTCTCGGCGGCGCCGTCGATCGTGGTGGCGTCGTCGTCGTCGGGGGCGCGTCGGGCCACCGGCTCCAGCGCGGCAGCGACGGCGGCGACTGCCGGGGCGGCGGCTGCCGGGGCGGTGGCCGCAGCGGCGTCGAGCGCGGCGGCGTCGAGCGCAGCGTCGTCGAGCGCAGCGTCGGCCCCACCCGCGGTGCCGGCCAGCGCAGCGCGCAGCAGCAACACCGGCGGCGCACAACGGCTGGCCTCGGTGCCGCCGTCCACGCTGCCCGGGCTGGCCACGCCGTCACGGCTGGGGGATCTGCTGTTCGTGCTGCTGATCCTGGTCGCGTTCGGCGTCGCCGCGTTCTTGCTGGACGCCCGCTAGCTCGCGCAGC
>JADYYK010000194.1 GCA_020853705.1 Deltaproteobacteria bacterium
GTCGGACCGGTCGCCAGCTTGGCGAGCAGCCTCTGAACTTCGCTCAACTCCGGAGCGGTTCCGACCTCCCCCCCTGCCCCATCCTCGCGAGGACCGTCGGCATCCTCGCCAGGATTGATGGAAGTCACGCAGATCCATGTTAACCCGCCGAGATGCTGGAACTCAAGGCCCCAGCGGCGCCTTGACAGCCGCCCCCCGCCGGCGGCACCTTGGGACAGATGTCCCCACCTCCCCCGACGCAGTCCGAACCGAGCCACCCCGGGCCCGGAGGCCCCGAGCGCAAGAAGTTCCCCGACTTCGTCCCGCCGACCAAGATCCACTACGACGATGGTCGGCCCGCGACGCTGCACCTGCAGAAGTGCCGCCTCGTGGTCGAGGAGGGCAACCGCAGCCACGAGCACTCGTTCGACCAGCCCGTCATCACCATCGGCGCCATGGACGACAACGATGTGGTCATGAACGACAGCACGGTGTCGCGCTACCACTGCAAGATCGTGCAGGAGGAGTCGAGCTGGGTGCTGTGCGACCTCGGCTCCACCAACGGCACCTTCATCAACCGCGTGCGCATCCGCGAGGCCTACCTCAAGCCCGGCTGCACCGTCAGCCTGGGCACCGCCGAGCTCAAGTTCTACTCGGCCGAGGAGCGCGTCGAGATCGTGCCGTCCAAGAAGGACCACTGCGGCGACATCGTGGGCAAGCACGCGCGCATGCGCGAGCTCTACGCCATCATCGAGAAGATCGCGCCCACCGGCACCACCGTGGTCATCGAGGGCGAGACCGGCACCGGCAAGGAGGTCATCGCCTCCACCATCCACAAGCTGTCGACGCGCAACGGCGGCCCCATGATGGTGTTCGACTGCGGCGCGGTGCCCGAGAACCTCATCGAGTCGGAGCTGTTCGGCCACGAGAAGGGGTCGTTCACGGGCGCCGTGATGACCCGCCAGGGCCTCTTCGAGATGGCCCACGGCGGCACCCTGTTCCTCGACGAGCTTGGCGAGCTGTCAATCGATCTGCAGCCAAAACTCTTGCGTGCGCTCGAGCAGCGCGAGGTGCGTCGGGTCGGCGGGCAGAAGTCGATCAAGGTCGACGTGCGCGTCATCGCGGCCACCAACCGCAACCTGGAGGCCGAGGTCGCCGCCGGTCGCTTCCGCCAGGACCTGTTCTACCGCCTCAGCGTGGTGCGCCTGTTCTTGCCCCCGCTGCGCGAGCGCGTCGAGGACATCCCGCTGCTGGTGAAGCACTTCCTGAAGTCGCAGGCCGGCAACCGCGAACCCGACGGCACCCTGCGCGTGCGCCAGGTCTCGCGCGACGCCATGGACCTGCTGTGCGCCTACAAGTGGCCGGGCAACGTGCGTGAGCTGGTCAACTCGATCGAGCGCGCCTGCTCGTTCGTGGAGGGCGACACCATCCAGGTCGCCGACCTGCCCGAGACCGTGCGCCTGACCGGCAGCGGAGGCCAGAGCCCGGCCGCGCGCAGCGGCCAGGGCGGCCACGGCCAGGGCCACGGCGGCGACGTCGGCGCCGACAGCACCTTCAAGGAGGCCAAGGAGCGCTGGGTGTCCTCGTTCGAGCGCGACTACCTCGTCCAGCTGCTCAAGAAGAGCAACGGCAACATCTCGCACGCCGCGCGCGAGGCCGACATCGACCGCAAGTACTTCCGCAAGCTGATGAAGAAGTACGCCATCGACGGCGGCCACGACGCCACCGCCGAGGACGAGGACTGACGGTCACTGACGCTCAGTGACGCTCACTGACGCGCACCACGCTCACTGACGCTCAGACCCGGCGCGCCTCGTCGAGGTAGCGCGCGCCCTCCATCAGCAGGTGCGTGGTCGACGCCTTGACCTCGTCGGCGACGTCGACCTCGGTCGCCGCGAACACGAACTTGCCGGCGCCCCAGCCCAGCAGCGCGTACACCGCCTGGGCGTTGACGGCGTCGTCGAGGCCGTTCGGGATCTCGGCGCTGGCCTTGACCACACGCCCGCGCGCCAGCCAGATCTTGCCGCTCACCGGCTTGCCCTCGTGCTCGCGGGTCAGCGTCAGGGTGCCGCTCTTGCGCTCCATCTCCAGCACCGTCAGCAGCGACGCCAGGCCGATCTGATCCAGGGTGCCGCGCACGCCCGACTCGGCCGGCTTCTCGGGCTCCGCCGCCGGCGCACGCAGCGAGCTGCGGGTGTCGGCCTCCATGCGCTGGCGACGCCGGATGGCGTTGGCCACGCGCAGGTCGAGCTCCTCGAAGCGGAACGGCTTGGGCAGATAGTCATCGGCGCCCAGCTTGAAGCCGCGGATGCGATCCTCGTCCGAGCCCAGCGCCGACAGGAAGATCACCGGCACGAAGGCGAACTCCGGCTGCGCGCGCAGCGCCTTGACCACGGTCCAGCCATCCTTGCGCGGCATCATCACGTCGCAGATGACCAGGTCGGGCAGCATGGCAAAGGCCTTCTCGAGGCCCGCCTCGCCGTCGGCCGCGGTCTCCACCTTGTAGCCGCGCTTCTCCAGCACCGCGGTCACCATGCGCAGGATCCACGCGTCGTCGTCGATGACGAGGATGCGTGCAGGCGGCGCGGCGGGAGCATCCATTCCTTTCACCGTAGCGGCGCTTGTCTGACGGGTCAACCAAACCTCCGCAACAACCAAACCGGCGCCGGAACGGAACGGTCTCCTCGAACACTCTGTTCGCGGAGCCTGGTCATGCGACCAAGCTTGACTGAATCGTCATTCACCTGTTTCCATGCGGGCTTCCGCGTCCCCCCAGGCAGCCCACAGGAGGCGATCCGATGCTGCAGACGTTCTTCCGCGAGGAGCACGACATCTTCCGCAAGTCGTTCCGTGACTTCGTCGAGAAGGAGCTGGCCCCGCACACCGACGAGTGGGAGCGCAAGGAAGAGTTCCCGCGCGAGGTCTTCCAGCGCATGGGCAAGCTGGGTTTCCTCGGCGTCGGCTTCCCCGAGGACGTCGGCGGCGGCGGCGGCGACTACTGGTACAACGTGGTCTACGGCGAGGAGCTGCGGCGCTCGCGCTCGGCCGGTCTCAACATGTCGCTGATGGTGCAGACCGACATGGCGACGCCGGTCATCGCCGCGCTGGGCACCCGCGAGCAGAAGGACGAGTTCCTGGCGCCCGCCATCCGGGGCGAGAAGATCGCCGCGCTCGGCATCAGCGAGCCCAACGCCGGCTCCGACGTCGCCAGCATCATCACCACCGCGCGCAAGGACGGCGGCGACTACATCATCAATGGCGCCAAGACCTGGATCACCAACGGCACCCGCGCCGACTTCATCACCCTGGCGGTACGCACCGGCGGCGCCGGCTATGGCGGGGTGTCGCTGATCCTGTTCCCGACCGACACACCGGGCTTCAAGGTCAACCGCAAGATCAAGAAGATCGGGAACCACGCCTCCGACACCGCCGAGCTCTCGTTCGAGGACTGCCGCGTGCCCGCGCGCTACCTGCTCGGCGAAGAGAACATGGGCTTCTACTACATCATGATGAACTTCCAGGGCGAGCGCCTGATCGCCGCGGTGGCCGCGGTGGCCGGCTCGCAGCACTGCATCGACGACGCCCTGCAGTACGGCCGCGATCGCGCCGCCTTCGGCCGACCCATCATCAAGTTCCAGGTCTGGCGCCACACCTTCGTCGACCTGCTCACCGAGCTCGAGGCTGGCCGCTGGCTGACCTACCGCGCCTGCGACCTTTTCAATCGCAAGCAGGACGCGGTCAAGGAGATCTCGATGGCCAAGCTCTACATGGGCGAGCTGGTCAACAAGATCGCCGATCGCTGCCTGCAGTTCCACGGCGGCTACGGCTACACCGACGAGTTCATCATCTCCCGCGTCTGGCGCGACAGCCGCCTCATCACCATCGGCGGCGGCACCAGCGAGATCATGAAAGAGATCATCTCCAAGCGGGTGGGGATCGGCTGAGCCCGCAGGGCTCAGCCGGTTCACGTGCCGCGTGGTCACACCACAGGGTCACTTTCCGTGACGCTGTAACGCCCCTTGACCCACCGGACAGCTGTCCGCGTCCGGCCTCCCGCCCGGACAGCTGTCCGCTACCAGCTCACGACATAGTCGGCCGCGCCGGCCTGCACCAGGTCGGTGACCTCCTCGCGCGCCGCCGGCAGCACCGTCACGAAGGGCGCGATTCCACGGCGCGCCGCGCGCTTCGGGATGCCTAGCCCATGCTGCACATGGCCCTCGCCTGCCAGCACGACGATCCTGCGCGGCGCGTCCGCGCGAGCCAGCCAGCGCGCCACGCTGTCCGCCATGGTCTCGTCCCACGTGACCTGGGCCGCGTACATCCTGTCAAAGGACGCGGGATCGCTGGTGCCATGATGTCCGCCCATCATCTCCACCACCATGGCGCGATGGTCGGCGTCATCGAGCACGAGCTCGGGCATCTCGGCCTTCTCGGCGGGGTTCAGCGCGTCCACCCCCACCTTGGCGATGCGCTTGGTCAGCTCGCGACGGGCGTTGAGCGCCACCAGCGGAATCTTGTGCGTCTGCGCGAACCTGAAGATGGGGGCATACAGCGCCCAGTCGAAGCCCCAGCGGGTCTTCCACTCCAGCGCGTCCTGCAGCGCGTCCTCGCCCAGCTCGCCACGTCCCCAGCGGTCCAGCGCGGGCTGGAACGGCCGTTGCACCATCTCGAGCCCGATGGCGAGCGAATGGTCACGGCCATACACCTCCTCCAGCACGCGCAGCTGGATGGCGTGGTGGTGCGGGTTGGAGTGCTCCTCGCCCACGTACACCGCGCGCGCCGCCGCGGCGGCCAGCGCCAGCCGCCCCATCGAGCTGTGGCCGCTGCCGTCGAACACCAGCAGCGGCGACGGCGCCGCCGCGGGCCTCGGCCCAGCCGCCCCCGCCCGCGTCCCCGCGCCACTCGCGCCGCAGCCAGCGCCCCACCCCGGCAGCGTCAGCGCCAGCGCCCACACCAGCAAGGCCCTCGACGCTCTTCCGCTGACCACGTGCACGACCTCATTGTATCCTGCGCGCTCGCATGAGCCACGAACCAACGGTGCAGCAGTGAGGTTCGCGACCGCCGACCTGCCCGGCGTCCCCGCGACCCTGGGCAGCGCGCCCGAGGACTTCGTGGTCGAGGAGCTGCCGCTGTACGAGCCGTCCGGCGAGGGTCCGCACACCTACCTGACGGTCGAGAAGCGCAACCTGTCGACCCTCGACGCCGTGCGCACCCTGGCGCGCCACTTCCAGCTCGACGCCCGCGACCTCGGCACCGCCGGTATGAAGGACCGCCGCGCCGTCACCAGCCAGCACATCTCGGTACCCGGCCTCGATCCCGCCCGCGCCGAGGGGCTGACCCTGGAGGCCGCCGGCGGCAGCCTGCGCGTGCTGGCCGCGCGCCGCCACGGCAACAAGCTCAAGACCGGCCACCTGACGGGCAACCGCTTCGCGCTGGTGCTCGACCTGCCCGCCGGAGCCGACCCCGCCGAGGCCGCCGCGCGCGCGCAGGCCACCCTCGACCGCCTGACCATCACCGGAGTGCCCAACTACTACGGCGAGCAGCGCTTCGGCGCCGCCGGTGACAACGCCGCCAAGGGTCGCGAGGCCCTGGCCGGCCGTGGCCCGCGCGACCCGCGCGAGCGTCGCCTGGTCATCTCGGCGCTGCAGTCGACCCTGTTCAACCAGGTCCTCGAGGTCCGCCTGGCCGACGGCCCGCCGCGCCGCCTGCTGCTCGGCGACCTGGCCGGCCGCCCCGGCGGTCACCGCCAGTTCAGGGTCGAGGACGTGGCCCGTGAACAACCCCGCGCAGACGCTGGCGAGATCGTCCCCACCGGCCCCATGTTCGGCCCCAAGATGTCAGTCCCCACGCCGGGTTCGCCCGCTGCGAACCTCGAAGAGTCGATCCTCACCGACGCGCATCTCAGCCTGCAGGACTTTGCGCGCGCGGGCCGCCTGGCCGAGGGCACCCGCCGCGACCTCGCCTTCACCGTGACGACCCCCACTGCCAGCCACGCCGCCGGACGATTGCACCTGGGGTTCAGCCTGCCCCGCGGAGCCTATGCAACCATCGTCCTCGGTGAGCTGACCAAGTCTCAGGCCCCGGTGCGCGCTCCGGTGCGCGGCGAGGCCGGCTCCCCCGCTCAGACCCCTGACCCTGACTCCGACCCCGAAGAGGTAGAGGCCCCATGAATTTGACCGAAAAGTTCCTCTCGTTCGCGCTGCTGGGCGCCGAGTGGGTGATGTGGCTCCTGATCGCGCTGTCGGTGCTGTCGGTCGCCGTGATGGTCGAGCGCGTGATCTACTACAACGCGCGCCGCGTCGACATGGACAAGCTGGCCGCGCTGGTCAAGCGCGCCCTCAGCGGCGGCGAGCGCGAGGCCGTCATCAAGCAGCTGGCCGACGCCCAGTCGATGGAGGCCATCGTCGCGCGCGAGGGGCTGCGCGAGTCCGAGCGCGGCCCTGGCGCCGCCGGCGAGGCCATGCAGGGCGCGCGCGGTCGCGAGCGCCTCAAGCACGAGAAGAACCTGGCCTTCCTGGGCACCATCGGCAACAACGCCCCCTTCGTCGGCCTGTTCGGCACCGTCATCGGCATCGTCGGCGCGTTCGACTCGCTGTCGGACAAGACCGGCGCCGGCAAGGAGAACACCGGCAAGATCATGTCGCTGATCTCGGAGGCCCTGGTGGCCACGGCGATCGGCCTCCTGGTGGCGCTGCCCGCGGTCGCCGCCTACAACTACTTCCAGCGTCGCGTGCGCGCCAACGCCGCTGGGGCCGACAGCATCGCCCACACCATCCTTGGTGAGCTCAAGGCGGAAGACAAGGGAGCCAAGGGCTGATGGCGGGCACGGGCAGCCAGGAAGACTACTCTGACGAGGATGGTGGCGGCGGCGCCATCACCGAGATCAACGTGACGCCCCTGGTCGACATCACGCTGGTGCTCCTCATCATCTTCATGGTCACGGCCAAGTACATCGTGAACCCGGCCATCGAGGTCGAGCTGCCCAAGGCCGCCAGCGGCAACCAGGTGGTCCAGAAGACGCTCAGCTTCACGCTGGGCATCCCCAAGGACAAGCCGACCGCCGAGCCGGTGCTGTTCCTGAACGGCGTCGAGACGGACTGGGCCAGCGCCGGGCGGGACGTCAAGGCCATGTCCAGCACGCCCGACGTGCAGGCTGTGATCTCGGCAGACCGCGCGGTACGCTACGATTACGTGGTCAGGTTGATAGATCTCGTGAAGACCAACGGCGTCTTGAAGTTTGCCCTCGCCTACGACCCCCTCCCAGCCGACGGAAAGTAGTCACGATGAACGGAAACCAGCCCTTCTATATCGCCATCATCGCCGCCATCGCGATCCACGCGGCGCTGGGCGGCGGCCTGGAAGCGGCTGACCGCTGGGCCAAGGAGAAGGAGAAGAAGCCCAGCATCGTGGTCGAGATCATGCCGGCGCCCAAGGAGGTCAAGCCGCCGCCGCCGCCGGAGCCGGAGCCCGAGCCGTCCCAGGCCCCCGAGCCCACGCCCGAGCCGGTCAAGCCGCTGCCCAAGCTGCAGAAGGAGCCGCCGGCCGCGCCGCCCAAGCAGACCGCGCCGCCGCCGCCCAAGCCCGAGGCGTCGCCGCCGCCGCCGCCCGACGAGCCGCCGCCGCTGCTCGAGGTCAACATGGCCTCGACCACCACGGGCCCCAGCAGCGTGACCGTCAACGCCACCACCGGAGAGGGCAACCTCAAGGGCAGCCCCGACGGCGTCAAGGGTGGCAAGGGCAAGCCGACCGTGAAGCCCGTGGGCGATCCCGACGGCGACCCCAGGGGCGTGCCCGGCGGCGTCAAGGGCGGCACCGGCACCGCGCCGCTGACCCTGAAGTCCAAGCCCGAGGTCCTCAGCGAGGTGCGCGCGCGCTACCCCGACGAAGCCCAGTCCCAGGGCATCGAAGGCACCGTCAAGCTGAGCGTCGTCATCGAGGCCGACGGCAAGGTCAGCTCGGTGAAGGTGCTCAAGGGCCTCGGCTACGGACTGGATCAGGCCGCGGTCGAGGCGCTCAAGAAGTTCAAGTTCAAGCCCGCGATGGGCTCCGACGATAGGCCCATGAAGCACACCATCGTGTACTCCTACGTGTTCGA
>JADYYK010000195.1 GCA_020853705.1 Deltaproteobacteria bacterium
CCCCGCGGCGTCCCCCCGCAGCCCGCCACCAGCACGCCAAAGACCAACCACTTCGCGCTCGTCATCCAGTTCGTCCAGTTCATGCCGTTCATGGTCATTGTCTCCGTCACCGCACGTCGATCTTGGCGACCGTCACGGTCTCGCCGGGGTCGAACAACCGATACGGCAGCACATGACGCTGCTCGTCGGGCTTGCCCTCATTCAGGATCACGACGACCTCGCCGCGCGCCTCCGCGAACTGCGCCCGCCCGGTGCCGTAGTAGTTGACCTGCACCAGGTAGGCGCCGCGCGCCGCCTTCTGCGCGGTGAAGCTCTCGGGGCCATAGCCGGTGGTGACGTCGTCGAACAGCGCCTCACCACCCTGGCCCTCCTTGTGGCTGTAGAAGACCTTCTCGCCGCGCGGCGTGGTCACCCACAGATCGACGTCGCTGCGATCGGTGTCCCAGGTCAGGTAGACCTTGAGGTCGTTCTCGATGCCGCCCTTGACCGCCAGCTTGGCGATGTCGGCCTCCAGCTGCTGGGCGCGGGCGCTGTCTGCGGCGGCCAGCGCGGCGCGCCGGCGCGCGGCATAGATCTGGGCCAGGCGCTGCTTGGCCGGATAGCGCACCGCCTCGGCGGCGTCACCGCGGGCCACCACGCCCTCCAGCAGCGTGGCGGCCTCGTCGGCCCGGCCCAGCCGGTTGGCGACGTCGGCCAGCTCGAACTGGATGCGCATGTCCTCGGGCCGCGCCCGGGCTGCCGCGCTGAGCCGCGCGTGTGCGCCCTCGAGGTCACCCGACTGCTTGAGCACCGTCGCCAGCGCTCGCTGCGCCTGCGGATCGCCCGGCAGCAGCTCGACCACGGCCGAGTAGGCCCGGCGCGCCTCCTCCTTGCGCCCGAGCTCGGTCAGCAGATCGCCGATGAGGCGCACGACCACCAGGTCATAGGCGTCGTGCTCACGCCAGGCCCGCGCCTCGGTCAGCGCCGCCTCCAGCTGGCGCGCCTCGGTCAGCAGCTTGACCAGCGCCATGCGCGGCGCCCGATCCTTGGGGCTCTTCTCGATCTCGTCGCGGAGCTGCTTGACCCTGGCCTCGTCGAGGGCCCCCGGCGTGCGCTTGGGCTCCCGGTCCCAGGCCGTCAGGCTCAGTCGCCTGGCTGGCGCGACGTCATCGCCCGCCGCGACACCTCCGAGCAGAACCAGCCCCAACGCCGCCGCCGCCCCCCGCATTCCCAGCTGTCGCCGTTTCATCCAGGTCCCTCCGGGGCGGGACCAATGCAAGCGCCCGGCCGCGAAGAGCGCCTTCAGATCTGGCCCTTTTCGGCCACCGCGTCAGGACGGCCACAGCCCTGCCGCGAGCCCTGACACACCCTGGCCAAGGCGTCTCCGCCAGCCTCACACCACGGCCGCGAGCCGCCGTGGACGTGGCCCAGTCCCGCCTGGCACCTGGTGCCAGGACCGCGGTCGCAGGTTGCTTCAGCGGTCGCTGGAGTCGACCAGCACGACGCCCTGGGAGGACATCGCGCGCAGCACCGCGCGCAGGCCGCGCTGCTCGGCGCTGCTGCGGTACTCGAAGCGGACGCCGAAGATCAGCTCGCCGTCCGCGCCGCGGCGCAGGTGCAGCACCACGCCGGTCAGCACCAGATCGAGGAAGCCCTCGTCGGCGCGCACCCGCAGGGCGACGCGATCGCCCGGGACCAGCTGGCACTCGCTGGCTGCGACCAGCATGCCGCCAGCCGAGATGTCGATGGCCACACCGTTCATCAGGGCCGACTGGCCGAACTTGCGCCACGAGATGGGCAGGCGAACACAGAAGCGGCGGTGACGGCGGCGATGGGTCTGGTGGGGCGTGCCCTTGGCGGCCTTGACCAGGTAGTCGCGCTTGGGCGCCTCCTCGGGGCCGAGGCGCAGGATGAGCTGATCGCCGAACCAGCGCCGCACCGCGGTCGCGCGCACCAGCACCCGATTGGGCAGACCGCTCCAGGTCACCTCGAGGACCACCGGGGCACCCGGGGCCGGCGCGAAGCGGGTGCGCACCGCCAGCTCACCCGCTGGCCCGCGTGAGCCCAGCGCGGCCAGGAAGGCGTCTCCGCTGGCGAAGGCGGCGACGATGATGGGGATGGCGCGCGGGAGATGATCGGCCGGACGTGACGGCTCGCGCAGGATGATGCGGGGCTTAGGCGAAGAGACGTTGCTCAAGCGATGGCGACCCCCATGTGCGATCTTACGGCCACTTCTTCGCGGTCTTCAATCGTCGTAACCGCCGTGCGATCCCCACCGCGCGATCGGTATTTGCAAGCCGCGCTACAGCGCTAACGCTATGCTGCGGCGCAGATGACGATGGCATTTCCAGATCAGCTCTTGCGTGTGCAGGAGGTCACGTGCAGCGACTCCACCACCTGGTGGGCCGGCCATCGCGCGCTGGTCAGCGCCGGCCACCGACCCATCGATGTGGCGCTGCTCGGAGGCGCCGCCGCCGACCGCGTGGCGTGGGCCTTCGCCTCGGGCTACCAGGCCGCGCTGCGGGCGCTGGTCGTCGAGCTGCCCGACGTGGTGGTCTCGCTGTGCGCCACCGAGGCCGCCGGCGCCCATCCCAGCGCCATCGCCACCCGCCTGGAGAGCACCGGCGCCGAGGGCGGCCTGCGCGTCACCGGGGAGAAGCGCTGGGCCACCGCGGCGCCGGAGGCGGGGCTTCTGCTGGTGGTGGCCAGCATCGGGGTCGACGATCAGGGCCGAAACCGGCTGCGCGTGGTGCGGGTGCCGACCACGCGCGCGGGCGTCAGCCTGAGCGCGGGCACCGCGACGGCCTTCGCGCCCGAGCTCGGCCACGCCAGCGTCAGCCTGGCCGACGTCGAGGTCAGCTCGGCCGAGGTGCTGCCCGGCGATGGCTACACCCGCTATCTGAAGCCGTTCCGCACCATCGAGGACATCCATGTGCATGCCGCGCTGCTGGGCCTGATGCTGGGCAGCGGCCGCCGCGCCGGCCTGTCGCCCGCGCTGCTGGAGCGGCTGCTGGCGGCCGCCGTCACCACGCGCGCGCTGGCCGCCGCCAACCCCACCGCGGCGACCACGCACCTGGCGCTGGCCGGCGCGCTGGCGCTGACGCGCGCGCTGGTTGCGGACTTCACCGCCGCGTTCGCGGAGGTCGCGGCGCCCGAGGTGCTGGCGCGCTGGCAGCGTGACCTGCCCTTGCTCGACATCGCGGCACGGGCCCGCGTGGCCCGCACCGAGACGGCCTGGAAGCACGTCGCCGAGGCCGCGGCGGCCGCCGCGGCACAGGAGCCACGCAAGCGGGTCCAGGACGACGACCCGCAGCGCTGACAGGCTCGTCAGCTCGTCAGCGTGTCAGCGCTGCTTGACCCAGTCGGTCTTGAGCTCACCACGCAGACGCTTCTTCCAGTCGCCGACCTCGCCGACATGACGGCCCTGCGGCTTCACGCCCAGGTAGCGATCCAGCATGGTCGCGCCGGCCGCGCCCTCGTCCTTGGCCACCGCCAGCAGCGAGCTCCAGAACAGATCGTCGAGCTCGTCGTCGTCGAGCACCTGGGCCTCGGCGTCCAGCGTCATGGCGCGCTCGACGTCGGTCACCGCGTCGCCGTGGCGACCCAGCGCGACCGCCGCCACCGCGCGGTCGTACCAGTGCTCGGGGTTGCTCGCGTCCTTCTCGATCGCCGCGGCCGCCGAGGTCAGCGCCTCCTCGTGCTTGCCCTTCTCGTTGAGCTCCGCCGCGAAGGTCCTGCCATAGATCGCCATGCGCCCCTATAGCATGGTCGCCGCGGCTCCGGGTCGGGGTGTGAGCCCTCGGAGAGCATGTAGGTAACGCGGCATAACCCCCCAGGATCTGGTGCGTCCCGCTGGCACGGCATGCGCAAGTACAGTCGGTATGCTGTACCTCTATGGCGACTCGACTCCGTTCCCGCTCGACGACAACTTCGTCGACACCCTGTCGGCCCTGACCGACGCCTGCGTCGCGCTGCTGCGCATCGACGAGGAGCTGGAGCGCCTCTCGGTGCGCGCCGACTCCACGCGCACCGCCGCCGGCCAGGAGATCGCCCGCCTGGAGACCATCGCCTCCAGCGTGGTGCGCACCATGGATCCGCACATCGCCCAGGCTGCCTCGCCCGCCTCGGGCCAGGTCGCCGTGCGCGTGGTGCAGGCCGCCCGCGGCGTCCTCGAGGCCGCCCGCACCGAGGCCGCCGCCCGCCGCGACGCCGCCGTACGCGAGCTGGCCACCGCCCAGGCCACCGCCCGCGCCAGCATCCCGCGCGCCCTGGAGGCCTTCCTGGTCCGCCATGACATCCCGCACGGGCGCACCGCCGTCCTGTGGCAGGCCGGCGCCGGCACCAGCGAATCCCCCGCCGAGGCGCGCTGCACCTTGTCCGCCCCTTTCAAGCTGAGCGCCGAGCTCGACCTCGCCATCCCGGCCGGCCACGCCTTCGCCCAGGCGGTCCGCGTCGCCGACCTGGCGCGCGACGTCATCATCCGGCTGCCCGTCAGCGGCGGCTGGCTGCGCAAGGGCACGCGCATGAAGCGCACCACGCTGGACCGCTGGTTCGTCACCCGCGTCGAGCACGATCCCGCCGGGCGGCTCGCCTACTCGCTGCGCAAGGCCGCGCGCGGCCCGTCTCCCGGCCTCGAGATCGTGCTGCGCGGCCCCGGCCAGGAGCGCCCCACCGTCCGCCAGCTGTCCGAGTCGGGCCCTGCGCTGTCCGACCCCGTGGTGCTGGCCGGGCCCGATCACGACAACGCGCAGCGGGTGTGGAAGAAGCTGGAGGCCGGCCTGGCGGGCCTCGAGCTGCGCCGCACCCGCCTGGGCAACGCCGTCTTCGAGGGTCGCCCCATCACCGAGGTGCCGCGCCCGGCGCTGCTGGCCGAGCGCATCATCAACGCGGCGGCGCCGCTGGTGCGCGAGCTGCGCCTGCGCAGCGCCGCCCCCGGCGAGCTCGACCTCAAGCGTGATCTCGGCGGCGGCCGTCGCGAGGAGATGTACGTCTCCACCGAGGAGCTGACCCGCAAGTTCAGCAACCTGTCGGCCTCGCGGCGCAAGCTGTTCGACGCCTTCGGCCTCGGCGAGGACCTGGTGCTCGAGGCCCTGATGCAGGAGGAGGCCGGCCACGACACGCTGGTGATCGTCAGCTCGGACGAGGTGCTGGATCACCAGCAGCTGGCGAGGAAGTCGGCGTAGGGGGGGCCGGAAGGCCGGACAGCCGGACAGCCGGAAGCCGGACAGTTCTAGCCAGCGAAGCTGGCTAGAACTGGAAGTAAATGAACGGCACCACGATCGGGCTCGACAGCTCGCGCAACACCAGCGCACCCGCCGCCAGCACGACCCCCCGGGCCACCGGGTGCAGCCACACGAAGCGCTCGCGCAGCCAGCGATAGGTCCCGGGCGGGAACCAGTGCGCACACGCCGCGGTGGCCAGCACCAGCAGGAAGGGGGCCGACAGGTTGACCGCGTCGGTGGCGCCGCCGGCGATCTGGCTGAACACCTCGCGCGCCCTCTCGAGCGTCGTCGCCCGGAAGAACACCCAGGCAAAACACACATAGTTGAAGGTCAGCACGATGGCCATGGCCCGGCGCACCGCGCGGCCCAGCCAGCGCAGCCCGACGTCGAGGCTGGGCTGGTGCTCGGCCACGTCGCCCGCGCACGCCAGCAGCATCCAGCCCGCCAGCAGCCCCATCCAGGCCCCGCGGTGCCCCTCGTGCACCGCCCACAGCCCGACCACGGTCACGGTCAGGAACGCCACGCGCAGCACCGTCGCCAAGAAGTCCGGGTGCGCTGACGCCGGGAGCCCGGCGCGCTCGTGTTCGGCAGCCGCCGCGGCCTCGTCGCTCATGGTCACGGCGCCGGCGTCGGCCCGCTCCAGCGACAGCCACGCCGTCACCGCCGCCCAGCCCGGCGTCAGGTACAGCCACGCCAGCAGCAGGTGGATCCAGAACGGCCCCACCGGCAGGGCCGCACCCAGGCGGGTCAGCTCGGCCGACAGCAGAAGGTGCAGCCCCAGCAGCACGAAGCCGCCAACCAGCGCACCCAGCGCGACCTTGAGCGCGCGCGCCGGCTGCCGCTCGGCCATGCGCTGGAACACCCGCGTCACGCCGAGGCCGCCGCCGTGCAGCGCGCCCCACAGCACGAAGTTCCAGCTGCCGCCGTGCCACAGCCCACCCAGCAGCATGGTGATGGCCAGGTTGCGGTAGGTGTGGCTGCGCGAGCCGCCCAGCGGGATGTACAGGTAGTCGCGCAGCCAGGTCGACAGCGTCATGTGCCAGCGCCGCCAGAACTCCTGCAGGTTGGCGCTGCGGTACGGGGTGCGGAAGTTCTCCGGGAAGTCGTAGCCGAGCAGCGTGCCCGACCCGATGGCGATGTCGCTGTAGGCCGAGAAGTCCAGGTAGATCTGGAAGGCGTAGCCGTACACGGCCATCAGCACCTCCAGCCCGGAGAACAGCGACGGCTCGGCGAACACGCGGTCGGTGTGCAGGCGGGCCAGGAAGTCGGCCAGCGCCAGCTTCTTGAACAGCCCCAGCATGATGCGGAACAGGCCACGCGCGGCCCGGTTGGCCCACACCTCATCGAGCAGCGGCTCGCGCTCGAGCTGCGGCATGAACTGCTCGGCGCGCACGATGGGACCGGCGACCAGCTGCGGGAAGAACAGCACGAAGGTCGCGAAGTGCAGCACCGAGTGGGTGGGCTCGATGCGGCGGCGATAGACGTCGATGGTGTACGACAGCGACTGGAAGGTGTGGAACGAGATCCCCGCCGGCAGGATCAGCGCGAACGGCTCGATCGTCAGCTCGTAGCCCAGCCAGCCCGCCCCGGTGTTGGCGCTGCTGATGAAGAAGTCGAAGTACTTGAACAGCGCCAGCGCGCCCAGGTTCGACACCAGGCTGATGAGCAGCAGCACCCGGCGCCCGCTCTCGGTCTGCATGCGCGACAGCCACAGCGCCAGATAGAAGTCGAGCACGATGGTGCCGAGGATCAGCAGCAAGAGGTAGCGATAGGCGCCGACCATGCCGGCCGCCCACGCGTGATAGAAGATGGCGCTGACCAGGAACAGGATCAGCATGCGCCCGAGCACGCGGCCCTGCGGGCTGAGCGCCGCGCCGATGGCCAGCCCCAGGAAGGCCAGGTAGATGAGGTGGCCACCGCGGGCCAGCGCCGCCGACAGCTGGTCGAGGTGCCCGGTGTGCCAGCACAGCGGCAGCACCACGGCGGCCACCACCAGCACGAAGGCCGAGCCCGCCGCGATGGCCGCGCGCGCGCGCGGGCGCTCCAGCGCCGTGGCCCCGAACCAGCCGCCCCGGGTGGTGGCCACGAACAGCACGGCGCCGATGCCGTAAGCCACCGGCGAGCGCAGCGCGTCGCCGTCGGCGCCCAGCCCGGTCATCAGGAGGCCGCCGACCGGGTCCCACAGGCTGTGCACGTCGCGCGACAGCAGCAGGTACACGATGTCGCCCAGCACCAGCAGGAGCAGCGCCCGCGCCAGCAGCGCCACCGGCGTGCGCGCGCGCAGCACCACGAACATGAAGAAGATCGTCAGCAGATAGATCGCGTAGCTCGAGCTCGCGAACAGCATCAGGGCGCCTTCACCGTGGCAGGCGTCGCCGGGGTCGCGGAGGTCGCCGGCGGCGCCACCGTCGGCATCGGCGCCGTCGGCAGCACCGGCACCGGCGGCCACGGCGGGTTGGCGCTGCGCAGCGGCGCCGGCAGGCCCCGGCGGGCTCGCCAGGCGTCATAGCGCGCCATCAGATCCTGCAGCAGGTGCGCGGCCACGAAGGTGCCCCCCGCGGTGGCGAAGTGGACGTGGTCCTTGTAGAACCACTTGGGCTCCTGGTGCAGCAGGAGGTCGCTGCGATCGGCGCCGCCCATCGCGGTGAACACGTCGTAGAACGCCGCGCCGGAGCGCTCCGCCGCGCGTCGCTCGGCCGCGATGATCCCGGCCAGCGGCGCCGCCGTCTTCCACTCGCAGCCTGGGCGCACGACGCCGGCGGGCAGCATCACCTCGACGCGCTCGCGCTCGCGGTCGCGCTTGCTCGGCCGCTTGCCCTTCTGGGCCTTGCCCTTCGCTTTCTTGCCCTTCTTCTCGACCTTGTCGCACTCCTTGCGCCCGAGCTCGCGCTTGCCGCGATCGGGCGGCCCCTGGATCAGCACCGCGGTGTCCGGCACCGCGAGCTTGATGCGGCGCACCAGCTCGACCAGGCGGGCCTCGAACCTGGCCAGATCCAGGCCGTCATCGTCGATCTCGTTGGTGCCATACGCCAGCACCACCAGCGCCGGCGCGCGCCGCGCCAGCTGCTCGCCGACCCAGGTCCAGTCCCAGCGCTCGAGGTGGGTCGCCTGCGCGCCGACCACGCCGATGGCGTCCAGCACCAGCCCGGGCTCGCCCCGCTCCATGATGACGGCGAACAGATCGACCACGCCGTCACCCAGCGGGCGCAGCGTCAGCTTGTGCGGCCCGTCGGGCACCACGATGAGGTGCGACTGCGTGCCCTCGGGCGGCGCTCCCCTGGGCAGCCGCATGGGCAGCTTCTCCGGCGTGCCGTCATCCAGCGTGAAGGTCAGGGTGCCCGACTCCGGCGTGCGCCGGTACCACAGCTCGATGTGCGACGCGGTCTTGCCGGCGTTGCAGCGCGAGCAGGTGCTGACCCACGACGACACCTTGGGCGACGCCGAGTGGATGCGCACCCCGCCCAGGCCCACCGGCTCGACCGCGGTGCGCTTCATGCCGTACTCGACGTCCCACTTGCCTTCGGTGCCGTACTGGGCGTCGCCCAGGTAGTAGTGCTTGATGGGCTTGCCCGGCAGCAGCCAGCCGCGCCCGGCGTCGCCGAAGCGCGCCTGCAGGCGCTGCCGCATCACGCTGGTCTGGAAGTCGCCCGCGGTCAGCGAGTCGCCGAGCTGCACGATCCCGACCCGCGCCGCGGTGCCGCTGTCGAGCAGCGCCAGCGCGCGATACAGCGGCAGCAGCGCGACGCCGCTGGGATCCTCGATCTCGCCGGGGCTCCCCGCGCGCGGATCGACGTCCAGCGCCGCGCCCGGGTCGGTCGGCGCCACCGCCGCATCGGCCGTCGCCACGCGCGGCCCCGGCGTGACCCGCGGCGCCGCGGTCACCGCGGGCGACGCCGACGCGCTCGGCAGCGTGCGCTCCCGCGAGGCCGGCTCGCTGCACGCCGACGCCAGCGCGACCAGCGCGCCACACCAGCGCGCCCCGGCGCCCGCCCAGCTGCGACCGCGCCTCACGGGTGCTTCTCGCGATAGGCGTCGAACCCCGCCAGCAGCGCGTCGATCAGCCCGTCGGCCAGCTTGGCCGCGCCGATGCGGTTGGGATGGGTCAGGTCGGGCTCCCACTCGTTGCGCCGGCGCCACTTGAGCACCGAGCCCTGCCCGCCCATCCACTTGAAGGCGTCCCAGAACGCACACCCGCTGGCGCTCGCCGCGCGGCGCTGCGCCTCGACCAGCCCGGGCACCGCGGGCTTGGTCGACACCTTGCCATCGACCACGTTGGCGGCGTCGGTGATCGAGAACACCAGGCAGCTGGCCTGCGCCGGCAGCGCCGCGCGCAGCTTGCTCAGCATGGCGCCATAGCGGGTCTCGTACTCGGCCATCGCCGCCTTGCCGGGCGGCGTGTAGTCGGCCTCGTTGGCGCCCAGATACACCACCGCAAGGTTGACACCTCGATGCTCGAGCTGCTGCCTCCAGTGCTCCTCGGGCAGCTGCAGCAGCGCCTTGGCCGAGCCCGAGACCAGCCCCAGGTTGTCGTAGGTCACACCCACACCGGGCCGCTCCAGCACCACGCCATAGCCGCGCGCCGCGCCACGCGCGCGCACCGTCAACTTGTGCGCCCCGTCGGCGACCTCGACGCGCTCGAAGCCGCTGCTGACCGCCGCGGCCGTGGTGTCCACCGTGGCCTTGACCTCGCCGTCGACCACCAGCTCGAAGCTGCCGCCGCGCGGCTGCTTCAGGTAGTAGAGGTCGAAGCTGCCCACGCTGTCACCGGGCGCCTCCTTGCGGGTGGCGATGCTGACCTCGCCGCCGCCCTCGAAGCTGGCGCCGCCCAGGCCATACAGGTGATCGGGCACCCCGGCGCCCACGATGGAGCGGATCTTCCAGCCCGCCGACGCCTTCTGCAGCACCGAGAGGTGACGATAGTGACGCGACGCCGGCACCATGTAGATGAAGCCGGCGCCGCCGTCTCCGAAGGACTGCTGCAGCCGCTCACGCGCACGCGAGGTCACCGCGTCGTTGGCGGTGATCGAATCGCCGAACTGCACGATGCGCAGCTTGGCGCCGGCCTCCTTGTCGACCACGCGGGTCAGCGCCTGGTAGAAGCCGACCAGGCGGTCCTCGTCCGCGATCCGCTCACCGGTGAAGCTGGCGTGGGTCTTCGAGGTCCAGCGCGGGGGCAGCGGGGGCGGCGGGGTCAGGTCGGGCGGCGGCACCGCCGGCGTCGGCGCGCCGGGCAGCCCGGGCGACCCCGCCACCGCCATGATGTCGTCCCCGGCCGGCCTGGGCCGCAGCGCGCCGGTCAGCGACTCCAGGTGGCGTTCGCGCGCGCCGAACCACAGCAGCAGCGCGGCCACGAACGACAGCAGGGTCAGATCGACGGGCAGCGCGGCGCGCCAGGGCGAGATCGTGGGCGGAGCCACCGGGGGCGGCGGCTCGGAGCTTCCAGGCGGGGTCGACTTGCGGCGGGCGCGCGGCGCCATGGCAGCGGATTCTACAGATTTCGGAGCGGGGTGATTCCTTTTGCCGCTGTTCAGGTCGCGGCTGCGCCCGTGCTGGGCCCCGCCAGGGTCAGCCCGCTGGCCGCGAACGCGCGCAGCAGGGCGCGCAGGGTGCGCTGCTCGGCGCTCGACCGGTACTCGAAGCGCACCCCGAAGGCCATCTTGCCGTCACCGCCACCGCTGGTGCGGATGTGCTGCACCACCCCGGTCAGCACGAGATCGAGCAGCGCGTGCGCCGGATCCAGCCGCACCGCCACGCGGTCGCCCGGGACCAGCGAGGCCTCGGCGCACGAGATCAGCACGCCGCCCGAGGACAGATCCTCGGCGACGCCCGCAACCAGCACGGTGGCGCCGAAACGCCGCCACTGCACCGGCAGGCGGACACAGAAGCGGGCCGCCGACCGGGGGTGCAGCTCGCCCAGCTCGCCGCGCGCAACCTGGCGCAGGAACTCGCGCTTGCGAACCTCGCTGCTCTCGAGGCGGACCACCAGCCCGCCCGAGAAGGCGCGCCGCACCGTGACCGCGCGCAGCAGCACCCGGTTGGGCAGCCCCTGCCACGCGACCTCGACCACCACCGGCGTCCCCGGCGGCGGCGAGTAGCGCGTGCGCAAGGTCAGCTCGCCGGCGTCGCCCTTGCGGGGTGACAGCGCGCTGGCGAAGGCCGAGCCGCTGTCGAACACGGCCAGCAGGATGGGGACCCCTCCAGGGAGGACGGCCGTCTCGCGACGCTGCTTGAAGCGCTGGAACACGCTCGCCTGGCTGCTGACCTGACTCATGAGCCCCCTTCAACCTACGTCCGCCCACACTACACTCAGTGACTCACCCGTCAACCCTGGTAACAATGGTTTGGACCGGACCGCACCTTGGTTTATCGTGAGGTTGCACACGCTTGGAACAGCCGAAAGCTGGCTGAGCGGGCCGCGTTCCCTCCTTCACATGCATCCACGCCGGCTCGAGGTCCTGTCCGCCGCCCCGTTTCCGGCCTATGTGGTCTGGGAGCTGACGCTGCGCTGCGACCACGCCTGCACCCACTGCGGGTCGCGCGCCGGGCAGGTCCGCCCCAGCGAGCTCGGCACCGACGAGGCGGTCGCCACCGCGGCGCGCCTGGCCGCGATGGGCGCGCGCGAGGTCGTCCTCATCGGGGGCGAGGCCTACCTGCACGACGGCTTCCTCGAGGTCGTGCGCGCGCTGGTGCGCGGCAAGGTCAACGTGCAGGTCACCACCGGCGGGCGCGGGATCGACGCCGAGCTGGCGCGCGCGATGGCCGACGCTGGCGTCATGGGCGCGTCGGTGTCGATTGACGGCCTGGCCGCCACCCACGATCACATGCGCGCCTCCCCGGGCAGCTTCGCCGCGGCCACCCGCGCGCTTGCGCACCTGCGCGCCGCCGGCCTGCAGACCTCGTCCAACATCAACCTGAACCGCTTCAACCAGGGCGATCTCGAGGCCGTCTACGACCATGTGCACGCGGCCGGCGTGAGCGCCTGGCAGGTCCAGCTGACGGCGCCGCTGGGGCGCGCCGCGGATCGCCCCGAGCTGCTGCTGCAGCCGTGGGATCTGCTGACCCTTTTGCCCCGCATCGCGGCCCTCAAGCAGCGCGCGCGCGCCGATGGCGTGCTGCTGATGCCGGGCAACAACCTGGGCTACTTCGGCCCCGAGGAGGCCGCGCTGCGCTCGCTGGAGGCGGGCGGGCGCGATCACTTCCAGGGCTGCCAGGCCGGGCGCTTCGTGATGGGCATCGAGTCCGACGGCGCGGTCAAGGGCTGCCCCTCGCTGCAGAGCGCGCACTATGTCGGGGGCAACCTGCGCCAGCAGCCGCTCGAGGAGATCTGGCGCGACGCCCCCGCGCTCGGCTTCGCGCGCGCGCGCACCCGCGCCGAGCTGTGGGGCTTCTGCCGCGACTGCGCCTACGGCGACACCTGCCTGGGTGGCTGCACCTTCACCGCGCACGCGCTGCTGGGGCGCCCGGGCAACAACCCCTACTGTCACCACCGCGCGCGCACGCTGGCCCGCGCCGGCCAGCGCGAGCGCCTGGTCCAGGTCGAGGCCGCCCCGGGCACGCCGTTCGACAATGGCCGCTTCGAGCTGGTGCTGGAGGCGCTGGACGCCCCGGATCCAGGTGCCCGTACGCCGCCGCGAGAGCGCTTGTTCCCGCTCGGTCGCCGCGCCGCGCGCGAACCCGATCGGTAGCTGCCCCGTATACTCCTGCATGATGAGCCAGCTGAAGGGTCTCTTCGCAGTGTGTGTCGCGGCGCTGGTCGGCCTGGGCGCGTCGGCGCGGGACGCCCAGGCCTGCTCGTGCGGGCGGGCCCAGCCGTCGGTGTGGCCACGCGCGACCGACGTCGCGCCGGTCGACACCCACGTGTGGATCTCCGAACCGCCGCTGGCGACCCGCAGCGATGAGCGCGCCCCGCTCGGGCTGCGCGTCGCCGGCGGGGCCCTGGTGCCGACCACGGTGCGCACCATGGTGTCGGACGAGGCCGCGGTCAGCGAGCTCGTGCCCCGCAGCGCGCTGTCGCCGGGCCGGTCGTACGAGGTCGTCTACGACCGGGCCGCGCCAGGCAGCAAGAGCGCTGACTGGCAGCTCCTGGGCAGCTTCCGGACCGGCAAGGCCGTCGATGCCAGCGCGCCCAGCCTGGGCGCCGCGGCGGTCACCCGCGTGAGCTTCGTGCACAGCACCGCCAGGACCCAGGTCGTCACCGTCAAGGGCAAGAAGGTCATCCGCATCATGCAGTCGACCTGCGACCGCAACGGCGCTGGCTATGCCGTGTTCGAGGTCGCCCAGGCCAGCGACGACGTCACTGCGCCGGGCAGCATCGGCTACGGCATCTGGCCCGCAGGCAGCAAGGATCTCAGCGTGGCACCGCTCATCATCCTGCGCGGCAACGTCGACACCGACGCCGCCAGCGCCGGCAGCAAAGGCCCCGCGGTGGTCACGCTGCAGCTCGGCACCGACCACCACTGCGAGACCAGCAGCTACGACTTCTCGGCCGACGTCGCCCGCCTGGTGCCGGCGTCGCGCGGCAAGCGGGCGGCCAAGGCCAAGCCGCCAGCGCTGCTGCACTTCACGCTGGCCGCCATCGACGGCAGCGGCAAGCGCAGCCTCGGGATCGATGTCGCCATCGACCTCGCCAACCCGGTGCAGGCGACACCCTAGCGCACACCGCGACTTCGACTATCTTGCCGCCATGGCCCTTCGGCGGTGGATGGCTCGCAGCATCGGCGTCGCGCTGGTCGCGGTCGTCGTGGTGGTGGTGTGGCTGCTGGCGCCGTGGCGCAGCAGGCACGGCAAGGGGCCGCCGCGGCAGCTCGCGACGACGCCCGCGACCGACGCCGGCGCCGCGCCGCCCGCCCCCGACCCCGGCAGCACCGGGCCCAGCGCAGGCACCTCGCCGCCACCCGCCGCGCTGGCGCTGCGCTTCGACGCCGACCCACGCGGCAGCCAGCGCCTCGAGGGCTCGGTCATCGACGAGGACAGGCGCACCGTCGCCGGCGTCGTGGTCACCATCAGCATGAACCCGCAGCGCCAGGTCACCACCCAGGCCGACGGCTCGTTCGAGCTGACCGATCTGCTGCCGCGCCCGTACACCCTGGTCGCGCGCGCCCAGGACGGCAGGCTCGCCGGGCCGATGACGGTGCGCGTGCCGGCGCTGGAGCCGGTGGTGATGACGCTGCACGCGCGCGCGGCGCTCGAGGTCACCGTGCTGGCGGCGGCCGGTCGGCGCCCGGTCGCGGGCGCCCATGTCGTGCTGCGCGGGCTGGCCGAGACCAGCGCCGACACCGGCGCCGCGGGCACCGCGACGCTGACCGGCGTCCCCGGCGGGATGGTGCTGCTCGAGATCAGCGCCCCCGGCTTCGGCCCCGAGCAGCAGCTGGCCACCACCTCGGGCGTCGCCGGTCAGACCGATCGGGTCACCGTGCTGCTGTCGCGCGGCGCCCCGGTCGAAGGCCGCGTGGTCGACAGCAGCGGCGCGGCCATCGCCGCGGCGCGCGTCAGCGCCGAGCCCGCGGGCGCGCTGCTGCCGCTGGGCAACGACGGCGGCGCGCTGACCGTGGCCAGCGGGCCCGACGGCAGCTTCCGCTTCGACGCGCTGCCCGCGGGCAGCTTCCGCTTCAGCGCCGTGCACGCGCCGCACGCCCCCGGCAGCACGCCGGCCATCCTGCTCGACGGCCGCACCGCGACGCGGGGCCTCTTGCTGCGCCTCGAGGCCGGCGCGCGCCTGGCCGGGCGCGTGGTCAGCCGCGCCGGCGCGCCGGTGCCGTTCGCGGCGGTGCGCGTGGCCCCGCGCGGCGCTGGCCCCTTCGCGGGCGTGTCCCGCCAGGCCAGCTGCGACGACGCCGGCCACTTCAGCCTCGACGGCCTGCCGCGCCGCGCCCACGACGTGCTGGCGCTGCACGACAGCGCGACCTCCGCGCGCACCACGGTGGATCTCGCGCAGCGCGCCGAGGTGCTCGACCTCGAGCTGGTGCTCGGCCTCGACCTCACCATCAGCGGCACCGTGGTCAGCCCCGGCGGCGCGCCGATCGCGGGCGCCCAGGTCACCGCCATGGTCGAGCTCGGCGCCGGCACCGACCTCGAGGATCTGCGCCTGCGCGGCCCGGCCTCCGAGGTCAGCGATGGCGCGGGCGCCTTCACCCTGACCGGCCTGGCGCCGGGCAGCTACCGCGTGCGCGCGTCGCGCGAGGCCGGCGGCGCGGGCGGCGATCTGTGGCTGCGCCCCGGCGTGGTCGCCGCCGCGGGCGCCACCGGCGTGCGCGTCACCCTGGCCGAGGACGGCATCATCAAGGGCCGCGTGGTCTATGACGACGGCACCGTGCCCGAGCTGTTCTCGGTCGCCGCCGGTGCGTTCTCTCCTGCGCTGCCCTTCGCCGGAGGCCGCGGCGAGTTCCGCCTCACCGGCGTGCCCGCGGGCGAGCGCACCCTGGTCATCACCGGCCCGCGCATCACGCGCCTGCTCAGCGCGCCCGTCACCGTGACCTCGGGCGCCGAGGTCGACGCCGGCACCATCACGCTGACGCGCGGCCGCAGCGTGCGCGGCGTGGTGACCGACGGCGCCGACCGCCCGGTCGCCGGCGCCAAGGTGATGGCGGGCAGCGTCCTCATCGGCGACGGCCAGAAGCTGGGCGGCCTGCCCAGCCCCGGCCTACCGGTCAAGACCACCGAGAGCGCCGAGGACGGCAGCTACGAGATCGCGGGCCTGGGCCCCGGCGCGCTGTCGATCGTCGCCGACGCCGACGCCGGCCGCTCGCTGGTGCTGCCCATCGCCGCCGGCGCGGGTGACGCCGTGGTCGCGCTGCACCTCTTGCCCACCGGGGCGCTGGAGGGCAAGGTCAGCAAGGCCGGGGTCGCCGTCGCCGGCGCCCTGGTGACCGCGCAGCAGCACAAGGTGCCGGCGGGGCGCTTCGTGGTCAGCGCGGCCAGCGACGGCAGCTACCGCTTCGATCGCCTGGCGCCCGGCGAGTACCTGGTCTCGGCCGTGGAGCTGGCCGGCGTCGGCGGCGCCGGCCTGGAGAGCCAGCGCGTCAGCGTCGCCGCGGGTGCCAGCGCGCGCGCCGACTTCACGCTCGAGGCCGGCGGCGTCACCGTCAAGCTGCGCCTGCGCCGCGCCGGTGACGCCAAGGTCGACAGCGCCATCGTGGTCCTCATCGGCGGGCGCCTGCGCGCACGCACCGCAGCCGAGCTCGAGCAGCAGGTGGCCGCGCGCAGCGGCGGCGCGGTCCATCAGGGCATGCTGCTCGGCACCGGCGGCGACCCCGTGGTCGAGATCGCCCATGTCCGCCCCGGCGACTACAGCGCCTGCGTCGTGCTGATCGCGGGCAGCCTGATGGATCCCAAGGTGGCCGAGCAGCTGACGCGCTCGCCCGACACCCTGCCCGTGACCTGTGTCGCACGCCCGGTGCCGGCCAGCCCGGCGGTGCAGGAGCTCGAGCTCGTCCTGCCGTAAGCCCGGGGGCGGCCGCTCCGTTGACAGGGCACGGCACCGGCCCGCACCAGGCCCGAGCCTGGTTGTCCGCCCGGCACGAAAGAGGTAGCGTGAACAGCATGCAGCGTTGCGAGCGTTGTGAAGGTTTCGTCCCCGAGGGATTGTCCGCCTGTCCGGCCTGCGGCGCCGACGAGCGTGAAGGGCGCTTCGCCCGCTTCATGGTCAAGCTGGCCAAGTGGGTCGGCCCTGGCGTCATCGCCACGACCCTGATGGCCTGCTATGGCGCCTCGCCCGCGATGCGCATGAACCAGCCCTACCCCGACGGCACCCAGGCCTCGCCGTGCGCGCCCGGCTATGACCAGGACAATGATCGCCAGTGCGCCCCCAGCGACTGCAACGATCAGGATCCCTACGTGAACCCGGGCGCCAGCGATCCCGTCGGTGACGGCGTCGACTCCAACTGTGACGGCGTCGACGGACCGCGCGACTATCAGTCCACTCAGCCGGTGGCCCCGGTCAGCGCGCCCATCCCGGGCTGAAGCGCCAGCGTCGCCAGGAAGCGCTCGACGCGCTCGGCGAAGGCGTCGGGCAGCTCCAGCTGCGGCGCGTGGCCGCACGCGAAGCGCTCGAGCTCCGCGCGCGGGAAGCGCTCGATGGCCCGCATCGCCCGACCGAGCTGCACGAAGCGGTCCCCGGTCGCCCAGGCAAGCAGCGTCGGGCAGGTCACCTGCGCAGGCAGCCCCCGCAGGTCGGCCGCAGGCGAGGCGAAGCCAGCCCAGGCCTGGGCCAGGAGCGGCGCCACGCCGTAGGCGTCGGCGATGATGCGCTCGCGCACCGCGCTCGCCGCCGGCCCCGGCCCGCTCAGCACGGCGCGGTAGTAGCGCGCGAACCAGCGCGGATACCAGCGCGCCCGCCGCGCCCCGGCCGAGAAGAAGCGCACCATCCAGCGACACACCAGGCGGGCGAACCAGCCACCGTCGAGGCCGCCCGGGTTGGCCAGCACCAGGCCACGCACCCGCGCGGCGTCGCTGACCGCCAGCCGCAGCGCCGCCGCGCCCCCGATGGAGTTGCCGACCAGGACCACCTCGCGCAGGCCCAGCGCGTCGAGCACGCCGCGCGCCAGCACCTGGTAGCGCGCCGCCGTGGCCGGCTGGTCGTCGGGCCCCGAGCGGCCCTGCCCCGGCCAGTCCAGCGCCAGCACGCGGTAGCGGTCGCCAAGGCGCGTGGCCAGGTGGGCGAAGTCGCCGCCGTCGTGCCCGATGGCGTGCAGGCACAGCAGCGCGGGGGCGTCCGCGGGCCCGGTGTCGTCCAGCGCCAGGCTGACACCGCCGACCTCGAGTCGCTTGCAGCTCGCGTTCATAGTGATATGTTTATCACCAATGACGACGCCGCGCCAGTCGACTACCCGTCCGCCGCCCCGCCCCCGCCGCGGCACCCCCGAGGCCACCCGCGCCCGCCTGGTCGCCTGCGCCACCCGCGAGTTCGCCCGCGCCGGCTACCTGGGCACTGACTCCAACCGGCTGGCGCGGGCCGCCGGCTACGCCCCCGGCGTCTTCTATCGCCACTTCCGCGACAAGCGCGCCCTCTTCCTCGAGGTCTATCGCCACTTCGTCGAGGCCGAGTGGCAAGCCCTGACCGCGCTGCCCCCCGGCGACCCCGCCACCCGCGCGCGCGCCATGGTCGACATCATCCTGGGCTTCCACCGCGAGTGGCGCGGGCTGCGCCGCAGCCTGCACGTCCTGTGCGCCAGCGACCCCGGCGTGCGCCGCGCCTACCAGCGCGCCCGCGCGCGCCAGCTCGACTGGCTGGCCGAGCGCGCGCCCCACCTGCCGCGTGAACGCGCCGCGCTGCTCTTGTACCTGTTCGAGCGCACCTCCGACGGCGTCGCCGAGGGCGAACCCGCCGCGCTCGGCCTCGACCCCGCAGAGCTCGCCGCCGCGCTGGCCCACGAGCTGGCCACCGCGCTGTCACCACCCGCGCCGGTCCAGGCCCCGCCTCGGCGCACGCGCCGCTGACGCGACCCAGCTGCGCTACGTCCGCCGCTGCCCCCGCCGCCTCCTCATCCTCATCCTCATCCCCATGCCACCCAGCAGCAGCGCGCCCGCCAGCGCCGCCGCCCCCGCCGCACTCCGCCCCCGCTCGCGCTCGCGCCCACCCGCTCGACAGCCGCAGCCGTCGCCACCACCACCGCCGCCGCCACCATCGACCCCCGCGTCCGCTGCAGCGCCGCCGTCCCCACCGCCGCCGCCGCCATCGCCGACCCCGCCATCGCCAGCGCCGGGCTCGCTGGCATACGCGCCACAGGCCTGCCGCGCCGGCTGGCCACGCTCCGCCAGCGCCAGCACGAACGCGCCCGCCCCGAAGCCCACCATCGGCACCTCGCCGGCATAGTCCGCGGTGACCCGATCATGCAGCTCCGCCAGCAGGCCGTCGTTGAGCCGCCCCTGGGCCACGTTCCAGCTCAGCGTCTCGCTCGCGGTGGCGGTGTCGCCGCCGCGCGCGAACGCCAGCGACCCGCGCAGATCGATGAAGATCCACTCCTGCGAGTCATACTGCCCACCGTCGTCATTGCGCATGAAGCCGCGCATGCTGGGCGGGCGCAGCCCGGTGCGCACCGCCGCCAGCGTGGCCCGCGCCGTGGTCCCCGCCGGATCGAGCAGCCCCAGGTTGATGGCCTCCAGCGCCGCCGCGTCGAGGAAGCCGCGGCCGCGGGCCAGCGCCTCGACGCTCTGCGCGATCCCGCCTGCCGGGCTGCGCATGCGCGTCACCAGCGCCGCCGCCGCGCGCTGCCCGGCGGCCCGGTACTCGCCCTCGCGTGCGCTGTCGCCCACCCGCGCCGCCAGCTCGGCCGCGCCACACAGCCCTGCCGCCGCGGTGATCGTGGTGTACGCGAAGTGCTCCTCCTGGCCGTTCAGGTGCACCTCCCAGATCGACGAGTCCTTCGCGATCAGCCCCGAGGCCTCCTGCAGGAAGACCAGCACCCCGGCGACCCCGTCGCGCAGCTTGGGCCACCACGTCGCCAGCGCAGCGCTGTCGCTGGACGCGCGCAGGTACTCGTCGACCGACCACAGAAACAGCCCGAAGCCGTCGAACTCCACGTTGGGCCCGTCGGCGTTGAAGTCGGTCTCCTCGTCGCCGTTGCCGTAGTAGCGCGTGATCGAGATCTGGTAGGGCCGCCCGACATACTGCTGGTACAGCCCCGCGCGCGCCCCGAGCTGGAACTCGATGGCCGCCTTGGCCTCGGCCAGGTGGCCGCTGCGCACCAGCGCCACCGTCGCGTACGCCATGTCCCGCACCCAGGCGATGTTCCACTTGCCCGGGGCCAGGCTGGCCAGCAGCGCGCCGCGCGCCGTGCCTGGCTCCTGCACCTGGCCCATGCGCAGCACCGCCTGGGCGTCGTCCCACTGCGCGCGCTCGTCGGCGCTGGCCCCGGCCGGCGCCGCGGTGCGCCAGCTGGCCCAGCCGGCGACCTCGTCGTCATGCAGCTGCTGCGGCGAGCGCCCTGCGATCCAGGCGCGCACCCGGTCGACCGCCGGCTCGGCCTGGGCATCCGGCGCCAGCACCACGAAGAAGCCCGCCCACGCGCTGGCCCCGATGGCCAGATCCCCCAGCGACGACTGCAGCCCCGCCACCACGTCGTTGGTCGGCCCGCCCGGCCCGGCGTTGTCGGCCAGGTTGGCGCCCGCGGTCAGCGCCGCGAAGGGGTTCTGGGGCGTGATGCCGTGGTGCGTCGCCGCCGCCGCGACCACCGTCGCATAGCCGACCGCGACGTTGCTGGGGCCGTACTCGTAGAACGCGCTGCGCGTCGTCGACCACGAGGCGTCCTCGGCCGCAGTGCCCGGCTCGGGCGAGCCCGCGCCGAGGTGCAGGTTGTACAGCTGGTAGATGTCGATCGACCCGCTGCCCGCCGTGCGCGTGGCCTTGACCAGCGTCACGGCGGCGTTCTCGGCCAGCGTCATGGGCGCGAACTCGTAGACGTCCAGCGTCACACCCGACAGCTCGCGGCGCACATGGATGATGCCGGTCCCGGTCACGCGCTCCGCCACGGTGGGCGCCACCTCGGTCAGCCAGGTCCCGGTGGCGCCGATGCGCACCCCGGGATAGGCGTCGAACGCGAAGTCGCGCGTGCTGACGCCCTCGCGCGGGTAGCGATAGGGATGCTCCAGGAACTGGTTGACCCGGCGCGTCGCCAGGTCATACGCGATGGCCGCGCGGCCGTTCGAGGACGGCAGCGCCACCACCGAGCGGTGCGGGGCCACCTGCGCCCAGGCGCACACCGGCGCCGCCCCCGCGAGCACCCCGAGCCACAGCGCCAGCCGCCGCTTCATGCCCGCGATGATACACGCGCCCTCCGTGGCGCCTGCCGCGAAAACATGCCAGTGTGCCGGCCGTGCTGCAGCGAGTCGCAGGCGCCCTGACGCGGTGGTGCACGCGCTACATCCCGGATGCCTACGTCATCGCCGCGGTGCTGACCGCGCTGGTGCTGGGCGTCGCGATGCTGGCCGGCGCCACGCCCCGCCAGGCCGTCACCGCCTGGGGCGACGGCTTCTGGGGCTTCATCCCCTTCACGCTGCAGATGGCCATGGTCATCCTGACAGGCTTCGTGGTCGCCGACGCCCCCCCGGTCAAGCGCGTGCTGCGCCGGCTGGCGGCGTGGCCGACGACCCCGCGCGGCGCGGTGCTGATGACCGCCCTGGTCTCGATGGGGCTGGCCTGGATCAACTGGGGCCTGTCGATCGTGGCCTCGGCGCTGCTGGCCCGGCGCATCGCGCGGCGCAAGCTCGGCGTCGACTTCCGCCTGCTGGTGGCGACCGCGTACCTCGGCCTGGGCTGCATGTGGCACGCCGGGCTGTCGGCGTCGGCGCCGCTGACGTCATCGGATCCGACCCAGGAGTTCGTGAAGAAGTACCTCGGCGGCCCGGTGCCGGTGACGGCCACGGTGTTCTCGCCGTTCAACCTGCTGCTGGCGGCCGGGGTGCTGATCGCGATGGCGCTGCTGGCCGCCGCGCTGCAGCCGCGCGCGGGCGTCGCCGCCGCCGACCTCGGCGAGGCCGACGCCGCCGAGGACGCCGATGACCCGCCGCCGCCGCGCCCGACCACGCCGGCCGAGTGGCTGGAGCGCACCCCGCCCCTGAACCTGCTCATCGCGGCCCTGGTGTTCGGCTACCTCGGGCTGTTCATCCACGCCCACGGCGCGCGCCGCATCACCATCAACCACGTCAACCTGACCTTCCTCGGGCTGGGCGCGCTGCTGCACTGGACGCCGGCCTCGCTGCTGCGCTCGGCCGAGCGCGGCGGCCGCTATGTCTGGGGCGTGCTGCTGCAGTTCGGGCTGTACGCCGGCGTGGCCGGGGTGCTCGACAAGACCGGCCTGGCCAGCCAGCTGGCCGACGTCTTCGTGCGCATCGCCACGCCCGAGACCTTCCCGGTGCTGATCGTGCTGTACTCGGGGCTGCTCAACTACCTGGTGCCGTCGGGCGGCGCCAAGTGGTTCATCGAGGTGCAGTACGTGACCCAGGCCGCCGCCGCGCTGCACGTGCCGGCCTCGACCGCGATCGTGGCCTACGCCTGGGGCGACATGTTCACCGACATCATCCAGCCGTTCTGGGCCATCCCATTGCTCGCGGTGGCCCGGCTGGGCTTCCGCGACATCATGGGCTACTGCCTGATCTTCTTCCTGGCCTACGGCGTGATCGTCTGCGGCGCGTTCACCGCCTGGGGCTTCCTCGGCTGAGGCGCGAGCGCTACTTCATCTCGGGGAAGCCGAGGTTGACGCCGCCATGCTTGGGATCGGGCCAGCGCGCCGTGACCACCTTGCCGCGGGTGTAGAAGTGCACACCCTCGCGACCGTGCATGTGGGTGTCGCCGAACAGCGACGACTTCCAGCCCCCGAACGAGTAGTACGCCATCGGCACCGGGATGGGCACGTTGATGCCGACCATGCCGACCTCGACCTCGTTCTGGAACTTGCGCGCCGCGCCGCCGTCGTTGGTGAAGATGGCCACGCCGTTGGCGTACTTGCTGCCATTGATGAGCTTGATGGCCTCGTCGTACGACTTCGCGCGCACCACCGACAGCACCGGTCCGAAGATCTCGTCCTTGTAGATCGTCATCTCGGGCGTGACCGCGTCGAACAGGCACGGCCCCAGGAAGTAGCCGCCGTCATGGCCGGGTACGCGCAGGGTGCGCCCGTCCTCGACCAGGCGCGCGCCCTCGGTGACGCCCTTGTCGACATAGCCGACCACGCGGGCGTGGTGCTCCTTGGTGACCAGCGGCCCCATCTCGGAGCCGTCGGCGGCGCCGGGCCCGACCTTGAGCCGGGCGATGCGCTCGCGGATCTTGGGCACCAGACGATCAGCGGCGTCACCCACCGCGACCAGCGCCGAGATGGCCATGCAGCGCTCGCCGGCCGAGCCATACCCGGCGTTGACCGCCGAGTCCGCCGCCAGCTCCATGTCGGCGTCGGGCAGCACCACCATGTGGTTCTTGGCCCCGCCCAGCGCCTGCACGCGCTTGCCGTTGCGGGTGCCGGTCTCGTAGATGTAGCGCGCGATCGGCGTCGAGCCCACGAAGCTGACCGCCGCGATCCCCGGGTGCGCCAGGATGGCGTCGACCGCGACCTTGTCGCCGTGCACCACGTTGAAGACGCCCGGCGGCAGCCCCGCCTTCTCCAGCATCTCGGCCGCCAGGTTGGCGCCCGAGGGATCCTTCTCCGAGGGCTTGAGGATGAAGGTGTTCCCGCACGCCAGCGCGATGGGGTACATCCACATCGGCACCATGACCGGGAAGTTGAACGGGGTGATGCCCGCGACCACGCCCAGCGGCTGCCGGATCGAGTAGCTGTCGACGTCGGTCGACACGTTCTCCGAGAACTCACCCTTCATGAGCTGCGCGATCCCGCACGCGAACTCGATGACCTCGAGGCCGCGGTTGACCTCGCCCAGGGCGTCGGACAGCACCTTGCCGTGCTCGGCGGTCAGGACGCGCGCCAGCTCCAGCTTGTGACGCTCGACCAGCTCGCGGTAGGCGAACAGGATCTTGGTGCGCTTCGACAGCGAGGCGTGGCTCCAGCTCTCGAAGGCCTTGGCCGCGCTGGCGACGGCGGTGTCGAGCACCGCGGGGGTCGCGAAGCCGACCTCGCCAGTCTTGAGTCCAGTGGCGGGGTCGAACACGTCGCCGTGCCGCTCAGCCTTGGTGTCGCTCGCCTTGCCGTTGATCCAGTGCGGGATGTACGCCATTCACCATGCGTAGCACAGGGCGCGGCGCGCTGTCAGGCCAGCTTTTGCAAGGCTTCCATGGCGTCTTTGACGTGGGCGTTGGCCGACAGCTCGTGGTGGAAGACGCCGCGCACGACCCCCGTCTTGTCGATGAGATAGGTGACCCGCTTGGGTCGCGACAGCAGGCCCCCGAGCTGCTTGACCTCGAACAGCGCGGTCAGCTTGCCATCGACGTCGGACACCAGGTCGTAAGGCAGCTTGTACTCGGCCTTGAAGCGCTGCAGGGTCTCGGCGTCGTCGCGGCTGATGCCCAGGACCCGGGCGCCCTTGCCGACCATCTGCTCGTGCACGTCGCGGAAGCCGCAGGCCTCCTTGGTGCACACCATGGTGAAGGCCTTGGGATAGAAGAACAGGATGACGGCCTGGTCGGGCGCGCCGAGATCGACCTTGCTGCCATCCTGCAGGACGCCCTGCGAACCCGCCGGGACCTTCTGACCGACCTTGAGCATGGGCGGCAGCTTGGCACGGGGCCGACCCCCAAGCCAATCGCTTCCGGACCCCCGGGATGTGCTACCAAACCGGCATGATCGTGCAGCTGTGCAAGGTCGCCGTGACGCGCCTGGGCGATGGCGGCCGCCTGGTGAACGACCTGCGCGAGCGCGAACACCAGCCCGTCATCAAGGACTGTCTCGACCGCTGCACGACCTGCGAGACCGGGGTGCTGGTGGCCAGCGCGGGCGGCACGCCGGTGTCGCTGCGCACCGCGACGGAGCTGCTGGCCAAGGTCGACGCGCTGGCGGCCGAGGAGGACGACGCGTGAACCCGCCGGCGGCGCCTGCTGCGCGCCCGCTGGCGGTCACCCAGCATGGCGGGCCGGCGACGCGCCTGCTCCTGCATGGCTACCTGGGCTCGGCGCGCAACCTGGGCACGCTGGCGCGGCGGCTGGCGGCGCGCGACGCCACGGCGGGCGTGGTGTGCTTCGACCTGACCGGCCATGGTGCGTCACCCGCGCTGCCGCCGGGGGCGGACCTCGAGACGCTGGCGCGCGACGTGCTGCACACCATGGCTGCGCTGGGGCTGCCGCCGCTGCGGGTGCTGGGCCACTCGCTGGGTGGGCGGGTCGCGATGACCGCGCTGCGGCTCCCTGGCGGCGCGGCGGCCATCAGCGAGCTGACCCTGCTCGACGTCGCGCCGACCGCGCGCGCGACCAGCCCGGAGACGGTGCGCATCGTCGAGGTGCTGGCCGCGGCGCCGGCCGACGCCGCCTCGCGCGACGACCTCGGCGCCGCGCTGCGCGCCGGCGGGCTGGCCGCGAGCACCATCGAGTGGCTGCTCACCAGCACGGTGCGCGACAGCGACAGCGGCCGCTACCGCTGGCGCTTCGACCGCGCCGCGCTGGCCGCGCTGATGCCGTCGCTGACCCGCGACGATCTATGGCCCGTGCTCGAGGCTGGCACCACCCCCGCGCGCTGCATCCGCGGCGGGCGCTCGCGCTATGTCAGCGAGGACGACGCCGCCCGCATGCGCGCCGCTGGTTGCCCGGTCGACACCATCCCGGGCGCGGGGCACCACGTCCACGTCGACGCCCTGGAGGAGCTCTTGGCGCTGCTGCGGTAGCCGAAAACGACGAGGCCCGCTGGTGACATCCCAGCGGGCCGCATCGAGTCGGTCAGTGCGCCAGCGTTACTCGCCGGCCTTGCGGAAGCTGAAGGGGTAGGTGACGTTCACGTTGCCACCGTTGGTGCTCGGGAAGGCCACGCTCGCGACCACCTTGCCGACGCAGCTCGCCACTCCCGCCGAGACACCATTGGCGCGCACCGCGCGGACCTGACCGTTCGGCATGATGACGAACTTGGTGTCCACCGTGCCCGAGAGGCTGTCATTCACCAGCAGCTCGCGCTCGTAGCAGGCCTCGAACGACGCGCGGTGCTTGCGGATCTCGCGCTGGATGACCGCCGGATCCATGTCGCCGTCAGCGTCGGCCTTGCCGATCACGGTCTCGGGACGGTAGCGCTTCTTGGGGCGCACCGGGTCCGGCTTGCCGTCACCCGCGGTCCACGGGTCGTTGTTGTCGCCGGGGCCCTTGCGGATGGTGTCGTAGTCACCATTGCCCACGGTGCCGTCCTTGGTGCCGCCGCCGCCCCACAGGTCGCCATCGGGACCACCACCCCAGTCGGTGCCACGCTGGTCACCGAACTCGCCGTCCCAGCCGCCGTCGTACGAGCGGTCACCGATGTCCGACGCGAAGGGGCTCTTGCTGGTGATGAGCGCCCAGCGGTCGCCACCCATCCGGTTCAGCGCGCCGACGATGCCGACCTCGCGGCCGCGCTGGTTGGCGTTCGCGACCTGGTTGGCGAAGGTCGGGGCGATCCCGCGATCCGGGATGGCCATCTTGGCCTTGTCGGCGGTCGCGTTCTTGTCACCCAGCTTGCCGCCGGGGCCCTTGGCCGCGCCACCCTTGGAGCCCGCCTCGCCCGAGTCCGAGGTCTGGGTCGCCACCTCGGGCTGGTCCACCGCGTCCTTCGCCTTCATCTGCAGCTCCGCCACCACGTTGGGGCGACCGACCTTGTCCAGCGACATCGCCGAGGCGTCCGGCGGCACCGCGTTCATCAGGCCCAGCGCCAGCGCCGCGAAGGCCGCCGCGCCCGCCAGGTAACCCAGGAAGCCACGGTCCACCACCATCGGGGCGGCGTAGCGACGCGCGGGCGCGCCCGAGGTCACGATGAAGGTCACGTCACCGACATCGACCGAGATGCGCGCGCTGGCCGGGATCGCCAGCTCGAGCGCGCCCGGCACGGTGGCCGACGCGGTGGCACGCCCCTGCGCCACGGTCGCCAGCGGCGCGGTGACGCCACTCAGGGTGACCTCACCCTGCCACGCGGGCAGGAAGGTCAGCACGAAGCCGGCGCCGGTGCTGCGCACCAGCGGCAGCGAGGTCAGGCCGGCGCACGCGGCCGACGCCATGTGGAAGCTGGCGCCGGGGGCCTCGCCGACCACGAACTCGGCGCGCTGGCCCGCGCGCGGCGTACGCAGCTCGGCGACCTCACGCACCTCCTCGTGGAAGAGGGCGACCACCTGCACGGCCGGCGCCGCGGTGGTGTCCAGGACCTCGGAAGTGACGTTCGGCTGCTGCTGCGACATGCGAATTCCCTTTCCGGGCGCGCTGCGCCCATCCCAAGGAGCCATCGGTTCGTCGGCTCCGTTCACCCTCGCGTCGGCCCGCTCAGTCGTTCGCAGCGTGCCAGTCGCGAGTGCACAGATAGACAACGGACCTCGGCGGGGGTTCCGCGCAGCGCGTTTTTTGTTGCAACTGGGCGTGGCGGAAGGCCGTACAGGCGCTGGGGAATGTGCCGGAAGGAAGTGAAAAGCCCCGCGTAGGGCGCGGTTTTCGCGGGCGGGATGTAGGCGGATCAGCGCGTGGCGATGCGCGGTGGCGGCACCCAGCCACCGAAGGCGCGCTCCAGCTCCAGGGCGACCGCGATGGTGCGGTGATCACCGCCGTGGCTGGCCGCGACCTGCACGCCGAGCGGCAGCCCTTCACCACCGAGGCCGAGCGGCACCTGCGTCACCGGCAGCTCCATCACGTTGAGCACCGCGGTGTAGACCCAGTTGAACGGCGGCCACAGCGGCGCGTTGTGCCTGGGCGCCGGCTCGCTGTAGCTCGGGTACAGCATGACGCCGTCGCCGATGGCGCGCGTCAGCTCGCCCTGCAGCTCGAGGCCGGCGGCGATGGCGCGCTCGGCGCGAGCGCTGGCCAGCTCGGGCACGCGCTCGACCAGCGCCAGCACGATGGCCGGCAACGTGTACGGTGAGCGCCGCGGCGACAGCGCGAAGCGCAGGAGCTCGCGCGCCCACGACACCTTCTCGCCGTTGGCCAGCAGCTCGCGGAACGGCTCGCCACCCGCGCTCGACAGCATGGCGCCCCACAGCTCGAGCGAGCGCCTCAGCCCAGGGATGCGGGTCTGGCGCACGCGCGCCCCGCGCGAGGCCAGGTGCTCGGCCGCGCGCCGCTGCGCCGCGCGCAGCTCGGAGCTGACCTCGGTGACCCCGTTGTCCTCGACATCCAGCACCGACAGCCCGCGCAGCTCGACGCTGCGCTCGTCACCCAGCGTCAGCGCCGCCTCGCCGCCGGGGCCGAGGCCGGCGCCCGGATCGGCGCTGTCACCGGGCGCGCGCCCCGCGGCCAGGATGCGCAGGAGCGGCATCAGGTCCTCGGCGCGCCGGGTCAGCGGTCCGGTGGTCACGTAGCGCAGGCCGACGCCTGACGAGTTGGGATACTGGCCCGCGTTGGCGACCAGCCCGCCGGTGGGCTTGTGGCCGAACACGCCGTTGAAGAAGGCCGGCATGCGGATCGACCCGCCGACGTCGGAGCCGATGCCGAACGGCGAGCCACCGGCCCCCACCAGCGCGCCCTCGCCGCCCGAGCTGCCGCCGACGATCCGCGTCGGATCGTACGGGTTCGACGAGCGCCCATAGACCTTGTTGTTGCTCTCCATCCACATGCACAGCTCGGACACGTTGGTGACGCCCATCGGGATGGCGCCGGCGGCGCGCACGCGACGCACCGCCTCGGCGTCGCGGTCGGCGGTGAGGCCCTTGCGCGCCACCAGCCCCGAGGTCTGCGGCATGCCGGTCAGCGCGAAGCACTCCTTGATGCTGCACGGCACCCCGAGCAGCGGCTCGCGCGCGGGGTCGAAGTCCCCGGCGGTGAGGCGGCGATCGGCGGCGTCGGCCTCGCCGCGCGCGAGGTCGAAGCGATCGACGACCATGGCGTTCAGCGCCGGGTTCTCGCGCTGGATATGCGCGATGTGGACCTCGAGCAGCTCGCGCGCGCGGAGCTCGCGGCGGCGCAGGCGGTCGGCCAGCCGGGTCGCCGATTCGGTCAGCAGTGCATCCATGGGCGCCCGGATGATACGCCATCAGTCGCGGGCGCGGGCGGCGTCTCCGGTCGGGGGCGGGGTCGCGGGTGCGGGCGTGCGGCCCGGCTCGGGCGCGGGCGTGGGCGCGGGGCTGCGCCAGGCGAAGCGCGCCGGCGGGGCGGCGGTCTCCAGCGCGGCGTCGGCGATCCAGCGCCCCAGCAGCGGCGCGAACTTGAAGGCGTGACCGCTGTCGCCGGCGGCCACGGTGAGGCCCGCGCGCTCGGGGTCGCGCGCGATCAGCAGGTGGCCATCAGCGGTGTCCGAGTACATGCAGGCGCGGGTGTGGACCAGCTCGGCGTCAGCCAGCGCCGGGAAGGTGGCGCCGAGGAAGCCGCGCAGCCGGGCGATGTCGGCGGGGCCGACCACGCGCGCAGGCGAATCGGGGTGCAGCGGGAGGCCCGCGCCGTGGTGTGCGACCTTCACCACACCGGCGTGGGGATGCAGCGGAAAGCCGTACCAGCCGGCGCGCGCGATGTCCGCCCCGAAGACCGGGAAGCGCCCCCCCTCGAACAGCGCCGGCTCGCGCGGGCGCAGATGAAACACCGGCTGGGCGACCGCGCGCAGGGTGACCGCCAGTGACGGCACCAGGTCGGTGGTCCAGGCGCCCATGCACAGCACGACCTCGTCGGCGTGCTCGTGCTCGTGCTCGTGCTCGCTTGCGATGGCGACGCCGACGATCCGTCCGGCCCTCTCCAGCAGGCGCAGCGCCCTGCCCTGCCGCATCACCACACCCTCCGCGACAGCAAGCTCCGCGAGGCGCCCGACCAGGCGACCGCTCTCGACCCAGCCCCCGGCCTCGTCGTGCAGGCCCTCGGGCAACGGCGACGCCGCCCAGCCCGGGAAGCGCGCTGCCACCTGGTCGCGCGTGACACGGTGGACTGCGGCGCCGCGCGCCTCCAGCAACGCCAGGCTGTCGGCCTCGAAGCCACCCTCGGCCAGCGGTGCTCCGCTCATGAACAGCACCCCGGTCTCGTGGAAAAGCGTGTCACCAAGCTCACTGTTCCAGCGCCGAAACCCCTGCAGCGCATCATCCATCCACGCGGTGTACGGCGCGTCGGCACCATACTCGCGCCGCACCACCTTGCTGATGTCGGTCGACGCCGCCGCCACATGGGGCACTGGCCCAGGGTCCAGCAGCACCACCTCCGCCCCGCGCGCACGCAGCTCACGCGCGGCTGTGACCCCGAAGATCCCGGCTCCCACCACCAGCGTGCGCACACCCCACGATACCGCACCAGCCGAGGGGCACATGGCCCCGAGTTCGAGTACCATGCAGCACGGTCTGCAAAGAAAAAGAGATGATGTCCTCGAGAACAGGTGTCCTGAAGTGGCTGCTGCTCGCGCTCCCGATGCTGGGCTGCGTCGGCGAGGTCAGCGGCGGCGGTGGCGGGGACGACGACGGCAGCGACGCTGGCCCCGTCACCCCCGGCGCCGATGGCAGCACCACACCGAGCCCCGACGCCGGCGGCCCCGGCCCCGGCCCCGGCGACCCGCTGGTGCCCGACCTGACCCACGCCTGTGATCCGGGCGCTGGCGTCTTCTTCGTCGCCCCCACCGGCAGCGACAGCGCAGCCGGCTCGCAGGCGGCGCCCTGGAAGACCCTGGGCAAGGCCGCCAGCACGCTGAGCGCCGGCCAGACCGCGTGTGTCGCCCCGGGCCAGTACAGCGAGAGCCTGACCTGGAACCGCGCCGGCACCGCCGCCGCGCCCATCTCCATCATCGGCCAGAACGCCACCCGCGACGCCCGCGTGGTCGGCGAACTGCAGCTCGGCGCGGCCGCGCGCTATGTGCGCCTGGGCAACCTCAAGCTGCGCGCGTCGTCGACCTCGAACGAGGCCCTGACCATCCTGGGCGCGCGCAACGTGGAGCTCATCAACATCGAGCTCTACGACTCCAACAAGATGTGGTGGTCGTCGGTCGATGGCCTGCTGCTGGCGGCGTCGTGGATCCACCACAACACCATCGGCATCGACTGCACCCCGGGCCCGTGCCGCAACGTCACCATCGTGGGCACCATCATCGAGTGCGCCGGCTATCCGTCGTCGGGCGGCTGCGGCCCGGCCACCAGCTTCAGCTTCGGCGGCCCCTCCGACGGCGTCGGCGCCGAGGCCGACACCGCCAACTGGCGAATCATCCGGTCGATCGCGCGCTTCAACCGCACCGACGGCTTCGACATCAAGGGCTCGAACATCACGATCGAGGACTCGATGGCCTACGGCAACGGCGGCGGCGGCTTCAAGATCTGGGGCGGCGGCCAGACCAGCGTGTCGAACTCGCTGGCGTTTCACAACCACAACGGCGTCGAGCTGTACGAGGCCACGGGCGCCAGCTACCGCATCACCAACGTGACCTCGGCCGACAACGATCTGGCCGCGCTGGCGGTGTACTACGACAACGGCCACTTCCCGACCACGGTCAACGTCACCAACTCCATCTTCGCGTTCTCGACCGAGGGCAACAGCATCAGCCCCTCGGTGACCTGGACCGGCTCGAACAACCTGTACTGGGCCGACGAGGACGAGCAGCTCAAGGGCGGCACCCGCGCCTACACCAAGGCCGACGTCAGCGCCGGGCGCATGCCCGACAGCGCCGCGATGCTGGGCGACCCGCGCTTCGTGCGCAAGGACAGCGGACTGAACAGCGACTATCACCTGGCAGCGGGCAGCCCGGCGCGCGACACCGGCACCGCGACCGGCGCTCCGGCCACGGACCTCGGCGGCCAGGCCCGCCCCAGCGGCGGCGGGATCGACGTCGGCGCCTACGAGGGACAGTGACGTGCAGGTCATCGAGGTCGATTCGGGCGCGCGGCGCCTGCTGACCGGCGCGCTGGCGATGGTGCCGCCGCGGCTCGACCTCGTGGCCATCGCGATCGGACGGCTGGGCAATCCGGCGCTGGAGCCGGCCACGGTGACCGCGCAGCTGGACGCGCTCGGTCAGCGCGTGCGCGGCTGGCTGGGGGAGGTGGAAGCCGAGGGCCCGGCGCCGGGCAGCACGACCCCGGCGTTCGCGCGCGCGCTGGCCGGCGTGCTCGGTGGCGAGGAGGGCCTGGGTGGGCGCACCGAGGGCTATGACGAGCCGTCGCGCAGCTTCATCCAGGACGTGCTGACCACCCGGGTCGGGCTGCCCATCGCGCTGTCGGTGATCTATGTCGAGGTCGCCCGGCGCGCGGGGATCGCGCTGTATGGCATCGGCTTTCCCGGCCACTTCCTGTGCGGCGCCGAGGTCGCTGGCCAGGTCGTGGTGCTCGATCCCTTCCATGGCGGACGGGTGCTGAGTCGGCCGGCGCTGGAGGCGCTGCTGGCGCGCTTCTCACCCGGCACGCAGTGGAGCCCGGGCCTGCTGGCGCCGGCGCCGGTGCCCACCATCGCGGTGCGCATGTTGACCAACCTCAAGCACGCCTTCGAGGCGCGCGGGCAGCGCGAGCGACTGCTGGAGACGCTGACGCTGCTGCTGGCGGTGATGCCGGATCATCCTGGCGAGCTGCGCGCACGGGCGGAGCTGCTGTCGGAGCTGGGGGCGTCGCGTGCTGCGCTGGCAGACTACCGGCGCTGTCTCGAGGTGGCGCCCGAGGCCGAGGGGCGCGCGGCGCTGGCGGCGCGGGTGCATGCGCTCGAGGGCAAGCTGGGCGCGTCGAGCTGAGTCGCTGCGCGGGGTTTGCCAGGGCTTTCTCTTGCGAGCCGGGGCTCCCGCGCGGTACGGGTGGAGGATGCGTGTGCGCTGGGTGGCCGGCCTGCTGCTGGCCTGGGTGCTGAGCCAGGGCGGCTGCTTCATCGGCCATGGCAAGGACGGGAGGCGCACGGCACACGTCGGCAACGGCCTGCTCGGGGTCAGCGGGATCGCGCTGATCGCGGGCACCGATGGCGGCGGGGCTGCGCTGGGTACCCTGTTCTTGCTGGGGGCCACCATCGGCACCCTGGGCACGCTGGCGGATGACTCCAAGGAGGCTCCCGCGGCGGCGCAGCGGGTCGACCTCGCCAGTGACGGCGCCGCGGGTGCGCCGGTGCGCGCCCCATCCCCGCGCCGCATGACCCCGGAGCTGTGCGGGCGCTGGTGGGACGCCGTGGCCGCGCGGCCCGCGCGCAGCGCGCAGCTCGGGGTGATCAGACGCATGCCGGCGGTCTGTCTGAAGGAGCGCCCGCGCTGGCTGGTGCTGGCGCCCGCGGGACGCACCGCCGAGGTGCGCACGCCCCCGGGACGGATCATGCGCCCCGATGCCTTCGGCCCGGAGCCGAAGCCGACGAATGAAGCAGCGGCGTCATCGTCACCAGCGGCGTCACCGTCGGCGTCACCGTCACCGTCGGCGTCGGCGCCACCGTCACCGCCGCCGGCAACGCGCGCGTTGACCCGCGCCCAGTGTGATCAGCTCTGGCTCAGCATCGACGCCGAGGTCGACCTCGACCGCCGCGGCGCCCTCGAGAAGGCGCTGCCCACCGAGTGTCGCTGACCGCGGCAGGCGTCAGGCGCCAGCCTCCAGCCGTCAGGCGTCAGGTCTGAGCGTCGAGCACCGCCAGCATCGCGCGCGCGAACGCCGGCAGATCCTTGGGCACCCGTGCGCTGACCAGGTTGCCGTCGGTGACCGCAGGGGCATCGAGCCACTCGGCGCCGGCGTTGACCACGTCGTCGCGGATGCCCACGGTGGAGGTCAACCGCCGCCCGCGCAGGATCCCCGCCGAGATCAAGATCCAGGGACCGTGACAGATGGTGGCCACCAGCTTGCCGGCGGCGTGCACCTCGCGCACACGGGCCAGCACCTCGGGATCGCGGCGCAGCTTGTCGGGGGCCCAGCCGCCCGGGGCCAAGATCCCCGCCAGCCCGGCGGCCGGGAAGTCCGCCACCTTGCCGTCGGTCGGACACGGATAGCCGTGTTTTCCCCGGTATTCACGCTCGCCAAGGCCAGCCAGCTTGGTCACATAGCCGGCCTCCTCGAGGCGCAGCTTGGGATACCAGACCTCGAGGTCCTCGTAGTCGTGGGCGACCAGGATGAGGACCGTGCCCTTGTCGTTCGCCATGCGGCTACAGTAGCGCACCATGCTGCTGGGCGCGCACGAGTCGGTCGCGGGGGGCCTCCACCTGGCCTTCGAGCGCGGCCTGCGTGACGGCTGCCAGGCACTGCAGGTGTGGACGCGGTCGTCACGACAGTGGTCGGCGGCGCCGCTCGAGCCCGAGATGGTGGCGCGCTTCCGCGCCGCACACCGGGCCGCCGGCGGCTGGCCGACCGCGGCGCACGCGTCGTACCTCATCAACCTGTGCGCGACCACCGACGCGCTGTGGGCGCGCTCGATCGCGACGCTGACCGACGAGTGCGAGCGCGCCGAGCTGCTCGGCATCGGCGCCGTGATCGTGCACCCGGGAGCGCACCAGGGCGCCGGATCGGCGGCCGGCGTGGCCAAGGTGGCGCGCGCGCTGCGCCAGGTCTGCGCCGCGCTGCGCGGGCGGCGGGTTCGCCTGCTGCTGGAGTGCACCGCGGGCATGGGCAGCAGCGTGGGCTCCAGCTTCGAGGAGCTGGCCGGCATGCTGGACGCCGCCGGCGAGCGTCGCCTCGGGATCTGCCTCGACACCCAGCACATGTGGGCGGCCGGGATCGACTGGACCACGGCGCGGGGCTATGCGGCCACCTTCGAGCGCTTCGACCGCCTGATCGGCCTCGGCCACCTGCGCGCGTTTCACCTCAACGACAGCAAGCGCCCGCTGGGGTCGCGGGTCGACCGCCACCAACGCATTGGCGACGGCGCCATCGGATTGGCGGCCTTCAGCCGGCTGGTGAACGACGCGCGCTTCGCCGACGTGCCGGGCCTGCTGGAGACGCCGCCGCTCCCGCCCTCGGCTTCGGGCGAGCCCGGCGCCGAGAGCTACGCCCAGGGCCTCGAGCGCCTGCGCTCGCTGCGTGGCGGCCGCCGTCGAGCGGATCCGGGCACTCGGCGCGCAGCTGACAGCCCTGACAGGCGTCGCCGCGCCAGATCCGATCGTACAGGCCCTGGACCTCGTCGATGACGCCGTCGTCCTGGGTCAGCACGCCGAGCTCGAAGTTGCGCCGGCCGGCCCCCTTGGCGCCGAGGCCCGCGCCGGTCCAGTTGGCGCTACCGAGGTAGCAGGTCGCGGCGTCGACCACCACGGTCTTGAGGTGGACGCGCGGACAGGTGCGCAGCTCGAGGCCGCCGGCGACCAGGCGGCGGTGGCGATCGAACTCGGCGCGAAACGCGCGCGACGGCAGGGTGGCCGCCAGCAGGCGCAGCTCGACCCCGCGCTCGCTGAGCTCGTCGAGGACCTCGAGGATCGAGCGGTACGCGGGGGCGCGGCTGCTACCCGGGGCGGAGCGGCGCTGGCCGGGGCGAGCGCGCCAGTCCTCGACCATCAGCTCCTTGAGGTTGGCGGTCGAGATCCACAGGCTGGCGCTGGCGCGCAACACCGCCTCGATGACCGCCTCGTAGTGGCCGCGACCGGCGATCAGGGACAGCGCGACCGCGCGGGCGGGACGGACGAAGTCGCACCCGGTCTCGACCGGGGGGCTGCGCCGCGAGCTCACCCGGGCGCCTCGCCTTCCAGGGCCAGGATGCGCGCGATGGTCTCGCGCAGCGCGGAGATGCCGGCGCCCTCGTCGGCGGCCGCGCCGAGGCTGGCGCTGGCGCTCATGCTGGCGCCGGCGCTGGTCGCCTCGGGCGGGGGTGCGAGCGCTGAAGGCGGGGGCAGCCGCTCGCGCTGCGCCAGCGTCCGGGCCAGCGGCGTCGGCATCGCGGGGGCGGGACGCTCGCCGATGAGCTCGTCGTCGACCCCGACCCCGAAGCTGGTCGGCGGCGGGAAGTAGACCAGGTCGGCGTCGATGCGCGCGCCGGGAGGCAGCGGACGGCGCAGCACGATCTCGCCGGCCTCGCGCGAGGCGATGGCGACCCCGTTGCGGAACAGGATGGCGTTGCCCAGCGTGGCCGGCACGCGCGGCCCCGGGCTGGTGACGCCGACCAGGTTGCAGGGGTCGCAGGCCGACACGCGCACGAAGCTGTCGCGGCCAGCGCTGTCGCGCCGGGTCTGGCGCAGCCCGGCGACCGCCTCGGGCAGCGCGAACTGCTCGCCGACGAAGCCAGCGATGAAGCGCCCGCCGCGCAGCTCGCCGCGCTGCTCCAGCCGGCGGTAGATCTGGCTGAGCTCGCGCCACGGCGGCAGGTGCGGCTCGCGCGCGAGGAGATCGCGAAACACGACGCCGTAGCGGATGAGCAGCTGCTCGGCCAGCGCGGCCAGGGACTCGGCGCTCGGGCTCGGGCTCGGGCTCGGGCTCGGGCTCCGCGACAGGGTCACCCAGCGGCCGGCGGTGGCGTGCGGCGCCGGCTGCGCGCGATCCAGCAGCCCGCGCGTGGCGGCGCGCGCCATCAGCAGGCGACCACGTACGCCGCCCGGCGTCGCCGGTCGCTGCGACCGATGCTCGTGCAGCAGCGCGCGCAGCGCCGCGAAGCCGTCCGCCGTCACCAGGCCGGCCGCCACCAGCTCCCACAGCGCGTCCTCCAGCTCGCTGGCGCGCCGCCCGGTGGCCACCGCCAGCTCGGGCAGGAACGACGCCCCGCGCCGCTCCAGGTGCGCCAGCGCATCCGCCGCCGCCGCCGACAGTCGGCCGCGCCGCTCGGCCAGCACCTCGGGCTCGGCCGGCTCCAGCAGCCAGTCGAGCTCGCTGCGCGGCATCAGCGCGATGGGCGCCGCCCGCGTCGGCGCGCCCGCCTCGCCGTCGCGCAGCCCGCGCCGTCCCCACGCGATCTCGCCCGAGAAGCACAGCGCATCCAGCCACGCCGGCTGGTACTCGAGCACGCGACGCGCCAGCACCTCGTCCTCCCAGGCCCCCGCCGCGACCTCGAACCCGGCCAGCTGCTCGACCACCGCCAGCACCCCGGGCGCGCCGGCGACCTGGGTCCCCGGCGCCAGGTGCTGCCAGCGCAGCAGGAACTGCAGGTGATCCGCCGCCGAAACCGGCTCGATCTCGCGCCTGAGGCGCCCCAGCGTCAGCGCCTGCACCCGCGCCAGCATGCGCCGATCACACCACTCGGCCGCGCCCGGCGCGGTGAAGGCGCCGCGCAGCACGGCGCCCTCGCTCTCCAGTGCGACCAGCGCCAGTGACACCGCGTCACCGCCGAGCCCCAGCCGCCCGGCCAGCGCCGCCGCGGTCAGCGGCCCCGACAGCTCGACATGGCCGCGCACGATGGCCAGCACAGCGGCCTCGGCATCGGGCGCGCCACCCGGCGGCAGCCACTGCACGTCGGGCTCCAGCAGGGCCGCGGGCAGCGCCGCACGCACCGCCGCGGCACGCTCGGTCGCGACCCAGCCCAGGTGCGCGCTGGCCGCGCCGGCGGCGTCCTCGGGCGCGGTCCAGCGCACCCGCGCGGCCCGGCCCGCCGCGACCAGCGCCTCGAACCAGCCCGTCCACTCGCTGCGCGGCGCCGGCTCCAGCACCACCGAGAGCAGGTGGTCGTGCAGCTCGTCGGCGTCGCGCGGCGCCCCGCGGGCCTCGTCCTCGACCGTGCGCACCGCGGCGGCGTCCAGCACCCCGAGCTCACCGCCGGCGTCGGGCAGCGTGCGCCTGAGCTGGATCGCCCGCGTGCGACGCTCCTCCAGCGGGGCATCGTCGAGGAAGCCGTAGGGGCTGACATTCACGATCTCGTGACACAGCGGCGACGGCTCGGCGGTGTCACGCGCGACCAGCCGCAGCTCGCCGCGCTCCAGCGCGCCGACCAGGCGCTGCAGGCCGGGCAGATCCAGCGCCTCGGTCAGGCAGTCGCGCATGGTCTCGCGCACCAGCACATGGTCGGGCAGCTCGACGTCGCCGACCACGTTCTCGAGGCAGGCCTGGGCCTGCGGGAAGACCGCGGTCATGAGATCGTCCGAGCGCATCCGGATCAGCGGCGGCGGCACCTTGCGCCCGCGGCTCCAGCGCTGCACCGCCAGCGCGCGCGTCGCGTTCCAGCGCCAGCGCACGCCCCACACCGGCGCCTGCAGCACGGCCTGCTCGAGCAGCGCCTTGACCGCGTGGCTGCGCAGGAAGTCGAACACATCGGCCAGCGGAAAGCTGGAGGTCGGCCCCAGCGAGATGATGATGCCGTCGTCGGTCGCCGCGGCCTGCAGCTCGAAGTCGAACGAGCGACAGAAGCGCTTGCGCAGCGCCAGGCCCCAGGCGCGATTGATGCGCCCGCCCAGCGGCGCGTGTAGCACCAGCTGCATACCGCCGGCCTGATCGAAGAAGCGCTCCGCCACCAGCGTGGTCGCGGTGGGCAGCGCCCCCAGCGCCGCGCGCCCGGCGGCCAGGTAGGCCACCAGCTGCTGCGCCGCGCTGCCCAGCAGCGACGCCTGCTCGGCGACGCTGGCCGCGATCTCGGCCAGCGGATCGCCCAGGGTCAGCCGGGCGTCGAGCTCGGTGCGCAGCGCCGACACCTCGGCCGACAGCTCGGCGGTGCGCGCGGGCGCCTCGCCGACCCAGAACGGGATCGTGGGCGCCGCGCCGTGAGCATCCTCGACCCGCACGATGCCTTGCTCGACGCGCTGGATGCGCCACGAGGTGTTGCCCAGCAAGAAGATGTCGCCGCGGTTGCTCTCGATGGCGAAGTCCTCGTCGAGCGACCCCACCGTCATGCCCTCGGGCTCGGCGACGACCGCATACTGCGCGGTGTCGGGGATGGCGCCGCCGCTGGTGATCGCGGTCAGCCGCGCCCCGCGCCGCGCCCGCAGCCGCTGCCCGATGGCGTCACGATGCAGCAGCGCCGAGCGCCGCCCACGCGAGGTCGAGATCCCCTCCGACAGCATGGTGACGATCTCGCCGAACTCCGGCTCGGCCAGCCCTGCGTAGGGGTAGGCCCCGCGCACAAGGGCGAGCATATCCGCCTCGGAGATGCCATCCGGTGGCTCGGTGCTCGTGCTCGTGCTCGTGCTCGTGGCGTCCGGTTCAGCCGGTGACGGACGGGTCCGGGCCGCCGTCTCGGCCACCACCTGCTGCGCCAGCACATCCAGCGGCGCCTCGCGCACCCGCAGCGCATCCAGAGCCCCCGCGCGCACCGCGCGCACCAGCGCGGCGCACTCGACCAGCTGATCCCGCGTCAGCGCGATCAGCCGCCCCTTGGGCGTACCGCCGCGGGTGTGCCCCGAGCGGCCGATCCTCTGCAGCAAGGTCGCGATCGACCGCGGCGACCCCACCTGCACCACCAGGTCGACCTCGCCCACGTCGATGCCCAGCTCCAGCGACGCCGTCGCCACCACCACCGGTACTTCCGCGCGCTTGAGCTTCTCCTCGGCGGCCAGCCGCGTGGCCCGCGACAGGCTGCCATGGTGCGCCGCGACCTTGTCCTCGCCCAGGCGCTCGCCGAGATGGAAGGCCACCCGTTCGACCAGCCGCCGGGTGTTGACGAACACGATCGTCGTGCGGTGCGCGCGGGTCAGCTCGACCAGCCGGTCATAGACCTCGTCCCACATCTCATGGGTCGCGACCGCGCCCAGGTCCCCGGTGCGCGCCGGCACCTCGACCGCCAGATCGAGCGCCCGACGGTGGCCGACATCGATGATGGCCGGCAGCGGCCGTCCGGCCCCGACCAGGAAGCGTCCGACCTCCTCGATGGGCCGCTGCGTCGCCGACAGCCCGATCCGCACCGGCCGAGCCCCGCCCTGCCCGGTCACCAGCGCATCCAGCCGCTCCAGCGACAGCGCCAGATGTGCGCCCCGCTTGTCCGGCAGCACGGCGTGGATCTCGTCGACGATGACCGTGCGCACCCGCGCCAGCGCCGCACGGCTGCGCTCCGCGGTGAGCAGGATGTACAGCGACTCTGGCGTGGTGATGAGGATGTGCGGCGGGTGCTTGGCCATGCGCGCCCGCTCGCTGACCGGGGTGTCACCGCTGCGCACCGCGACCTCGATGCGCGGCGCCGCCGCCCCGGTCGCCTGCGCGGCCGCGCCCAGCTCCGCCAGCGGCCGCTCCAGGTTGCGCTGGATGTCATTGCCGAGCGCCTTCAGCGGCGACACATAGAGGACGTGGGTGCCGGCCTCCAGCCTCCCCGCCTCGTCTCGGCGCACCAGATCATCGAGACAGGCCAGGAACGCCGCCAGCGTCTTGCCCGACCCCGTCGGCGCCGCGATCAAGGTGTCGCGCCCCGCCGCGATGTGCGGCCAGCCCAGGCGCTGCGGCTCGGTCGGCGTGCCGAACTTGCGCTCGAACCAATCGGCGATCAGCGGATGGAACTGCCCACGCACGAAGCCCAGCCTAGCTGCTCACACGCAGCACTGCAAGGATGTTCAGCGCACCGCCCCTTCCATATACAGCTGCTCAGCGCGTCCTGATGCGGATGCCATTGAACGGCTGCGACGGCCGTGAACCGCCACCGCCCTGCCCCTGACCACCGCCACCACCGCCGCGCCCGCCACCACCTCCGCCGGGCCGCCCACCACCACCACCGCCATATGCGCCCCCGCCGCCCGGCCGCCCGCCACCTCCCGCGCCGCCGCCACCTCCCGCCCCCGCCCGCGCGCCACCTTGCATCGCCGCACCCGCCGACCCCGCCGGAGCCGCCGTGGTCTGCTTGATCGACAGCCCGATCCGCTTGCGGTCGACCTCCACCTTCATCACCTTGACCTTGACGCGATCGCCGACCTTCACGACCTCCGCCGGGTCCTTCACGAAGCGATGCGCCAGCTCGCTCACGTGCACGAGGCCATCCTGGTGCACCCCGACATCCACGAAGGCCCCGAACGCCGCCACGTTGGTCACCACCCCCTGCAGCACCATGCCCTCCTGCAGGTGGCTGATCTCGGTCACGTCATCGCGGAACCCGACCGCCTCGAAGCCCTCGCGCGGATCGCGCCCGGGTCGCTCCAGCTCTGCCACGATGTCGCGCAACGTCGGCTCACCGCGCCGCTCATCCACATACTTGCCGAGCTGCAGCCGCGCCAGCAGCTCCTTCTGGCCGACCAGTCCACTGACCGCGACCCCGAGGTCGGCCGCCATGCGCTCGACCACGTCATAGCTCTCGGGGTGCACCGCGCTGGCGTCCAGCGGATGTGCGCCCCCGCGAATGCGCAGAAATCCCGCCGCCTGCTCGAACGCCTTGGCGCCCAGCCGTGGCACCTCCATGAGCTGCTTGCGCGACGCGAACGCGCCGTGCTGCGCGCGCCACGCCACGATCGCCTTGGCCAGCGCCTCACCGATCCCCGACACATACGCGAGCAAGCGCGCCGACGCCGTGTTGACCTCGACCCCGACACGGTTGACCGACGACTCGACGACCCCGTCCAGCGCACGCCTGAGCGCCGACTGATCGACGTCATGCTGGTACTGCCCCACACCGATCGACTTGGGGTCGATCTTGACCAGCTCGGCCAGCGGATCCTGCAAGCGCCGCCCGATCGACACCGCGCCGCGCACGGTCACGTCCTGATCGGGCAGCTCCTCGCGCGCGACCTCGGACGCCGAGTACACCGAGGCCCCGCTCTCGCTCACCGACACCACCAGGCACGACGCCGGCAACCCACCGTCCTGCTTGACCGCACGCACCACCGCCTCGGTCTCGCGCCCCGCGGTGCCGTTGCCGATGGCGACCGCCTCGATCCTGTGCTTCGCCACCAGGGCGCGCAGCACCTGCTTGGCCTCGTCCAGGCGCCGCTGCGGCTCGTGCGGATAGATCACGGTGTGCTCGACCAGATCGCCCTTGTCGTCGAGCGCCGCGACCTTGACCCCGGTGCGAAACCCGGGATCCAGCGCCAGCACGCGCTTGCCCCCCAGCGGCGCGGCCAGCAGAAGATGGCGCAGGTTCTCGGCAAACACGCGGATCGCCTCGGCATCCGCGCGCTCCTTCAGGGCCAGCCGCACGTCGACCTCGATCGACGGCGCCAGCAGCCGGTCATAGGCGTCGCCCAGCGCGCGCTCGAGCTCGCCGCCCAGGGCGCCACCGTGCCCGCGCATGACCCGCCCGCGCACCCGCGTCAGCGCCGCCTCGCGATCGATCTCCAGCGACACCCGCAGCGCGCCCAGCTTCTCGCCGCGACGCAGCGCCAGCACCCGGTGTGACGGCAGCGTGCGCACCGGCTCCTCGAACTGGTGGTAGTCCTCGAACTTGCGGGCGTCCTCGGCTGACAGCGCGGGCTCGCCCTCCTTGGGCTTGCGCTCGCTCTTGCGCGCCGCCATGCGCCCCTCGGCCAGCGCCTGCTCGCGTAGCCCGGCGCGCACGGTGGCGTCCTCCGCCACCCGCTCGGCCACGATGTCGCGCGCGCCCTGCCAGGCCGCGTCGGCGTCCGGCACCCCCTTGTCACCGGACACGTAGCGCGCTGCCAGCGCCGCCGCTGGCTCGGCGAGCTGCTCCGCCTGGGTCCAGATCAGGTCCGCCAGCGGCTCCAGCCCGCGCTCGCGCGCGATGATCGCCCGGGTGCGCCGCTTGGGCTTGAAGGGCAGATAGAGGTCCTCGAGCTCGGTCTTCGACGTGGTCGCCAGCAGGCGCGCCCGCAGCTCCGCGGTCAGCTTGCCCTGCTCGCTGATCGACGCCAGCACCGCGCGGCGCCGCTCGTCGAGCTCGCGCAAGTAGGCGCCACGCTCCTGGATCTTGCCGAGCTGGACCTCGTCGAGCCCGCCCGTGACCTCCTTGCGGTAGCGCGCCACGAAGGGAATCGTGGCGCCGCCGGCGAACAGCTCCAGGGTGCGGGCAACGGAGGGACGGGGCAGCGACAGCTCGGCCGCCACCGCGGCGGCGAGGTCGAGCGCAGGCAACGGAAGCTCGGTCATGCTGATCATCTAGCCGGCCCCGCGCGCGGTTGGGAGCTTGACAGCGCGCACCGGTTGCTTGCGTGAGCTATGCTCTGCGCATGCAGTGTCCGGGACATGACGAGCTGGTCGGCCTCCTCCGTGAGGCGCGCCACATCCTCGTCTTCACCGGGGCGGGGATCTCGACCGGCAGCGGCATCCCCGACTTCCGCGGCCCCAACGGGGTGTGGACCAAGCGCTCCCCGGTCTACTTCGAAGAGTTCATGACCTCGCCGTTCAAGCGCCGTGAATACTGGGAATACAAGGTCGAGGCCTGGGACGCCTTCAGCGCCGCGCGCCCCAACCGCACCCACGTCGCCATCGCCGACCTCGAGCGCCAGGGTCGCCTCGGCGCCCTGGTGACCCAGAACATCGACGGCTTGCACCAGGCCGCCGGCCTCGCCGACGACCGGGTCATCGAGATCCACGGCACCAACCGGCTGGTCGAGTGTGTCGCCTGCGGCGTGCGCGGCGCGCCCGAGCCCGCCATCGCGGCGTTCCGCGAGACCGGAGAGGTCCCGACCTGCGCCGCCTGCGCGGGCTGGCTGAAGTTCGCCACCATCTCGTTCGGACAGGGCCTGCGCCCCGAGGTGCTCGAGCACGCGCTACAAGAGGCGGCATCGGCCGACCTCGTGCTGGCGCTGGGCTCCACGCTGTCGGTCCACCCTGCGGCGTCCATCCCGCTGGTCGCGGTCAAGCGCGGCGCCCCCTATGTCGTCGTCAACCGCGGCGAGACCGACCACGACAAGCTGGCCACGTTGCGCCTCGAGGGCGACGTCGCCGACATCGTACCGCCCGCCGTGGCCGAGCTGTCGCCACCTCGCGCCCGCGCATGACGCGCGCGCCGCGGCGCGCAGCGCGGCAGCTGTCCGGCCCGGCGCTCGCATGCGCCCGGACAGCGCTGTCGGCGCTGCTGCTGGCGGGCCTGCTGGTCGCGCCGAGCGGCTGCTCGCGTGAGCCCCGCCAGGGGGAGGGCAAGGACACCCCAGGTCCGCCCAGGAGCCGCGTCACGCTGCGCTTCGAGCTGGCGACCCCGTCGGTCGAGCCCCTGATGGCGCTGCGCAAGGCCGAGCGCACCATCAAGGCCCGGCTCGCCGCCGCCCACGTCGCGGGGGCCATGGTGTCGCTCGACGGGCCGGTCATCAAGATCGCGCTCCCCCTCATGACCGCCCCCGAGGTCGACGCCGTGCGTGCCCTGGTGACCCCGGTCGGGCGCCTCGAGCTGTCGCTGGTCGAGGAGAGCGCCGACCCCCTGCTGGCGCTGGCCGACGCGGCCCAGAGCAGCGGCGACGGCGCCGGTGTCACCGTGCACCGCGGCGGCAACCCGAGCGACATCCAGTTCGACGCCCCCAGCATCCCCGCCTTCACGAGCTGGCTGCTCGGGCTGCGCTCGACGCTGCGCCCGGACAACGGACGCAGCTTCAAGTTCGAGCAGCGCGCCACCGGTGTGCGCGCCTACCTCATCGAGCCCGGGGTGCGCATCTCGGGCAGCTCGCTGTTCGACGCCACGCCGGTCGAGAACGGCACCGACATCGCGGCGGTGCGGATCTACCTCGATCACGCCGGCACCGAGGCCCTCGACGCCCTGACGGCGACCTACCAGGGCCGCCGGCTGGCCGTCGTACTCGACGATCGCATCCTGGTCGCGGCCACCATCGGCGCCCGCATCCGGGGCGGACAGGCGCTGATCACCCTTGGCGAACGCGCACATGGCGAGGCTGGTCGCGCCGAGGCCGGACGTCTGGCCGCCCTGCTGCGCGCCGGTGCGCTGCCCGGCCCGCTGCGCGAACGGTTGCCAGGCAAGCCGCCCCCGCGGTAAGGGAGCCTGTGGCGGTGAACCTCAAGGACCTGGACCTGGACGAGCTGGCGACCGCGCTGGCGCCGGCCGCGCCTGGGCGCACGCCACTGCTCAAGGTGTTCGCCGCGGTGTTCGCCCACGGCGCGCGCACCGTCGCCGAGGTCGGCGCCGCGCGCCAGGTCACCCGCGGCGTGCGCGACTTCGTGGTCGAACACGGCGAGCTGCCCACGCTGACCGTGGTCGAACGCCGCCGCGCCAGCGATGGCTTCGTGAAGTATCTGTTCGAGTCCCCGCTGGGGGGGCGGATCGAGGCGGTGCGCATCCCGCTGTTCGAGGACAAGTACGTCGTCTGTGTGTCGTCCCAGGTCGGGTGCGCGCTGGCGTGTGACTTCTGCGCCACCGGGCGCATGGGCTTCTCGCGCAACCTGGCGACCTGGGAGATCCTCGATCAGGTCCTGACGGTGCGCGCCGAGGCCGACCGCCCGGTGCGCGGGGTGGTCTTCATGGGCATGGGCGAGCCGCTGCTCAACTACGTGAACACCATCCGCGCCGCGCGCATCATGGCGCACCCCGCCGGCATGGCCATCTCGGGCAAGGCCATCACCTTCTCGACCGTCGGTGTGGTGCCCGCGATTCGCCGCTACATCGCCGACGATCACCCCTATCGCCTCGCGTTTTCGCTGACCTCCGCGATCCCCGACAAGCGCGCCGCAGTGCTGCCGGTCGAGCGCACCCACCCCTTGCCCGAGCTGGTCGCCGCCATCCGCGACTATGCCGCCGCGCGCCGCGAGCGCGCCATGCTGGCCTACGTGATGATCCGCGACTTCAACACCGGCCGCGAGGACGCCGAGGCGCTGGCCCGTGTCTTCGCGGGCATCCCGGTCAAGCTCGACCTCATCGACGTCACCGACCCCAGCGGCAAGTACCAGCCCCCGACCGCCGCCGAGCTGGCCGCCTTCCGGGATCACCTGCAGGTGGTCGGCGCCCCCATCGCGCGCCGCTACTCGGGTGGCGCCGAGATCGGCGCCGCCTGCGGCACCCTCGAGGCGTCACAGCGCGGCGGCAAGCTGGTCGTGCTGAACGCCAGCTGAAGGTCAGCCCGTCGGCGGCTCGAACGGCGACCACAGCAACGTGCGTTCACGCGCCAGCGTCGCCAGGTCGGCGGCGTCCGCGAGGGGCGCCAGCAGCCCGAACGCGGTGGTCTCGCCCAGGGTGCGCGCGGCTGCTCCTGCCAGCCGCGCCGCCAGCCCGGCGCGCGGCGCGAGCTGGAGATCGTCGACCTCCAGCTTCTCGCCGGGATGACGGCGACCCAGCGTGCGCGCCGCCGCGATGGCCGTGTCGATCCCCCCGAGCTCATCGACCAGCCCGCGCGCGTGCGCCGCGGCGCCAGTCCATACGCGCCCTTGCGCGACCGCCTCGGCGGCCTCGGGCGACAGCTTGCGACCCTCCGCGACCTTGCCGACGAACTGCTTGTACAGCGCGTCGACCTCCGCCGCGAGCCTCCTGCGCTCCTCGGTCGACAGCCCCCGCGAGGTCGAGTGCATCGCCGCAGCCTCGCCGCGCGTCAGGATCGCGGTGCCGAGTCCCGCCCGAGCGCGCAACGCCTCCAGGTTCAGCTTGGCCGCGACCACCCCGATGGAGCCGGTCAGCGTGGTGGGGTGGGCCACGATCTTGCTGGCCGCACATGCCAGGTAGTAGCCACCCGACGCCGCGACGTCGTGAAAGTACGCGACCACCGGCTTGTCGCGTCCGAGCCGCACCACCGCGCGCCAGATCAGGTCGGACGCCGCAGCACTGCCGCCGCGCGAGTCGATGTGCAGGACGACCGCCGCCACGCGCCGGTCACGGCGCACCGCCTCCAGCGCCCGCCGCGCCGCCTCTGCCCCCAGCTGCTGGCGCGGAAAGCTGCTGCCCTCACCAGGGACGATGGTGCCGCCGAGCGACAGCACGCGGATCTTGCGCGGCGCGATGAACAGCGGTTTCCAGCGCAGTCCGCGCGGTTGTGCGGCGCGCCAGGTGGCGAGATCCGCGATCTTCGCCGTCGTCACGCTGGCTGCCGCCGGGACAGCGGGGCCCGAGGTGGCTGCGGTCGCCCCGGTGCTCGTGCTCGTGCTCGTGCTCGTGCTCGTGCTCGGGCTCGTGCTCGTGCTCGTGCTCGTGCTCGGGCTCGTGCTCGTGCTCGTGCTCGTGCTCCAGCGAGCCACCCAGTCGTCGACCTCGTCCAGGTAACAGACCCCATCGACCAGCCCGACCCGCTGGGCCTCCTCCGCCATGTAGGGTCCTCCGGTCAGCAGCTCACGCGCACGCTGCGCCGGCACCCGGCGACCCTCCGCGATCGCCTTCACCAGCTCCGCCTCGAGGTCATCGAGGATCGCGTCGGTCGCCTCGCGATGCGGGGCGCTCATGTCCCGGCGCGTGAAGGTCTCGGCAAAGCTCTTGTAAGCCCCGCGATACTCCGCCTCGACCTCGGCGCCCACCTTCTCCAGCGCCCCCGCGAAGAAGGTCGCCTCCGCGGCCAGTCCGAACAGTCCGACGGGCCCGCTCTCGTCGACCAGCACCGCATCCGCGGCCACCGCGACGAAGTAGTCGCGCAGCCCCGGCGCCGAGGTGTGCACCACGACCCGCTTGCCCGCCGCTCTCAGCCCGATCACCACCTGGCGCAGGGTCGCCAGCCGCGCCCACCCCGCGCCCACCGGCCCGAGCTCGATCACCACGCCCTTCAGCCGCGCATCCCGCCCCAGCTCCTCACCCAGCTTGCTGAGCCCCGCCAGCGATCCCGGCGCAGTGAACGGCCAGCGTCGCCTGACCGGGCGCGCCGTCAACGGCTCCTTGACCACGACACGCACCCAGCCCGGACGCCGACGCAGCAGCCTCAGCGGCGCGCTCAGCAATCGCCACAAGTTCCCGAGCAGATTCACGAACACCAGCCGCAGCAGCGCCCTGATCATTGGTAGATCCTGCCCTTTCGTTGCGAGGTTTTCATCGACGAAAGGGCAGGACCCCCTTTCAAACCGTGCGTGCGGATTTCCCGCACACGGCTTACCGATGGTCGTTCTGGGGTGACTTGCGC
>JADYYK010000196.1 GCA_020853705.1 Deltaproteobacteria bacterium
ACCGCTTCCTTCAGCGCCAGCCTCACGGCTGGAATCATTTCGCCTTGCGGTTCGCGTGGGGTCCCTGCGACCGGGTTCCCCAGAGGACTTTCACCTCCTGATCACGCCCGTGCCGGGCGCACAAAACGCGAAGGCCGGGATGATGACATCCCGGCCTTTCGTGTTTCTGGGGTGACCGATGGGGCTCGAACCCACAACACCCTGAGTCACAGTCAGGTGATCTACCATTGATCTACGGCCACCAGAATCTGCTGCTTTTCGTGCGGTTCCTTGCTCCTCGTGGTGCGCGTCGGGCGCGCCCGGCAGGACTCGAACCTGCGACCACCGACTTAGAAGGCCGGTGCTCTATCCAACTGAGCTACGGGCGCCTGCCAGGGATTTGGTCGGGGCGAGAGGATTTGAACCTCCGACATCCTGCTCCCAAAGCAGGCGCGCTACCAGGCTGCGCTACGCCCCGTGATCTGTTCCTTCTCTACCCAAGAGACCCGTTGATCTAGCGGAAACCGGGGGCCTTGGCAAGTCTGGTGAGGTAGTCACGCAGCGCCGGGGCCAGGGCGGCCATGGCGCGGGCCCGGTGGCTGACCGCGTGCTTGCCGCCGCGGGGCGCCTCGGCGAAGGTGGCGCCCAGCTCGGGGGCATAGAACAGGGGATCATAGCCGAAGCCACCGTCACCGCGCGGGGCGTTCAGGATGCGGCCCTCGCAGGCGCCCTCGCCGGTCAGGTTGCCGTCGGCGAGCGGCCCGCGGGGGTCGGCCAGCGCGACCACACAGCGGAAGCGGGCCGAGCGCCGGCTCTCGGGCTTGCCGGCCAGGCGGGCCAGCAGCTGGATGTTGTTGGCCTGATCGGCGATGCGCGAGCCGTGCGTGGTGCCCGGCGGCCAGGTCGCGGCGGCCCAGCGCGCCGAGTGCACCCCGGGCTCGCCGCCCAGGGCGTCGACCTCGAGGCCGCTGTCGTCGGCCAGCGCCGGACGGCCGGCCCAGGTGGCGATGGCGCGCGCCTTCTTGATGGCGTTCCCGGCGAAGCTCGGCTGGTCCTCGTCGACCTCGGGCGGTGGTGGCAGCCCCAGCTCGGCGGCGGCCTGGTCCAGCGTCAGCACCAGGGCGGCGGCGCCCGACTCGGCGACATGGACCTCGAGCTCGTGCGTCTTGTGGGTGTTGCGGGTCGCGAACACCAGGATGGGGACGTCGATGCCGGTGGCGTCCTTGCTGTGCGGGCTCATTTCGGGCGCCCCTCCAGGCCGCGCGCGATGGCCGCGCGCTGCAGCGTGCCGAGGTCGCGGATGCCGCGCGCCGCCAGGTCGAGCAGCTGGTCGAGCAGGGTGCGCTCGAAGGGCTCGCCCTCGGCGGTGCCCTGGACCTCGATGATCTTGCCGCTCTCGGTCATGACCACGTTCATGTCGCAGTCGGCCGCCGAGTCCTCCTCGTAGGGCAGGTCGAGGCGCGCCTCGCCGTCGACGATGCCGACCGAGATGGCGGCCATCGGCTCGCGCATCGGCTCCTTGCTGACCAGGCCGCGTGCACGCAGCCGCGCCACCGCCAGGGCCAGGGCGACATAGCCGCCGGTGATCGACGCGGTGCGGGTGCCGCCGTCGGCCTGGATGACGTCACAGTCGATGGTGATCTGGCGCGGTCCCAGCGCCTTGGTGTCGATGGCAGCGCGCAGAGCGCGGCCGATCAGGCGCTGGATCTCGGTGCCGCGACCGCCGGTGTTGCGGCTGGAGCGCGTGTGCGTCGACCGCGGCAGCATGCCGTACTCGCCGGTGACCCAGCCCTTGCCCTTGCCCTCCAGGAAGGGCGGCACCTTCTCCTCGACGCTGGCGGCGCACAGGACCCAGGTCTTGCCCGCCTTGATCATGCACGACCCTTCGGCGTGGGTCAGGAAGTCGGGCACGATCTCGATGTCGCGGAGCTGGTCGGGGCGTCGTCCGTCGGGGCGCATGACGCCGCTTTAGCACGCGCGCTAGCGGAAGCGGTAGCCGACATGCACGGCGGGGAAGATGGTGACCGGGTTCTGCGCGTAGGTGGTGCCGCCCAGGGTGACGTCCTCGGCGCTGAAGGCGTAGCTGACCCCCAGCCACGGCGTGGCATAGAGGTTGGCGCCGAGGTCGAAGCGATAGCCGGCGTTGACGCCGATACTGTACTGACTGTCCTTGCTGGCCAGCTCGCCGCGCTGCACCAGCGGGCGAGCCACGCCGGCGTCGACACCGAGAAACAGGCCGCGCTGCTCGGCCAGCACGAAGTACTGCAGCTTGCTGCCGAAGCCGTCGAACCAGACCTCGAAGGAGTCGTCGCTCTTGGCGAAGTCGGGCAGCGCCATCGCGAAGGCGCCGAGGTCGAGGCGCAACCGCTTCCAGCCCAGGCCGACATGCAGCGAGTAGCCGCTGAGGGCATAGGCGGTGGGGTCGACCTCGAAGTCGGCATGGAATGACGACTTCGCGAGCGTGCTGGGCTGGTCGGCCGCGGCGGTCGCGGGGGCGGCGATGGTCAGGGCGGCGACGGTCAGGGTGGCGATGGCGGCGCTACGCAGGCTGGTCTTCATGGTGTGTGTCTCCCTCTCGAGAGCCACTCTGCGTCGCCGGCGCGGGTCGCGCCGTGACCCTGGGCGTCGCATCGATTGACTCTGGGCGCCACGTTCAAGCACATGACTTCATTGCGAGATCCGCGCGGGCGTGCCATCGTTCGGGGGTGCAGGTCATCGAGGTGTCAGCCAAGATCGGCGCCGCCATCGTGCACGCCGCCGGCCGTCACGGCGCCGCGCTGCAGGCCGCCACCGGCTTCGACGTCGCTCTGGCCGCCGATCCCGACGCCCGCATCACGCTGACGCTGGAGACCCAGCTGTGGGACCAGGCCGCGCGCCTGACCGGTGACGACGCCTTCGGGCTGCACGCTGCCGAGGGCATCCGCCAGGGCAGCTTCGACGTGCTCGACTATGCGGTGCGCACCGCGCCCACGCTGCTCGGCGCGCTGGAGCGCCTGGTGCGCTACAACCGCCTGGTCCACGACGCCGCGGTGTTCAGCCTGCACCCGCGCCCGGGCCAGGTCGCCGCCGCCGCTGACGCCCACGCCGACGCCAACGCCAACGCCGCCGCCGTACGCATCGAGCATGCGCTGCGCATCGCCGGCGCCCGGCAGTCGCGCCACGCCGCCGAGTTCACCGTGGCCAGCCTCATCGTGATCGGCGGCCAGATGCTGGGTCAGCGTCTGCACGCGCGCGCCGCCGAGCTGACCTCACCGGCGCCGGCGTCCCCCGCCATCGCCGCTGAACATGCCCGCGTCCTCGGGGTGGCGCCACGCTGGGGCCAGCGCGTCAACGCCCTCGAGCTGCCCCGCGCGGCGCTGGAGCAGCCCCTGGTGGCCGCCGATCCCGCGCTGTCGAGCGTGATCGAGCGCCACGCCGAGGCCCTGCTGGCGCGCCGCCCGGCCCCTGGCGACACCACCGCCGAGCGCGTGCGCCGCCTGCTCGCCGAGGTGCTCGGCCAGGCCGGCCAGGCCCCCGAGGAGGGCGCCGCCTCGCTGGCTGCGGTCGCTGCCCGCCTGCACGCCAGCGAGCGCAGCGTGCAGCGCCGCCTGGCCGACGAGGGCACCAGCTTCGACGCCCTGCTCGACGAGGTCCGCCACGGCCTGGCGCTGCAGTTCCTCGGTGATCCGCGCATCGCCATCGCCGAGGTCGCCTTCCTGCTGGGCTACTCCGAGCCCAGCGCCTTCCACCGGGCCTTCAAGCGCTGGACCGGCAAGACACCGAGCGAGCTGCGCCGGCGCGCCGCTTGATTGACGCCCCGGGGCGCCCACGATAAAACCGCTGGACGTCCTTGCGAGCCCGGACCTGATGCGGCGCCACTCCCTGCGAGTGCTCGACCTGGCCGTCGTGGTCGCGGGCGTCGGCCTGCTGCAGCTGATCATCGGTCGGCTCATCGTGCCGCACTGGCAGCCCGCACCCGGCAAGACGCCGGCCGACTGGCACGCGCAGCTGGCCTGGGTGTCGAGCTTCATGCGCCACTTCATGGGCGTGCTGGCGCCCGCGGTGATGGTCGCGCAGGCGGTGCACATCCTCTTGCGCGGCGACGTGCTGGCGCGGCCGATCGCCATCGTGGTGACCTCGCTCACCGGCCTCGCGGCGGCCGCGCTGATGCTGGCCGCATTCGGCGCGCTGCCCGATCGCGCTGGCGTCGCCGTCGAGCTGGTCGCCGCGGTGGCCACGCTGGCCATCGCCGTGGCCCTGATGTCGACCCGCGCCGACGTCGTCGCGCGCGTCGCGGTGCTGTTCGCGGTGCTGCCCATCGCGCTGCACGTGACCGCGGCGCTGGGCGCGCTCGACGTCACCGATGTGCTGCCCGGCTTCAAGCCCTGGCACGAGCGCGTGCTGGAGAGCGCGCAGTGGTCGATCGCCGTGCTCGGCCTGGCGGCGCCGTTCCTGTTCGGCCCGCGCCCGCTCAGCACCGCGGTGCTGCACCCCATCCCCATGGTCGCCACCGTGCTGATCTCGGGCGCGGCCCCCATCCTGGTGCGGCGCCGCTTCGATCTGGCCTCCGAGATCGCCGGCCGCGGCTTCGGCGTGCAGCTGCACGAGCCCAGCGGCGCCGACGTGATGTGGCTGCTGGCGCTGCTCGGCATGGTGTGGACCATGACCTCGTGCCTGGTGTCCAGGCAGCCCGGGCGGCGCGCGGTCGCGGTCGGCCTGGCGCTGTGGACGGTGGCCGGCTACTCGTTCCAGTGGCCGTACCTCATCGCGACGTCGACCCTGGGCTTCCTGATCCTGCTCGAGGCGGTGCCCGAGGCCAGCACTGACGAGGGCGCCGCGGTGGCCGCCGCGCGGCTGGGGCGCGCCAGCGCGGGTCCGCCGGTCGATGCCGGGGCCTGGCGCGGCTATGCCGAGGCGCTGACCACGCAGCTCGGCAGCGGCAGCGTGGGCCTGACCGACTCGCGCTGCGAGATCCACCTGGCCGACGGCGTCGAGATCACCCACGTCACCGGCAAGCGCACCGGCATGGCGGTCAGCCTGACCCTGTCGCGCGACAGCGTCGGCATCCAGTCCATCGTGCTGACCTGCGGCGACGACGTGCCGGTGGAGTCGCCGGCCTGGACCCTGGCGGTGCGCTCGCGCGGCCTGTCGGGCGGCGCGGCGCAGCCCCCGCTGTCCAGCGGCAAGCCGGTCAAGACTGGCGACGCCACCTTCGACAGCCGCTTCGTGGTGCACGACGCCGACGGCGCCACCGCGAAGCTGCTCGATGACGGCCTGCGTGCCCGCGCCACCGCCATCCTGGACGGCTGGATCGCGCTGTGGCCCAAGCGCTCGCTGCGCTGGGTCATCACCCCCGGCAAGCAGGGCGTGCCCGCCAACCAGCCCATCGCGCTGGCCTCGCTGACCGCACCCGACGCCACCGAGCCGCTGCTTCGCCTGGTCGACCTCATCACCACCATCGCGACCCGGGCCCAGCTCCCGGCGGGGTGACAGCCTGCGACGATTCTGATACAAAGTGGTCTGACCAGTTGGTCTGACCACCGGAGGATTGGGATGCGGTCACGGCTGTGCCTTCTGCTGACGCCGCTTCTGGCGCTGGCCTGTTCGTCCAAGGACCCCGAGCCGCAGACGGGCACCGGGATCTTCGTCACCGGCTGTCCGCGCGCTGGTCGCGCCGAGGCGCGCCTGGTCAGCGATCCCACCCAGCGCATGACCGGCCCCGACGCCCTGGGAGGCGCCGGCGACTACCTGCTGATGAACGACCGCGCCGCCTTCATGATCACCGGCCCGGGCGCCACCAAGACCTACTGGCAGCACGCCGGCATCCTGGTCGACGCCGTCGGCGTCACCGGCTGCCAGCAGGCCGCGCCGGAGCGCTTCAGCGAGCTCGGCGTCCTGATGGGGCAGCTGAAGCTGGCCGACTTCACGTCGTCGACGTTGCGTTCGTTCTCGGCCGATCGCGCCGAGGTCATCAACGACGGCAAGAACGGCAAGGCCGCGGTGGTGCGCGTGCATGGTCACGACGACTACTTCTGGCTCATCGAGCTGACCCTGGTGAAGGAGGCCTTCAAGAGCGGCAAGCGCCGCCCCCTGTCGCCGCCGCTCGGGATCGAGAGCTGGGTCGACTACATCCTCGAGCCGGGCTCGTCGGTGCTGCAGATCGAGCTCAACATGAAGAACCAGGGCAGCGAGTACAAGCCCATGCTGGCGGGCGCCGCGCTGTTCACCTCGGACACCACCCCGGTGTCGACCTGGTCGGGCTCACTGCTCGAGGTCGGCGGCTTCTCGGTGCGCTCCAGGGTGCCCTGGCTCCTGGCCGGCGCGGGCGATGGCTCGTATGCCGTGGGCATCGCCGGCGGCAACATGGGCACCCTGACCATCGCCGGGGTCGAGGCCGTGCTCGACGTCGACCAGGTGGTGCAGCCCATCAACCTGGCCCCCGCGGGCGACGAGCGCGCCACCGGGACGATGCGCTACTACGTCGCCGCCGGCGTGCGTGACGGCAACAGCGCCACCGCGGCGCTGCGCCCCTTCCAGCAGGAGGGCCGCGCCTACAGCCAGCTGCCCATCAGCGGCCGTGTCCTCGACGCCACCGGCGCGCCGCTGCCGAACATCCGGGTCGACGTCGAGCTGGGCACCGGCAGCGCGGGCAAGTGGGAGACCCTCGACAGCATGCACACCGACAGCGCGGGTCGCTTCGCCGGCACGCTGGCCGACTTCCTCGACGACGGCGACCCGCCCTATCGCCTGGTGGTGCGCAGCGAGGAGTATCCGCTGCCGGCGCCCATCGAGTTCACCGCGCTGACCGCGGCGCCGGTCGACATCACGCTGCAGCCGCCCGCCGAGCTGACCTACACCATCCGTGACGACAAGGCCCAGCTCATCCCGGCCAAGCTGTCGCTGTACCAGAACGACCGCCTGGTCCGGCACGAGTACGTCACCGGCATGGGCAAGCTGCGCTTGCCGCCCGGGACCTACCAGATCATGGTCACGCGCGGCTTCGAGTACGACGTCAAGGACCAGGAGGTGGTGCTGCCCGCCTCCGGCGCCAGCCTCGACGTCACGCTGGCGCACCTGGTCGACACCACGGGCTGGCTGTCGCTCGACACCCACGTGCACGCCGGCCCCAGCGCCGACAGCTCGGTGCTGCTGCCGCGCCGGATCCGCACCGCCGCGTCGGCCGGCCTCGAGGTCATGGTCGGCACCGATCACGAGGTGGTCACCGACTGGGCGCCCTACGTGCGCGAGGAGGGCCTCGGGGCCTTCGTGCGCACCATCATCGGCGAGGAGGTCACCGCGACCATCCCCGAGCACACCATCATGTTCCCGGTGCCGCTCAGCGACGCCGACGGCGTGCGCGGGCGCATCGTGCCCTGGTATGGCCTCGGCGTGGCCGAGATCTACACCGCGGAGCGCGCGCGCGGCGCCGGCGTGGTGCAGCTCAACCACCCCAAGGACGGCTCGGGCTGCGGCTACATGTGCCTGATCGACTGGGACCGCATGGCCGGCGCACCCACGCTGACCGACCCCACCGCCATCGGCCTGCCCGCCGGGACCTCGCTGTGGTCGTGGTCGCTCGACACCATCGAGTACATGAACGGCAACCGCAACGTCTTCTTCCGCGCCGACAACCCGAAGGACACCGGCCTGTTCGACGACTGGCTGAGCTTCTTCAACCACGGCCACCGCGTCACCGGCCTGGGCGTCACCGACACCCACAACGACGACATCGGCAGCCCGCTGACCTACTTCCCGGCCGGCACCGACAAGCCCGCCGACCTCGACGAGCGCGTCCTGGTCGCCGCCATGAAGGAGGGCCGCGCGGTGGTCAGCGCCGGCGCCTTCGCGCGCGTCACCGTCAACGGCACCGGGCAGATCGGCGACACCATCCGCGACAGCGACGGCATGATCGATCTCGCGGTGCACATCGAGGCCATGCCCCTCATCGATGTCACCCACTTCAAGGTCTTCGTGAACTGCGACGAGGTGCTGAACGTGCCCACGCGCACACCGGACGCCGTGGTCAAGGACGACGAGACGGTGCAGATCCCGGTCACCCGCGACGCCCACGTGGTCGTGGTCGGCTTCGGCAACAAGCGTCTGCCGCGCGCGCTGGATCAGTTCGATCCCAGCGGTGTCCCGCGCTTCACCACCAACCCCATCTTCGTGGACTTCGACGGCAATGGCGTCTTCGACGCCCCCGGCGGCAAGGCCTGCGCCTACGATCTCGACGCGCCCTGAGACCCGACCTCGGGGGCCGTGCGTCGGAACCCGCATGAAGCGCAGACTCTTCGCGGCCTGCCTGGCCGTCTCGCTGGCGTCGGGCGTCGCCGTCACCTCCATCGCCGCGGCCCGCACCTTCACGCGCAAGAAGG
>JADYYK010000197.1 GCA_020853705.1 Deltaproteobacteria bacterium
ATCCCGGGGAGCTTCGTCGCCGCTGCGCTCCGATGCTCACATACGGCCAGTATGCTGCGCTTCGGTGCTCGCGGCTCCTCGCTCGCCGGGCGCCTCGGCCACGATCATCGATCGACTTATCCATTCGCGGGCCCTTATATTCGGCCGGTGCCACCGGTCCGGATCGTCGAGCTGTCGCTGCGCGGCCGCCTGCCTGCCGGGCGCCGGCTGGGGCGCGCCGCCGGCTTCGTGATCGCGACGGCGGCGCCGACCGACGTGGCGCTGCGCCTCGACCAGCGCGCGCTGCGCCTGGAGCTGGCGCCGCCGCTGGCGCTGAGCGGGCCGTTTCCGCTGGTGGGGTTGCACGCGCGCGCGGCGGGGTGGGGCTTCGCCGCGCGCGCCCTCGAGCTCGGGCTGGAGCGTGGGCGTGGCCTCGGGGTCGATGCCAGCGCGCTGGTGCGCGCGGGGCTCGGCAAGCTGACCGCGTCGGCGCTGGGCGGCCTCGGGGTGACGCGGGCGGGATTTCGGCCGCTCGACGCGGAGGGGGCCGCGGCCCTCGCGCTGCTGCGCGACCGGCTGCGCGGGCGGGTGCCGGCCCTGCTGCGCGGGGCGGACCTGCTCGGCCTCGGTGAGCTCTCGCTGCGCGTGAAGCTGACGCTGCCGGACGGGCTCGCCGCCGAGGCGGTGCGGGTGGCGCCTGGCGCCGAGCTGGTGATCGAGGCGCGCGCCGCGCTGGCGACCTGGCTCGCGGGCGGGCCGCTGCCGAACCTCGAGGTGCGCGGACCGCTGCAGGTCGTCGGGGACGCCGGCGCGCCGGCGCACCGGGACGCGGGGCTGCGCGTGCTGCGGGCGCTGGCCGCGGCGCACCCGCGGGCGCTGGGGCTGGAGCTCGCGCGCCTGCTCGGCATCGAATCGCCCGGGAGTCCGCCATGAGCAACCACGACGGTGAGGCCTTCTTCTTGCCGCTCGGCGACGGTCGCTTCGCCGCCACCGAGCACACCCGCGGCCCCTGGAGCGACCAGCACCAGCACGGCGGCCCCCCGGCGGCGCTGCTGGCGCATGGCATGGAGGCGCTGCTGCCCGCCGGGGTGCAGCTCGCGCGCGTCACCTTCGAGCTGCCGCGCCCGGTGCCCATCGCCGACCTCGAGCTGCGCGCCCAGGTGCTGCGCGCTGGCCGCGCGGTGACCACGCTGAGCGCGACGCTGAGCACGGTGGCCGACGGCACCGAGGTCATGCGCGCCAGCGCGCTGGCCATGCGCACGCTCGACCCGGCGCTGGAGCTGCCGCTGCCGCCCGGTGCGGCGCCGCCGACCGCGCCGCGACCGCCAGGCCAGCTCGCCCCCTACGTGCTGCCCTTCTTCACCGCGCCGATCGGCTACCACACCGCGATGGAGCTGCGCTTCGCGGCCGGGCGTTTCGGGCAAGGGCCGACCCAGGCCTGGATGCGCATGCGGGTGGCGCTGATCGCGGGCAGCGCGCCGACCCCGCTCCAGCGCGTGCTGTGCGCCGCCGACTCGGGCAACGGGGTCAGCCTGGTGCTCGACGTCAGGCGCTTCACCTTCGTCAATCCCGACCTCACCGTGGCGCTGTGGCGCCTGCCGGTGGGCGAGTGGATCTGCCTGGATGCCCGCACCAGCGTGGGCGGCCACGGCGTCGGCCTGGCCGACACCCTGCTGTGGGACGAGCAGGGGCCGATCGGGCGCGGGGCCCAGACCCTGCTGGTGGCTGCGCGTCAGGGCCCCTGAGACGCGAAATTCTGCTAGGGTTCCCGGCCTCAAGCCCCCAAGGAGCCCCGAAGTCATGGGTTTTCTCGATCTGTTCAGGCCGCGCTGGCGGCATAGCGACGTGGAGATCCGCGAGCAGGCGGTGCGTTACCTCGGCACCCAGGAGGTCGACATCCTGGTCGAGGTCGCCGAGAAGGACCGCGACGTGCGCGTGCGCAGGATCGCGATCAAGAAGCTCGAGGATCCACGCGTGCTGCGCACCCTGGCCGCGCGCGAGAGCGACGCCGAGCTGCGCCAGGTCGCCGAGTCCAAGGCCGCCGAGCTGTTCCTGGCCGCGGCGCTGGCCGAGGACGACACCGTGGCCCAGGCCGCGCTGGCCGAGCTGACCGGCGACAAGGAGCTGGCCACCGTGGCCAAGCGTGGCGCCAGCGTGGGCGCGCGGCGCGGGGCGCTGTCGCGCATCAGCGGCCACACCGCGCTGGTCGAGGTGGCCCGTCGCGGCACCGACGAGGCGGTGCGGCTGGAGGCGCTGGCCCGGGTCCACGACGACGAGGCGCTGACCGAGGTCGCGCTGGCCGAGGAGTCGCGCACCATCGCGCTGGCCGCGGTGGCGCGCATCGATGATCGCGCGGCGCTGCTGCAGATCTCGAAGTCGGCCAGGAACAAGGCCGCGCGGGCGGCGGCCAAGGAGAAGCTGCCGCGTGAGCAGGCCGCGCCGGCGGCGGCGGCGCCCGAGGCCTCGGAGCTGCGCAAGCAGCTCCTGCGCCTGTGCCTGGTGGCCGAGGAGCAGGCCGGCGGCGCCGACCTGGCGGCCGCGGCGACGGCGCTGGACGAGACCCGCGCGAGCTTCGAGGCGGCCGGGCGCGAGCCGGGCACCGAGGCGCTGGAGAGGCGCTTCTACCAGACCCTGGAGCGGTTCTCGGCGCGCCGCGAGGCGGCCGAGCGAGCCGCGCGCGAGGCCGCGGCCAGGGCCAAGAAGAGCAAGGGCGGCAAGGCCGAGCGCAAGGACAAGAAGGCGGACGCCGAGGCTGGCTCCAACGCCAGCGCTGGCGCGCCGGCTGCGCCTGCCGCTGCGGCCCCGGCGGCGGCCGCGCTGGCTGCGGTCGCGGCGCCGGTGGCGGCTGCTGCGGCCGCGGTGCCGGCCGCGCCCCCGCGCGAGCCGACCGCGGAGGAGCTGGCCGCCCGCGAGGCCGAGGCCGCGCGCCGTCGCGAGGACAAGGTCAAGCGTGACGCCGCGCGGGCCGAGCTGGTGGCCAGCCTGACGCGCGCCTGCGATCGCATCGAGGCCGCGCTGGAGGCCGACGACATGAAGGCGGCGACCTCGGCGCTGAAGGCCGCCCGCAATGACCTCAAGGAGTCGCGTCCCTCGAGCGACGAGGCCGAGACCAAGGTGCGCGCGCGCTTCCAGGCCCTGTCCGAGCGCGCCACCAGGCGCGGCGACGAGCTGCGCGAGGCCGACAGCTGGAAGCGCTGGGCCAACCTGCCCGCGTTCGAGCAGCTGGTGAAGGAGGCCGAGGCGCTGGCCGAGGTCATCAAGGACGCGCCCGACAAGCGGCGCGCGCCCGGCCTGCTCAAGGAGCTGCAGGAGCGCTGGCGCGCCGCGGGAGCGCCGCCGCAGGGTCGCTCGCAGGAGATGTGGGAGCGCTTCAAGAAGGCCTGTGACTCGGTCTACGAATCGAGCAAGGAGTTCCTGGGCAAGCTCGACGAGAACCGCGACGAGAACCTGAAGAAGAAGCTGGTCCTGTGCGAGAAGGCCGAGGCGGTGGCGGGCTCGACCGACTGGAAGGAGACCGCGACCGTCATCAAGGCGCTGCAGGACGAGTGGCAGGCCATCGGCGAGGTGCCCAAGGCCGAGTCCGACGCGGTGTGGAACCGCTTCCGCGCCGCCTGCGACAAGTTCTTCGAGGCCCGGCGCGTGGTGTTCGAGAAGAACGACAAGGAGCGCGAGGCCAACCTGGCGCGCAAGGAGAAGGCCTGCGCCGAGCTGGAGGCGCTGGCCAAGCGTACCGGCGCGGCCGACCGCGAGGCAGCGGTGGCGCGCTGCAAGGAGCTGTTCGCCGAGTGGCCGTCGATCGGCCCGGTGCCCAAGGACAAGACCGACGCGGTGTGGAACCGCTTCAAGGCCGTCTGCGACGCCATCCTGCAGGCCAACGCGCCGGCGTCCGCGGCCGCGGTCGCGGCGCCTGCGCCGGTCGTCGCGGCGCCTGCGTCTGCGCCGGTCGTCGCGGCGCCTGCGCCCGCGCCCGCGCCGGTCGTCGCGGCGCCCGCGCCCGCGCCTGCGCCCGCGCCGGCCGTCGCGGCGCCCGCGCCCGCGCCGGGCGGCGCGGCGCCCGCGCCCGCGCCCGCGCCTGCGCCTGCGCCGGTCGTCGCGGCGCCCGCGCCCGCACCCGCGCCCGCGCCTGTCGTCGGCGCTGCACCCGCGGCCCCGACTCCTCCAGCTCCGGCTCCCGCACCGGTCATGGTCGCGGCGCCTGCGTCGGCGGTGGTCTCCGCGCCCGAGGCAGTGACGGCTCCGGTCGTCGTCAAGCCCGCCCCCGCCCCGGCAGCAGCGCCGGCGGTCGCCCCTGAAGCCCCCGCCCCTGCCCCCGTGGCCCCCACCGCCCCCGCCGCGAAGGACCCCGCCGTCGACGACGGCTGGGACTAGCGCCACCCGCCCCGCCCTTGGCCCGCCCCTGGTCCACGCTCGCCCGCGTCAGCACCGCCGAAGGTCCCCTCGAGCTGCGCCAGCGCGGCGAGCGCGACTTCCTCATCACCATCGCCGGTCGCCCGCTCATGACGTCGACCGCGCATCGCTCCGAGGACGACCTCGCCCTCGCCGCCTGCCGGCTGGTCGCATCGATCACCCCGCCCCGGCCGGCGCCGCACATCCTCATCGGCGGCCTCGGCATGGGCTTCACCCTGCGCGCCGCGCTCGACGCCCTGCCCGCGGCCGCGCGGGTCCACATCGCCGAGCTCAACCCCACCGTGGCCGAGTGGTGTCGCGGCCCGCTCGCCATCCTGACCGCCGACGCGCTCGCCGATCCGCGCGTCACCCTGACCATCGGCAACGTCTCCACCGCGCTGTCCACCGCCGCGCACAGCGCCCCCGGCAGCCTCGACGCCATCATCCTCGATCTCTATGAAGGCCCGCACCACTCGCGCGAGGACGATCAGCTGTACGGCCACCGCGCCCTCGCCAACGCGCGCACCGCCCTGGCCCCCGGCGGGGTCCTCGCGGTCTGGTCCGAGGAGCCCGACGCCACCTACGAGCAGCGCCTGAAGCGCGCCCAGCTCGCGTTCACCACCACCCGCACCGCCAGCCCCGGCGGCCGCCGCCACACCATCTACCTCGCCCGCCGCTGATCGCGGCGCGCGGCCTCGGGTACCATCGCCGCCATGGCCGCCAAGCCGCCCAAGCCCAAGCCCAAGGCCGCACCCGCGCGCGAGCACTATCACCATGGCGAGCTGCGCCGTGCCCTGATCGACGCCGCGCTGGAGCTGATCGGCAGCGGCGGCCCCGAGGCGTTCACCCTGCGCGAGGCCGCGCGCCGCCTCGGCGTCAATCACCGCGCCGCCTATCGCCACTTCGCCGACAAGGAGACCCTGCTGGCGGCGGTCGCCGAGCAGGGCTTCTGGGCGCTGCTGGGCGCCGCGCGCGAGGCGGTCGGCGCGCTGCCCGAGGCCACGCCGGAGGCGCGCCTGCTCGCCATCGGCCGCGCCTACGTGCGCTTCTGCGCCATGAACCCGGCGCACTTTCGCGTCATGTTCGGCGCCCGCCTCAACGAGGGCGGCCGCTTCCCCGCCCTCGAGGTCCCCATCGCCGAGGCCTTCGAGGTCCTGCAGCGCGAGGTCGCCAGCGGCGTCGAGGCCGGCGCGCTGGCCGCCGGCACCGGCCCGCGCATGGCCGCGCTGTCGCTGTGGTCGGCCATGCACGGACTGGCCACGCTGATCGTCACCCGGCGCATCGCGGTGCGCAAGGAGCGCCTGGCCAGCACGGTCGACACCCTGCTCGAGCCGACCGTGCGCGGCCTGGTCGCGAAGCGGTAGACTGCCGCCATGCGTCTCGCGGCGAACATCCTCATCGGCCTGGTGGCCTTCGCGCACCTCTACTTCCTGGTGCTGGAGATGTTCCTGTGGACGACGCCGTACGGGCGGCGGGTGTTCGGCAACAGCGTGGAGAAGGCCGAGCAGAGCGCGGTGCTGGCCAAGAACCAGGGCCTCTACAACGGCTTCCTGTCGGCCGGCCTGGTCTGGGGCCTGTACCTCGGCCTCCGCCCCGGGCGTGACGTGCTGCTGTTCTTCCTGGGCTGCGTCATCGTGGCCGGGATCTACGGCGCGGCCACCGCCAGCAAGCGCATCCTGCTGGTGCAGGCGCTGCCCGCGGCCATCGCCATGACGCTGCTGCTGCTCGCCACGCGCTGAGCCCCGGCACCGGCGCTACTCGGTCCACGGTGGGCAGAAGGCCTCGCCGCCGCCGGCCATGCGTGCGCGCACGCCGCAGGGCGCCAGCGCGATGGCCTCGAACGGCTCGGGGCCGGGGTTCGACAGCGCGAAGGTCTCGCCCGCCGGCACGATGAGGGCGTCGCCGGCGGCGAGCTCGTGCGACTCGCCAGCCAGGGTGGCGATGGCGCGGCCACTCAGGGCCACGAAGATCTCCTCGCGGTCGACCGAGTGCGGCGCACCGGGGGCGCCGGCGGCCAGCGCCAGCCGCCACACGCTGCTCTCGCGGGCGCCGCGGCTGGGCGCGGCCAGGCCGGTGACGGCGAGACCGGGCAGTGCGAAGCGGGGTGCAGTGGCGGAACGAATGATGGGCATGCGGAGCTCCTCGGGGTATATTTGTTTCACCCAAGATGATGAACCATGGTTGAACAATTGTCGACCCCGCTCGACCTGGGCATCCTGCTCGGCCTCGGCTACCAGAGCTTCGTCGATGAGCTGCGCGCCGACCTGGCCCAGCGCGGCTTCGACGACCTCGGCAAGGCCTATGGCTATGTCTTCCGCGCCCTCGACGCCGGCGCGCTCAACCTGCGCCAGCTGGCCAGACAGCTCGACATGACCGACCAGGGCGCCGCCAAGATCATCGACGAGATGGCCGCCCGCGGCTATGTCGAGCGCCGCCCGGATCCCGCCGACGGCCGCAGCAAGACCCTCGTCCTGGCCCGCCGCGGCCGCGCCGCCCTGGCCGCCGCCCGCCGCTTCCACGCCGCCTACGAGCGCCGCCTCATCCGCCGCAGCAACCCCACCGACGTCGCCACCCTGCGCCGCATCCTCTCCCTCATCGCCCACAGCCCCGACGAGGCCCGCCTCCGCGCCTTCTGATCTGCTAGCGCAACCGCACCTTCAACTTCCGCCCCGCCGCGCCGCCCGCCACCGTCAGCCGCCCCCCACCCAGCACCAGCTCGCCGACCCCGACCACGTCGAACGCGCCGTCCACCGCCGTCACCGCCGCCCCGTTCCACGTTGCCGTCGTCACCGCCCCTGCCGCCCCCGCCGCCAGCGCGCTGCCGTCCCACACATAGGTGCGCCCGTCGCCCTCGTCGAGCCGGCTCTGCCCGCCTGGCCACAGCCACAGCTCGCGGTCGTCACCGACCTCCTTCAGGCTGGTGATGCCCGCGACGCTCTCGTCGACCAGGGTGTCCACCCCCTCGGGCAGCAGCGCCAGCAGCGCGCCCGCCGGCACGAAGGCCGGGATGTCCTCGATCGCCGCCGACACCATCACGCTGCCACCGGCCGCCGGCACCGTCACCGCGGCGCCGCCCAGCAGCGGATAGAACGTCCCGCCCGGCAGCTCGACCAGGCGCGTGGTGGCGCCCTCGTCCAGCACCGGCGCCACCACGATGCGGTCGCCCAGCACATAGGCATCATTGATGACCCAGCCGCGCGACCACGCCGGCCACTCCACCGCCAGCGACCGGAACATCGGCGTGCCCTTGGCCACCGCCTCCCCGGCCATCGCCCGCAAATACGGATGCAGCCGGATGTGCAGCGTGGCCCAGCGCGAAGGGTGCGCGATCGACGCCGCGTCGCTCTCCCAGTTCCAGTTGTGCTTGGCCATGCGGCCGTGGTGCGTGCGCATCACCGGCGACAGCGCGCCGAAGGTCACCCACCTGAACCACAGCTCCTTGGTCGTGGTCGGCGTGCCCACCGTCGAGTAGCCGCCGATGTCATGACCGAAGAACGGAAAGCCCGTCACCCCGAGGCCGATCCCCTTCGGGATCACCGAGCGCATGCCGTCCCCCGGCGTGAAGTCGGTCTGCTGATCGCCGGCCCAGATGACCTGCACCAGCGGCTGCGAGCCCAGGTAGGCCGAGCGCATGAAGTAGACCCGCTCCACGCCGTCGCCCACGCTGGCCATCAGGTCATGGTTGAAGCGCGCCCACTCGACCGGGTAGCGGTTGTGCGCCAGCGCGGCGTCCTCACCCGAGGCCAGCTTGGCGTCCGCGGGCAGCCACTCGCCGAAGTCGGCCATCCAGCCGTCGGCGCCCTGGGTGATGCCCTCCATCATCTTGCCCTTGGCCCAGCTGCGCGCCGCCGCGCTCGACAGATCCAGCATGGTCGAGTCCTCGAACTTGACCCCGGTATAGAGGTAGGGCGCCCCGGCGGCGTCCTTGATGGCGTAGCCGCCCGCGATGGCCTCGGCCTGCACCGGCGCGCTCTTGCTCAGAAACGTATTGTTGTAGGTCAGGAACTTGAAGCCCTGGGTGTGCAGATCGGCGGCCACCGCCTCGAGGTCGGGGTACAGGTCGCGGTCGACCTCCCAGTCCTCCTCCAGCACATAGGCGTTGCCCTCGTCATTGCCGCCGCGCCAGTCCTCGGTCCAGATCACGCTCGAGGGCACGCCCTCGGCGCGCAGCTTGGCGGCCACGCGGCGCACGTTGGCCGACCCGAACATGGCGTCCAGCCAGGGCGCCCAGGTGAAGGCCGGCGGCAGCGCCGGCCGCCCGGTCCACGCGGTGACGCGCTCGATGGCCTGCTTGGGCGTGGGCCCCGCGAACACGCGCAGCTTCAGGGTCGGCTCCCAGACCTCGACGCGGACCACGCCGGGCCGCTCGGCTGCGCACAGCGACACCACCGAGCGCGCGTCGGTCTCCCAGGCCAGCGCATAGCCGCGGCTCGAGACCACGATCGGGATCGGCGTGTGCGTCGAGTGGCGCCGGCCCTGCGAGATCCACACCCCGGCCTCGTAGTCGTCGGTGGTGACCTTGCCGATGCCCTCCTCCTGCACCCACAGCGGGACGACCTCGCCGGCGTGATCGGCGTCGAAGGCCTGCCCGCCGAGGCCCTGGAAGTGCTCGCCGCTGCCGCAGGTGTAGGCGAAGGCCATGCGGTTCTGCCCCGCCGGCGCGTGCAGCGTCAGCAGCAGGGCACCGTCACCCGCGGCGGTGATCTCGCCGCTGCCGCCGCCGGCCAGGGTCAGGCGCATGACGGCCCCGTCGACCACGGCGTCCTCGATGGCCAGCGCACGCCACGGGTCCGCCACCGGCTCCTCGATCTTGAAGGCGCCGAACTTCATCTCGTAGGTCGCGTCGGCGTGCCGGGTCTCGATGGCGTTGCGCGCGCCCGGCAGCAGCGGCGCGCCGGCGCCGTCGGCGATGTCGATGCGCGTGCGCACCTCGACCTGGAAGCCGCCCAGGGTGGCCCGCGCGGGCGGCCTGGCATCGTCACCACACCCCGCCGCCACCCCCCCGGTCACCAGCAGCAGCACCGCGAGCAGCCTGTTCATGGGCGCGATGGTCTACCATCGCCGGCATGAAAGCCATCCGGTTCCACGAGATCGGCGAACCCGAGGTGCTGCGACTCGAAGACGTGCCCGACCCGACGCCGCCGCCGGGCGCGGTGCTGATCCGTGTGCGTGCCATCGGCATCAACTACGCCGACACCCGCTTCCGCCGCGGGGCCTACTTCGTGACCCCGAAATTCCCGCAGATCCCCGGCATGGAGGTCGCCGGCGAGATCGCCGCCCTGGGTGACGGCAGCGCCGGCGTCGCGGTCGGCGACCGTGTGATGGCGCTGTGCGCGGACGCCTATGCCGAGTATGTCGTGGCGCGCCCCCACGATCTCTACCCCATCCCCGACGGCATGGACTTCGCCACCGCCGCGGCGCTGCCGGCGCAGGGGCTGACCGCGCACCACCTGCTCGGTCTGGCCGGGCGCCTGCAGCGCGGCGAGCGCGTCCTCGTCCACGCCGCCGCCGGCGGGGTCGGCACCCTGCTGGTGCAGCTGGCGCGCCTCGCCGGCGCCAGCCAGATCTTCGGCACCGCGGGGGGCCCCGACAAGTGCGCGCTGGTGCGCGAGCTCGGCGCCGACGTCGCCATCGACTACAAGAGCGAGAACTTCGCCGAGCGCGTCAACCAGGCCAGCGCCGGCGCCGGCGCCGACGTCATCCTGGAGATGCTGGGCGGCGCCGAGGTCATGAAGAAGAACCTGGCCTGCCTGGCCGCGTTCGGTCGCCTGGTCGTCTACGGCGCCGCCTCGGGCGATCTGCGCGCCACCCTGCTGCCGGTCAGCCTGATGCCCAAGAACCAGTCGGTCATCGGCTACTACCTGACGCCGCTGACGCGCCGCCGCGAGCTGTGCGCGCCGGCGCTGGCCGAGGTCGCCGCCCACGTGGTCGCCGGGCGCGTGCGGGTGGTGATCGGCGCCCGGCTGCCGCTCCGTGACGCCGCCGAGGCCCACCGCCGCATGGAGTCGCGCGGCAGCACCGGCAAGCTGGTGCTGGAGCCGTAGGCGCCAGCGTAGACCCTGCACGGCCCCGCCTGCTATCGTGAGCGTCCATGACCGGTGTCGACCCCGCCGATGAGGCGCGCCTGAACACGACGATCGGCAGCTACAAGCTGCTCGAGATCGTCGGGCGCGGCGGCCATGGCACCGTCTTCAAGGGCAAGCACGTCTACATCGCCAAGCCGGTCGCGGTGAAGATCCTGCACGACACCTACGCCCGCCACGAGGACGCCGTGGTGCGCTTCATGCGCGAGGCGCGCGCGGCCTCGGCCATCAAGCACCCCAACATCGTCGACGTCGCCGACTTCGGCCCGGTGCCCGGCGGCGGCGTCTACTTCGTGATGGAGTACCTCGAGGGCGAGACCCTGGAGGCGCGCATCGCGCGCAGCGGGCCGATCCCGACCGCGGCCGCCTTCGCCATCGCGCGCCAGGTCGCCTCCGCGCTGGCGGCGGCGCACGATCTCAAGATCATCCACCGCGACGTCAAGCCCGAGAACATCATGCTGACCCGGCAGCCCGGTCGCCGCGACAGCGTCAAGCCCACCGACAAGGCCAAGCTGCCCGAGGCGCCGGTGCTCGACTACGTCAAGATGCTCGACTTCGGCATCGCCAAGGTGCTGGAGGCCGAGTCGTCGACGTTGCCGCCGTCGGGGCGCACCGCGGCCGGCGTGGTGTTCGGGTCGCCGTCGTACATGTCGCCCGAGGCCGCGCTGGGCCAGCAGGTCGACTACCGCGCCGACATCTACGCCCTGGGCATCGTGATGTTCGACATGCTGACCGGGCAGCGCCCCTTCACCGGCGCCAGCTCGGTCGAGGTCATGACCAAGCAGATCGCGACCCAGCCGCCGTCGCTGCGCAGGCTGGTGCCCGGGGCGCACATCCCCGAGGCTGCCGAGGAGCTGGTCCTCAAGGCCATGAGCAAGCGGCCGGAGAACCGGCAGCAGAGCATGGACGACCTCATCGCCGAGCTCGACGCCGTGCTCAGCGCGCTCAAGCCGGCGCCGCCGTCGATGTCCGCCGCCAGCAAGAAGGCCGAGCTCAAGAAGACGCGCGCGGGGCGCCCCTCCGGGCTGACCGGCGAGTTTTCCAACTTCGTCCGTGAAAGTCAGCGCAAGATGCAGGCCGAGAAGCCGACCGATCCCGAGTGGGACGCCCTGACCGGACGCATCGCCAGCGAGACCGACAGCGGCGACGACAGCGGCGACGCCGCCGGCGGCTCGGGCAAGCCCAAGGGCAAGTGACGACGCAGCAGACTCCGTAGCGGGGACGAGGGGAAGTCATGGCCAAGAAGCGCGACAAGGCGGCCCGCAAGGCCGGCAAGAAGGCCGACAAGAAGGCCGACAAGAAGGCCGACAAGAAGGCCGGCAAGAAGGCCGACAAGAAGGCCGACAAGAAGGCCGACAAGAAGGCCGAGAGAAAGGCTGCCAAGCAGGCCAAGGCCGACAAGGCCGCCGCCAGGCAGGCCGAGAAGGCGGCAGCCAGGAAGGCCGCCGAGCACGCCGAGGCGGTGCGCCGCGCCGAGAAGGAGGCCAGGAAGCTGGCGCGCAAGAGCGCTGACCCGACCGAGGCCGCCGAGACCGCGGGCGAGCTGGCCGAGGCCGCCGAGCACCGCGCCGACAGGAAGGCCGCCAAGGCCGAGGCCAAGGCCAGGAAGAAGGCCGCCGCCGCCGCTGCCGCCCCGACCGAGCCCCCGGATCCGATGTGCGCCGTGCTGGCCACCTTCCGCGAGCGCGACCGGACCGACTTCGGCAACGCCTGGGTCGGCATCGAGCCGACCTTCCAGAGCAAGAAGTCGATCAAGAAGTGGCACACCCTGGCCGCCGTGGGCACTGCCGGCGAGGACGCCTACTTCGAGGACGACTACATGCTGGACACCCAGCGCGAGGTCGCCCGCCGCATCGAGAAGCGCTACAACGAGCGCCGCAAGGCCGAGGGCGCCGGCGGCGCGGCGACGCCGTTCGCGCGCTGCGACCGCAAGGAGCAGCTCGATCAGTGGGGCGTGGTGCGCCAGAACCTGGCCTTCAAGTGGGGCGGCGACGGCAAGGCGCTGGAGAGCTTCAACGTCCGCTTCACCATCGACCCCGAGACCTTCGAGTACAGCATCAAGCCGGTCCCGCTGGTCTGGTTCTATGAGCCGCGCTTCGTGCAGTTCCTGGACGACTTCCTGTGGCGCGAGCCGCAGCGCGCTGGCCTGACCGCGTCGATCGCCCACGGCGGTGCGCAGTTCTCCTTCTCGGCCAAGACCTTCCTGACCGGGTCGCTGCTGGCCGACGACATCGCCAGCAAGCTCAACCACCCCGAGCTGTCGACCTGGATCATGGACTGGCCCAACCCGGATGATCGGGCCTTCCGCGCCACCCGCGCGCGCTTCGCGGCGTTCCGGCGCATCCTCGAGCAGTACTGGGCCGGCGCCTTCCATCCGCGCGCCGCCGGGGTGCTGACGGTCGAGGACGTCTACGCCGATCGCGGCTTCGATCCCGCGCCGCCGGTGGCCGGCACCATGGACGCGCGCGGCCCGGTGGGCGACGCGCGCACGGTGTTCCAGACCAACTTCGCGTTCGGGCGCGCGGTGCGCTGGAACGCGCAGAACGTGCACCCGGGCTACTGGCAGGCCGCGCACCCCAAGGCCGACGGCTACCGCCCCGATCAGATCATGCGCTACAGCGAGGGCAACCTGAACCGGCTGCAGATCGCCGGCGAGTGGCACGTCAAGAGCGGCAAGGTGCTCGACCCGGAGCTTGCGCCCGAGCTGTCGGCGGAGCTCGCGCCCGGGATGCTGACCGAGGAGGCCAGCTGGGAGGACCGCGGCCAGATGGGGCGCACCAGCGCGCGCGACTTCGTCGAGGCCCTGCTGCTCGACGTGCACGCGGCGCAGTACCTGGCGCAGCCGGGCCACGGCCAGGTCAAGGTCAAGGCCACCCTGCTGCAGGATCAGCTGCTGGGCGACGCCGAGAGGACGATCGAGCGTCACGCCGGCGCCGAGGCGCTCGGCAAGCTGCGCGCCGAGGCGCGGGCGTCCAACCTCGAGATGTCGAGCGGCCGCTTCAAGACCGACTTCATCGAGCCCGAGACCCTGCTGTGGGAGGCCTGGAAGGTGCTGCCGCCGGGGGAGCGCGCCGCCATCGCGCGCGAGATCGTCGGCGGCTTCGTCGAGCGCGTGGAGCAGGCCGCCAGCGTCGATCCGCGCCGCGGCACCGCGGCGGCCGCGCACGAGGACCCGATGGAGTGGCATCGCCACCGGGTGCACCCCGAGCTGTGGCGCGCGCTGGAGCCGGCGCAGCACGATCTCGCCCCCGGCGATCCGGTGCGTCGCGAGCTGGAGCGCTTCCAGGCCCGCGCCGACGAGTACCTGGCGCGTCGCCCGGTGTTCTCGCAGCTGAGTGACAACGCCCCGCCGTGGCCCGAGGCCACGCGCACGGGCAGCGCCTCCGACGCCTCCGACGCCAGCGCCGAGGGCGACGGCGCTGGTGACGTCGAGGCAGGCGCCGACGGCGACCGCGACGGCGACGCCGCCGACGCCCCCGCGTAGCCCGCCCGCGAGCCCCCCAGCTCGCCCCGACCCGCCCCTGCCCCCAGCCTCGCGACTACCCCGCCAGCTTGCCCTCGCCACTACCCCGCCAGCTTGCCCTCGCGACTACCCCGCCAGCTTGCCCTCGCGCGCATCACGCAGCGCGCGGGCCAGCGCGCGCGCCTCGCTCATGGTCTGGCGCAGCGGGCCGAGCTCGCCGGTCTCCCAGTGCGTGGTGGCCTCGACCTGCTCGAGGCGCGCCACCATGACCTGGGCCTCGGCGCCGTGCGGCGCCAGACAGCGGCGCAGCTCGGCGGCCTGCGCCAGCAGCGACCCGATCTCGTGCATGGTCGCCGGGTGGCTGTCCGCCGCCATCATGACCTCACCTGGCGACGCAGCGCCTCGGCCAGCGCGGCGGCGCGCTCGAGCTCGCTCTGCAGCGAGCCCAGGTCGGCGGCGCCGTGCACCACCAGCTCACCCGCGGAGCGGATGGCCGCCAGCTGGTTGTCGACGCGCACCACGTTGTCGACGTCGTGGGCGCGCGCGACCTCGCTGCGCAGACAGCGCAGCTCGACACAGCGTCGCGTGGCCGAACCCATGGCCCGATGCACCAGGTCTCGATACAGGCTCGATTGCATGTCAGTGGCTATTGCAGCGGGTGTGCCTCGCGCAACCCCTTGAAACCTCGTCCCGTCGCCCTGGTTTGCGTGCCCACGACACGCACCCCGCTTCCACAGAGGACGCGGCCGACAGCGCGCCGGCCTGACGCCGGTCGCGTCAAGGCCCCCCCAGCCGGCCACGTGGCCAGCCCGCCGCCGAGTGGCGGCGTGAGCGGGTGGGGCCCGTTTGGCCTCGCTCTCACGATTCGTCACATCTCGTCTGGAGAGCATCGAGGCCCGGCGTGGCCCTGGCTGCGGCAGCGCGGGCAGCCCGAGCCGCGTCGCACGCGGTGAGCGGCGCGTGGCGGAGCAGACCGTGTGCCAGGATCGCGGCCGCCGGAGAGCCAGCGGTCGAGTTGTGGTGCGGGTCGACCCAGGAGGCGTGCCCCGGCCGCGTGGCCGACGGACGTCGGGTGGCTCGGACGACGGGCTCCGCGGCGGCGGGCCCGACCAGGGCCCGCTGTTCGCCGCTGCGCCTGACGCGGCCACGCTCGTGCACCACCGCGCGCACCCGTGTCGTGCGCCATGATGATTGGTCGATCATTTGTGCACTTTGTTGTTGACATGTTCCACGGGTGCGCGATGCGCCGAGGCAGAGCTGCGTCCTGGGATGCCTCCTGGGAGTCACCAGCTGGCACCTGGGCGCGCCGGCGACCCGGCCGGTCGATTTTCGCGTCGGTGTCGCCCTCCGTCGCACCAGGGCGCCGCCAGAGCGGCCCAGATCTGCATGGTACGAAGGGGATGCGCACACGAGCGGGAGGCAGGGATGACGCAGGTGGTGGGGGCGGCGAGCGAGATCCAGGTGGCGGACGGCCGGGTCGTCCAGGCGGTCGAGCGGCGCAAGCGGGCCGAGGCGGAGGAGATCGCGGCGCTGCTCGAGGCGCGCGCGCTCGGCGTGCACCATGCGCTCGGGTTCGCGTCGTTCCACGAGTACTCCGAGGCCCGATTGCAGCTGTCGGCGCGGCTGGCCTACGAACGCGTGCGCGTGGTCGAGGCGCTGGTCACGCTGCCGCGGACGCGAGCGGCGCTGGCCGCGGGCGTGGTCGGCTACTCGGTGGCGCGCGAGCTCACGCGCGTGGTCACGCCCGCGAACGAGCTGGCCTGGCTGGAGCGCGCCGCCGGCCGCACCGCGCGCGAGGTCGAGCGCCTGGTCGCCGGTCATGTCCTCGGTGACGACCCCGACGACACCCCCGACCCGGCGGAGGTCCTGACCCCAGTCAGCTTCGAGGTCACGCCCGCCACCCGGGCGCTGCTGCGCGATGCGCGCCAGCAGCTGCACCGGGACGCCGGTCAGCGCCTCGACGACGACGCCTTCATTGCCGAGCTGGTGCGGCGCGCGCTCGCCGGCGGCGAGCACCGGCCGGGCACGCCGAGCTACCAGATCGCCATCAACGTCTGCGACCGCTGTGAGCGCGTGACCCAGGATGGCGCCGGCCAGGTCATCGACATCGACCCCGCCGAGCTGCACGTCGCGCTGTGTGACGCGTCGATCATCGACACCACACGCCCCGGTGTGCCCGCCACCCGCGAGGTCCCGGCGGCGACCCGCGCCGCGGTGGTGCGCCGCGACCACGGCCGCTGCAAGGTCCCGGGCTGTCGCAACGCCGCCTGGGTCGACCTGCACCACCAGGTCTACCGCTCGCAGTCTGGCGGCCACGACGCG
>JADYYK010000198.1 GCA_020853705.1 Deltaproteobacteria bacterium
AACTGGGTCGCCTGGTCTCCGTGAGGCGTGTCCGCGGAGGAGCCGGATGGTGGAAATCTCCTTGTCCGGATCTGGGGAGGGCCGGGGAGGGTGCGGCGTTTCGCCGCACCCCCTCGGCTACTCGACCAGCAGTCTTTGACTCTTCCCCCCGAATGTGCTTGACGCTGCACACTCGATCCTGTCTCCTTGGCCTCGGGCCGACCCTTGCTCAACCAGACAAGACCCTCCTTGACGGATCCCCAATCGCAGTCTGGGCTCAGACTTGCCCGTATTGTGTCGACTGCTGCAATTCTGCTCTTGCTTCCGGCCACCGAGAACAGCTCGGCCGCGGACGAAGGCGACGCTCTCGGCGCGACGGCCAACTCGCCCGGCGATGAGGATATCCGCTCGATTCCTTTCGCCAGCATGTTTCACGTCGCGGCAAAGGGTGCGATCTCGGCATCAGGGGGCTGGGACGGCGCACGGAGACAGTTCTTGGCAGAGGCCGGGGTGCGTGGCGCGGTGTTCCGCCGAGTCAACATCCATGCGGCTGCAGTGCGAACCGCGGACGGTGGCGCGCGTCCCATGGTCGGAGTCATTGGACAGATCATCCAGGAGGCGCGGGGTGGCGTTTCGTTGTTTGGTCTGCTCCAGTACAAACCCGAGGGATTCACGGAACCGGAAGGCGAGGTGGAGGCAGCGCTCGCTGGCCTCCGCCACTTCGGCAGGACGGCGCTGGTGGCGAGCGTGACGTACGGACAGGATCCCGAAGGCAACGAGCGAGACTTCGAACTCGGACTCGCAGCTCGGGTGGAGGTGAGCGAGCGTGTTGCGGTGGGCTTGGCCAGCCGAGGGCGCATGGGGCATGAGAAGGACAGCGCCACGGTCTCGGATCTCGGGGGCGGCGCGTTTGCCTCCTTCACATCCGGCCAAGCAACCATCACCGTAACGCTTGGCGCGAGCGCTATTCAATCCGCGGGCCAGACCCATGGTGGGCCGTGGCTGTTGACCGAGATCGGTTACAGCTTCTGAGACGCGACTTACCGTTCGAGTGTCGGCGATACCGCCGGTTAGGGGGTGCCTGGTGATGCGACTGTCGTACCGGATCGCACTTGCAGCGTTGAGTGTGGCACTCCATGGCTGCGGCGACGAGATGAGGAGCACTGGCACCTCCAGCCGAGGATTGGTAACTGGCAAGGACCTGTCGGTGACAGTCTGGGCGTTCGTGCCGCGGGCGGAGCCCGGTGTCACCGCGCATGTTCACATCATCGCCACCGTCTCGAACGACGGGGAAGCCGATGTCACCGAAAACTTCTACACTTCGATCCAGTTCGCTGGTCAGCAGCAGTTCATTACCCACAATGGCCTGAAGCGCGACACGAAGGCCTATTTGAGCGCTGACTTCGCGGCCTCCGCGGGAAATGCGGTCGTTACCACCGACTTCTTCGGCATGGTGAGCGAGAGCAACGAGGGTAATAACTCTGGGTACAAGAACGGGATCAGTGTGACGACCCCCGCGATCGACCAGTGGGTCGCCGTCGGCCCCAGGGTCTTCGCTGACGGGGTCAACATCGGCAAGTTGGGTGACGTCGCGGTGTCTGGCTCGACGGTGATCGTGAGTCGGCCCAGGGGTTCTGGAATTTGGAAGACTACCGACGACGGCGTTAACTGGCGGCCGATCGGCCTTGGTTTGCCAACCATGAGCATTACTGCGGTTGCCGTCCATCCGTCCAACGCATCCCTCATGTACGCCGAGTCAGATCTGGGCCTCTTCAGGAGTACGGACGGTGGATCGAGTTGGAGTCTGTTCTCCAGCCAGGCGACCTTCGGCGCCCCAAGCTGGCAGGAGTACGGACAGGAACTCATCATCGACCCCAACAATACTAGCTTGATGTACAGCGAGAACGGCGCAGGTCAGTCCATCAAGTCGGCCGACGCGGGGCTGACTTGGACAATGCTGGGCCAGCAACCGGTTGGCACAACCCTGGACGACCTCGCTTTGGACTCATCAGATTCGAGTGTTTATGGCGCGTTCTTCGGAGGGGCTGGAGGCATCTACAAGCTCGACTCGAACAGCAACTGGGTCTTGCAGACCGGGTGTGCCGGCGGCGCGGTGCTTCCTTCCGGCGCCGGAGAGTTTCGCGTCGCAACCAGACCAGGCGCGATCTACGCGAGTTTTGCCACAATTCCGGCTACTCCGCCCGGGAACAAGACTGCCTCGGGCTACAGCCTCTTCCGCGCCACGTCGGGGTGCGGTGGGCAGATGCTCTGGACCGCCCTTAACGCCGGAGGCCTTGCAGGTTCGTACCAGACCAATAGCACAGGCTCATTTCTGGCTGTCAGTCCCGTTTCGCCCTTCGATGTCTATATCGGAGGCATCAGGCTGCATCGTTCAACTGGGGGCGGCAACTTCGTAACAATCCCGAACGTGCATGATGATATGCAGGGGGTCCATATCACCGCTGGCGGTGTAGTCTACGTGATCAGTGACGGCGGGATCGTCCGCTCGAACGGTGGCGGTGCCTTCGCTTCAGTTGGCCAAGGCATCTATTTGTCTGAGTTCTGGGGCTTGTCGGTCTCTCCATCGAACCAGGACGTCTTGCTCGGTGGCACGCAAGATAATGGTACTCAGTATCGTTCCGGGGTGTTTGGCCCCTGGACGCAGTATACAGCCAATATAGGTGATGGATTTGCGACTGCTTTCGACCCCTCCGATTCTTCGATCTTTTATCATTCCGGACAGGGAGCCCCTGACCTTCGGCGTGTGGATTCCGGGGGGAATACCCCAATTGGATGCGGGCTGCCTTCAGTGGTGGGTAAAAACAACGTTCAGATGGTTCCTGATCCAACAACCCCTTTGAGCGCGCGTCGGGTATACTTGGTCCTATCGGGCCAGCCTGTCGGCGGTCCCTCGCTCTTCATGAAGACGATGCCCAATCCGGTTGGAACTTGCGCCGGACTTTGGACGACGATCACCGCATCGCCACCGACGGAGTTTTCAAGACTCGCGATAGATGCGGCGACCAACATTCGCTCTGCGTGTTCGGACGGAGGCAAGATCTTTGCTACCACCCCCGGCATGCCGAGCGACTTCACCCTCGCCTTTACCCTGACCGGAGGGTGCCTGGACATCGAGGTAGATCCTGACGACCCGTCCATTATCTACGCGGCCGTTTGGAGTGATCTCTCTGGAACGAAACCACGACTGGTGAGACTGCGGCGGACCGCGACCTCGCCTGCCGTCGTGCTGCAGGGCGATGGAAGCAGCACCGGCGACATGAACAGTAACTCTATCTCTCTCCCAGCGGGCGTTCAGTTCAACACAGTCGCGGTTGATCGCAACCGGCCGACAACTGTGTACGTGGGGACACAGGTCAGGGCTGGTGGCCAGAAGTCGCTGTGGCGCGGTTCCCTTGTGGGCAGCGTCTGGAACTGGGCCCCGTACCAGGATGGCATCCACCTTGGAGAGATCTTCGAACTTACGACTCACCCGAAGACGGGGATCATGAGAGCTGTTGTGGAGGCCTCCGGGATATTCGAGGTGTATACCGATACCCCAGTGGGGGCAGTTGGGCGCATTGACGGCGTTCTGAGCGAGCTTCGACTGAATGATGTAGGCGACCAGTGGGGGATTCCAGGAGATACACTCGACGCTGAGGTCGTGTTTCGGCTTCAGAGTGACCCCTGGAAGGGTTTCGGATTCCACTATCGGCGCATGAGCGACGATCCCGTGCCGTCGTGTGGCCATTCGGTGTATGTGACAGGCGGGGCGCTTCCATCCGCGTGCAGTGCGTGCGCGCAGTTGATTTGCAGCTTCGATTCCTACTGCTGTAACAGCGCATGGGACGGGATCTGCGTGAACGAGGCGAAGCTTTCGTGTGGTGTCCGGCCGGAGTCCAAGCAGATGTTCGAGAATCTGCTCGAGGCACAGTCGCAGTACTGGTGGCCGCCAACGTTGCATGTTGACTACCTGAGGACTGGCTTGAGAACCGGGATCGCGAAACGTGTCTGGAGGCCATAGGAGAGACAAATGAAGCGGATCGCCGTCAGTCTCGCGCTACTGGTTTCGCTCCTCGTCGTTGGGCACGACCAGGCCCATGGAACTCAGGCGTTCGGTGGCAGAGTGACCTTCCTGCGCCTGAACGACTTCAACGACGTCTACGGTCCGCCCGGGGACTCCATTAATGCCGAGGTGTTCTTCTCGCTCGCTGGGGCCCCTGGCCGGGTCTTCGGTTTGACCCTGAGGAACGACGTCAACGGGCAATCGCACCTCGCGGCCGTTCGGCTCCTGAGTTCATCGTGGAAGTTTGGAGGGTGGATCTGCGTGGATGTGGACACGTCGCTGCCGGGCAATAACAAACTCGTGTGGCTTGGCAGGGTGTGGTGGAAAGCTTCAGGAGCCTGCTGAGCGGGCTGCGTCGCAGTAACCTGGAACGACCGACGTTGCCGGCCAGGGGCCGGAGGAGGAACCGATGAGGAAGACGCTTCTGATGGCCAGTATTGCATTCATCGCCTTTGTGAGCGGCCACCGGCCGGCTGCCGCGGCGGTGTTTTCTGGACAAGTCACGTTTCTCAGGTTCAACGACTTCAACGATGTCTACGGCCCGCCCGGCGACTCGATGAATGCAGAGGTCTTCTTCAGCGTGAGCGGCGCGCCGGGGCGGGTGTTCGGTCTTACGCTGCGCAACGACAGCCAGATGCTGCCGCACACGGCTGCCGTTCAGTTGCTTCGTGACTCGTTCATCTACGGCTATACGTTGTGCACGGAGGCCGATACGTCCCTCCCCGGGGTGAATAAACTGGTCTCGCTGGGGAGGATTTGGTTCAAGTCGGGTGGATGCTAGCGTCGCCGTGGCAGGTCGATACCTGTGGCTTCTGGCAGGCCTACTCGTAGTCACCTCGTTTGGCTGTGGACGAAAGAGTAGACCTGATCTGCAGTCCGACTTTCGATCCTACTTGGCGCGGCGCTACCAAGGCCTCGATCTGGCCGCGTCGCGAGACGCGGTTCAGAATTGCCTTGCAACCGACATCTCGACGGCGGGACGGCTCGAGGTGCTTGCCTTTGATCCAGGCAAGCCTTCTCGGATTGTGCAGGCAGTGTTCTTGAGACGAGCCGGCCAATGGGAATGTGCAGAGGACCAGAGTACGGTGGCAATGTTCTCGAACCCTAAGGAGTACGCGGGCGGAGGGTGCCAGGTGCTCGCGGAGCGGTGTGGTGTCAAGTCTCCGGACTCGGGGAGCGCCGCTCATTGAGTAGAGGGAGGAGGGGGCCTGTTGTGCGCCTTGCCGAGACTCGGGCGCTTGCGCCTGAGTAGAGGGTAGGCGAAGAGGTAAAGGCCTGAAAGCGAAAGCACCAAGAGTCCGGTGGCGGCAGGCAAGAACACCCAGTACTTGCTCCTGGCGTGAAACCAAGAACCATCGTGGAGGCTCTCAATCAGGTCTGACCTCCTGTATGATACCTGCAGCACCGAACCAGTCGTTGCGTCGATCTGTATCTCCCAGCTGTTCTTGGCAACGACCTTCAGCAGCCCTCTCGCAGGCCTCAAGTCCACCCGAGCGATATCGGACCAATCATGGATATCTGCGGAAGGAACCGCGCGGCACGCCACGAGGATCTCGGGGAATGACACCGTCGGAGGGCCTCCGGTACCGCGCCGCTCGGCGGGCTGAATCCACGAGAACAGCTTCTTTGTCTGAAGCAGTAGGCCCGTGCTCACGATGACGAGCAATGGCAAGACGACGGCGATGGAGATCCACCGATGTAGTTTTCGGTTCAGTGATACGAGCTTCATCGTGGGCCCGCGGACAGTACCATGTGGAGGCGCGTTGGGGGATCTCGAAGGACTCTAGGAGCATAAGCTGGGCGGCCAGAGCGGATCAGTGGCCCTCAACTGTTGGATCGGCGGCAGGCTCTTCACCTGGATAGATCTCTGCTGGCCCGGGACCACGATCGCGCATTGCCGCGGTGGACCACTGGGCGCGACCGGTGGTGAGACTCGACGATAGTCGCGGCCGAGGGAACCTGAAGCCCAGGCCATCGATGTCGACGAAGATCGGGTTGGCGATGGCGTAGGAGAAGGTGTCTCGATCCAGTCGCCCCGCCAACTCACGTGGGAGCGGTGTGCCCGCGTCAGCGACTACAACATAGAAAGTGTCGGCGACCGGCTGCGGCAACACGATCGTTTCGCTGAACCGAAGATGATTGATCGACGCTTGGATGGTCCGCGTCGCGATGAGGTTGTTGCCGTTCGCGAACACGCGGATGCGATCGACCGGAACAAAGTTGGCCGCGTGGATCTCGATGGTCAGCCGGACGTCGGCACCAGCCGGCACGATTGCGGTGTCGCCGGGTCCTGCACTCTGGTTGACCCGCACGTCGAGCCAGGGACCGCTCGTCGCCACGACATGTCTGCCGCGGATCGCATCTCGAATCGCATCCAGGGTGAGCATGTCGGGCCGGTCGTCGGGAACCCGAAGGTATGTCCGTGGGGAGCCCGACTTTGCTGACGCAATGCGGTGGGTATCGGAGTTACCAGTGGCCGTGAGAACGTGTCCGCGCTCCATGAGCCCCAACCAATCCCGAAGGATCTGCTCGATGTCCTCGCGCTTCGACTCGATGCCGTTGAGCAGTTCGATGGCATCGTAGTCCAGGATGAACGGTGGCCTCGCCACCGAGCCATCGTCGGGATTCCATCCGACTGCGTGAAAGTAGCCAAGAGGCGGCAAGAGCCGAGGGTGGTTGAGCTGCAGTACTTCGTCGCCGGACGGCGCTCGGAATGTCGACAGCGCGGTCGTGAGGTCCCAGTCCAGGTTGACATCCGGCCCGCCACCTCGCGGTAGGCTCGAGTCGTAGGGCACGGGAAACACGTTCCAGTGTCCGAGGTTCAAGGACATCTCGTTGCCAGGCAATGCGAAGAGCCATGGCCCGAGTCCAAGGTCGGCGACCGCCTCGGCGAGGTCGAAGTTCTTGTTGTGGTCTGAAGCGACGACCACTTCGATACCCTCGATGACCATCGAGATTGCCCGGTCCTGTGCAGGGACCAGGCTGTCGGGTGATGGGAGAGAATGGACATGAAAATCTGCGCCAACCCAACCGGGCGTCTGAAACGCACGGGGGAGTCGGACCTGAACACTCGTCTGGCCGGTAGCCTCGACCTGTGCCTGCGTCTGGACGATGTCGTACTCGATGCCGCGTTGGATGGTGAGGCCGTAGCGACCGGGTGTGATCTTCGCATCGCCGTCGCCAGTCAGGAGGCAAATCGAGCCGAGCTGCCCGACGGCGTCGCGCCCGAGCGGAACACCGACGACGTCGTTTGAGAAGGTCAGCGGTCGCGCCTTGCCCGCGCGGTCGTTGAGCTCGACGCGCGCGGGTACGGGCTGATCAGTCTCGTCGTCGACAACGATCAGGCGAAGGTTGGACTGGCTCACATTGGCATCGTTTGTCTGGGCGTCGGACCCTGGCGGGACACGGTCCATCAACGACTGGCCGCCCGGCTCTGCCTCGCAAGAGAGGCTGGAACCCAGCGCCAGGAGCGCCAGAGCGAAGACACTATGCCCACGAATCATGCACAAAGACTACCATGACCCGCACTGTGGCGGATTGGGTGGGAATTTCCAGCGAGGCCAGCGAGGCCGGGCAGGCCATGGTCAGACGTCGATCTTGTGGTCGCGGGTCTCGCGGATGAACAGGCCGCCGACCACCAGGGTCAGAAGGCACACCGCGATGGGGTAGGCCAGCCCGGCGTAACGAGCGTGCTTGCCCAGGTGCTCGCGCGCCCACGCCGAGGTCGTCAGCGCGGTCGCGATCAGGGGCAGGAAGCCGCCGAACCAGCCGTTGCCGAGGTGGTACGGGATCGACATCGAGGTGTAGCGGATGCGGGTCGGGAACAGCTCGACCAGGAAGGCCGCGATGGGCCCGTACACCATGCAGACATAGATCATCTGCACGAACAGCAGCGCCACGATGCCGACCTGCGCGCCGGTGCCAGGCGCCGCGATCTTCAGGCCGTGCGGGTTGGTCAGCGCGGTCAGCCCCATGTAGATCGGCACGTAGGTCAGCGCCGCCAGCGCGCAGCCGGCCAGCATGATGCGCTTGCGCCCGATGCGATCCGACAGCCAGCCGAAGAAGATGAACAGCGGCGTCGCCAGCGCCAGCGCGATCGACACCAGGATGTAGGCGTTCTTCCAGGGCAGCTTGAGGCCCGCCTGCAGGAAGGTCAGGGCATAGAACTGGCCGGTGTACCAGACCACGCCCTGGCCGGCGGTCGCGCCCAGGAGCGCGATCAGGACATAGCGCCGGTTGGTGGGGTTGGCGAAGCTCTCGCGCAGCGGGTTCAGCGACGCCTTGCCCGAGGCCTTGAGGCGCGAGAACAGCGGTGACTCGCGCATGCGCACGCGGATCCACAAGGACACCGCGACCAGCACGAACGACAGCAGGAAGGGCAAGCGCCAGCCGAAGCGTCGGAAGTCGGCCTCGCCGAGGCCCAGGCGCGCGGTGCCGATGATGCCCATGCTGAGGAAGAAGCCCAGCGTGGCCGTGGTCTGGATGTAGCTCGTGTAGTAGCCGCGCTTGCGATCGGGCACGTGCTCGGCGACGTAGGTCGCGGCGCCGCCATATTCGCCGCCCAGCGCCAGCCCCTGCAGAAGGCGCAGCGTCACCAGGGCCACGGTGGCCCAGATGCCGATGCGGTCGTAGGTCGGGAGCAGGCCGATGAAGGCGGTCGACAGCCCCATGGTCGCCATGGTGATGAGGAAGGTGTACTTGCGCCCGACCCGATCGCCGATGTAGCCGAACACCACCGCGCCCAGCGGGCGCACGCCGAAGCCGGCCCCGAAGGTGGCCAGGCTGGCCAGCAGCTGCGCGGTCTCGTTGCCCTTGGGGAAGAACAGGCCGCCGAAGAAGACCGCCAGGCTGCCGTAGAGGTAGAAGTCGTACCACTCGAACAGCGTGCCCAGCGACGAGGCCACGATGATCGGGCGCAGCACGCGCGGATCTTCGCTGGCGCTGGCGGTCGCGGCTCCGGCGTCCGCGGCGGCGTCCGCGCCGGGAGCCTCGTCGGACGTGCTCATGTCAGACCTGCAGGTAGCTCTGACAGCGCGGGCAGTACCAGGCGTTGAACTGGCCGGCGAACTGCAGCGGGCCGTGACACTTGGGGCAGGGGGGCACCATCGCGGGCGCGCCCTTGCTGGGGCGCGGCGCCTGGACCTGCGGCGCCATCGCCATGCCGGGCGCCATGGTCTTGGCCTCGGGGCCGGACACCTTGGCGGTCTCGGCCAGCATCAGCGTGCGCGCGGCGGGGTTGGCGGTGCCCGGCATGCCGACCGCGTAGCTGGGGCCGGCGCCGGCGGCGCGCATCAGCAGGATGGCGCCGACCACGGCGAACACACCTCCGCCGACGCCGCAGTAGGCGCCCCAGGCCAGGTGCTCCATGACGCCCTTGCCGGGCGCCACCAGGATGAAGGCGATGCCCCCGCCCAGCGCGGCCAGCGCCGCGACCAGGGTCAGCACCGCGGGCACCTTGCTGCGCTTGCGGGCCAGCCCCATGATGCCGGCCACCAGGCCCAGGCCAGCGGCGCCCAGCGCGGCTGCGAAGGCGACCGTGCCGGTGGTACGCCAGCCGTCCTTCTCGGGCAGCTCGAGCGTCTTGCACTTGCCTCCGCGGCAGACCTCGCCGCCCATCAGGCCGACGCTGGCGCTGCCCGCGCTGATCCAGCCCTTGCCCAGCGCCGATGCCGCCAGAAGGCCGGCTGCCGCGATCGCCAGGGCTGCTCCCACGCCTCTCGATGCCATTTCTGCTCGGGCCTCCCTCGGGCACTCTCGCACGGGGGGCGCCCCGGGGACAACTCGGCGTGTGCTTCAGCGGGCCGGCGCGGGAGGCGGCGGCAGGGCCTCCAGCAGCCAGTCGCGGGCGTCGGCCCACAGGGTGGCCCGGAAGCGCGGGCGGAAGAAGCCGAAGTGGCCGAGCTGCCGCACCCCGGCCTGCTGCGGTGACAGCGAGCCGAGCTCGACGGCGGCGCCACGGTACAGCGCCAGCAGCGCCTCGACAGCGGGCAGCGGCGCGAAGGCGTCGTCGCTGATGGCGATGGCGCGCAGGCGGCCGCGGAAGGCCTCGAAGCTGGTGGCCTTGCGCGTGCGCGCATAGCTGCCGATGTAGTCGCGCGCGCGGCCCCAGCTGGCCCACTGCCGGGCCACGCCGGCGGGCACGTCCTCACCCTGGCCGAGGGCGGACAGCGGCAGGTAGCCGCGCGCCGCCACCAGGGCAGGGATGGCCAGCCACCACAGCGAGGCCATCAGCCAGCGCCGCGAGCCCGGCCAGTGGCGCCAGTGGCCCGACTGGCTGCCGATCAGCAGGGCCGCGTGCACCGGGGCGTCGGGCACGAGGCCCAGCAGCTGGCCGCCCACGCTGTGGCCGAGCCACAGCAGGGGCAGCTCGGGGTGACGGCCGCGGAGCTCGCGCACGGCGGCGGCGAGGTCCAGCTCGGCCCAGTCGGACAGGCGGGCGCGCAGGCGGCGCAGCGACGGCGGCCGCGACTCGCCGATGCCGCGGTAGTCCAGCGTCAGCGTGGTCAGCCCGGCGGCGGCCAGGGTCTCGGCCAGGCCGGCGTACAGGCGGCGCGGCACGCCCATGGCGGAGGCGATGAGGACGGTCGCGCGCGGCGGTGTGGCGCCCTCGAACAGGTCGGCGGCCAGGTGAAAGCCGTCGTCGGCGGTCAGGCGCAGGCGGCGACGGATGACGCCGCCGGTGGCGCCAGCGCGGCTGCCGGCGGCGGCGCCCTCGGGGGCGAGCGCGACGGCGGGACTGGACCTCGACATCGACATGGCGGCTCCTTGTATGTCTCCACTGGAGACATTAGCGCGGATCGGCGCGCGTGCAAGCGTCGGCGTGGCGAGGCGACCGGCGCCGCGCCGGCATCGTAGAGTGCGCCATGCCCAACCCCCCGCGCTTCATGGTGTCTGCTGCGCTGTCGCTGTATCGCAACACCCACGCTCTCGCGGACCGGATGGTGCCCGCGCAGCTGGCGGTGCTGGACCGCATGTTCGGCGTGGTGCGCACTGCCACCATCGGCACCGCCGCGCGGCTGCGCCTGGCTGACCACCTGGCCGACGGCCCGCTCGACGCCGCGGCCCTGGCGGCGCGCGCGGGCCTCGACGTCGACGCCACCCACCGGCTGATGCGCACGCTGGCGTCGCTGGGGGTCTTCACGCTGCACGGCGACGGCCGCTTCAGCAACAACCGGCTGTCACACCTCTTGCGCAGCGAGGTAGCGGGCTCGCTGCGCAACTTCGCCGACTACATGGGCTCGGCGTCGAACCTGCGCGCCTACAGCGATCTCGACGGCGCGGTGCGCACCGGGGTCAACGCCTTCGAGACCGTGAACGGCCACAACGTGTGGGACTGGTTCGCGGCCCACCCCGACGAGGGCAAGACCTTCGCGGGCGCCATGCGTGACGGCACCAGCATGGACGCGCGGGTGCTGGCGGCGGGCTTTGGCTTCGGCGACGCCGGCAAGGTGTGCGACGTCGCGGGCGGGCAGGGCACCCTGCTGGCCGAGATCCTGGTGCAGCACCCGGGCCTCGGCGGGGTGCTGTTCGACGAGGCCCATGTGCTGGCCGAGGCCGATCCCCTGCTGCGCGCCCGCGGCGTGCTGGAGCGCACCGAGAAGGTCGCCGGCAGCTTCTTCGAGAGCATCCCGGGCGGCTGCGGCGCCTACGTCCTCAAGGACATCCTGCACGACTGGGACGACGCCCGCTCGATGAAGATCCTGGCCAACGTCCGCCGCGCCGCCGCGCCGGGCGCGCATGTGGTGCTGATCGAGACCCTGGTCGAGGCCAACGAGGCGGTGCACCCCGGCCCCATGATCGACCTGCACATGCTGATGGTGTGCCTGGGCGGGCGGCAGCGCTCGCGCGCCGACTTCGAGCGCCTGCTCGCCGCCACCGGCTTCCGCCTCGAGCGCGTCGCCGAGGTGGCCTCGATCCAGAGCCTGGTCATCGGCGTCGCAGTCTGACGCCGGACGCCGGACGCCGGACGCTACTTGATGAGTCGCGACAGCGCCTTGAACTCGTCGGTGCCGGCGCGTCCCAGCGCGTCGAACACCACGGTCTCGGTCGACGTCACCACCGCACCCGCGCGCTCCATCAGGCGCAGCCCGGTGGCGCGGTTGTCGGCGCTGCGCGAGCACACCGCGTCGGCCGGAACCTGGACCTCGGCGCCGCGGCCGAGCAGGCCACGCACGGTCTGCCACACGCACACGTGCGACTCCATGCCGACCACGATCCACTGCTTGCGCCCCAGGCGCTCGCTCAGCGCCGCGAAGCCGGGCGCCTCCACGGTGGCGAACTCCAGCTTCTCCAGCCGGTGCACGTCGAGGCCGCCCTCGGGGCGCGCCAGCGCCGCGGCCAGCGCCGGCACCGTGGGCCCGAGGCCGCGCGGGTACTGCTCGCTGGCCACCACCGGCAGCCCCAGCCGGCGCGCCAGCTCGATCAAGATCAGCGTGTTCTTCTCGCACGCCGCCATGGCCTCGGCGGGCATCGCCGCCGCCAGCCGCTCCTGGATGTCGACCACCAGCAGCGCCGCGCGCGCCGGTGTCACCTGCATGCCCTCGGCCTTCATGCCGCGAGCTTGGGCCAGCCGGTCGCCGCCGTCAACGCGGCCGTGCCTGAGGTAGAGTTCGTCCATCATGTCCACCTCCGCCCCCCCGCAGAGTCCGCTGGCCACTCCGCTGCCCTGGGATCTGGTGTCGACCGCCTACGAGGAGCTGGTGGTGCCCAAGTTCGAGGCCTATGCGCGCGACGCGCTGCGCCTGGCCGCGGCGCCGCCGGGTTCGCGCCTGCTCGACGTGGCCTGCGGGCCGGGCACGCTGGCGCTGCTGGCGGCGGGCGACGCCGCCCAGGTCGACGCGCTCGACTTCTCGGTCGATATGGTGGGGCGCCTGAAGACGCGCGCCGCGCGCGCCGGCCTCGGCAACATCATCGCCGTGGTCGGCGACGGCCAGGCGCTGCCCTATGACGACGGCGTGTTCGCGGCGGCGTTCTCGATGTTCGGCCTCATCTTCTTTCCCGATCGCGCGGCCGGCTTGCGCGAGCTTCGCCGCGTGGTCCGGCCCGGCGGCCGCGCCGTGGTCTCGAGCTGGCAGCCGATGGAGAGGGTGTTCGCCTTCAACCTCCTGATGACCGCGCTGGGCGAGCTGATGCCTGGCCTCGGCTTCGGCAAGGGCAAGGCGCCGCTGGGCGACGGTGACGAGTTCCGCGCCGAGCTGGCCGCCGGCGGCTTTGCCGCGGTCGACATGCACGAGGTCGTGCATGCCCACGAGTTCGCCGATGTCGACGCCTTCTGGACCGACGCCTCGCGCAGCATGGCGCCGCTGGTGCTGCTGCGCAGCCGCCTCGGCGAGCCCGGCTGGCTGGAGCTCGAGCGGCGGCTGCTCGAGCGGTTGCGCGAGCGCGCCGGCAGCGGCCCCATCGTGCTGGAGATGCGGGCCTGGCTGGGCGTCGGGACCCGGTGAAGCTGCGCGCGCTGGCCAGGGGGGTCGGGCTGGCGGCGCTGGTCCTGGCCGCCAGCTGCAAGCGTGAACCCGCGGGCGACGGGTCGCGCACCGGCGCGGGCTCGCGCGCGAGCGCCCCTGACGCCGGCGCGCACCCGCTGGCGGGCCAGGCCTACAGCACCTGGACCGAGCGCCCCGGGGTGTGCTCGCTCGACTTCTGGTGCTGGTACAGCCCGGTGCCGCAGGGCCAGGTGCTGCGCGCCGGCTGGGCGGTGCCCGGCAGCGCCGATGAGGCCTGGTTGGTCGGCGCCCACACCACGCTGCTGCACCTGCGCGGGCAGGAGGTCACCTCGGTGCCCACCGAGGTCGACGTCACGCTGCGCGGGATCTGGGGCAGCAGCGCCAGGGACGTCTGGGCCGTGGGCGACGACCTCGTGCTGCACGGCGACGGCGTTACCTGGGTGCGCGCGACGCTGCCTGGCGCGGGCAAGCTGGTCGACGTCTGGGGCACCGGACCGCGCGACGTCTGGTTCGCGGGCGAGGGCGTGGTGTGGCACTACGACGGCACCCGCTTCGAGGCGCGCACGCCGCCGAGCTGCGCGCCGCAGCGGCTGGCAGGCGGAGATGGGGACGGACCCTGGCTGCTGTGCTCCAGCGCCGCGGGGCGGCGCCTGCTGCGCTGGGAGGGCGCCTGGCGCGAGGTCACCGGCGTGCCCGGTGGGCCGGTCGCGCTGCTGGCGGCGGCGGGGCAGGTCTGGCTGGTCGGCGAGCAGCTGTGGCGCTGGGACGGCCAGCAGCTGCACGGCGAGCTCCTGGACGCGGGCCAGCATGGCAGCGCGCTGGCGCTGCGCGGCGACGACCTGCTGGTGCTGCGCGACGACCTGCAGGTGCTCGGCGACGCCCCGGACGGCCCGCCGCTGTGGACCCGTCCGCTCGCCGGGGGGCCGCTGCGCCCGGTGCGAGGGGACGGCGTGGCGCGCCGCTACCAGGCGGTGGTCTCCGCCGCCACGCCGTGGTTGCTCGGCGACGGCGAGCTGCTCCGGCTCGACGCCGCCGGGCTGCGCCCGCACCTCGCGCCCGTGGAGCGCCTGCGGCCGCGCTCGCTGTGGGGCAGCCGGGGCGACGACGTGTGGGCGGTCGCGGGCTGGCGCCGGCACTGGGATGGCAAGCAGTGGTCACCGTCCGAGGGCGTCGGCCTGCAGGCGCTGTGGGGCGGAAGCAGCGTCGATGTCTGGGCCGTCGGAGCGTCGGCCCAGCACTGGGATGGCAAGCGCTGGCGTGTGGTGCCAGCGCCAGGGGATGGCCAACCGCAGCCGCCGCTGACCGCGGTCCATGGCAGCGGCAGCAAGGACGTCTGGGCGGTCGGCGAGGGGCGCTTGCCGATGCGCTGGGACGGCACCGCCTGGAGGCAGTTCGCCGCGCCCGAGGGCGAGGACGGGCTGGGCATGCTGGCGGTGTGGGCGCGCTCGCCGAGCGCGGCCTGGCTGGTCGGCCGCAACGGGCGCGCGCGGCGCTGGGACGGCGAGCAGTGGCGCTCCGTGGACAGCGGCACCAGGTCCGATCTGTACGGCCTGTTCGGCGTCGGGGACGACCTGTGGGCGGTCGGCGACGGGGGCACCATCCTGCGCTGGCAGGCCGAGCGCTGGGTCAAGGTGGCCAGCCCGACCACGGCCAGCCTGCGCGCCGTCTGGGGGCCGCGCGGCAAGGAGCTGTGGGCCGTCGGTGACGTGGTGCTGAAGTGGGATGGCAAGGCGTGGACCGTGTCGCCGCTCAGGCCGGCGCGACAGATGGGCGCGCTGTGGGGGCCGGGCCGCGACGACGCCTGGATGGGCGGCGACGGCGGGCTGCTCAGGCGCCTGGCCTATCCCGACTGACGCCGCGGCGCGGCCGCGCGGCCAGTGTCGCCCGTCAGAAGTTTCGCGAGCGAAACTTTCGCCGAGGAGCACGAGCTCAGCTCTCATCATTCGTCATTCGTCACATCTCAGTCGCCCCGGATTGCATCGAGGGCCGGCTGCTCCAGTGGCCGGCCCTCGCAGCGCCTGAAGCCAGACCAGGCGCGTCGTGGCGGGTGCGCTTCAGGTCTGGCGGCCGAGGACGCTGGGTGCCTCGGGCGACGGGCTCCGCGGCGGCGGCCTCTGGAGGAGGCCGCTCTTCGCCGCTG
>JADYYK010000199.1 GCA_020853705.1 Deltaproteobacteria bacterium
AGCTCGGCGGGGTCGATGTCGATGACCTGGCCGGCGCCGTCCTGGGTCACGCGCTCACAGCGGTCGCAGACGTTGATGGCGATCTGGTAGCTCGGCGTGCCCGGTCGGTGCTCGCCGCCGGCGAGCGCGCGCCGCACCAGCTCGGCAATGAAGGCGTCGTCGTCGAGGCGCTGGCCGGCGTCGCGGTGCAGCTGTTGCCGCGCCTCGCGCAGCAGCGCCCGGGTGGCCGGCGTCAGCTCGAAGCTCACCGGGGTCAGGACCTCCGCGGGATCGGGGGTGTCGTCGGGGTCGTCGCCGAGGACATGGCCGGCGACCAGGCGCTCGACCTCGCGCGCGGTGCAGCCGGCCGCGCGCTCCAGCCAGGCCAGCTCGTTCGCGGGCGTCACCACGCGCGTGAGCTCGCGCACCACCGAGTAGCCGACCACGCCCGCAGCCAGCGCCGCCCGCGTGCGCGGTAGCGTGGTCAGCGCCTCGACCACGCGCACCCGCTCGTAGGCCAGGCGCGGAGGCAGCTGCAATCGCGCCTCGGCGTACTCGTGGAACGAGGCGAACCCGAGCGCCTCGGGCACGCCCAGCGCGAGCGCGTCGAGCAGCGCCTCGACCTCCTCGGCCTCGGCGCGTCTGCGCCGCTCGACCGCCTGGACGACCCGGCCGTCCGCCAGCTGCACCTCACTCGTCGCCCCCACCACCTGCATCATCCCTGCCTCCTGCTCGTGTGCGCATCCCCTTCCTACCATGCAGATCCGGGCCGCTCTGGCGGCGCCCTGGTGCGACGAAGCGCGACGCTGACGCGAAGATCGACCGGCCGGGTCGCCGGCGCGCCCAGGTGCCAGCTGGTGACCCCCAGGAGGCATCCCAGGACGCAGCTCTGCCTCGGCGCATTGCGCACCCGTGGAGCGTGTCAACAACAAAGTGCGAAAATGATCGACCAATCAGCATGGCGCACGACACGGGTGTGCGCGGTGGTGGCACCAGCGTGGCCGCGGCAGGCGCAGCGGCGAGCAGCGGGCCCTGGTCGGCCTGGTCGGGCCCGCCGCCGCGGAGCCCGTCGCCCGAGCCACCCGACGTCGGTCGGCCACGCGGCCGGGGCACGCCTCCTGCGTCGACCGCACCACAAGTCGACCGCTGGCTCTCCGGCGGCCGCGACCCTGGCACACGGTCTGCTCCGCCACTCGCCACTCACCGCGAGCGACGCGGCTCGGGCTGCGGGCGCTGCCGACAGCCAGGGCGACGCCGGGCCTCGATGCAGTCCGGACCACTCCGCCCAGGCCGCGACTCCGCGGCGGCCGGCCACGTGGCCGGCTCGACGCTGGGAGCAACTGACCATCGCGTGAGCGCGTCGTACAATGCGCGCGATGGTGGTCATCGACGAGCACCGCACCTTGATCCACACCCGCTTCGTGACCGACGGCGAGCGTCTGCTGGAGCGCGACGTGCACACCATCGAGCGCGAGCTCGAGCTCACGCTGCGCGCGCGCCAGCTGTGGGCGGCCAGCCTGCGTGTCGAGCCCGCCGCCAGCGAGGGCGGCGTGGTCCTGGTGCTGAACTGTCAGCCGGCATCCACGGATCTGGAGATCGTTCGCGCGCGGCTGGCCGAGGTGCTGGAGCCCATCCCGCGGCGACCGGGGGCGCCGCGCATCACGGTCGCGCCGCGGGGACCCTACCGGTGAGCGCCGCGGGCCTCGAGGTCGGGGTCATGGGCGCCGGCGCGATCGGCTGCTACCTGGGCGGCCGCCTGGCGGCGGCGGGCGGTGACGTGGTGCTGGTGGGGCGGCCGGCGCTGGCCGCCGAGATCGCCGCGCATGGTCTGCGCGTGACCGACTATCGCGGCTTCGATCGGCGCCTGACCGTCCCGGTCGCCACCACCGCCAGCGCGCTGCGCGGTCGTGACGTCGTGCTGGTCACCGTCAAGGGCGGCGACACCGCCCAGGCGGCGACCACGCTGGCCGAGGTGGTGGGCCAGGAGGCCGAGGTGGTCAGCTTCCAGAACGGGGTCGGAAACCCCGCGCTGCTGCGCGCCGCCGGGCTGCGCGTGCTGGCCGGCATGGTGCCCTTCAACGTGCTGCGGCGCGACGGCGCCCACGTGCACCAGGGCACCAGCGGCCAGCTGGCCATCGAGCGCGGCGGTGTCAGCGCACGCCTGACCGCGGCGCTGGTCAGCGCCGGCCTCGACACCCGGCAGCACGACGACATGCAGGGCGTGCAGTGGGGCAAGCTGCTGGTCAACCTGAACAACGCCATCAACGCCCTGGCCGGGGTGCCCATCAAGGACATGCTGGGCACTCGCGGCTATCGCCGCGTCATGGCGGCCTGTCTGCGCGAGGGGCTGGCGGCGGTGCGCCGCGCCGGCATCGAGCCGTGGCTGGAGACCAAGCTGCCGCCGCGCCTGCTGCCCTTCCTGCTGTCGCTGCCCGACGTGCTGTTCGCGCGGGTGGCGCGCTCGATGCTGACGGTGGACGCCCAGGCGCGCTCGTCGATGTGGGACGATCTGCAGCGCGGGCGCCGGACCGAGATCGACACGCTCAACGGCGAGGTGGTGCGGCTGGCCGAGCGCGTGGGCGGGGCGGCGCCGACCAACGCCGCCATCGTGGCGCTGATCAAGCAGGCCGAGGCGGCCGGCAAGGGGTCGCCGCAGCTGTCGGTGGACGCCCTGCGCGCGGCGTTGCCGCGGTAGCCCGGCGCTGCCTCAGGTCACGCGGGCGTCGGCGGACGGCGTCGGCTCGGGCACCGTCTCGGCCTGCACGCGGCGCGCGGCCGGCAGCGCGGCCAGCCCGATCCCCGCCACCGTGATGACGCCGTAGACGTAGACCACGATCGAGTACACCAGCACGTAGGCCTTGCGCTGCTCCATGGTGGCGCCGGGCGCGAAGGAGTGGAACAGCAGCACCTGGCTGGCCTGCGCCACCCCGAGCCCCGCCGGCGTCAGCGGCAGCGAGGCCAGCAGGCCCAGCACCGGCAGCAGCAGCATGCCCTGCAGGAACGGCACATGGATGCCCCAGATGCGCAGCGCCATCCACTGCGCGACCACGAACCACATGGTGTGCGGCAGACGCGCCGCCAGCGCCAGCAGGTGGCGCCGCACGCCGGCCTCGAACAGCGGCGCGAACAGCTGCACGCGCAGGAGCGGCGCCGGACGCAGCGCGATGAGGCCGAGGTACAGCACGAAGCCGGCGCAGGTCGCGGCCACGGTCCAGCCGATGGCGGGCGGCAGCCCGTGCTGCGACCCCAGCAGCAGCGACACCCCCGACAGCACGCCCAGCGCGGCCAGGTTGATGCCGATCATCATGAGGACGGTGCCCGTCGCGTAGATCGCCTTGGTGCCGCGCCTGTGCAGGTAGTAGCCGATCCCGCCCTGACCCAGGCTGTAGTGCACCAGCGCCAGCAGGTACGACGCCGCGCGCACCACCGCCAGGCGGCGCAGCGGCACCGTCAGGCGCACCGCCCACAGGTTGGCCCAGGTCGCGAACGAGTCGAGGCCCAGCCCGACCAGCTGCTGCGCGATCACGAAGCTGGCCATCTCGAGGTGCGGGCCGTGCGACATGGCGTCGCGGAAGGCGCGCACCGGGACGCGGCGCACCAGGAAGACGATGATCCCGGCGCCCAGGAACCAGGGCCACAGCCGCAGCACGCGTCGCCAGCCTCGCGGCGGCGGCGTCGGCGCGTCCGGGCCCGTCGCCGGAGCCGGTGCGGGGGCCTCGGAGGCGGTCGTCACGTGACGCGGATCAAATGAAGAACACGGCTCATCGGCTGACTGCGAAGGGCCCACACCTACATCGTTTCTCCTTGATCGTCAAGCCACGCGCGTGTCAGATTGCCTGCGCTAAATGGCTCGAATCCTGCTGCTTTCGCACTATGCGCTGCCTCACCTCGGAGGCATCGAGGTGGTGGTCGACGCGCTGGCGCGCGAGCTCGGGCGCGCCGGTCACGAGGTCGTGCACGTGGCCTCGGATGGGCGTCGCGAGGGCGAGACGGTGCCGGAGCCGACTGCCTACCGTGTCATCCGGGTGCCGGCGTCGAACCTGCTCGAGCGCATCGGGGTGCCCTATCCGGTGTTCGGGCCGCGCCTGCTCGGGGTGCTGCGGCGCGAGGTCGCGGCGGCCGACGTGGTGCACGGCCATGGCCTGCTGTACATGGGCACCGTGGGCGCGCTGGGCGCCGCGCTGATGCAGCGCAACGGCACCGGCGGGCCGGTACGCGTGGTCACCGAGCATGTCGGCCATGTGCCCTATGACAGCAAGGCGCTCGACCAGGTCGAGTCGCTGGCGCTGGGTGGGCTGGGGCGGGCCAGCGCGCGCGCGGCCGAGGCCGTGGTGGTGCTCAACGCCAAGGTGTGGAGCGAGGTCGCGGCGCTGGCGCCCGGGGTGCGGCTGGCGCTGATCCCGAACGGCGTCGATGCCGAGCTGTACCGGCCGCCGGCGCCCGGCGAGCGCGCGGCGCTGCGCGCTCGACTGGGCTGGGACGAGCGGCCGCGGGTGCTGTTCGTGGGCCGCCTGGTCAAGAAGAAGGGCATCGACCTGGCGTGCGCCGCGGCGGCCGAGCTGGGCGACCGCGCGCGGCTGGTGGTGGTCGGCCCCGGGCAGCTCGATCCGGCGCTGGCGGGTCACCCCGCGATCGAGGTGCTGGGGGCGCAGCCGCGCGAGCGCGTGGCCGAGCTGTACCGCGCCGCCGACGTCTTCCTGCTGCCGTCGCGGGGCGAGGGCTTCCCGCTGACCGCGCAGGAGGCCATGGCCAGCGGGCTGCCGGTGGTGCTGGCCGAGGACGCCTCGTATGGGCCCTACCTGCGCGGCGCCGCGTCGGGGGCGCGCATGGCGGCGGCGCAGCCGGGCGCGCTGGCGGCGGCGCTGACGCCGCTCCTGGTGCCGAGCGCGCGGGAGGTCGCCAGCGCGGCGGCGACCCGGCATGCGCGCGCGGCGTTCTCGTGGCGCGCCGCGGCCGACGCGCACCTTGCGCTGTACCAGGAGCTCCGCGAGGCGCGCGCGACCACCAGGTCGATCGGCTTCGTGCGCTATGACCTGGCCACCCAGGAGAAGCTGCCCGTGGTGCGGCGCCTGGTCGCGGGGCCCGACGGTCCGCCGCTGTCGCCGTGCCTGGACATCGGGGTCGGCACCGGGTTCCAGACCTTCCGCGCCTTCGAGGGCGCGCTCACGCTGGCGCTGGACGCCTGGCGACCCAACCTGGAGCAGTTCCGCGCCGGCCTCGGCGAGCAGGCGCGCGCGCGCACCGCGATGGTGCAGGCCTCGGGGGATCGGCTGCCGTTCGCGGATGACAGCATCGGCACCGTGCTGTGCTCCGAGGTGCTGGAGCACCTCGAGGACGATCGCACCATGGTGGCCGAGATCGCGCGCGTGCTGGCCCCGGGTGGCGCGGTGGTCATCACGGTGCCGTCGCTGTATTACGGCTTCGACGCTTACACGCGCCTTTTCGGCATGAAGACGGTGCACGACTTCCCGGGCCCCGAGCGCCATGTGCGCCCCGGCTACACCGAGGCCGATCTGCGCGCGCTGCTGGAGGGCGTCGGCCTCGCGCTGGAGCGCGTCGAGTACCTGTTCAAGCCGGTGACCAAGCTGGCCATGGAGTCGGTCTCGGTGGCGCACATGGCGTACCAGCGCCTGGCGCATGGACGCACCAGCTGGGCCTGGAACGACGCCGCGCAGGCCGAGGGCGGGCTGGCGTTCAAGCTCTACCGGGCGGTGTTTCCTGCGCTGCGGGCGGTGGCGGCGCTGGACTCGGTGGTGCGCGCGCCGGGCGGCTTCGGGCTGGCGGTGCGGGCGCGCAAGCCGGTGGGCGGCAAGGCATGAGCGAGCCCGAGCCGGTGCAGGAAGCGGGGACACAGGAGGCGAGCCCGAGCCCGAGCACGAGCCCGAGCACGAGCCCGAGCCCGAGCCCGAGCCCGAGCACGAGCCCGAGCCCGAGCACGAGCACGAGCACGAGCACGAGCACGAGCCCGAGCACGAGCCCGAGCCCGAGCCCGAGCCCGAGCACGAGTACGGCGCCGCGCACCGGGTCGCCCTGGCTCGACGGCAGCCTCTCGGTCATCACCGCCGGCCTGCTGCTGCTGGCCTTCGATGGCATGTTGCGCCTCAACAAGGTGCGCAGCCAGCAGTACCGCAACTATGGCTCGGACTGGTTCGACCGCCTGCCCATCAAGGAGGTCGCGTTCTTCGCCGGCATCATCTTCCTGTGCGCGCCGGCGGCGCTGTTCCTGGCCCGGGCGCTGTGGCTGACCGCGACGCCGCTGCTGAACCGGATCGCGGCCGCGCTGGCCCGGCGCGCCCGCGTCGTGCTGGTGGTCGCCATGGTCGGCGCCCTCGCCGCCACCGCGGTGTTCAGCTGGAAGTTCGTCAAGCGCACCCCGCTGACCCCCGATGAGCAGGTCCAGCTGTTCCAGGCCCGCATCCTGGAGACCGGGCGCATCGCGGTGCCGTCGCCGCCCGCCGAGGAGCCCTTCGTCCAGCCCGAGCTGATCGTCAGCAACGGGGTCTGGACCGGGATCTACCAGTGGGGCCACCCCATGCTGCTGGCGCTGGGGGATCGCCTCGACTTCCCCTTCCTGTGGACGCACCTCAGCGCCGTCCTGCTGGTGCTGCTGACCTGGCTCTTGGCGCGCGAGCTGTACCCGGACGACAAGCGCAGCGCGGTCATCGCGGTGATGCTGACCGCGACCTCGCCGTTCGTGATCTTCACCTGCGCGACCCTCAGCAACGCGCCGACCTCGGCGGTGCTGGTGGCCCTGGCAGCCTGGGCCCTGCTGCGTCATGTGCGCACCGGCGGCCTGGGCTGGGCGCTGCTCGCCGGCCTGGCCTTCGGCGTCAACCTGCATGTGCGCCCCTTCAACGCGCTGCTGCTGGGCGGCCTGCTCGGGGTGATGGCGCTGGTGGCGCTGCTGCGGGCGGGCAAGCCGTGGACCAAGCTGGCGGTTGGCTTCAGCCTCGGCGTGGTGCCGCTGGCGTCGGCGCAGCTGTTCATCAACTGGCAGCTCACGGGCAGCCCGCTGCGCCCGGCGCTCGGGCTGGCGCGCGGCTACCGGCGCATCTTCGGCTTCCGCGGTCGCATGGCCTATGGCGTCAGCAACCTGCCCCGCGAGGCCGCGGGCAAGCTGGCGACCAACGCGCTGCGCCTGCTCCTGTGGACCTCGGGCTCGGCGCTGACCGGGGCCACGCTGCTGGCGGCGGCCGCGGGCTGGCTGAAGAAGCGCGGCGACGCCCTGCTGCTGCTGCCGCCGGCGTTCCTGCTGCTGGGCTACCTGTTCTTCTATCGCTCACCGGTGTCCGACACCGGGCCGGTGTACTTCCTCGATGCGCTGCCGTTCCTGACCCTGTTCGTGGCGCGCGCGCTGCTGGGCGTGCGCGATCGGCTGGCCGCTCGCCTCGGTGACGCCGCCGCCACCGCGCGCGTGGCCGCGCTGGGCGCCGTCGCGGTGGTGCTGGCGATGGCCACCTTCTGGCCGGTGCAGGCGCGCGGGGTGCGCCGCGCGGCCCGCGCCATCCGCGCCCCCATCGAGCTGGCCGAGAAGGCCAAGCTGCACCGCGCCCTGGTCTGGTGCGCCAATCCGCCCGGGGGGCAGAGCTGGCTGACGGTGCCGCCGCTGCCCTGGCCCGACTTCCGCGACGACGTGGTGTTCGCGCGCGACACCGTCGGCAAGACCGAGCTGATGGACGCCCTGGGCGACCGCACGACCTACCTGGTGCGCTACCCGGGCGGCCGCCCGACGCTGTTCGAGTGGCGCATCGATCTCAGTGACGGCGGGCGCCTCATCACCAAGCAGATCTATCCCCAGAAGGGGCTGCCGCAGGCCGAGCCGCGCCGCAGCGAGGACTTCCTGGACGCGCCCAGCGTGAACCCGCTGATGCCGCTCAAGCCCGACCAGTTCGATCCCGGGAGCCGCCACCCGTGACTCCGACGCCTGCGTCTGCGCCCGCCCCCGGGCCGGAGCCCGAGCTCGGGCCGCGCGCGCGCACCCTCGCGGTGGCGCTGCCAGCGCTGCTGACCGTGGTCATGGGCAGCCTGCTGTACGGCTTCGTGCGGCTGAACCAGCTGCAGCTCGACAAGTTCAGGAGCTACGGCGGGCACTGGACCACCGACATGCTGCCGCTCAAGGAGACCCAGTTCTTCGTCGCGGTGGCGCTGCTCGGCTCGGCCTTCATCTTCTTCCTGGCCATCGCGCTGGCGCGCGCGGTGGGGCGGCCGCTGGCTGGCCTGGGCGGCGTGCTGACGCGACGGCCCGGCGTCACGGTGGCGGCGCTGGCCGGCCTCGCGCTGCTGGCGACCGCGCTGACCTCGTGGCTGGCCATCCAGCACGCGCCGGTGCTGCTCGACGAGATGATCTACAACTTCCAGGCCCAGCTGCTCGAGCGCGGCAAGCTGTATGTCCCGCTGAGCGACGTCTGGGAGGCCTTCAAGAGCGGCTACCTGGTGCAGGAGAAGGGGATCTGGACCGGGATCTACCCCTGGGGCCACGTCGCCGCGCTGCTGCCCGGGCGCGCCATCGGCTTCGCGCACCTGATCCCGCACCTGTGCGCGCCGCTCGGCGTGTGGCTGACCTACCTGCTCGGCAAGGAGCTGTTCGACGACGACGAGGACACCGCGCTGCTGGCCGCGGCGGTGGTCGCGACCTCGCCCTTCATCGCCTTCACCTGCGGCACCCTGCACAACGTCACCACGTCGATGGTGCTGGTCACCGGCGGCCTGTATGCGCTGGTGCGCGCGACGCGGCGCTCGTCGCTGGGCTTCGCGGTGCTGGCCGGCCTGCTGTTCGGCCTCGATCTGCACTCACGACCCTACAACGCGGTCAGCATCGCGGTGCCCGCCGGGCTGACCGCGCTGGTGGTCGCCATCAAGCTGAAGAAGCGTCCTCTCCGGCTGGCGCTGGCCTTCGCGCTCGGGCTGCTGCCCGGGATCGTGCTGTACCTCGGCATCAACCAGCTGGTCACCGGCGACTTCATGAAGACGCCGGCCGAGCTGTCGATGAAGCCGGGCATGAAGATCTTCGGCTTCGGCGAGGGGATCGCGCACAAGATCCCGCACGGCCCCATCCTGGCCTTCGGCAAGGCCGGCACCAACCTGATGCGCCTTCTGCTGTGGACCAGCGGCTCGCTGGTGGCGGCGCTGGGCGTCGGCGGCCTGCTGCTGGGGATCCGGCGCCGCGCCGCCGACCTGCTGTTGCTGGTGCCGCTGTTCGGGCTGTTCGGCTTCTACTACTTCTTCTACACCAGCCCCGGCTTCGACACCGGGCCGCTGTACTACCTCGACGCGGTGCCCCTGCTGGCGCTGGCGCTGGGCCGCGTCGTCAGCGTGGTCATGCGCCCCGACGCCACCCAGCCGGCGCAGCCCGAGCGCAAGCGCTGGGTCGCGGCCGGGGCCACCGCGGCGCTGGTGTTCTCGCTGCTGGTGTGGTGGCCGATCCAGGGCCTGGCCATCAACAAGGTCACCGACAACACGCTGCTGCCGTATCGCGCCGTCGATGCCGCCGGGATCCACGACGCCGTGGTGTGGTTCTCGATGAACCCGTGGCGGCGCAGCTGGAGCCTGCCGGCGCGGCCGCCGCAGCCCGATCTCGGCGACGACGTCCTGTTCGCGGCCTACAGCCCCAGCAACGCCGTCATGCTGTGGCAGAAGTGGGGCGGCAAGAAGAAGTTCTACAAGCTGATGTTCGACCGCTCGTCGACCTGGCTCAAGCCGGGGCGCTATGACGATCTGGCGCCCTACGGCCCGCCGGCGCAGTACCCGGGCTGGGCTCCGCAGCAGCCAGCGCCCGCGGGGCTGATGCCCGGGCCGACCGCGCCGATGCCGCCGACGCCGCCGACGCCGACGCCGCTGACGACGCCGACGCCGACGCCGACGCCCACGCCGCCGACGCCGCCCGACCGGGTGCCGATCGGCCCCGATCCGGTGCCCGGGCCCGAGCCGTTGCCTCCCGAGGCCGACTCACCCGTGGCACCATGACGGCATGAAGCTCGGCGAGGCGCTGCAGGTCTACTTCCGCGGGGAGCGCAACTTCGGCATCGGCATGGCGGTGCTCGGCGTCGTCATGATGGCGGCGGCGTTCTGGATCTGGCGCGCCCAGGCGGCGCCCTTCAAGTGGTGGCTGCTGACCCCGTTCGCCGTGGTCGGCCTCGGCGCGGCGGGCGGCGGCGTGTTCTTCGCGGTCAAGACCGAGGCCCAGCTGGCGCGGCTGGCGGCCGAGCTGGAGCGGGCGCCGGTGGACACCGTGCGCGCCGAGACCGCGCGCATGACCAAGGTCAACGCCAACTGGCCGCGCCTGAAGCTGGGCTGGGGCGTGCTGACCCTGGGCGCGCTGGTGCTGTTGCTGGCCGTGAAGCGGGAGTGGGCGTCGGGGCTGGGGCTGGCGCTGATCGCGCTGGCCACCACGCTGTTCTTCGTCGATGTGCTGGCCGAGCGGCGGGCGCTGCCCTACACCGCCGCGCTGCGCGCCGCGGCCGGCAAGTAGCGCCGCGCGGCTACGGCTACGGCTACGGCGCCGCGGTCAGCGGCACCGCGTTGACGTCGGTGCCCAGGCTGCGCACGTCCTGGATGTGGATGATGTCGCGCGCGATCGACAGCACATAGTCGTCCATGAAGATCGACCGCTTGACCTCGGTGCTGGCGTCGGTCCACCAGCTCGAGCAGGCGCGCGTGCCGGCCTGCGCGGTGGGCACGTGGGCCACGCCGCCGCGCAGCGAGAAGCCGCTGGTGGTCGACACGTCCCACACCTGCAGCCCGGCGAAGGTCATGCGATCGCCGAAGGTGCCGCTGCCGCTGGCGCCCTCGCAGATGGTCATCGGCACCGCCAGCAGCCCCGCGGGCGCGAAGTAGTTGAAGGCCAGGTGGTTGGTCAGCGCCTCCGAGCTGGTGCCGCGGGTGCCGATCGAGGCCTTGAAGGCCAGCCGCGGGTCGGCCAGGTTGGAGACGTCGAAGATCTGCAGCAGCACGCCCTGGAAGAAGGCGAAGCTGCCCTGATCCGCGGCGTCATAGCCGATGGTCAGCAGGTGATCGTCGTCGAGCATGTGCATGTAGGTCGAGAAGCCCGGGATCTTCAGCTCGCCGACCAGCAGCGGGTGGTAGGGATCGGCCAGATCCAGCGAGAACAGCGGGTCGGTCTTCTTGAAGGTGACGATGAAGCCGCGCTCGCCGTCGAAGCGCACCGAGCGGATGTCCTCCTTCGGCGCGATGTCGTCGACCACGCCGACCTGGTCGAGGCCGAGGCCGCCCTGGCGCAGCACGGTGACGGTGCTGTGCACGTTGGGATCGGGCACGTGGCCGCTGCTGGTGGCGATGCGCAGGTAGCCGCGGTGCTCGTCGAGCGAGAACTGGCTGAGCACGTGGCCCTTGGCGACGCCCGACCCGGCGTAGGTCGTGGCGCCGGCGTAGAAGCGGAACTTGTGGATCGTCGTCGCGCTGGTGACGCCCTGCGAGGCGTCGTAGAACCAGGGGCCGTCCGTGCCGCTGCGGCGGTGGCGCGCGGCGACGTACAGCGCGCTGTCGGAGGCGTACACCGCGCCGGGCTGGCCGATGACGGTGGTCGCGCGCGCCGGCAGGGCGCCCGCGCTGTCGAGCGACAGCACCGACAGGAAGGCCTGCCCCTCCGACAGCTGCGAGATGTAGTAGCTGTCGCAGCCGCCCAGCACGGCGGTCTGGGGCGGGCTGCCTGGCTGGGTGTCGGTGTACGACGGCAGCCACGACTCGATGGGCGACTCCATGATGGCGGCGGTGTTCTTCTGGCGCAGCTCGGCGAAGGCGACGTACATCTCCAGCGGATCCGTGGTGCCACACTGCGACACGCCCTGGGGCCAGTACTCCAGGCCCTGCAGGCCCGGGCTGGGGAAGGTCAGCGCGGTGTGCACCGCACCGTCGATGCGCCGCGCGGCCAGCAGCGAGCCCGACAGGTCGAGCGTGCGCAGAAGGCGCGGGCGGGTCACATCGGCGATGTCGAACACCGTGATGGTGGTCGGCTTGCCGTCGCCAGTGAAGTCGCACGAGTAGCCATAGGTGCACTCGCCCCGCGACCACGAGCTCTGCCCCGCGCTGCTGGGCGGGCTGGAGTAGACCACGGCGTGGCCGTCGTGCACGAACAGCTTCTTGAGCTCGCCCGCGATCGGCGTGCGCGACACCACGTGGGCCTGCTGCACCGGCCAGGCGTCGATGATCTGCAGCGAGCCGGCGGCCAGGATGTAGACATAGCGATTGTCGTTCTTGACGAAGTCGGCCTCGTCGACGCCGGCGACCTGGTTGTTGGTGGTCGACACGCTGCGCGCGCCGCCGCCCGTGCTCTGCGCCGGGGCGCCCGGCGACGGCGAGCCAGCGGCGAAGGCATCCTCCTCGTTCCAGCACCGGTTGCCGGCCAGCGCGCTCTCGAGGTTGTCATCGAGGCGGCGGTTCATCTCGGCCAGCGCCTGGGTGCGCAGGTCATCGAGCAACGCGCCGCAGCTCTGCGCTGGTTGCAGCTGGGCCAGGTCGGGCTGCCCGACGGCGGAGGGGCCATCGTCGTCGATGGCGCAGCCAATGGTGGTGCAGAGCAGCCCGAGGGGGATCCATACCCGTGCCAGTGACAAGGTCTTCATGATGGTCACGCCCAGCAGACGGCGTGCCAGCGACGCGGCCCGAGGCGCGCGAAGAATCTCGCCACGCTGGCGTGACGGACCCTCAGAATTCTGTGCCTCGTGCTCGGAAAAGCGGGTGCGGCTATGCTCGCAGGTGGTGAGAACGCGCAGACTTTTCGGGCTCGTCGCGGCGCTGCTGGTGGCGCTGGCGCTGGGGTGCAAGCGGGTGCCAAAGCACCAGGCGGGGCGCGAACCGGCGCCGACACCGGTGCTGCGCCGCGAGGCGCCGGTGCCCGCGCCGCGGCCGCGGCGGACGCCGCCGCCGGTGCCCATCCCGGCCAAGCGCAGCTACGGCGATCTCACCGTGCTGGCGCAGCCGGCGCCGTCCGACGGCCGCCACGGCCTGCGCCTGCGCAGCCAGACCAACGGCTCGCTGTCGAAGGGCTCGACGCGCGACTGGAGCGGCCCGGTGGTGCCCGCCTTCGTGGAGCTCGGCATCGGCACCCAGGAGCTGTTCCTGCTCGACGAGGTCGACGACGGCTGGCTGGCGTTCTATCGCGATCCCTACGGCGCCGGCAGCTGCGACCTCGGCACGGTGGTCAACTGTGCCTTCACCGCGCGGCTGTATGACAGCGGCGGGGTGCTGGCGTGGACGCTGCCGCTCACGCCGCTGTTGTCGCGGCCGGACCGGCTGGAGGTGCAGGACATCCGCTATGCCCGCGGCGTGCTGGTGCTCAACGAGGCCTGCCAGGGCTTCTCGCGGGAGGCCGGTGGCAAGTGCTCGGCGCTGGTGGCGATCGATCCGGTGCGCCAGGCCGTGCTGTGGCGCACCCCGGCGCTGCACTCGAACAACCAGCTCCTGCTGCTGCCCGATCTCGATCTGGTGGTGTGCGGCTATGGCTTCAGCGACGAGGACGCCTTCGTGTCGCTGGTGCGCTTCGGTGATGGCACCGTGCTGCAGCGCGTGAGGCTGGCGCGCGCCCACGAGAGCTTCACCCTGGAGGCGCCCGACGTCTTGCACGTCATCATCGCCTTCCACGATGACGTCCGCTTCGCCATCGACGGCCTCGGCGGCGGCGCCCCCCGGCTGCGCGCGCTGCCGTAGCCAGGGCTGGCCGCAGCCGGGCGGTCAGCGTCAGGTCATGACGCCGGGGTCGAGCAGGCGGTGCTCGACCAGATAGTCCCACACCACGTCGGGCACCAGGGCCAGCAGCCGGGCCTCGTCATAGCCGCGGCCGCGCTCGCGCACCAGGGTCGATGAGATGTTGCTGGTGACGATGTCATCGCGCAGGTAGAGGTGGCGCGGGTCGGCCAGGAGCTCCGAGCCGGCCTTGTCGAAGTCGTAGCCCAGGCGATGGATGATGAACATGCGCAGGTTGGCGGCCATCCAGGCCGCGCCGCCCCACTTGTGGAAGGTCTGCGCCACGTCGGAGCCCATCACCCACGAGAAGCTGTACTCGGGGAACGCGGGCAGGAAGTGCTTCTCCAGCACATACGACGTCTCGCGCGAGGTCTTGAACATCTCGGGCCCGTGCACGATGTCGAAGTCGCAGGCCTTGATGCGGCGGTAGCGCGAGATGGCGCGGCGCACCATCTCGAGGCGGTGCTCGGCCGGCATCAGCTGCTTGCCCCAGGGGTGCTCGCCGGCCAGGTAGATCCAGACCTCGTCGACGTCGGTGACGGCCAGGATCTCCAGCGCCATGGTCAGGTGGCCGTTGGTGATGGGGTTGGCCGAGGTGCCCAGCAGCGCGACCTTGCGCCCCCTGGCGCTGGCGTTCAGGCGCGCGATGGTGGCGCGCACGGTGCCCTCGAAGTCGACGTCCAGCTCGGTGGCCAGCTGCAGCAGGCTCCAGCCGGCGTCGCCCAGCTCCTCGACCAGGTGGGCGCGGTCGCGGTGGTGCACCAGCTGGGCAATCTGCTGCGCGAGATCGCGGGTGCGCTCGGCCAGCGCGGTGACACCGAAGTGCTGCGCGTGCGAGCGCTGCACGTCGGCCATGAGGTCCTTGATGGTCGGCATCGGGGTGAACGCACTATTGCTGGCCGTCAGAA
>JADYYK010000200.1 GCA_020853705.1 Deltaproteobacteria bacterium
ACGTAATGCTGCGTCTCGAGAGACCACCGGTAAGCCGTGTGCGGGAAATCCGCATGCACGGTTTGAAAGGGGGTCTTACTCAAACACCCACGACAAAGTGGGGAGGAAAGTAGGATCTACCAATGCGTGTGCTCCTGTTCGTGATGGCAGTGCTGGTGGCGGTGGCCGCGGGGTGCGCGCGGGTGCATGTCCAGCCCTGGCAGCGCGAGACGCTCTCGAAGCCTGCGATGACGCCGGGGCGTGGCCGCGCCGAGGGCCGCTTCAACCAGCATGCGCGCGGCGCGCGTGAGGGTTCGGAGGGCGGCTACGGCGAGGCCGGCGGTGGTTGCGGATGCAACTGAGGGCGCGGCTGGCCGGGCTGGCGACGCTGCTGGTCTGCGGCGCGGCCGGGTTCGCACGCGCCGATGACACCATCGAGCTGCGCGGGCAGTACTACAAGGAGCGCACCACCACGGTGATCCAGCCGACGCTCGACGTCGAGCTGGACCTGGGGCCGCGCGCCACCATCGGCGGCCACCTGGTGCTCGACAGCATCAGCGCGGCGTCGGTGGCGGCCGGGCAGCAGGCGCGCTTCACCGAGCGCCGCTACGAGGGCGGGCTGCGCGGTCTGTACCGCCTCGGCGAGCAGTTCACGGTGTCGCTGGGCGGCCGGGTCTCCAGCGAGCCCGACTATGTGTCGCGCAACGTCAACGCCGCGCTGGCGGTCGAGCTGTGGGACAAGAACGCGACCTTCGCGGTGTCGTCGGCGCTGTCGTTCGACGACATCAGCGACGCCGCGGTGCCGGGGTCGCAGCTGCGCGAGTCGCTGCGCACGCACTATTTCGGGCTGTCGTGGACGCAGCTCCTCGGTCCGCGCGCGCTGGCGCAGGTCGGCTACGACCTCTTCGTGGCCGACGGCTACCAGGCCAACCCGTACCGGCAGGTGGTCGCGGGCGGCGTGCCGCTGGCGGAGACGGTGCCCGAGCTGCGCCTGCGCAACGCCGCGTACCTGTCGGCGCGCATGTTCGAGCCACGCAGCGAGGTGGTGATGCAGCTCGGCTATCGCTACTACTTCGACGACTGGGGTGTCAGCGGCCACACCCCCGAGGTCAGCCTGACGCGTGACTTCGGGCGCGATCTCGAGCTGCGCCTGCGCTATCGCTTCTACACCCAGCGCGCGGCGGACTTCTATCGTGAGATCTATGATCGCCAGGAGCGCTTCTTGACCGACGACGCCAAGCTGGCGCCGTTCGAGGGCCACACCCTGGGCGCGCGCGCGACGCTGCGCCTCGGCTTCCTGCCTGCGAATGGGGCGCTGGCACGCTTCCGTGACGGCGAGCTGTCGGCGCTGTACGAGCGCGTCGGGCAGAACAACCGCTTCGGCACCGCGCACGTGGTCGCCGTCGGCCTGATGCTGCCGTACTGACCACGCCGCGCTGATTCGCGCGTACCATGGCGGGAATGGAACCGGTCCTGGTCACGGGCGCGACGGGGTTCATCGGACGGCGCGTGGTGGCGCGCCTGGCGGCCGACGGGGTCCGCGTGCGCGCGCTGGTGCTGCCCGCCGAGGCGGCGACGGCGGGCGCGGCCTTCGCGGGTGACGTCGAGGTCCGCGCCGGCGACATCAGCGACGCCGCCGCGGTGGCCGCCGCGGCGCGCGGGGTCTCGGGCATCATCCACCTGGCCGCGGTGGTCGGCGACTGGGGCCCCGAGGCGCTGTTCGAGCGCGTCACCGTGCAGGGCACGCGCAACATCATCGACGGCGCGGTGGCCGCCGGGGTGCGCCTGGTGCTGGCCTCCAGCATCGTCTTCTATGGCGACGCGCTGGGTCGCGACGTCTGCGACGAGGCGCATCCGGCGGGCCGGCCGCTGGGCCACTACAGCCGCACCAAGCAGCAGCAGGAGCAGCTGGCCCGCGCGGCCGAGGCCGAGCGCGGCCTCGCGCTGGTGGTGGTGCGCCCGGGCAACGTGTATGGCGTCGGCAGCAAGCTGTGGGTCGACGAGGTGGTGACGCAGCTTCGCCGCGGCATGCCGGTGCTGATCGACGGCGGCCACCAGAACGCCGGGCTGGCCCACGTCGACACCGTGGTCGAGGTCCTGGTGCGCGGGCTGCGTACCCCGGCCGCGCGCGGGCGCAGCTACAACGCCAACGACGGCGGCGACGTGACCTGGGCGCGCTACTTCGGCGACCTGGCGCGCCTGTGCGGGGCGCGCACGCCGCGCTCGCTGCCGCGCTGGGCGGTGGACGGGCTGGCCCGCGTCGGCGAGGCGGTGTGGACGCGCCTTGGCCGCGCGTCACGGCCGCCGATCACCCGCGAGGCGGTCAACCTGGTGGGCTCGCACCACCGCACCCCGATCGAGCGCGCGCGTCGCGAGCTCGGCCTGGTGCCGCCGGTGGCCTACGACGACGCCATCCGGGCCATCGGACGCAGCTTGAATCGATGAAGAAGATCGAGGCGGGGAGGTCGCGCCGCCGGGGCGGCGCGGTGCGCTACGGGCCGACGGGGCGGAAGGCGAAGGCGTAGTTGATGGTGATGACGATCGGCTTGGCGTGGGGCGGGAACTTCCAGTGCGCCGCCGCCTGCTCCAGGCACGGGGTCATCTCGGCGGGCAGCGTGGTGGCGCGGGTGGTGACCTGGCTGCCGGTGCCGGTGGGCTCGGGCACCAGGGTGAACTGCCAGCGGCCGGCCGCCGTGGTGCCCATGTCGAGCTGACGCTCGTAGCAGTGGCGCGCGCCGTTCATGTTGAGGCGCACGATGCGCCGCACGAGATCCTTGTTGCTCTCCAGCGCGGGCGGCGGCTCGGTCGAGGCGCGCTGCTCCTTCAGATCGCGCGCGGCGCCGGCGACGTCGAACTCGGCGGGCAGCGGCTGGTAGGCCAAGAGCGCGGTGTACACACGGGCGGCGGCCTCGGCGGCCGCGGTCTCGCGGGTCTTGCCCCACTCGGCGTGCATGGTGGTGCCGACCAGCCAGCCGATCTGGGCCGCGCGGGTCTGGTCGTCGACCACCGGGTAGCTGGCGGCGGCCGCGAGCAGCTTCTCGATGAGGCCAGCCAGATCGCCCAGGCGACGCTCGGCCATGGCCTCCTGGGCCAGCACCTCGTAGGCCTTGACCGCCTGCGCCGGCGTCGCCGCGGGGTCGGCCAGCAGCACGGTCAGCACCTGCGCCGCGCCCCCGAGGTCTCCCTTGTCGGCCAGGTACTGCCCGACCTCGAGCAGGTTCTGCGCCTGCGCCGCGGCGTCACCGCCGAGCCCGCGCACCTCGTCCGACAGCGCGCTTTCGCCGGGGCCGCGCCAGGCCAGCGTGTTGAGCAGGTCGTGGCGGATCGCGGTCGCCAGCGGCTCTGCCGGCGCCAGCTTGAGCGCGGCCTTGAACGACACCACGGCGTCGCCCAGCTTGCCGGCGCGGCGCCCGGCCCAGGCCGCGAAGTAGGTCGCGGCCAGGCCATCCTGCGCCAGCTCCTTGCCGTCCACCGCCCCCGGGTTGACCGCGAACTGCGCCCAGGCGCGCTGCTCGGCGTAGCGCGCGCGCAGCTTCGACTTGGGGAACTGGTCGAGCACGTTGCTGAAGGTCTTGGCCGCGGCCTCGAACTGGCCGGCGCCGTACTGCATGGTCGCCAGCATGACCCAGGTGGTCTCGCCGGCGCCCTTCTCGGCGACCGCGGCGTCGAGCATGGTCACCGCCTCGGCGCGCAGCTCGGCCGCCTCGGGCGCGGGCCCGCTGGCCAGCTTGGCCAGCACCGCGAGGGCGAAGAACTCGGCCTCGTTGGCCATCCTTTGGGCCTTGCCCTTGGCCTTGGCGAAGGCGGCGCGGCGGGCCTCGATGCTCAGCGCCTCCTTGGTCTTGGGCAGCGGCTTGGCGGGCGTCAGCACGAAGGCCGGGGCCAGCCCCTCGGGCCGGAAGACGTCGCCGTCGATGACGTCGTCCTCGAAGTCGAGCACGACCTCGCGCCTGGGCGTCTTGACCACGAACTCCTCGCCCTCCATCTCGACTTCACGCGGCTTGGGCGTGGTGGTGCCATGCTTGCCCGACGGGCCGCAGCCCAGCCCGATCGCGCCCGTCAGCAGCAGCGCCCCCACGGTCAGCTTCATCGCCATCAGATTCCCCCTTCAGTCCACACGAACGCCCTGGCTCTTCAGGCGCGCGCGCATCGCGCGGTCCCGTTCGCCCAGCTCTTGAATCGACAGGTGCAGCTGGTCGGCCACCTTCTTCTGCGTGGTCAACCGGCTCTTGACGCCCTTGAAGCGGCTCAGATCGATGGGCTCGCCGAAGGTCAAGGTGATGGCGATGCCGCTGCGATCGAGGTTGCTCCTGATCTGCTTGACGATGTCGTTGAGCAGGCCATTGATGAAGACCGGGATCACCATCAGATCCGGCGGCCCCTCCAGCACCAGGCGCCCGACGCCGGGCTGCGCGGGCAGCAGGTCGTATGGATCCGGCCCCTTGCCGCGGGTGCCCTCCGGGTGGAACCCGATGGTCGTCTCGGGGTTGTCGAGCAGGCGCACCAGCAGCTCCATGCTGGCGCGGTTGAGCTCGGCGCGCTCGGGCTCGCGAAAGAACGGCGGATACATCGCCATGCCCGAGATGATGGCGTTGACCGCCAGGCCGGCCGGCGAGTCGTAGAAGAAGTTGGCGCGCACCGGCGAGTAGATCTGCTTGAAGACCTTGGTCTCGCGCAGCAGGATGCACGCGATGACGTACTGGTCGAAGAACGACCGGTGGTTGGCCACCAGCAGCGTCGGTCCCGGCGGCCTGAGCGCGCGCATGCGGTCGAGGCCCTCGATGTGCAGCAGGTTCTTGATCGAGGGGTAGACCCAGCGGGTGCCAAACTGCAGCTGGAACTCGCGCGCGGCGCGCTTGCCGAGCGGCGACAGGTTGATGCGCTCGACCACCGACAGCACCCAGCGCTCCATGCGCTTGAGCTGCGGATAGTCGCGCAGGGCGGGGAGCTTGCCTGGTTCGGATGCGGCCATCGGGCGCCGACTATAGCGATTTCGGGCGGAAAGCTGCAACCGCTGCGGAGTGTGGAGCGTGGGCCGTGGAGCGTGGGCCGTGACCGTGGGTCAGAGATCGAGGCCAGGCGACGGCGGGCGGCGGCGGCGCGGGCGCGTCGGGCGGCGCGGCGCGGCGGCGACCGGGTGGCAGCGGATGCGCGACTCGGCGGGGGGCGCGGGGTGCGCGCCGCTGCCGGCCGCGGTCGCGGTCGCGCGCGGTGCGCCGTCGGGGCGCGCGGTCAGCCCCTTGCGCAGGCGGGTCAGGCGCGGCGACAGCTCGCGCGGCAGCTCGCCCTGGGCCAGCAGCGCCTCCAGCAGCTTGACCGCGGGCTCGCCGGCGTCGCGGGTCAGCTCCTCCACGAAGGCGGGCAGGTCGACCACCGGGACCTGGGCCACGATGAGCTCGGCGGCCTGGGTGTAGTCGGCCTCGGTCTCCAGCGAGGCCATCAGCTCGCGCACGCTGGCCTGGGCCAGCCGGTCGGGGTCGGCCAGCACGACGTCGTCGGGGATCTCTGCGCCCAGCTCGCCGAGCAGCGCCAGCAGCAGCGCCTTGCGCTCGTCGGGCAGCTGCGGGTCGCGCAGGCGCGCGCGGACCTCGCGCAGCACGCGGTCGCCACCCAGCGCGCCGAGCAGGAAGAACGCCCACGAGGCCTGGCGCTCCGAGGCGCCGCACAGCTTGCGCGCCAGCAACGGGACGCAGCCATTGCCGACCGCGCGCACGCCGGCCAGGGTGCGCTCGCGCAGCTGCTTGGCGGGCGTAGCTGCCCGTCCGCGCTCGATGGCTTCGAAGCTGGAGGCGATCTGACGCAGCGGCCCGAATGACAGCAGATTGGGGTGCATCTCAAGTGACAATACGTAGCATGTATGGCCACGTCAACCCCCGAATTCGCTTCGATCTTGCGCCAGGCGGGTGACGCGCGAGATAACTTCGCCCCTCAGCAAACGGGAGCGAGACACCATGGCGCGCACAGTGAAGGTGGGGCTGATCCAGGCCGGCAACGTCATCAACGACGAGAAGGCGTCGGTCGCCGACATCCAGGCGGCGATGCTCGAGAAGCACATGAAGATGATCCACGAGGCCGGACAGAAGGGCGTCCAGATCCTGGGCCTGCAGGAGATCTTCAACGGCCCCTACTTCTGTCCGTCGCAGAGCCCGCGCTGGTACGACGCCGCCGAGGCGGTGCCCGGCCCGACCGTCGAGACCATGCAGGCGGTCGCCAAGAAGTACAACATGGCGATGATCGTCCCGGTCTACGAGCGCGAGATGGCCGGCGTCTACTACAACACCGCCGCCGTGCTCGACCACGACGGGACCTACCTCGGCAAGTACCGCAAGACGCACATCCCGCAGGTCAACCCGGGCTTCTTCGAGAAGTTCTACTTCAAGCCCGGCAACCTCGGCTATCCGGTCTTCAAGCTGTCCTCGGGCATCACCGTCGGCGTGTACATCTGCTACGACCGCCACTTCCCCGAGGGCGCACGCCTGCTGGCGCTGCACGGCGCCGAGATCATCTTCAACCCGTCGGCCACCGTGGCCGGCCTGTCGCAGTACCTCTGGCGCCTGGAGCAGCCCGCCCACGCGGTCGCGTCGGGGACCTTCTGGGCTTGCTCGAACCGCGTCGGCACCGAGGCGCCGTGGAACATCGGCAAGTTCTACGGCAACTCGTACATCGTCGATCCGCGCGGGCAGTTCCTGGCCAGCGCGTCCGAGGACGCCGACGAGCTGGTCATCGCCGACTGCGATCTGGAGAAGATCGAGGAGGTCCGGCGCACCTGGCAGTTCTTCCGCGACCGGCGCCCCGATCTGTATGGCGACCTGACCAAGGAGCTGCCCTGATGGCGGTCACCGTCATCAAGGGTGGCACCGTCGTCACCGCGTGCGACACCTTCCAGGCCGACGTCCTCATCGAGAGCGGGCGCATCACCGGCCTGGTCGCCTCCAGCGCGGGCGTCACCGCGCACGAGGTCATCGACGCCACCGGCAAGTACGTCATCCCGGGCGGCATCGACGTGCACACCCACCTCGACATGCCGTTCGGCGGCACCACCTCGTCCGACGACTTCGAGTCGGGCACCGTCGCGGCGGCGCACGGCGGGACCACGACCATCGTCGATTTCGCCATCCAGCAGAAGGGCGGCTCGCTGCGCCAGGCGCTCGACACCTGGCACGCCAAGGCCGAGGGCAAGGCGGCGGTCGACTACGGCTTCCACATGATCGTCACCGACTTTCCGCAGTCGGTGTCGGACGAGATGGGGCAGCTGGTCAACGAGGGCATCAGCAGCTTCAAGCTGTTCATGGCCTATCCCGGCGTGCTGCTGCTCGACGACCAGTCGATCTTCAAGGCCATGCTGCGCGCCGGCGAGATCGGCGCCCTCATCTGCATGCACGCCGAGACCGGCCTGCCCATCGACGTCCTGGTCGAGCGCGCGCTGGCCGCCGGCCACACCGCGCCGGTGTACCACGCGCTGACGCGGCCCGAGGTCGCCGAGGCCACCGGCACCGAGCGCGCCATCGCGCTGGCCGAGATGGCCAAGGTCCCGGTCTACCTCGTGCACCTGTCGGCGCAGCGCGCGCTGGAGCGCGTGATGGAGGCCCGCGATCGCGGCCTGCCGGCGTACGCCGAGACCTGCCCGCAGTACCTGTTCCTGAGCCAGGACGATCTGGCGCGGCCGGGCTTCGAGGGCGCCAAGTATGTGTGCACGCCGCCGCTGCGCCCGGCGCACCACCACGATCACCTGTGGCGCGGCCTGCGCACCTATGACCTGCAGGTGGTGTCGACCGATCACTGTCCCTTCTGCATGAAGGGCCAGAAGGAGCTCGGCACCGGCAGCTTCGCCAAGATCCCGAACGGCATGCCGGGCGTCGAGACCCGCATGCACCTCATGTACGAGGGCGTGCGCGAGGGCAAGATCTCGCTCAATCGCTTCGTCGAGATCACGTCGACGGCGCCGGCCAAGATCTTCGGGCTGTATCCGCGCAAGGGCACCGTCGCGGTGGGCTGCGACGCCGATCTCGTGGTCTGGGATCCCAGCAAGAAGTTCGAGCTCAGCCACGCCAACCTGCACATGAAGGTCGACTACGCCGCCTACGAGGGCAAGACCGTGATCGGCGCGCCGACCCACGTGCTGTCGCGCGGGCGCCTGGTGGTCGAGGACGACAAGCTCGGGCGCCAGCGCTTCCATGGCAAGGCGGGGCAGGGGCAGTTCATCAAGCGCGGCACCTTCGCGCTGTAGCGTCGCCAGACCTTCGCTCATGGCCCACGACCCATCCCTGTACAACGCCGACCTGGCGCCGACGCCGGGCAGCAAGAAGACCTGGAACGTGTGGCACATCGCCGCGCTGTGGGTCGGCATGGCGGTCTGCGTGCCGACCTACACGCTGGCCTCGGGGCAGGTCGAGGCCGGCATGAGCGCGTGGCAGGCGGTGCTGGTGATCGCGCTGGCCAACGCCGTGGTCCTGCTGCCCCTGATGGCCAACGGGCACCCGGGGACCAAGTACGGCATCCCGTTCCCGGTGCTGGTGCGGGCCTCGTTCGGCGTGCGCGGCGCCAACCTTCCGGCGGTGCTGCGCGCGCTGGTGGCGTGCGGCTGGTTCGGCATCAACTGCTGGTTCGGCGGCCTCGGGCTGCACGCCACGGCGAGCGCGCTGTTCCCCGGCGTGGCCATGCCCGACCTGACCATGTCGCTCCTGGGCGTGGGCACCGGGCCGTTCCTGGCCTTCTTCGTGTTCTGGCTGATCAACGTCTACTTCATCTGGAACGGCATGGAGTCCATCAAGTGGATGGAGAGCCTGGCGGCGCCGTTCTTGCTGGCCTGCGGCGTGGCGCTGCTGGTGTGGGCCATCGACGCCGGCGGCGGCCTCGGCGCCATCATGGCGACCAGGGCGCGCAAGCCGCTCGGCGAGACCTTCGCGGTGGCGCTGACCTCGGGCGTCAGCTTCTGGGCCACGCTGGCGCTGAACATCCCGGACTTCTCACGCCACGCCAGGTCACAGCGCGCCCAGGTCCTCGGGCAGGCCATCGCGATGCCGACCACGATGGCGCTGTTCGCCTTCATCGGGGTCGCGGCGACCACGGCCAGCGGCATCAAGTTCGGCCATCCCATCGGGGATCCCACCGCGCTGGTGACCCGCTTCGAGAGCAAGCTGGTGGTCGGCATCTCGATGCTGGGGCTGGCGCTGGCCACGTTGTCGACCAACATCGCGGCCAACGTGGTGTCGCCGGCCAACGACTTCTCCAACCTGGCGCCGTCGAAGATCAGCTATCGCATGGGCGGCATGATCACGGCCGTCATCGGCCTGTGCATGTTCCCGTGGAAGATCCTGTCGTCGATCGGCAACTACATCTTCACCTGGCTGGTCGGCTATGGCGTGCTGCTGGGGCCGGTGGGCAGCATCATGATCGTCGACTACTTCCTGCTGCGCCGCACCGAGCTGGTGGTCGACGATCTGTACCGGCGCGGCGGGCAGTACGAGTACGCGAATGGCTGGAACTGGCGCGCGGTGGCGGCCTTCGTGCTGGGCGTGCTGCCCTGCCTGCCAGGCTTCGTGGTCGCGGCGGGCAAGCTGGATCCGGGGACGGTGCCGCACCTGTTCAACGTGCTGTACACCTGGGCCTGGTTCGTGTCGTCGCTGGTGGCGGGCGCGATCTACTTCGTGCTCATGCCGAGGCCGACGGCTGCGGTGCCATCGCGCGGGTGAGGGCGGGCAGGATCGCGGTGGCCAGGTCGACCGAGGGGCGGTAGCGCACGATGAGGCCGCCCAGGGTGGTCAGCACGCGGCCCAGCAGCACGAAGTCCTGGGGCAGGGCGACGATGGGGTTCCGGCGCACGAGCTCCATGGCGGCGGCGATCTGGGCCTGCGGATCGAGCGCGGCCAGCCCGGCACGCTGGCCCTGGCGCAGGCCACCGATGAGCAGCTCGGCGAACTGGTGCAGCGCGGTGGGATCGTCGCCCCGGGTGCGGAAGCCCAGGGTCGCGAACAGCTCGGTCATGCGCGCGGCGTCGCCGCCCAGGATGGCCATGGCCAGCTCGGCGTAGGCGGCGCGCGCGGCGGGGCCGTACTCCTGCACCGCGCCGAAATCGAGCATGACCAGGCGCGGCGGGCTGCCCAGCGTCTCGGCGACCAGGAAGTTACCGGGGTGCGGATCGGCATGGAACAGGCCGTGCTCGAGGATCTGGGCCGCGAAGCTGCGCACCATGGTGCCGAGCAGGTGGTCGCGCGCGGTCACGCCGTCGGCGCCGCGGGCGTCGGTCTCGGCCAGCCAGTCGGGCAGGCGCGCGCCGTCGATGCGATCCATGGTGAGCACGCGGCGCGCCGACAGCGCCGGGTGCGGGCGCGGGACCACGACGGTGGTGCCGGCCATGGCGGCGAAGCGGGTCAGCGAGTCGGCCTCCTTGCGGTAGTCGAGCTCCTCGCGCACCGAGCGCGACAGCTCGGCCGCGACCGTGGGCAGATCGGTGCTGGGCAGGAGGTCCTTGAGCGCCGAGGCCAGCACGCGGAAGGCGGCCAGATCGGTCTCGACCACGTCCTCGATCCCCGGGACCTGGACCTTGACCGCGACGCGGGTGCCGTCGTGCAGGACGGCGCCGTGGACCTGGGCCAGCGAGGCGGCGGCGATGGGGGTGTCCTCGAACGAGGCGTACAGCTCGCCGATGGGGCGCCCGAGCTCGCTCTCGATGCGCGCGATGATGTCGGCGGTGGGCACCGCGGGGACGCGGTCCTGCAGCTTGCCGAGCTCGCGCACATAGGCGGCGGGCAGGAGGTCGACGCGGGCCGAGGCGAACTGGCCGATCTTGAGGACGCCGCCGCGCAGCTCGATGCACAGCTCGTAGAGGCGACGCGCGGCGTCGTCGTCGAGGGCGGCGCGGGCGGCCACGGTCTCGGGGGCGTTGGCGCCGAAGATCTCGGCGCGGGTGCGCTGCAGGCGGTAGCGCGCGGCCAGCGCGATGACCTCCTTGACGATGCGCGAGAAGCGCGGCGTGGCGCGCACCGCGGCGTGGACCTGGACCGCGGTGCGGGCGACCGCGACCGAGAGCTGCTCGGTCTCGCGCGCGAGGTCGCTGGAGTCGCGCACCACGTCGCCGACCAGGCGCTCGAGGTTGCCGGCCAGGTGGAGGACGAGGCGGCCGATGCGGTTGGCCACGCGGGCCACCCGGGCGGCCCCGGCGGCGCAGCCAGCGGCGACGGAGGGGGCAGCGGCGCCTGCGGCGGGATTTTCGGCGGTCGAGGCGGTGTGGGTCATGCGGAGTATGTTGTCATTTGTTGTATTACAAATGCAAGGACGAATCTGCAAGCCGGCGCCGTGACGTGGGATTGCGGTACTGTCCGCGCCATGTCGGCGACCACGCGCAAGGTGACCGCGAACGGCCTCGAGTTCACCGTGCTGGAGGAGGGTGAGGGGCCGCTGGTGCTGCTGCTGCACGGCTTCCCCGACACCGCGCACAGCTGGGATCACACCCGTGCCGCGCTGGCCAGGGCCGGCTATCGCGCGGTGTCGCCCTTCATGCGCGGCTATGCGCCGACGCCGGTGCCGGCCGACGGCAAGTACGACACCGAGACGCTGGGCCGCGACGCCGCCGCGCTGATCGACGCTCTGGCGCCCGCCGAGCAGCGCGCCATCGTGATCGGCCACGACTGGGGCGCCACCGCGGCCTATGCGGTCGCGCTGGCGGCGCCCGGGAAGGTGCGCTTCCTGGTCTCGCTCGCCATCCCGCATCCGGCGTCGCTGAAGCCGAACCCGTTCATGTTGTGGAAGGTGCGCCACTTCATCACGCTGCGCCGCAAGGGCGCGCCGGCGAAGCTGCGCGCGACCAACTTCGCGCTGGTCGACGAGCTGGTGCGGCGCTGGTCGCCGGCCTGGCAGGTGCCACCAGGCGAGACCGACGCGGTCAAGCGGGCGTTCGCCGAGCCGGGCTGCGTCGAGGCCGCGTGCGGCTATTACCGGGCGCTCGGCTTCTCGCTCCCGAAGAGCCAGCGCCACAAGGTCACGGTGCCCACGCTGGCGTTCGCGGGCGCCACCGACTCGGTGCTGCGCACGCCGGCGTTCGAGAGCGCGCGCAGCTGGCACAGCGCGGGCTACGAGGTGGTGACGCTGCCGGGCGGGCACTTTCTGCATCGCGAGCACCCGGAGGAGTTCGCGCGGGCGCTGCTGCAGCGGCTGCCGCGGCCGTAAGAAACGGACAAACAGGCCACAGGCCACAGGCCACAGGCCACAGGCCACAGGCCACAGGCGACGGGCAACGGGACCGGGCGGAACCCCGAACCCAAGCCCGCCACCACCAAGGAACTCCGAACCCCAATGTCGGAATTGGGGTGGGGCAGTGGTCGTTGGTCGAACATGGTGGAGGCGTTCGATTTCGCGGGCTGGGTGCGGCTGATGGTGGCGGTCGCGCTGGGCACCGTGCTGGGGCTGGGGCTGGGGTGTAGCAAGCAGCGGCGGGATGGGCGGCGTGAGGTCGTGGGGCCGGCGCCGGTGGTGCTGAATGTGCCGCGTGTGATCGATGGTGGGCCGCCTGCCGACGCCTCGCTGGCCGCGGCGCCTGGCGGCACGCTGCTCGATCTGCTGGCGGATCTCGACGGCGATCGTCGACCCGAGCGGATCTTGCTGGCCCAGGACGGCACCCTGAGCGTGGGCGCGGCGACGCTGAAGCTGGCGCTGACCTCGCGCGCGCCGCGCGGGCGAGTGGTCGCGCTCGACGACGCGCTGGCGACGCGACACCTGCTGCTCGAGCAGGAGACCGACGACGACGAGGATCCGCCCACGCGCTACCGGCTGTTCCGCTTCCAGGACGGTGCGCTGACCATGGTCCTCGATCGTGGCCTCGGCACCTATGGTCGCGTGGAGCTCGAGATCGGCGACGGCGGGGTGGCCTTCGTGGAGGACGGCTGGGGGGCGTGCACGCGGGCCCAGCACCCCGCGACGCCGGTGGCGCGTGAGCGGGTGGTGTTGACGCCCGACACCAGCGGCATGCTGATCGAGCGCACCCGCTCGCCCAGCGGACTGGTCCAGGACTGCAACCAGCTGTCGGCGTGCCCGTTCGTGTATGTCGGCGGGGCCGGCCAGGAGACGCTGGCGGGAGAGATCCTGCGCAACATCCGTGGCCGCGCCATGGCGACCACGCAGGGGCTCGAGCTGCCGACCCGGTCGAGCAAGGACGGTGTGCTGCGGGTGCGCCTCAGCGAGGAGAAGCCCGAGGCCACCCACCTCGACGCCATCGTGGCCGAGGTCGATGGTCGCACGGTGGTGCCGCTGGAGTGTGCAGCGTCAGGGGCTGCGCGCCCGGCGTTCTGCGCCGCTGACGGCAGCGCGCACCTGATGAGGCAGGGCGACAGCCTGGTCCTGACCTTCGACGTGACGAACGCTGGCGGCGAGCCCGGCAGCCGCGTCGAGCTGCGCGCCACCGGCTATTACGTGCCGATCCGCTGAGCAGCTTCGCGCCAGGTCGAGTAGGATGCCGCGCCATGAAGACGCGCGCCGCAGTCGCCTGGGAGGCCAAGCAGCCTCTCGTGCTGGAGGAGATCGACCTCGAGGGGCCCCGCGCCGGGGAGGTGCTGGTGCGCATCGTGGCCAGCGGGGTGTGCCACACCGACGCCTTCACGCTGTCGGGCGCCGATCCCGAGGGGCTGTTCCCGACCGTGCTCGGCCACGAGGGCGGCGGCATCGTCGAGGAGGTCGGCGCCGGCGTCAGCAGCGTCGCGGTCGGGGATCACGTCATCCCGCTGTACACGCCCGAGTGTCGCGCCTGCAAGTTCTGCACGTCGGGCAAGACCAACCTGTGCCAGGCCATCCGCGCCACCCAGGGCAAGGGCCTCATGCCCGACGGCAGCTCGCGCTTCTCGGGGCGCGGCCGGATGATCCACCACTACATGGGCTGCTCGACGTTCTCGGAGTACACCGTGCTGCCCGAGATCGCGCTGGCCAGGATCGACAAGCGCGCGCCGCTCGACACCGTGTGCCTGCTGGGGTGCGGCATCACCACCGGGATCGGCGCGGTGCTGAACACCGCCAAGGTGACGCCGGGCGCGACCGTCGCGGTGTTCGGCCTCGGCGGCATCGGCCTCAGCGTGATCCAGGGCGCGGTGATGGCCAAGGCGGGGCGCATCATCGCCATCGACGTCAATCCGGCCAAGTTCGAGCTGGCCCGCAAGCTGGGCGCGACCGACTGTGTCAACCCGGCCGACCACGCCACGCCGATCCAGGACGTCGTGGTCGAGCTGACCAGCGGCGGGGTCGACTACTCGTTCGAGTGTGTCGGCAACGTCAAGCTGATGCGCGCCGCGCTGGAGTGCTGTCACAAGGGCTGGGGCGAGTCGATCATCATCGGCGTGGCCGGGGCCGGGCAGGAGATCAGCACGCGGCCGTTCCAGCTGGTCACCGGGCGGGTCTGGCGTGGCACCGCGTTCGGCGGCGTCAAGGGGCGCACCCAGCTGCCCGGCTATGTCGACAAGTACCTGGCCGGTGAGCTGGAGATCGACGCCCTGCTGACCCATCGCATGCCGATCGCGGACATCAACCACGCCTTCGAGCTGATGCACGAGGGCAAGTCGGTGCGCTCGGTGGTGAGCTTCGCGTGAAAAGTTGCGCCTCGCCCAGGCCAGGTCTTTGATCGCGACATGAGGGTGCGTGCCCTGCTGATCGCGCTGCTGATCACCGTGCTGTCAGGGCGTGGCACGGCGTCGGCGTCGGCGTCGGGCAGCGACGCCCGCACCCTGCGCGCGCAGCTACCCTGGCTGCAGGTCTGCTACCAGAGCCGGCGCGCCTGGAGCCCGGGGCGGCTCGGCAAGGTCACGCTGCTGTTCACCATCAACCGCGCCGGCCGGGTCAAGGCGGCCCGGCTGCTCGGTCTGCCCGACGACGGCGACGGCGAGGGCGAGGTCAGAGCGTGCCTGACCCGGGCGCTGCGCCGCATCCAGTTCCGCGCCCGGCGTCGCGAGACCGATGTGCGCCACGCCCTGCTGTTCCGCGCCGCGCGCTGACGGCTAGGCGACGACCTGGGCGTCGGCGATGGCCAGCGCCTTGTCGAGCGCGGCGACGGCCTCGTCGAGGCCGGCGTCGTCGATGATCAGCGGCGGCGCCAGCACCAGGTGGCTCATCCAGCCGAGGCAGAACACACCCAGCTTCATGAGCTCGGCGGTGACCGCGTCGATCACCATCGGCTTCTTGCTGACCTTGTCGAACGGCGTGTTGAAGGGCTCGCGCGTCTTGTGCGACTTGACCAGGTCGAGGGCCCAGAACAGGCCGAGGCCGCGGACCTCGCCGATCGACGGGTGGCGCTTGGCCAGCTCGCCGAGCTTGGCGCCGAGCTTGGCGCCCTGGGTGCGCGCGCGCTCGATGAGGCCGAGGCGGCGATACTCGGCGATGGCCGCCAGCGCGGGCGCCAGCGTCAGCGGGTGCGCCTCGTAGGTGTGGCCATGCGCGAACATGTGGTCGTCGAAGTAGTCCGAGATGGTGCGCGAGGTCGCGACGACCCCGAGCGGCGCCATCGCGCTGGTGACACCCTTGGCGGTGCACAGGATGTCGGGGATGACGCCCCAGTTGTCGACCGCGAACCACTGCCCGGTGCGGCCCCAGCCGCTCATGACCTCGTCGGCGATGAGGAGGATCCCCCGCTCCTTGGCGATCTTGGCGATGCGCGGCAGGTACTCCTTGGGCGGCACCAGCACGCCGTTGGTGCCGACCACCGGCTCGACGATCACGGCGGCGACGTTGGCCTCGTTCTCCAGCATGTAGCTCATGTAGTCGGCGCAGGCGACGTCACACGCGGGATACTCGAGCTTGAGCGGGCAGCGATAGCAGTGCATGTCGGGGGCGCGGATGACGCCCTCGACGGCGCCCGACGGCTCGGCGAACCAGCGCCGGTAGTCGCCCGTCAGCGCGATCGAACCCGCGGTCGAGCCGTGGTAGGCGGCGTAGCGCGCGATGATCTTGTGCTTGCCGGTGAAGGCGCGCGCCATCTTGATGGCGCACTCGTTGGCCTCGGTGCCGCTGGTGGTGAAGAAGAACTTGTCGAGCCCCTTGGGCATCACCGTCAGGAGCTCGAGCGCGAGATCGGCGCGCACGTCGCAGGCGAAGCCGGGGCTGATGAAGGCCAGCTCGCGGGCCTGCTTGCAGATGGCCTCGACCACGGCCGGGTTCTGGTGCCCGAGGTTGGAGCACATCAGCTGGGCGCTGAGATCGAGGTAGCGCTTGCCGGCCTTGTCCCAGAAGTAGCAGCCCTCGGCCCTGGTCACGTGCAGCGGCTTCCAGCCGCGCTGGAAGCGCCAGGTGCCGTAGGTGTGCTTGGCGGTGATCTCGGTGACGTCGCGCTCGGTCGTGGACATGGCGGCAGGGTAAATGAAGACGCCGCGCGAGTCGAATCGCCCTCAGCGCGGCGTGCCGGCGGTCACAGGCGCTTGACCAGCTGGGCCTTGGCCAGGCCGCCGGGGCCCAGGTACTCGTGCTCGACCTCGTAGCCCAGGCGTTCGTAAAAGCCGATCAGGTCCTTGCCCAGGGCGACGTCACAGCGCACCTCGTCGAGGCCCCAGGCGCGCGCCGACGACTCGGCGGCCCCGACCAGGGCGGCGCCCAGGCCGCGACCGCGCGCGGACGGCACCACCGCCAGGCGGGAGAAGAACAGCGCGCCTCGATCCTCGACCAGGCGCACCGCGCCGAGCAGCCGGGGCCTCGAGCCGTGCGTGCGCGCGACCATGATGGTGACGCCCTGGGCCAGATCGCTCTGCACGCTGCGCTCGTCCTCGATGACGCGGGTGACCAGGGTGCCGGGCCGCGCGGGCACCCGGTAGGCGCGCCGGGTCAGGCTGACCAGGGCGACGATCTCGTGGCGCTCCAGGTTGTCGAGGTCGTAGCGGGCGGCGGCGCGCGCGGCGGTACGGGCCTTCTGGTTGGGCGCCCGCACGCGACGCTTGGTGGACCCGGTGGCCATCGGGTCCGCATGTTACCCGTGTCCGCGGCGCTTGCGCAGGGCCAGCGTGACGGCGAGGGCCAGCCAGGCGGCGGAGGCGGCGACCACCGGGGCGTCGCCGGCGGCCGCGTACAGGGTGTGTACGCGGCCGACCGGCACGGTGGCGACCATGACGCGGTCGTTGTGCTCGGTGACCGGCATCCAGCCGCGGACGCGGCCGTAGCCGTCGAAGGCGGCCGAGGGCGCCCAGCGCGTCGCGCGCAGCACCGAGAAGCCGTTCTCGACCGCGCGCACGCGGGCCATCAGGGTGTGCACCGGGTCGATCCCCCGCCAGTCGGACGACGGCACGAAGACCAGATCGGCGCCCAGGCGGCCGTGCTCGCGCGCCAGGGCGGGGAAGTCGTAGTCGTAGCAGATGGCGCCGGCCAGCCGGGCGTAGGGGCGAGTGACGGCCGCGAGCGGCGCGGTGCCGCGCATCGACGGCTCACCGGGCACCGGGTGGTGCTTGCGATAGGTGTCGACCACGGCGCCCTCGCTGGTGATGAAGCGGTACTGGTTGTCGAGCAGCAGCGGCGTGCGCGACACGATGGTGCCGTACGCGAGCACCAGGTCGACGCCCAGAGTGCGGGCCTCGCGCTGCCCGCGCGCGAGCAGGGCGGCCTCGTCGGCGGGCTCGACCAGGGTGGCGGCCTCGTTCCAGACCACCAGGCGCGCGCCGCGGCTGGCGGCCAGGCGGCTGCGCGCGAACAGGGTGTCGGTGTTGGCGGCCAGCGCGGCGGGGCCCGGGATGCCCTGGGGGCCGAGGCCCAGATCGGTGACCACGGCGGCCACGGTGACGGTGCGGCCGCCATGCTGACCATCGAGGCGTGCGCTGCCGTACGCCAGCGCCGCCAGCAGCGCGGCGGTGACCGCGACCAGGTGCGGCCAGCGCCGGCCCGGCTGCGGGCTGGCGAGCAGCATGGTGACCACACCGGCGAGCCAGGCCATCAGGAGGCCGATGCCGGGCAGGCCGAACAGCGCGGCGAGCTGGATGACGGTGGTCGAGCCGACCTGGCTGTTGGCGGTGGTCGACCAGGCGCCGAGCTCGGTCCAGCGCACGCCGACCCAGTCGAGCAGCGCGACCAGGGCGGCGAACCCGAACAGGCCGACCACCTCACCGGTGCGCCGCCGCAGCTGCTCGCTGGCGAGGACCACGAGGAAGGCGCCCCCCGCGGCGGGCAGGCCGAACGGGAAGATGAGGACCAGGGGCAGCGGCGCCGTCACGATGGGCAAGAGCTGCAACGGGTAGACCACGGCCATGACGCCGAGCAGCGCCAGCCAGGGGCGCCAGCCGCGCGCGCGGCGGGCGTACAGGAGATAGGGCACCGGCGCGAGCCAGGCCAGGGCGGCGATGCCCCAGCGTGGCCCGGTGAGCAGGGTGGCGAGGGCGCCCAGCGTGGCCAGCAGCCAGGTCGGCAGGCGCTCCGCGACGGCGCGCAGCGCGGGCTGTGCGGCGGGCGCGGGCTGTGCGGCGGGCGCGGGGTGGCCAGCGGCAAGGGGCAGCGTGGCGCCGGATGCTGCGGTGATGGTCGTCATGGGGTCCTCCTGGGCTTGCGGGTGGTGCGCGGCTTGCGGGTGGTGCGCTGCTGGGTGGTGCGCGGCTGGTGGGTGGTGCCGGGCGTGGTCGTGCCGGGTCGAGCGGACGTCGCGCCGAGGCCGGCCCAGTAGATGGCGAGCTGCTGGCGATACAGCGGCTCGACCAGGGCGGGATCGCGGCGCGCCAGCACCAGCGGGACGCCGAAGAAGATGGCGGTCAGGCCGAGGAACGCGGCCTGCGGGTCGACGCTGGCGGGCAGCTCACCCTGGGCGACCGCGCGCGCCAGCAGCGGGGGCAACAGGCCATCGAGGCCGACCGCCGGCAGGTCGACGAGCTCGGGCCGATCCGGGAACGCCAGCAGGCGCTCGGCCAGGGAGATCTCGGCGGTCACCGGGGGCGCCATCATGCGCGCCTGGTGCGCGATGATCTCGGCCATCACGCCGGGGTGCTGGCGCGCCTCGCGTGCGGTGCTGACGAAGATGGTCTCGATGGCCTCGCGCGCGGAAGCGCCCGCGGCGCCGCCCAGCCCGGTGTGCACGCGGCCCGCCAGATCGAGCGACCACATCTGCACGAAGTAGACGAGCAGGTCGGTCTTGCTGGGGAAGTAGTTGAAGAACGAGGCCTGCGAGATGCTGGCGGCGTCGCACAGCTCCTTGACCGGGATGTCCTCCAGGGTGCGCTTGCCGTCGAGGCGGGCCAGCACGGCGTCGAGCAGGGCCAGGCGGGTCTGCGCCTGCTTGCGCTGCCGGAGCGGGATCTCGGCCAGGGTCGTCATCGGTGCCTCTCTCGGAATATTGGAGACGACTCCAATATGTGGCGAGAGCTTTTTGGAGTCAAGTATAAATCTGTAGTTGTATCTAAGTATGCAGAGCGCCGGGTCAGAGCCGTCGCAACAGCGCGATCAGCGCCACCAGCCCGGCCAGCGCCAGCACCGGCCCCAGCACCCAGCCCAGCACGCGCAACCAGGGTCGCCTCAGCGAGCTGCCTCCGCGGCGCTGACAGCCGGTGCACAGCGCCCAGACCTTGACGCCGCCCTCGGTCAGCACGCAGCAGTCGCCGCACACCGGGCGGCGACAGCGTGCACACGGTCCCGCCGCTGGCGAGCCGCAGATGGCGCAGCGCACGTCCGCGCCACCAGCGCCCCCCTCGCCTGCGCCGAGCTGTTGCAGCTGACCCATCTGCTATGGAGAGTGCGCGCGCAGGAAGGCGCGGATCTCGTCCACCAGCTCGCCCGGCAGCGGCTGCATCGGCGGACTGACCAGGAAGTCGTCGAGGTCCTGGGTTGGACCGGTGTAGGGGCCGCCCGAAGGGCCGTCGGCCTCGCCGTGGAACCACAGGCCATTGCCCGTGATGCTGACCATGCTGTAGTCGCGCGCGCTGTGCTCGTCATAGCGCCAGGTGCGCTGTGGCAGGTGGCTCCAGCGCCCCAGCGTCTCGTGGTCGGGGCGACCCTCGATGCTGTTGTCCTCGATGGTCAGGCGTTCGCCGTGGACGATGAAGACGCCGCGCGCGCCAGGCTGACGTGGCTCCAGTGTGATGGTGCAGCCGCGCACGATGACGTCGTCGCCCTGGATGTAGACGCCATGGGTGCCGGCGCGGATGCGACAGCGCTCCACGGTGGCGCCGGAGCAGTTGACCCCGATGTGGCTGGCCTCGAGGTCGCAATCGATGATGCTGGCGCGGCCGAAGCTGCAGATGGCGCTGGTCTCGTCGCCGGGGCCACCGCGCAGCTGGCAGGCCTCGACATGGACGCTGCCCCAGCACGACAGGGCGCTCGGCGTCCCGGGGCGGCCGACGCCGCCCGCGAGCACACAGCGCGTCAGCCAGGCCTCGGCGCCGGCCGCGACGTAGAGCCCCATCCAGGCTGCCCCGGTGGGCGCCACCTCGATGCCGTCCAGGCGCACCGCCGCGCCGGCCACGATGTCGACGGCCCGGTTGCTGTTGCCGCCGCTGAACACCGAGGCAGCGCCCGCGCGCGTCCACCCAGCGCCCGGGTCGAGCCCGCCGAACAGCGCGACCGCGCCGCCCAGCACCAGCGCCCCCGGGTAGCTGCCACCCGCCAGCAGCAGCGTGGGTCTCCCCAGCGCCAGCGCGCGCGCCAGCGTCGCCACCGGGGCGGTCGCCGAGCCGTCACCGGCGTCGTCACCCAGCGGCGCCGGCGCGACACAGACCACGGCCGGCGATGGCGCGGGCAGGGCGGGCAGCCCGCTGCCGGGCCGGCTCATGCGGCGCGCCGCGGCCGCGCCAGCATCAGCATCAGCGCCCCCAGCGACTCGACCGCCGCGGCCGGCCACAGCTTCGGGCTCGGCAGCGTGCCGTCGATGGCCACGCTGAGCACGCGCCCGACGAACTGCCCGCCGATCAGCAGCGCCGCCAGGTCGCCCAGCACGAGCTCGTCGATGCGCCGCGCCGCGACCACCATCAGGACCGCCTGCGCCAGCCACAACCCGACGTAGATCGCCCGGAGCTCGCTGCGGAAGTCCACGCCCCCCATGGTGTAGCCGTTGGCCTTGGCCATGGTCTCGGGTGCCGCCAGCGTGGCCACCGCGATGCCGAGGAACACCAGCGCAGCCAGCAGTAGCAGCACACGACGGAGCGCCAGGACCTTCACCGCATCATCATAGTCGGTCCCCGGCCCGGTGTTGCCACCCGATGTGGAGCGGATCACCCGGTGCGCGGGCGAGCTGGGCTACTCTGGGGCAATGAAGCGCATGGTCGGGGTGCTCTCGGTCGGGGTGGTGTCGCTGCTGTGGACCGCGCGGGCGCAGGCCCAGGACCAGGGCGGCGATGAGCCAGTGCCAGTGCCAGCGCCGCCTGGCGCGACCGCGCCGGTCGTCGTCACCACGCCGCCGCCCGGCAGCCCCTATGCGCCGCCGCCGACACCCTTCGCGGCGCCACCCCAGGATCCGATGGCGGGTGCGCCGGTCGTGGTCGCCCCCGCGCCGCTCGCGGTCGACCCCGGGCCCCCCGTGCCGATGAACCGGCGCGGCCGCCTGCAGGATCCACACATCGATCGCGGCCTCATCAACATCATCTCGCCGACCGCCGAGACCCAGCCCAAGGGTTCGTTCTCGTTCACCGACTATGAGCTGTTCCTGATGGGCATCACCTACGGCGCCACCGACAACCTGCAGGTGTCCCTGACCACGATGGCGCCGATCACCGAGGACATGCCGCTGTTCGCCATCATCGGCGGCAAGCTGCAGCTGCTCGGCACCGGCAACCTGCACCTCGCGCTGGTCGGCAACCTGTTCTATGGCAGCGATGGCGACAGCGGCAACAGCGCCGACTCGGCCTCGGCCGCGCTGCTCGGCGGCGCGGTCAGCCTGTGCCTGGACCCGACCTGCGCGTCGCTGCTGTCGGGCGCGCTGCAGGCCGGCTTCGCGCTGGAGACCGATCAGCACGGCGTGCTGCCCTACCTGGTGTCGGTGTCGATCAGCAAGACCATCGGGCGCCGGGTCAAGCTGCTGGCCGGCTTCGACACCGCGGGCCTCACCGCCGATGGCGACAACGAGCTGGCCGACGGCGGCCTGTTGTCGTACGGCCTGCGCTTCTTCTCCAGCGACATCGCCGGTGACGTCGGCTTCATCAAGCCGGTGTGCCTGTCGAGCCGCTTCGAGGGTGACTGCGACGGCGGCCTGGTCATGGGCGTGCCCTGGGTCGACTTCAGCTACCGCTGGAACTGACGCCCGCGCCGCGCGCCCTCAGGGGCCGGTCCACTCGATCCCGAGCAGCTGCAGCGTGGCCGGTGACACCATGGGGCACTCACTGAACCCGTAGGCCACATGATCGATCTGCACCGGCCGGCGCGCGTCGTTGGGATAGCCGCTGGTCACCAGGGTGCCCTCGAGCTCGCCCAGGCGTAGCTCCAGGCGCAGCGTCCCGCGGCTCAGGCGCGTCTCCCCCTGCAGGCCGCTGACCGTGAAGCCGAGCCGGTCGGCGAGGTCGCAGGCCGGGAAGTACCAGCCGGTCGCGGTGCGCCGCGCGCCGGTCCTCGACCGCAGCGGCTTGCCGCCGACCTTGGTGGCCACACTCAGCGCCTTGATCGGCACATAGCCGAGCACGCCATCCAGGGTCACCACCTCGCTGACCTTGCCATAGGTGCCGTGCTCGACCACGGCGTCCCCGGCGGCCAGCTTGCGCAGCGTCTTGCTGCGCGCGCTCTCGTCGCTCTTGAGGTCGGCCTTGCGCTGCAGCAGCACCGGCGTCCGCGCCGGCTTGAAGTCCTCTGCGCTGGGCACGAGCTCCAGCGCGACCTCGGCCGGGAAGCGCTGGTCCTCGCGCGCGATGGGCTCGTCGAGGATGCCGGTCCGGGTCAGCACACGCACCTGCCCGGGTGGCAGGGCAGGTGAGAGCTCCAGGACCAGGTGGGGCTGGGCCAGCGCGACCACCGCGCCGTCGCGGCGGGCGTCCACGGTGAGCTTGCGCAGCGCGCCGCTGCCGTGGTTCTCGATCTGCAGGCGCAGCTCGGCGAACAGATAGCGGCGCAGCCCCGCGGTCTCGCCAGCATCGAGGCCCTCACGCACCAGGCGGCGCTTGCCCGTGCTCGGCTGCAGCGTGACCGTCACCCCGGCGGCGTCGGGCGCTACCGGCATGGGCAAAAGCTGCACGGCCTCGGTGCCGTACCAGGCCGCGCTGGCGCGCACGTCCACGGCGGTGGCGCGCTCCAGGCGGACGCCGACGGTCGAGGTCGCGGCCAGCGCCACCGAGCGCCGCTCGCCCGGCGCCAGCGGCGGGGACAGCGTGAGCCACTGCTCGCCACCACCCATGCCGAGCGGCCGCCCGGTCGCGCTGCGTCGACCGTCGGGCTCGAACAGGCGGGCGTCGAGGACCACGCCCTCGATGGGCTGCGGAAGACCGCTCTCGAGCGCCACCGTCCCGGTGATGGCGACCTTGCGTGCCAGGCCGCCGACCTCGGCCAGGTAGCTCAGCTTGGCCTCACCCTCGAGCGTGACGACCAGGCGTCCGCTGGGCGCGGCCTGGGCCAGGGTGGTCCACAGCAGGGCGCCCAGCGCGGTGCCGATCCGCGCAGCCAGCCTGGCCCGGCCTGTCCAGCACATGGCTCCATCATACATGCAGGCCTGCAGGCCGCGGCCGCGCAGCCTGGTGCTGGGTCAGCGGTCGGTCAGCGTGAGGGCCGAGGCCGGGACGCGGCGCCACTCCAGGGGCGCTGGCAGCGCCAGCACCCGGGTGGCCTCGTCATCGCCGATGCGCAGCTCGAGGACCCGCGCGCCATCGGTGCCGAGCAGCTGACCATCGAGCGCGATGAGCAGGTACGCGGCAGGGTCACGCTCCACGTCCGCGCGGCCCGAGGCGTTGAAGTCGCGATAGAACTCGAGCTCGCCGTGCGCTGGCACCAGGGTCAGCGCGCCGGCCTGGAAGGCCGCGCGCAGCTCGGCGCTGCGCTGCGCGGTCGGCGGCGCGAACACGGCGCGGGTCTCGTCGATGACGTCGCGCCGGGGCGTGTGCGACCAGCCCCACTGGTTGGGGTACAGCACCTCGTGGTAGCTGCGCAGGTCGACGCCCAGCGGGCGGTCGCCGCGGTTGCTGACGCGAAAGCGCACATAGAAGTGGGGCTGCCCGCCGAGCTCGTACAGGACGCGGGCCGCGGCGGCCTCGAGGTCGCCCGCGGCACCCAGGCTGAACCACGGCGTGGCGTCGGGCTCCGGCGCGGCCGACACCGAGGGCAGCGGCGCGCGCGCTCGGTCCGGGGGCGTCGCGGGGCGGCGTTCGGTCCGGGTGCAGCCCATGGTCAAGGCCAATCCGAGGCAGGCCAGCCAGCGCATGGCTGATTGTACGTGGCAGCCCCCAGTTGGCCCTACAATGGCGGCCTTGGTCCGGCGCACCTCCCAGAACATGGCGGCCACGGCTGCGATCGCGCGCGTGCTGTCGACGCGCGACATCAAGATCGTGTACCAGCCCGTGGTCGACCTGACGAACGGCGGCATCTTCGCCTACGAGGCGCTGGTGCGCCCCAACGCGGCCGACTTCGGCGGTCCGCTCAGCCTGTTCAAGGCCGCGGTCGAGCGCGGCGTGACCGGCGAGCTGGGGCGTCTGCTGCGCACCATCTCGGTGGCCAACTGCCCGGGCCACCGGCTGTTTCTCAACGTGCACCCGAGCGAGCTCGACGACCGCTGGCTGGTGCAGCCCGACGACCCCATCTTCAACCACACCGACGACGTCTACCTCGAGATCACCGAGGGCGTGCCGCTGTCACACTTCCGCCTGTGCCAGACCATCCTGACCGAGGTGCGCGAGCGCGGCGTGCACCTGGTGGTCGACGATCTCGGCGCCGGCTACTCGAACCTCAAGTACATCGCCGACCTGCAGCCCAAGGTGGTCAAGCTCGACCGCGACCTGGTCGCCGGGCTGGTGCAGGACACCCGGATGTTCCGCCTGGTGTCGGCCATCGTGGTGCTGTGCAAGGAGCTCGGCGCGGTCGTCGTCGCCGAGGGCATCGAGACCGCGGAGGAGCTGGAGTCGGTGCAGGACGCCGGCGCCCGCTACGGCCAGGGCTATTTCCTGGCGCGCCCGGCCTTCCCGCCGCCCGCGGTGCACTGGCCCACGCGCAGCCGCCCGGTGTATCGCTCGCAGAAGGTCACCCGCGCGCGCAAGGCCGCACCGCGGCGCCCGCGCTGAAGGTATGATGCGCCCGGGAGGCGCACATGAAGACGAGCGCGCAGGTGCTGGTGGGTCTGTTTCTGGGCTGGGTCACGCTGAGGAGCGCGCAGGCGCAGGACGGCGACACGCCGCCCGACGCGGTGCCGATGGCCGAGCCGTCGCCCGAACCGATGCTCGGCTCGACCACGACGGCGTCGGCGTCGACCACGACCGAGCCGCCAGGCGACGGCGACGGCGACGGCGACGGCGACGGCGACGGCGCCGCGCCGGCCGCGGCCAGCCGGCGTCCCGAGGGGCGCGGCGTCGGCATCGGCGCCGGCTTCGTGTTCCCGGCCGACGTCACCATGCCGTCGGTGGTCAGCGTGCGCTTCCGCCTGGGCGGGCGCTTCACCTTCGAGCCCGCGGTGGTCCTGGGCGGCAGCAGCCAGAGCGACGAGACCGACGTCGCCGTGGGCACCGATCGCGAGGACACCACCACCCAGCTCGATCTGCAGCTCAGCACCGTGGTGCGCTTCCGCATGGCCACGCGCGGCCCGCTCGACTTCGTGCTCATCGGCGCGCCGGGGATCTCGTACACCAGCACGACCACGGACCCCGACGGCGCCGACAACGCCACCAAGGTGTCGTCGACCAGCGTCGGCATCGGCTGGGGCATCGGCATCGAGTGGTTCCTGCGCCCGCACTGGTCGCTCAGCTTCGACGCCCTGAACCCGCTGTTCAGCGTCGCGTCGACCACGACCGATCGCCCCATGATGCTGTCCGATACCACCCGCACCACGACGACCTACGGCGCGGTGTTCGACCCCACCGTGCGCCTGATGGGCCACCTGTTCTTCTGATGACAGGGGGGACCTTCCCGTTGTCGACAGGGGGGACCTTCCCGTTGTCGACCGGGGGGACCTTCCCGTCCCCCCTCGCCGGGCAGAGCCCGGCGAGCCTCCCCCCACCGCGCGCTTCTCGCGCGGGTTCGGAGCTGTTCACCGCGACATGACCGCAGGCGTCAGCGGCGGGTGCGGGCGATGGCGGCGGTGTCGGCGGCGATGGTCTCGCCGGTGGCGTCCAGCGGCAGATCGTTGGCGTCGTAGCCGAACGGGTCCTCGATCTCGACGCCGATCTCGTCGATGCCGAACAGCGCGTAGGCCAGCACGAAGGCCGTCACCGGGGTGGCCCAGGCCATCGGCTGTGCCATCGCGAACGGCGCCGTGAACACGAACAGGGTCAAGAAGACGCGGATGTGGTGCGCGTAGGCGAAGGGCAGGGGCGTCTTCATGATGCGCTCGGCGCCGCCCCAGGAGTCCGAGAACGAGGTCAGGTTGGCGTCCATCAGCATCAGGCGCTGCTCGGTCAGCCGGCCCGCGCGCACCGCCGCGGTCAGCCGCGCCGAGATCCAGGTGAAGGCCACCGCCGGGCGCACCGGGACGTCGGCCAGGGCGGCGCGCTCGGCCTCGGTGACCAGCGGGCCCAGCGGCGCGAGGTCGCGCTCCTTGCGCAGGTACTGGCGGATCAGCGCGAACAGCAGGTTGACCAGGCGCAGCAGCTCGGCGCGCTCGGCGCGCGCGTCGGCGTCGTCGCCTTCGAGCAGGGTGGTGACCTGGCGCAGCAGATCGCGCGAGCGGTTGACCATCAGGCCGACCAGCTTGCGGCCCTCCCAGAAGCGGTCGTAGGAGGCGTTGGTGCGGAACACCAGCAAGAGGCCCAGCGCCACCCCGACCAGACCATGCGCCACCGGGGGCAGCGCCCAGCGCCGATCGCGCCACAGGAACTCCGCCGCCACGCCGGTTCCCGCCGCCAGCAGCGAGCGCAGCATGATGCCGGGAGCCACGGTGCCTCTCCAGCGCAAGATCAGGGACAGCCAGCTCTTGTTCTGGTACTGGATCACGGCCGGATGTTACCCCGGCCCGCGCCATGGTGGCTGTACCATGCGCCATGGCCGCGACGCCTCGCCTGCCTGCCGCCCGCGTGCGTACGCTGCGCCAGCGGCTGCTCGGCTGGTATCACCGCGAACGCCGTGATCTGCCCTGGCGTCGCACCCGGGATCCATACGCCATCTGGCTGTCCGAGATCATGCTGCAGCAGACCCGGGTCGACGTGGTCATTCCGTACTGGCAGCGCTTCCTGACCGAGCTGCCCACGGTGCACGCGCTGGCGGCGGCGCCCGAGGATCAGGTGCTCGCGCGCTGGGCCGGCCTGGGCTACTACTCGCGGGCGCGCTCGCTGCATCGCGCCGCGCGTGAGGTGGTGACGCGCTGGGGCGGCGTCTTCCCGCGCACGCCGGCCGAGCTCGAGGAGCTGCCCGGGGTCGGGCGCTACACCGCGGGGGCCATCGCGTCGATCGCGTTCGGCGTCCCGGCGCCGCTGCTCGATGGCAACGTCGCGCGCGTGCTGGCGCGCCTGTTCGCCGTCGAGGCCTCGGTCGACGCGCCCGCCACCCGCGCCGAGCTGTGGGCGCTGGCCGAGGCGCTGGTCGATCCCGACGACCCGTCGGGCTGGAACCAGGGCCTGATGGAGCTCGGCGCCACCGTGTGTGTGCCGCCGCCGGGGTCGCCCCGCTGTGAGGTCTGTCCACTGGCCGGACAGTGCGCCGCCCGGGCCGCCGGACGCCAGCACGAGCTGCCGGTGCGCGCGCCGCGCAAGGCGCCCCGCGCGCTGACCTGGGTCACGCTGGCGGCGACCACGCGCGCGGGCGCCCTGGTGCTGGCGCGTCGCAAGCCCCGTGGCCTGTTCGGCGGCCTGTGGGAGCTGCCCTCGGCGGAGCCCGCGGCCGACGAGACCCCGGCGGCCGCCGCGGCCCGCGTCGTCGCCGCGCTGGGGCTGCCCGGGCGGCCGGCGCCCCGGCGCGCGGTCGAGCAGGAGCACGTGCTGACCCACCGCCGCCTGCGCCTGCTGGCCTACCGGGTCACGCTGCCCGCGCGCGGCACGGCCGGGGTCACCATCCCAGGTGACGCCTATGACCGGGTCGCGCTGGTGCCACCCGCGGAGCTCGCGCGCCACGGTCTGTCGTCGGCCACCAGCCGGCTGCTCGAGGCGCTGTCGCTGGCCTGACCGGAGCCGGACCCTGGGGCTACATCTCCAGAAGCTTCGTCTTCACGAGCGTCATCACGTTCTGGCAGGTCGGCGACGACACGTCCTGCTTGGTGATGCACTTGATCTCTTGATCGGTCAGCTCGGTGCAGAACTTCATGAAGTTCCGCTTGGCGGTCTCGATCTTGCCCTCGACCATGGTGCGCGCCTCGGGCGGCATCCCGGCCAGGCGCGACTCCAGGGCGCCCGCCATGCCGCGCTCGAACGCCTTCTGGCCGTCCTTGCACATGTCCTCGCGGCTCTGCTTCTTGCTCTTGCAGCCCGCGCCCGCGAAGGAAAGGCCCAGCACCAACGCCACCAGCGTCATCGTCCGCTTCATGGCGTGATGGTACGACGGCAGCGCCGAAGTCGTGCGCCGAAAAAGACGAAGCGGGCGCCACGTGAGGGTGGCGCCCGCCTGTCAGCCATTCAGATCAGATCGGATCGGAGCGGGATTCGCTCCTCGAGGCTTCGCCTCGAGGGGCTCAGTAGTCCTCGCCGTCCATGCCGCCGCCGCCCGCCGGAGCCGCCGCGCCCTTGTCCTTCTTGGGCTTCTCGGCGACCAGCGCCTCGGTGGTCAGCATCAGGCCCGCGACCGAGGCCGCGTTCTGCAGCGCCGAGCGCACCACCTTGGTCGGGTCGATGACGCCGGCCTTGACCAGGTCCTCGTACTCGAAGCTCGCCGCGTTGAAGCCGAACGAGCCCTTGCCGTTCTTGACCTTGTCCACCACGATCGAGCCCTCCAGGCCGCCGTTGACGGCGATCTGCCGCAAGGGCTCCTCGAGGGCGCGACGCAGGATGTTGACGCCGTACTGGCGGTCATCCTCGAACTTCAGCTTCTCCAGCGCCGGCAGCGCGCGCAGCAGCGCCACGCCACCACCGGGGACGATGCCCTCTTCCACGGCCGCGCGGGTCGCGTGCAGGGCGTCCTCGACGCGGGCCTTCTTCTCCTTCATGGCGACCTCGGTGGCCGCGCCGACCTTGACCACGGCGACGCCACCGACGAGCTTGGCCAGCCGCTCCTGCAGCTTCTCGCGGTCGTAGTCCGAGGTGGTGTCCTCGACCTGCGCGCGGATGGCCTTGACGCGACCCTCGATGTCCGCCTTCTTGCCGGCGCCCTCGACGATCGTGGTGTTGTCCTTGTCGACCGTGATGCGCTTGGCGCGACCCAGGTCCTTGAGGGTCAGGTTCTCCAGCTTGAGGCCGAGATCCTCGGTGACCGACTGGCCGCCGGTCAGGATCGAGATGTCCTTGAGCATCTCCTTGCGACGGTCGCCGAAGCCGGGCGCCTTGACCGCGCACACGTTCAGCGTGCCGCGCAGCTTGTTGACGACCAGGGTCGCCAGCGCCTCGCCGTCGACGTCCTCGGCGATGATCAGCAGCGGACGGCCGCTCTTGGCGACCTGCTCCAGCAGCGGGAGCAGGTCCTTCATGTTGGAGACCTTCTTCTCGTTGATGAGGATGAAGCAGTCCTCGAGGACGGCCTCCATGCGCTCCGCATCGGTGACGAAGTAGGGCGACAGGTAGCCGCGGTCGAACTGCATACCCTCGACGACGTCGAGGGTGGTCTCCATCGACTTGGCCTCTTCGACGGTGATGACGCCTTCCTTGCCGACCTTCTCCATGGCCTCGGCGATGAGGTCGCCGATGACCTTCTCACCGTTGGCAGAGATGGTGCCGACCTGGGCGATCTCGACCTTGCCCTTGGTGGGCTTGGAGATGGCCTTGAGCTCCTCGATGACGACCTTGACGCCCTCCTCGAGGCCGCGCTTGATGTCCATCGGGTTGTGGCCAGCGGCCACCAGCTTGGAGCCCTCGTTGTAGATCGACTGCGCCAGCACCGTCGCGGTGGTGGTGCCGTCACCGGCGGTGTCGGAGGTCTTGGAGGCGACCTCCTTGACCATCTGGGCGCCCATGTTGGCGAGCTTGTCCTCCAGCTCGACCTCCTTGGCGACGGTGACACCGTCCTTGGTGACGGTGGGCGAGCCCCACGACTTCTCGATCACGACGTTGCGACCGCGGGGGCCCAGCGTGACCTTGACGGCGTTGGCGAGGACGTTGAGGCCGTGCGCGATCGACGCGCGGGCCTTCTGGTTGAACTGGATTTCCTTGGCTGCCATGTGCGTGTCCTTCCTTTACTCGACCACGGCGAGGAGGTCTTCCTCGCGCATGATGAGGTGCTCTTCCCCGTCGATCTTCACTTCCGAGCCCGAGTACTTCGAGAACAGCACCTTGTCGCCGACCTTGACCTCCGGCTTGCGCAGGCTGCCGTCTTCCATGATCTTGCCGTTGCCCACGGCGATGACCTTGGCCTCGACCGGCTTCTCCTTCGCGGTGTCCGGGATGTACAGGCCACCAGCGGTCTTCTCCTGCTCCTGCAGGCGCTTCACCAGGATGCGATCGTGCAGCGGACGGATCTTCATGTGCTTTACCCCTTCGGTATCAGTGTGCGGACGGGCGAGCTATTCGCCCGAACTGGACTTGGACGACGACGACCCGGAGGACGACGTCGAGGTGGACGATGAGGATGAGGACGACTCGGACGAGCCCGTGCTGATGGAGGGCGGCGACTTGTCGGCGGCCTTGGCGGCCGCCTGCTCGTCACGCTTGGCGTCGGAGCGCTTGTTGTCCTCGATCTGCGCCTTCTTGCCGACCGGCAGGTGGGCCTTCTTGCCGCCGTAGTCGGTGGCGTACCAGCCCTTGCCCTGGAGGATGAAGCTGGAGTTCGAGATCAGCTTCTCGATCTTGGTCTCCCCGCAGGCTGGGCACTTCTCGGGGTTGGGGTCGGACATTTTCTGCCACGACTCGAAGACGGTCTCGCACTTCTCGCAGCGGAACTCGTAGATGGGCATGGACGCGGGCGGCAATCTAAACCCGGGACGGGAATTGTCAAGCGCCCATGTCGAGTGCTAAAATTTGCGAAATTTGCGCGTAGTTTCAAATGGTTATGAAAAACGAGAAGTGACGTCCACGCTGTGTTATGAAGGCCACCACCATGAAACTGCTGGCCGACAGAGCGATCGCTGGTGAGCCCCTCGCGCGTGAGGAAGCCCGCGCCCTGCTCGACACCTCCGACGACAATCTGCTCACCCTGCTCGACGCGGCGTACGCGGTGCGGCGCCATTTTCACGGCAAGCGGGTGCGCATCCACGTGCTGGAGAACGCCAAGTCGGGCGCCTGCCCCGAGGACTGCGGCTTCTGCTCGCAGTCCTCGCACTACGAGACCCCGGCCGAGGTCTACCCGCTGGAGTCGGTCGAGCAGATCGTCGAGGGTGCGCGGCGGGCCAAGGCCGCGCACGCCTGGAAGTACTGCATCGTGACCGCGACCACCGCGCCGTCGCGGCGCGATCTCGAGGTCATCTGCGAGGCCACCCGGCGCATCAAGGCCGAGCTCGACCTGACGGTGTGCGCGTCGCTGGGCGCGCTGACCGAGGCCAAGGCGGCCGAGCTGGCGGCGGCCGGCGTGGACCGCTTCAACCACAACCTGGAGACCGGGCCGGACCACTTCGCCAAGATCGTCAGCACGCACACCTTCGCTGACCGCCAGGCCACCGCGCGCATGGCCAAGCAGGCCGGCATGGACATCTGCTCCGGCGGCATCATCGGCATGGGCGAGAGCAAGGACGACGTCATCGACCTCTTGCTGGCGCTGCGCGAGATCGACGCCGACTCGGTGCCGGTGAACTTCCTCGACCCGCGCCCGGGCACGCCGCTCAGCAAGCTGGGCATCATCCGGCGCCCGCTCGACCCGCGCTACTGCCTCAAGGTGCTGGCGGTGACGCGCCTCATGTTCCCCAGCAAGGACGTGCGCGTGGCCGGCGGGCGCGAGGTCAACCTGCGCTCGCTGACGCCGCTGGCGCTGTATGCGGTCAACTCGATCTTCACCAACGGCTACCTGACCACGCCAGGCAGCCAGGCCTCGGCCGATCACCAGATGATCCTCGACGCCGGCTTCGAGATCGAGGAGGTCGCCCCTGGGACGCACCTCACCGAGCGGCCCAGCGCCAGGAGCGCCAGCGTGACCACCACGGCGCTGTGACCGTGGCGCGGCGTCCGTCGCGCCGGTGGTTGCAGGGTGTGGTCGCGGTGGCCGGGGTCTGCGTCGGCGCCATCGGCGCCGTCGGCGGCGTCGGCGCCGCTGGCGTCGGCATCGGCGGCTGCGGCGGCCCGCGCTCGCGTGGCCAGGCCGGCGCGCCGCGCGCGGACGTCCCGGCGGTCGCCGTCGCCGAGCCGAGCTACCCGGTGCGCGCCGGTGAGCTGGTGCTGGTCCGGCGTGACGCCTGGCTGGCCAGTGACGTCGGCCCCGACGCCCCGCGGGCACGAGCCTTCAAGGACGCCGCGCCCGGGCAGACCCTGCTGTTCCGCGTCGTGGCCAGCGACGGCGACATCGTGCAGGTCGAGAACCTGACCCCGCCCGAGGCCGTCGCCACCGAGAGCTGCAACGACGACGTCGCCGAGCGGCTGGCGGTGTACCGGCTGCGCCTGTTCGTGCACCGCGCCGACCTTCTGCGCGTGACCGCGCGCCCCGTCGCGGAGCGCTTCTCCGACGGCACCGGGGTCGCGCTGGCCGGTGGCGTGGCGCTGGGGGCACCACGGCGTGCCGCGGCTGGCGGGCGCCTGGTCTACCCGACCTGGGCCGGCGACGCCGAGGTCGAGGTCGCGCTGCCGCCGGGCGCGGTCGCCTCGAGCTACGCCGCACGCGGTGACAACCCGGAGAACGCGGCCGCGACGCTGCCCGGCGAGCACGCGGGCTCGTCCGGCGTGCTGCACGCCGGCGCACGCGGCAGGCTGGGCGGTGACCTCGGCCTCGGGCTGCGCGCGCGCAAGGCGCTGAACATCTCGGGGCAGGTCCGCCGCGGCGACGCCTGGCTGGCGTCGCTCACCGCGCGCTGCACCCGCGTCGAGGCGCTGGTGGCCGTGGCCGACGTCGACCTCGGCGCCAGCAGCCTCGGCGGCAGCGGGGGCGGCTGGGGCGAGGGCTGCTCGCACGCCCCCAGCGCGCACCCTGGCATCAAGGTGTACTGGGCCGACGGCCGCGTCGCCGGCGAGGTCCTCGAGGAGCACCAGCTGTGTGGCGGCATCACCGAGCGCGGCGACCTCAGCTGCACCCGGCGGCGCCTGCTCGACGTCGGCCTGACGGACGACGAGCCCGACGCGCGCAGCTACGCGCTCGAGGTCTGCTTCAAGAAGCGCGACCTGTAGCGTCGCGGCGCGCTACGGCCGCTCGCCGAGCTGCCTGGCCGGCACGCCGGCGACGATGGCATAGGGCGCCACGTCGCGCGTCACCACCGCGCCGGCGCCGACCTGGGCGCCGCGACCGACGCGCACCCCGGGCAGGATGATGGCGCCGACGCCGATGTCGCAGCCGACCTCGAGGACGACCGGTGCGAAGTCGAGCGCGCCGGCCATGATGGGCTGATCTCGACCGGGCTCGCGGTGGGTCGACGTCAGGATCTTGACCCCGGGGCCGATGCCCACGTCCTCCTCGATGGTGATCTCGCCGGCGGCGTGCAGGAAACACTGCTGTCCGATCCAGGTCCCGGCGCCGATGCGCAGGCGCCCGAGGTGATAGCCCTTGAGGATGGCGTTGTGGCCGACATAGACGTCATCGGCGAGCTCGATGCGCTCGGGATGAAAGATGAGGACGCCGTCCTCGAACACCACGCGCGCACCGCAGGCCGCGAGGTCGGAGGGGGCGAAGCGGCCTGTGCCGTGGCTGCGGAAGGGACGCATGGCTGGCGATGCTAGCAGAGTTGGCACTTGAGCCAAGGCGCGCGCCGGCGCAGGCTGCAGGCCATGAAGCCGACCGGGATGGTCCGCGTGGCGTTGGCCCTGGTGTTGACGCTGGGCGCCTGTGGTCCACGCCCGCCGCGCAACCCGGGCGCCGGCGGGCCGACCCGGCGGGTGCCCGAGGCGCCGCCGCCCCTGGTGGTGCTGGTCGTGATCGACCAGCTGCCGGCGTGGGCCTTCGAGGCGCGCCGTCCGCTGCTGCAGGGAGGGATCGCGCGCCTGCTCGCACGTGGTCGCTACTACGCCGACGCCGAGTACCCCTACTCGTCGACCTACACCGCGCCGGGCCACGCCGCGCTGGGTACCGGGGCGCCGCCCGCGGTGACCGGCATCATCGGCAACGAGTGGTGGCGGCGCGAGCAGGGCGCCTCGGTCGAGAGCGTGACCGACCCGGCGTCGCCGCTGCTCGATGTCGCGGGTGGGGCGCCGCGCGACAAGGGCGCGGCGTCGCCACGCGCGCTGCGGGTCGGTGGTGTCGGCGACGCCCTGCTGGCGCAGCGCCCCGGCGCCCGCGTGGTCGGGGTCAGCCTCAAGGATCGCGGCGCCATCTTGCCGGTGGGCCAGCACCCCACGCTGGCGGTCTGGTACGACCCCGCGCAGGCGGCCTTCACCACCAGCACCTGGTACGCCCGCGCGCTGCCGCCCTGGCTGGCCACCCTGGCGCGCGAGCACCCGGTGGCGCCGCGCCTCGAGGGCTATGTCTGGCAGGCCCGCGACCCCGCGCTGTACCAGCGCGTGCTGGGCGACGACGCCCAGCCCGGCGAGCCGCCCGCCGCCGCCAGCTTTCCGCACCCGCTGTCAGCCAGCGCCAACCCCGCCAAGGCGGTGCGCGCGACGCCGCTCGGCAACGCCTTGCTGGTCGAGGCCGCGCTGGCCGCGGTGGCCGGCGAGGGCCTCGGTCGAGACGCCGTCCCCGATCTGCTCACGGTCAGCTTCTCGGGCCACGACCTGGTCGGCCACGCCTATGGGCAGGAGTCGTGGGAGACCCTCGACATGCTGCTCGACACCGACGCGCGCATCGCCGAGCTGCTCGACGGTCTCGACGCCGCGGTCGGCAAGCAGCGCTACGCCGTCGTGCTGTCGTCCGACCACGGCGTCACCCGCATGGTCGAGCGCACCCTGGCCGCGGGCCGCCCGGCCGGGCGCATCACCACCGACGCCCTCGAGCAGGCGTGCGAGCAGGTCGCCACCACGCTGCTCGGCCCGTCGCCCGACCCCGCGGGCTGGATCGCCGCCACCCGCGATCCCTACGTCTACCTGGCCGCCGCGGCGAGCAAGCTCGAGCGCGTCAAGCACCAGACCTTGCTGCGGGCCTTGAGCGCGACGCTGCTCGCCACGGGCACGCTCGGCCATGTCAGGCCGGTGGCCTCGGTCGCCGGGGGCTGTGACCGCCGCAGCGGCGACGAGCAGCGCATGTGCTGGTCGGTGGACCCGGAGCAGTCGGGCGATCTCCTCTACGGCGCGCGGCCCGACTTCGTGGTCCAGGATCCCGACCTCGACGTCACCGTGCACGGCACGCTCAACCCCGACGACCGCACCGTCCCCGTCATCGTGCGCGGCCCCGGCTTCAGCCCTGGGCGCACCGACACGCGGGTGTCAACCCTCAGCGTGGCGGCCACGCTGGCCCACCTGCTGGGCATCACGCCGGGCCCCGCTGTGACCGCGCCCACGCTGCGCTGAAGGGCCCGCCCACGGCCTGCACGCCCTTGTGTCAGCGCCGTTTCATGAGTGTTACGATGCGGCCATGCGTGTACGCCTGGCCTATCGCGGAGCTCTCCTCAGCCTGACCCTCAGCCTGCTGTCTTGCGGCGGCGACGACGGCGGCAGCGGCGTCGATGCCTTCCTGCCGTCGCTGCCCGCCACCGGGGGCGCCGCCACCGTGCTGGTCCGCCAGATCACCGAGGCGACCGCGGCGCAGGATCTCATCGACGGCGAGGCTCGCGGCGGCCTCATCGGCGACTATGTGATGAAGAACGACAAGATCTCCGTCGTGGTTCAGCGCCCCAACCGGTCGATCAGCCCGGTGCCGTTCGGCGGCAACATCATCGACGCCGACCTGGTGCGTGCGCCCAGCGACGCCTTCGCCGATCCCGATGACGACGCCGCCGACGGCGTGGGTAACGATCAGTTCGGCGAGATGTCGCCGATCTACCTGGTCGGTCGCACCTTCGCGGTCGACAGCGCCGAGATCGTGCGCGACGGCTCCAAGGGCGGCGCCGCGGTGCTGCGCTTCCGCGGCCACACCGCGGTCAACGACTACATCAACCTGCGCGGCCTCAACTTCGATCCGCCCAACGACTTCGACCCCAACAACGACGACGCCATGGCGATCGCGATCACCTACATCCTGGCGCCGGGGTCGAACGCGGTCGAGGTGCACTGGTCGATGTACAACCCGGGCCCCTACGTGATCCGTGGCCCGCTGGGCGTGCTGTCCGACTCCGGCGGCAACACCTCGCTGTTCGGCGATGGCAAGGGCTTCGCGCGCGCCGGCCTCGACAACCTGTCCTCGCTGGAGGGCAGCGTGCGCTACCCGGTGTACCAGGCGCCCGGGATCGCCTACGGCATCCTGCCGCGCGACCTGCCGCCCACCCGCAACCAGGTCGGCTCGGTGCTGATCCAGGGCGTCGGCGTGACCCTGTTCGGCATCACCTCGCTGCTCGACATCCTGGACGAGACCAAGGGCGAGTTCCTGCACCTCGAGCCCAAGACCGGCGCGCGCTACAGCATGGACTTCGTGGTCGCCAAGGACGGCAACGAGGTCGAGAAGTTCCGCGTCGCGCGCGACAAGCTCGCCGCTGGCAAGCTGTCGGGCACCGTGACCATCGGCGGCGCCGCCCCCAGCGCAGCCACCGAGCTCGGCAAGCTGCGCCCGCGCGTCGGCTTCTTCACCGACTCCGACACCATGCCCGGCTTCACCGCCGACGACCGCATCGAGAGCTACGCCGACATCGGCGACGACGGCAAGTACAGCGTCGAGCTGACGCCCGGGACCTACTTCGTGGTCGCCGATCTGGAGCAGCTGGCGCGCTCGCAGGCCATGATGGTCACCGTCGCCGCCGGCGCCGAGGCCATGGCCAACGTCGATCTGCCCAAGCCGGGCGTGTTCGACTTCGAGATCCTCGATGACGCCACCAGCATGAAGATCCCGGGCCGCGTGATGGCGGTGGGCAAGCGGCCGTTCACGTTCGACACCCGCTTCGGCGAGGACTACGACTCGCGCAACGGCATCATCAACCTGGTGCATGCCCGCAACGGTGACACCAGCGGCCAGGGCGGCGACCGTCGCCTCATCGTGCCCTCGGGCGGCAGCTACCGCGTCTTCGTGACCCGCGGCAACGAGTGGAGCTTCGCCACCGCCGACCTGCCCACGGTCGCCGGCGGCCTCAGCGCGACCAAGCTGACCTTCCGCCTCAGGCGCGCGCTCGACACCGTGGGCTACGCCGCGTGTGACTTCCACCAGCACGCCAACCGCAGCCCCGACAGCACGCTGCCCCTGATGGAGCGCGTGCGCTCGTACCTGTCGGAGGGGCTGGAGTACTTCGCCGGCACCGAGCACGACTTCATCGTCGACTACGAGCCGCTGATCGCCAAGCTGTCGGCGCAGAGCCTGATCGACTCCTCGATCGGCATCGAGGCCACGCCGTTCGACTGGGGCCACTTCAACATCTGGCCGCTGACGGTGGACGCCGCCGATCCCGCGGGTGGCGCGGTCGACTGGGGCAACGGCGAGGACCGCGGCCTGGTCCCGGCCGACATGTTCACCGCCTACCGGCAGGCGCGTGGCGCCAAGATCGTGCAGATCAACCACGCCCGCTCGGGTGGTGGCCTCGACTTCCAGGCCTACTTCGATCGCGCCGCGCTGAAGTTCGACTTCACCGCCAAGACCTTCGGCGGCGTGGTGGCGTCGCAGCCGCTGCCCAACACGCTGCTGCGCCTGCCCGAGGAGAAGATGCTGTTCACCGACCAGTTCGACGCCATCGAGGTCTGGAACGGCTTCGCCGAGCTCGACGACGACATGGACGGGGTGCGCGAGTTCCGCCGCACCGATCTGCTGCTGCGCGACCTGATGTCGTTCTACAGCTTCGGCAAGATCTTCACCCCGACCGGCAACTCCGACTCGCACACCGGCGTCAAGGACCCCGCCGCCATGCCGCGCACCTACGTGGGCGTGCCCAGCGACGACGCCGGCGCCATCCAGGCCGGCCTGGCCGACGACGTCGAGGCCGCGCTGCTCGGCAAGCAGGGCGCCTTCCGCGACACCGTGGTCACCAACGGCCCCTTCCTGCGCGTGACCGACGCCGCCGCGGCGCCGCTGATCGGGCGCACCATCAAGCCGACCGCGGGCGCGGTGACGCTGAACATCAAGGCCAGCGCGCCGACGTGGATGGGCCTCGACACCATCGAGGTCATCGGCGGTGACCCGCCCGGGCCGTTCATGCGCTCGCAGAGCGCCATCGTGCCGATCTCGTGCTTCACCGCGCGCACCGGCCGCCTGCCGACCGACATCTGTGACCGCGCCCGCGTGGGCGGCGCGCAGACCCTGACGGTGGCCCCGGGCACCGGCACCGGCGGCGCCGATCGGGTCGAGGCCAGCGTCACGGTCACGCTGCAGGTCACCGACGTCAACGCGGCGGCGTCCCGGCGAGGCACCCCGGGCAGCCCCGACTTCATCCTGTTCGTGCGCGTGTATGGCATGAAGGGCACCACGTTCCCGGTGCTCAACGAGGGCCTCTTCTCCAAGACCGACGATACCCTGCTGACCGCGGTGTCGACCGGCCCCATCGGCGACCTGCCCACCGTGCTGGCCGGCAAGGGCCCGTTCCCGATGGCGTTCACCGCGCCGATCCTGGTCGACGCCGACGGCGACGGGGTCTGGAAGGGCGCCTACCAGCCGTAGGCTCTGGGCGGAGCTGGGACGCCCGGCCGGGACCGCGGTGCGGGCCTGCGCAGGCAGGGCGGGGGCAACCGCGCGGCGGCGGACCGGGTCACAGCCTTGACGGAGGCGGCCCGTCCCCGCATAACATGCGGGAGTCACTAGATCCGAGAGGCCCCGCACACCCGTATGGACAAGTCGCTCTGGGAGGTCATGCAGTCGGGCGGGGTGGCCATGTGGGTCATCGGCGCCTGCTCGATCCTGGCCGTCGCGGTGGCCTTCGAGCGGCTGCACTCGCTGTGGGGGTTCCTGGACAAGGCGCGCTCGCTGGCCGACACCGTCAACCGGTGCGTGACCCGCGGCGCGTTCGCCGAGGCGCGCGCCGCGTGCGAGCGCTCGCGGTCACCAGTAGCCGACGTCTTCCTGGTCGGCTTCGAGCGTCACGGTCGGGTGCCCGAGGCCCAGGTCGAGGCCGCGGTCGAGCGCGCCCGCGTGCGCATGAACCTCGATTTTCGCCGGCGCCTGTGGGTGCTCGGTACGGTGGGCGCGATGGCGCCGTTCGTCGGCCTGTACGGCACCGTGGTCGGCATCATGGGCGCCTTCCAGAGCCTCAAGGGCGCCAAGGGCGAGAACCAGCTCGACATCGTCGGCCCGTCGATCTCGGAGGCGCTGGTCGCCACCGCAGCCGGCATCCTGGTCGCCGTGGTCTCGGTCGCGATCTACAACTGGCTGAGCGCGCACATGCAGCGCGTGGCGCTCGAGGTCAAGCTGGTGACCGAGGAGTTCGTCGAGAACCTGAAGGACGCCGGCAAGCCGGCGACCACGCCGGCGACCAGCGACAAGAGCGCGGCTGGCGACAAGGCCGCGGGAAAGGAGGCCGCCGATGGCGATCGGAAAGCTTCCCGGGGGGAGTGACGAGTCGAGCGAAGAGGCCATCTTCGCCGAGATCAACATCACTCCGCTGACCGACATCTTCCTGGTCCTCCTGATCATCTTCATGGTCGCCAGCTCGGTCAGCGTGGCCAAGGCGCACGAGCAGAAGCGCACCGGCCTCACCGTCAACCTGCCCAAGGGTACCCGGCAGGAGATCCCCGAGCGCGCGCAGAGCATGATCGTCGAGATCTCGCCGACCGGTGACATCGTCGCCGACGGCGTCCCGATCAAGAAGGACAACGTGCGCGGCCTGTTCCTGGCCCGCTTCAAGAACGCCCCCGACACCCAGGTCATCCTGCGCGCCGACCGCAACGTGCCGCACGGCACCGTGGTCGAGGTCATGGAGGCGGCCAAGGACGTGGGCCTGCGCAACCTGGCCATCGCGACCCGCTCGGGGCCGTGATCGCCGGCCGGCTGCTCGTCAGCGGCCTGTGCGTGCTGGTCGCCGCGCTGGTGATGTGGCTCTTGCGGCGGCCGCTGGCGGCGCCCAGGGCGGTGCCGGCGCAGGTCTTCGCGGCGATCGCGCTGCTGGCGCTGGTGTGGACGCCGCGGGTGTGGCGCGACGTCGGCATCGTGATCTTCCTGTTCCTGGCCGTTGCCGCGGTGGTGCCGATGAACGTGATCGTCGCCGTGGTCATGCTGGCGCTGTCGGGGATGGCGTACTGGGGGCTGACCATGGTGCCCGGCGGCGGGGTCGCGCTGATCCTGTGTGGCGTGGCCATCGCGGCCTTCTTCGTCGTGCGCGGCCACCTGCGGGTGATGGGGCGGCTGTCGCGCGCGGCAGCGCTGCGGCCGGGCCAGCGACCGCACGGCGAGGTCGCGGTGACCGGCAAGCTGCATGGCGAGGCGCGCGGCGAGACCCCGGCGGCGGTGCCCGCGGAGGCGGTGCTGTGGCGGATCAACGGCGCCAAGCTCGCGCTCGGGTCCGAGGCCCCGGTCGAGGTGCACACGCCCGAGGGGGTGTGTGTGGTCGAGCCGCGCGGGGCCCGGCTGGAGCTGGTCGAGCGCAAGCGGCTCGAGCACAGCGATCTGCGGGCGCTGGGCGGGCGCCCCGACAAGGGCGACCAGGTCGACGTGCGGTTCGCGCGCGAGGGTGACACCGTGTGTGTCATCGGCACCCCGGTGTGGGGGCCCAGCGTGCGCGGCGTCGGGCTGTATCGCGAGTCGCCCATGGTGCCGGTGTTCCGGGCGCCCAGCGCGCTGGTGTACGGGGGCAAGAGCGAGGCCGACCTGCACAAGGCCTCGCTGGCCGCGCTGGTGACCTGGCTGGCCTGGGGGGCGGTGGCGGCGACCATCGCGACCATGCAGCTCGGCGGCGTGGCCTGAGGTCGGACGCGCGGAGGGCGGGCATCCGCGCCATCCGGGGTATGCTCCCGGCGTGGTAGGCGTCGGCTCCAGCGTGGGCAACTACGTGGTGCGCGAGAAGCTCGGCGAGGGCGGCATGGGCACGGTGTGGCGTGCCGAGCACCCGCGCATCGGCAGCCGCGTCGCCATCAAGGTGGTCAAGCCGATGTTCGCCGGCGACGCCGAGGCGGTGTCGCGCTTCTTCACCGAGGCCCAGGCGGTCAACCGCATCCGGCACCGCAACATCGTCGACATCACGGACTATGGCGAGACGCCCGACGGCGACTGCTACTACGTGATGGAGCTGCTCGACGGCGAGAGCCTGGCGGCGCGGGTGGCGCGCGGGCCGCTCGACATCGCGCTGGTGCGACACATCGGGGCCGAGGTCGCCGACGCCCTGGCGGCGGCGCACGCGGCGGGGATCCTGCATCGCGATCTGAAGCCCGACAATGTGTTCCTGGGACCAGGGCCGGAGCTGGGGCAGGGCAGTGACGCTGCGCGGCCGACGGTGAAGGTGCTCGACTTCGGGCTGGTCAAGCTGCTGGGCGAGGAGGGCGTGGCGCACCAGACCCAGAGCGGCGCGCTGATGGGGACGCCGTACTACATGTCGCCCGAGCAGTGTCTGAGCGAGCCGGATCTGGACGGCCGCGCCGACGTCTACGGGCTGGGCGTGATCCTGTACCAGCTGGTGACCGGCGAGCTGCCGTTCACCGGGCGTGGTTATGGCGACGTCCTGATGAAGCACTCGGTGGAGGCGGCGCCGCGGGCGCGGGTGAAGCGCGGGGCGGCGTGCCCGGCGTGGCTGGATGAGCTGATCGATCGGATGCTGGCGAAGCGGCGCGGCGAGCGGGTGCAGTCGATGGTCGAGGTCGCGCGGGCGCTGCGCGAGGGCAGGGCGCCGAGCCCGAGCACGAGCCCGAGCACGAGCCCGAGCACGAGCACGAGCACGAGCACGAGCCCGAGCCCGAGTACGAGCCCGAGCACGAGCACGAGCCCGAGCACGAGCCCGAGCACGAGTACGAGTACGAGCGAGAAGGACCGCAGCGGGCGGCGGGCGCTGGAGCTGGCCAGGACGGTGACGCCCGCGGAGCTGACGCGGCCGAGGCCGCGCTGGGTGTGGGCGCTGGCGGGAGGTCTGGTGGCCGCCGCGGCGGCGGCCGGGGTGTGGCGGTTTGCGGCCGGGGCAAGGCGGCAGAAGCCAGCGCCGGAGCCGGTGCTTGCGCCGGTGGCCCGAGACGCCGAGGTGGCGGTCGCGGCGCGCGATGCCCTGGCCGAGCTGCTGGAGGCGCAGCACGCGGCGATGGCGGCCGGCGATGGCGACGCGCTGGCGGCGACCTATGCCCCCGAGCTGTTCCGCATCGGCACCGACGCGGTCGACGTGTTCGCGTCGCGCGACGCCGGGCTGGTCGCGCTGCGGCGCGCGCTCGACGGCGCGCGCAAGCAGGGCGCGACCCTGACGGCGGCGGCCGACCGGCTGCTGATCGGGCGCGCCCCGGGCGGCCGTGCGGCGTGGATCGCCGAGGAGCTCGACTGGTCGAGCGTGGTCGGCAAGCGGGTCACGCGCGCGCGCTACCTGGTCACCCAGGTCGCGGCCGAGGTCGGCGGGCGCTGGCGCATCATCGCCAGCCACTGGGCCCGCGGCGTCCCCGACAGCAAGGCGTTGCGCGCGGCCGCCCAGGGCAAGCTGCCGCCGCCGTACCTGATGCCTGCCGGCCAGCAGCCGCTGCCGGGCAGCACGCCCGCCCCGGTGCTGGCGGCGGCGCGCCCGGTGCTGGCGTCGAAGCAGAGCCTGCTCGCCGCCCTGGCCGAGCGCCCCGACGTGGCGGTCATGGGCAGCGCGCTCGGGGAACTGCGCAGCGGGCCCGCCGACGCGCGCAGCTTCCTGCGCGATCTCGACGGCGAGCTGGCCCTCGATGGCGACCTGCGCGCCGGCGCCAGTCCTGACGGCGAGGTCGGCTGGGCCGCCGCCAACCTGAGCTACCTCGGCGCCCAGCCCTACGGCGACGCCGGCCAGCTGCGCCTGGGCTTCCGCGTGCTGGCCGTGCTGCTGCGCGACCCCGCCGCCAGCGCGAGCGGCGGCTACCGCCTGGTGCAGCTGCAGTTCTCGCTCGGCGGCCCGCTACCGTAGCCACGGCCCCAGCTACATGCCGAACTTGGCCAGCTTCTTGTGCAGCCCCTCGCGCGTGATGCCCAGGGTCTCGGCGGTCTTGGTCTTGTTGTTGGCGTGGTTGCGCAGGGCCTCGGCCAGCAGGTGGCGCTCGATCTCGTCCATCATGTCCTTGAGCGTGCCCTGCTTGGGCGCGATGCGCGTCAGCACGCCCTCGGCCTTGCGCAGCTGCGGCGACAGGTGCTCGGGCTCGATCCAGCCGTCGAGCTCGCCCTGGATGACCAGGCGCTGGACCTCGTTCTCGAGCTCGCGCACGTTGCCCGGCCAGCCGTAGGCCACCAGCAGATCCATCGCCGGCTGCGACACGCCCGCCAGCGGCTTCTTCATCTCGCTGGTGTACTTGCGCATGAAGTGGGCGATCAGCGCCGGGATGTCCTCGCGGCGCTCGCGCAGCGGCGGCAGCCGGATGGGGAACACCATCAGCCGGTAGTACAGATCCTGGCGGAAGCGCCCACCCTCGACCTCGCGCGCCAGATCGCGGTTGGTCGCGCAGGTGATGCGCACGTCGACCTTGCGCACGTGCGCGCTGCCCAGCGGGCGCAGCTCGCCCTCCTGCAGCACGCGCAGCAGCTTGGCCTGCAGGCTGAGCCCCATCTCGCCGATCTCGTCGAGGAACAGGGTGCCGCCGTCGGCCAGCTCGAACAGCCCCTTCTTGTCCTGATCGGCCCCGGTGAAGGCGCCCTTCTTGTGGCCGAAAAGCTCGCTCTCGAGCAGCGTCTCGGGCACCGCGGCGCAGTTTTGCGCCACGAACAGCTTCTCGCGCCGGCGCCCCTGGTAGTGCACCGCCGAGGCGATGAGCTCCTTGCCGGTGCCGGTCTCGCCCTCGATGCACACCGTGGCGCGGGTATCGATGACCTTCTCGAGCTTCTGGAAGATGGCGCGCATCGCGGGCGACTCGCCGATGATGTCAGCGAAGCGGCGGCGCTCCTCGCGGCCCTTGAGGTAGCGCACCTCGCCGCGCAGCTGCTCCTCGGCCAGCTTGAGGCGGCGGTACAGCCGCGCGTTCTCGATCGCCAGCAGCGCCTGCTGCCCGAGCAGCATGAGCAGCTCGAGGTCTTGCTCGCGGAAGATCCCCGACGAGGTCCGGTTGTCGGCCTGGATGACGCCGGCGATGCGCTCGCCGTCCCACAGCGGCACCGCGATGGTGCTGAGGATCTTGGCCGCCATGATCGACTCGGAGCCGCCCAGCTCCTGCGCGGCGTTGGCCACGATGACGGCGGCGCGATCGTGCAGCACGCGGCGCAGCACGGCGCGCGAGGTCAGCGGAGTGCTGGTGCCGGGCTGGGTGTCGGCCCGCCCGCCTGCGCCGGAGCTGTCGGGCTTGGGGCGCGCCCGCGCCGCCACCGTGGTGAAGCGGCCGTCGCCGTCGTTGTCGCCCGACAGGGTGGCGTTGGGTGACGGCGCCACCGTGGTGGTCGGCCCCAAGAGCAGCGCCGCGTGGGTCGCGCGCGGCAGCAGCGCCAGCACCGCGCTGCACACGGCGTCGAGGACCTCCTCCAGCTCGAGGCGCCCCGACAGCAGGCGCGCCGCCTTGTACAGCGCCTGCCCCGACAGCGGATCGCTGTCGAGCTTGCCCGCGACCTCCTCCAGGGCGGCGCGCGGCTTGACGGCGATCACACGCTCGTTGGGATCGTCGACCAGCGGCGCGGTCTCGGGCTCGGGCACCCGGCAGCCGATGATCACCGGCTGCGCCGGATCGCCGAGCAGCAGCCGGTCACCGTCACGGAGCACCACCTCGGGCCGGTCGGCGCCCAGCACGATGCGCTCGTTGCCGCGCAGCACCATGGATCCATTGGTGGATCGCAGGTCGCGATAGATGTAGCGCGCCTCCTCGAGGAGGATCTGTCCGTGTTCATGCGACAGGTGGTAGTCGGCCAGCGCGACCGTGTTCTCGGCCCCGCGCCCGAGCACGATGGACTCCTGGCTGAGCTCGAACACCCGGCCGCGGCCCTCGCCCTGCACGATCGTCAGCGTGATCACTCGCGTTACCAGCCCTTTCCGCAGCCTACCACGACATGAAATCGAGAGACACCATCGCGGCCGCGGCTTATACTTCGGAAGCTTCGTTCACCGCGTTCTTCGCTCTTGGCTCTCGCGTGGAGTAAAGCCGCCGGATGCCCGCCCTGTCGACCCTCCTGGTCATCGATCACGACAAGCACGCGCTGGATCGCATGGCCTTCGGCTTCGAGCGCGAAGGCATGCTGGTGGCACGCACGACGGCGGTGGACGAGGCAGGGGCGATCGTGCGTGACCGCAAGCCGCAGGTGATCGTCGCCGGCTTGCCGGCCGACAACGGCGCCGCGCTCGACCTCATCCGCAAGCTGCGCTCCAACGGCACCGCGGGAGTCCCCATGATCGCGCTGGGCGAGCTCGGCGGCACCCTGGGCCGCGCCGACGTGCTGCGCGCGGGAGCCTCGGAGCTGTTGCCGCGGCCGACCTTCATCCGCGATCTGGTGACCGCGGCGCGCGTCGTCACTGGCACCCAGGGTGAGACCTTCCGCGCCAACCTGCGCGACGTCGCGGTGACCTCGCTCCTGCGCTGGGTCGAGGCCACGCGCCGCTCGGGCGTGCTGTCGCTGGAGCGCCCGGGCACCGGCGGGTCGCGCCGCGGCGACGTGCAGTTCGTCGATGGCGAGGCGGTGTGGGCGCAGATCGGCGAGGTCGGCGGCATGCCCGCGCTGCAGCGCATGCTGCTGTGGACCGACGGCGCGCTGGAGCTGCGCTTCCAGAGCATCATGAAGCCGGGCAAGACGCTGGGCGCCGGCCCGCGCCAGGTCCTGGAAGAGGTCGCCGACTTCATGAAGTCGGTCGGCGACCTGATGGCCAACCTGGGCACCAGCGACGAGATCTACAACCAGGATCCGCGCCGCGTCGGCGAGGTCTCGGCGCAGATCCCCAAGGAGGTCGCGCCCGTGATCCGCCTGTTCGACGGGCGACGCACGCTGGCCGACGTCACCGACGAGAGCCCGTTCCGCCCCCGCGACACCCTGCGCGTGGCCAGCAAGCTGCGCGGCATGGGCATCCTCAGGCGTGAGGACGGGCAGGGCAATCCGCCCAAGAAGGGCAAGCGCTCGGGCAACACCCCACAGCTGGGCGAGCGCGCCGCCAGCCAGCCCGGGACGCCGGTGACGATGCCGGCCGCGGTGGTGGCACCCGCCGCGCCGGCCGCCGCACCCGCACCCGCACCCGCACCCGCACCCGCACCCGCACCCGCACCGTCGCCTGCTGCTGCGCCATCCACGCAAGGCCCGGTCAGCGGCGAGTTCACCTCGTCGGGCAGGGAGGCTGCCAGCGCGGGTACCGGTGGCGGCGTGGTCTCGGGCGAGCTGGGCGCGCGTCCGGTGGCGGCCGACTCGCCGGTCAGGCGCACACCCGCGCAGGGCTCGGCGGCCGCGCCCGCGCCGCCGCGTCCGACCGAGAATCCCTGGATCGCGCTGGCCGGCAACAAGCCCAGCATGCAGCCGCACTTCGCTCCGGTGGTGCCGGCGCAGAACGTCACCGGTGAGATCAAGGCGGTCACCGCGCCTGCCGAGCAGCGCGCCGCCACGCCCAGCGTGATCGCCGAAGCGCAGGAGGCCCCGCGCCCACCCGCGCCGCCCATCGCCACCATGATGCCGCCCGAGGACGGTGGCCTGGAGCGCAGCCTGGCCGCCGCGCTGGAGCGCACCACGCAGGCCACCCAGGCCGTCGCGCAGGGCGCGCAGGCTGTCGGCAGCGCCCAGTCGGCCGCGCCGGCAGCACCGCACACCCCGGAGCCGCCCCGTCGCGAAGGGCTCGAGGCGGTGCTCGACTCGGCCCAGCGCGGCCGCCTCTTCGCGGCCGAGCACGCCCCCGCGACCGACACCCACGAGCGCGCCAAGATCGAGGTCAACCTGGCCGCGGTGTCGCGCGCCCTCTCGGGTGGCGGTCCGAGCGAGGACGACCGCACCATCCCGATCGACAAGATGACGCTGGAGGAGCTGGCCGAGCCGGCCGCTCCGACGCCGGTGGTCGTCGCGCCGCCGCCCGCGCCCGTGGTTGCTGCGCCGCCCGCGCCGGTCGGCGCCGCGCCCGCACCCGTCGCGGTCGCTGCCGCCCCGGCACCGGAATCGCCCGCGCCGGTCGCCGCCGCAGCCACGCCCGCCGCCGCACAGCGCCCGCTCCCTGGCGTCGCCCCCATCCCGGTCGCCGCCGCCGCGGCCACCGAGATCTCGCGCCAGCCGACCGCCAAGCTGGAGCAGCGCGCACCTGTCGCCGCCGCGCCGCCCCCGGGGCCACCGGCGCCGCCACCCGCGCCGGTCGCGCAGGCCGCCCATCACCACGGCACCTTCTCCAAGATGGAGGAGGACTTCTTCGCCGCCGAGGCCGACCTGCACAAGGAGACCCCGGTCGAGAGCTTCGACGATCTCGACCACGCCGTCGGCTACCAGCCCAAGCCGTCAGGCTGGTCCAAGCTGTGGGGCCTGTTCGGCGGCAAGAAGCACCCCGCTCCGCCGCCGCCTCGGCAGCGTCCCGCCGGCTCGCTCAGCAACGTCCCGCGCTCGCCGGCCGCACCACCGCCCGCCGCGGCTGCGCCAGCCGCCCCTCAGCCCGCCAAGGCCGCCACCCCGCCCACGGGCAGCGCCGCCCGCCGCGATCCGCCGCGGCCTCAGGGCGGCGGCAACCAGAACAAGAACCAGAACAAGAACAAGAAGCGCAAGTAGCCGCGCCGCGACGCGCAGCCGCGCGGGCCCTCGCCTGCTAGCGGCCCGGCGCCGCCGCGAAGGTCAGATCCAGCCGCCCCGGCGCGCCCGCGAAGCGCAGCGTCAGCTTGCCCCCCGCGGCGGCGTCCACCAGCGGCCGCCCGTCCAGCGCCACCGGGAAGCGCACCAGGAACAGGTATGACCAGTCCTCGTCCGACTCCGGGTACAGCATCGAGGTCTCCGCGGTCTTGCGCAGCTTGCGCACCAGCGTCGGCCGCGCCACCCGCCCATCGGCGCTGACCAGGCCGATGGTCCAGGTCTTCTCGCGGTCATCGGCGATGTTGGCCCAGGAGTACTCGTGGGCGCGCGTGACCACGATGAAGTCGTTCCACTGCACGACCTCCTCGAGGTGACGGGTGCGCTCGCGCTCCAGCTCGGCCTGGGTCCAGTCGCGCACCGCGGCCAGCCGCGCGATGGTGGCCGCGCGCAGGTCCCACGCCAGCAGGCTGGCGCGCGCCTGCAGCGCCAGATCGAAGCCCTTGCGCACCTTCTTCGCGGCGGTCCAGCGCCGGCGCACCTTCTCGTAATCGGCTGGCTTGTAGCTGCGCGGCCGGGTGTCCAGCGTGCCCACGCCCGCGCTGCCGGCGCAAGCGCCGAGCCCGAGCGCCAGCACCAAGCCGAGCGCCACGCGCCCGAGCCGCCCTCGCGCCGATGGCCCCGAGGTCAGCGTCACCGGAAGTCGGCCTTCTTGAACAGCGCGGTCAGCGGCGCCTCGCGCTCGATGGCCGCCGCGCCGCCCTCCTCCTCGCGATCGACCAGCGCCAGCACGTGCGCCACCACCAGGCCGAAGCCGCGCGCGCGCTCGATGGCCTTCAGCGTCGACGCGCCGGTGGTGATGACGTCCTCGAGGATGGCCACCGGCATGCCCGGCCGCAGCGACTTGACGCCCTCGATCCACTGCTGGGTGCCGTGGCCCTTGGGCTCCTTGCGGACATAGAACGCCGCCAGCGAGCGCCCCGCGATGAAGCTCACCAGCGAGGTCGCGCTGGCCAGCGGGTCGGCGCCCATGGTGATGCCGCCGACGGCTTCCACGCTGGGCGCGCGCTCGCGCAGGATGCTGTGGAACAGCCAGCCGATGAGGTAGTGGCCCTCGGCGGTCAGCGCGGTCTGCTTGCAGTCGATGTAGAAGTTGCTCGGCTTGCCGGAGGCCAGGATGACCTCGCGCTCCTGGTAGGACAGCACGCGCAGAAGCTCCAGCAGGCGCGCCCGGTGGCTCTCGAACGTCGTCATCAGGGTCCTCTCGCTCAACGCGACACCATGGTGGCCTTGTGGCGCCCGCGCGGCCGCGGCGCCGCCGGTGGTCCAGCCTGGCTGACGCTGGCCAGGCGCAGCAGCCCGGGTGGCTCGCTGGCCTCGCCGAGGCGCGGGGCCGGCTCGGGCGCCGGCACCCGAGCCGCCTGCTCGCACGCGCTGGCCGCCGCCAGGGAGCGGATGCGCCCACGCAGCGCGCCGCCCTCGTCGATGGCGACGTCATCGGCCGCCAGCTCGCCGACCACGCGGCCGCCTTCGTGGACGTGGACGCTCTCGGCGCTGACGTCGCCGACCAGGTTGCCGGCCACGATGACATGGCGGGCGACACAGTTGCCGCGCAGGGTGGCGTCGCGCTCGACCGTGACGGTGCCCTCGGGCAGCAGCACCCGGCCCTCCAGCCAGCCGGCGACGCGCAGGTCGCCACCCCCCTCGACGACCCCCGTGATCCGGGTCTCGGCTGCGATCACGGTCAGCACGGGGCCAAGCTAGCACAGGCCCTCGCCCCATGGGCAGCACCCCAATGTCCTTGCCCCCGCCCCCTGATTCTACGTAGGCTGCCGGGCCGCGGCGAAACGCCCGCCCCCCACGAGCATCGGAGCCCCCATGCCCACTGCCGACCAGGCCCGTCCGATCGCCCACGAGAGCGAGCTCGTCGACTGGTTTCGTGCCGGCCACAAGCCCGTCGCGGACCATCGCGTCGGCATCGAGCACGAGAAGATCGGCGTCCTGGCCGACGGCAGCCCGGTGCCCTACTTCGGTGACAACGGCATCGAGCGGCTGCTCGCCGCCTACGAGGCGCGCGGCTGGAAGCCCAAGAAGGAGGGCGACCACACCATCTCGCTGGAGCGCCCCGACGGCTCCAACATCACGCTGGAGCCGGGTGGCCAGTTCGAGATGTCGGACGCCCCCCGCGCCGATCTCGACGCCATCGCGCGCCGCCTCGACCAGGACATGCTGGAGCTCGCCGAGCTGTCCCGGCCGCTGGGGTTGACCTGGCTCGGGATCGGGCTGCGTCCGTTCGACGGCTTCGAGGCCATCCCCTGGGTGCCCAAGGGCCGCTACGTGGTCATGCGCGAGTACCTGCCCACCCGCGGCAAGCTGTGGCGCGAGATGATGCAGCGCACCGCCACGGTGCAGGCCAACGTGGACTACATCGACGAGGCCGACGCCGCCGCCAAGCTGCGCGCGGCCTTCTCGGTGACCTCGCTGGTGACCGCGCTGTACGCCAACTCGCCGCTGCGCGAGGGCAAGGAGTCGGGCTTCCTGAGCTACCGGGGGGCGTCCTGGCTCGACATGGACCCCGACCGCTGTGGCCTGCTGCCCTTCGCGTTCGAGGACGGCCCCATCTTCCAGCGCTACACCGACTGGGCGCTCGACGTGCCGATGTTCTTCGTGCGTCGCGGCGACAACTTCATGCCGGCGCGCGGCACCAGCTTCCGCAGCTTCCTGCGTGACGGCTTCGCGGGCGAGCGCGCCACCATCGCCGACTGGGAGCTGCACCTGTCGACGCTGTTCCCCGAGGTGCGCCTCAAGCGCTACGTCGAGGTGCGCGGCTCCGACAACGGGCCGCTCAGCCTGGTGCGCGCGCTGCCGGCGCTGTGGATGGGGCTGCTCTACGACGACGACGCCATGCGCGCGGCGACCGCGCTGACCGCGGGCCTCAGCATGGAGGAGCGCGAGCAGCTGCGCAGCGACGTCACCCGCATGGGGCTGCGCGCCAGGGTCGGTCAGCACACCGCGCAGGAGCTGTCGCGTGAGCTGGTCGCCATCGCCGCCGCCGGGCTGACCGCGCGCGAGGTGCCGCCCGAGGAGCGCGCCCTGCTGGAGCCGCTGGCCGAGATCGCCGCCAGCGGTCGCACCCGCGCCGAGCTGCTGCTCGACGTCGCGCGCTCGAGCAACTTCGACCGCCGCGCCATCATCGACTTCTTGAAGTACTGACCGGTTCCGGTGCGCTTCGCGCGCCCGGAGCCTTGATTGACCGGAGAGTTCGGGCCCGCTCAGCTCTTGGCGAGGCGACCGAGACCGCGCGCGGCCTCGTCGAGCGACGGCGGCACCGCGGCGGGCGCGGGCTGCCCCAGCGCGCTGACATCACCGACGTCGGCGGCCAGCGCGCGCGCGCGCGCGGCGATGACCCCGATGGTCCCGGCGTCGAGGTCGTCGCCCCCCAGCGGCGAGAGCTCGCGCTCGCCCCAGGCCAGAAGCTCGGCCACGCGCGCGCTGGCGGAGGCGTTCTCCAGGGCAGGCGGCGGCGCCAGCGGCTGTGCCGGCGCGCGCGGCGCCAGCACCGGCGGCGCCGGCGGCACCGGCCGGGGCGGCGTCGGCGCCCCGCTGGGCGGCAGCTCGGCCAGGAAGCTGGCCATCGAGGTCATCTGGGTGGCCTCGTCCGGCGGCGGCGCGGGCTGGGCCGCGGCGGGCGGCTCGGCCAGGAAGGACCTCATCGAGACCATCTGGGTGGCCTCGTCCGGCGACGGCGCCTTGCTGGTCGCGGGCTCGCCCAGGAAGGCGGCCATCGGGACCATCTGGGTGGCTTCTTCCGGCGCCGGCGGCGGCAGCGGCGGCAGGGGTGTCGGCATGACTGCGGTCGGCGGCTCGGCGGCCTCGATGTCGATCTCGACGTCGTCGTCGCCGGTGGCGCCAGCCACGCTGGGCTGGGCCTCGCGCGGCGGTGGCGCAGGCACCGGCGGCGGCGCCTTGCCCGGGCCACGCAGCGCCATTGGCGGGGGTGGCGGCGGCCCTGGCTTGCGGCCCTCGGCGTGGCCGTTGATCTTGGCGGTCTCGCGCGGCACCGGCGCCGAGTCGATCGCCAGCACGTTGACCGGCGCGCTCGGTGTCACCGGGGCGCTGCCCTTGACCGCGCCCGATTCGCTGCTGGCGACCGACACCGGCACACCGTCGCTCGGGCTGGCGGCGCCCGACGAGGCCCGCTTCTGCTTGACCGCCAGCATGCGGTCGACCAGCACGCGGCTGTCGGCGTCCAGCTTGGTGAACTTGACGCCCATGCCGTGTGGCCTGGCGGGCTGCTTGGGGTCGAAGTCCTTGACCCACGACACCACGCCCTCGCCGCGGATCAGCTTCTGGCCGTTCTCGAGCAGGAGCTCGAAGCGCAGCGAGGTCCCCGCCGGCTTGGGCTGGCGGGTGGCGATGAAGATGCCGCCCTTGGAGATGTTGGTGGCGAACTTGTCGACGAACGTCTCGACGTCTGCGTACTTCAGCTTGAGGCGGAGCGCAGATGCCACACGCTCGGCCTCGCGCTTGTCGGATCCGTCGGCCACGGGGCCCTGATGATAGCGCACCTTGGCGGCGGTTTCCTGTATCCGCCCACTCGCACCGCTAGGCGAGCAGCCCCGGCACCAGCGCCAGCGCGCTGTCGAGGTTCTCGGGCTGCGTCCCACCTGCCTGCGCCAGGTCTGGCCGGCCACCCCCCTTGCCACCCACGGCCTTGGCCACTTCCCCAACGATCTTGCCAGCATGGAAGCGTCCGACCAGGTCGGCCGTGACCAGCGCCAGCAGCGCGACCTTGCCCCCCGCGAGGTCGGCCCCGCCGATGACGACGACGCCGCTGCCGATGCGCTCGCGCAGCTTGTCGCCGACCTCGCGCAGCGCCTTGGGATCGGCCACCTCGGTGCGGGTCACCAGCAGCTTGACGCCCGCGACCTCGCGCACGTCGGCCATCAGGTCGCGCGCGCCACCCGAGGCCAGCTTGCCGCGCAGCGCCTCGATCTCCCGCTCGCGCTCCTTGAGCTCCTTGCCCAGCTTGAGCACGCGGTCGGCGACCTCGAACGGCCCCGCCTTCAGCGCCGCGCCCGCCTTGCCGAGCTCCGCCTCGAGCCGACGCACATGCTCCAGCGCGCCCGCGCCGGTGACCGCCTCGATGCGGCGCACCCCCTGGGCCACGCCGGTCTCGCTGGTGATCTTGAACAGCCCGATGTCACCGGCGCGGCGCACGTGGGTGCCGCCGCACAGCTCGACCGACTGCCGCCCGATCCGCATCACCCGCACCTTGTCGCCATACTTCTCGCCGAACAGCGCCATGGCGCCGACCTTGCGCGCGTCGTCGAACGCCATCACGTCGACGCGTGAGTCCTCGTTGGCGCGGATCTCCTCGTTGACCAGCTCCTCGACGGTGCGCTTCTCGTCCTCGGTCATGGGCGCGAAGTGCGAGAAGTCGAAGCGCAGCTTGTCGGGCGCCACCAGCGACCCCTTCTGGGTCACGTGCTCGCCCAGCACCTTGCGCAGCGCGTGGTGCAAGAGGTGCGTGGCCGAGTGGTTGGCGCGCACCCGATCACGCCGGTCGCCGTCGACCATCAGGGTCGCGCGCTGCCCGGTCTGCAGCATGCCGCTGTCGACCACGCCGCGATGAATGACGACGTCACCGGCCGGCTTCTGGGTGTCCTCGATGCGCACCCGCGCGGTCTCGGTCTCCAGCATGCCGGTGTCGCCGATCTGACCGCCGCTCTCGCCGTAGAACGGCGTCGCCTTGGTGACCACCTCGACCTTGGCGCCGGCGCCGGCCGACTTCACGCGCGCGCCGCCCACCAGGATGAGCTGGATGTCCCCGGCGCCCTGCTCACCGCGCCCCTCGTAGCCCAGAAACTCGGTCTTGCCGAGCTCCTGCGGCAGCGACTTGTAGAGATCGTTGACCGCGGCGTCCTGGCCGGCGAACTCGCCCTGCGCCTGCTGTCTGGCCATGGCGGCGTCGAAGCCGGCCTGGTCAATCGTCAGGCCGCGCTCGCCGGCGATGATGGCGGTCAGGTCGGTCGGGAAGCCGAAGGTGTCGTACAGCTTGAAGACCACGCCGCCCGGGATCTGCTTGCCGCCGCCGAGGCCTGCGATCTCCTCGTCGAGCAGCTTGAGGCCGCGATCCAGCGTCTGGCGGAAGCGGGTCTCCTCCTCCAGGGTGACGCGCTCGATGGTGGGGCGGCGCTCGGTCAGCTCGGGGAAGTCGGCGCCCATCTGGTCGACCACGTCGCCGCACACCAGGTGCATGAACGGCTCGTCGATGCCGAGCCGCTTGCCGTGGCGGACGGCGCGGCGGAAGATCCGGCGCAGCACGTACTCGCGCTGGGCCTTGTCGGGGAACACGCCGTCGGCGATCAGGAAGGCCGACGCGCGCGCGTGATCGGCGATGACGCGCATCGAGACATCGTCCTCGGCGTCCTTGCCGTAGGTCTTCTTGGCCAGCGCCTCGGCGCGCGTGATGTACGGACGCAAGAGGTCGGTGTCGTAGTTGGTCATCAGGCCCTGGATGACCGCGGTCAGGCGCTCGAGGCCCATGCCGGTGTCGATCGACGGCGCCGGCAGCCGCTCCAGCGGGCCGCCCGCGGTCTTCTTCTCGTACTGCATGAAGACCAGGTTCCAGATCTCCAGCCACCGATCGCAGTCGCACGCCGGGCCCAGGCACCTGGGCTCGGGGCAGGGCAGGTGGTCGCCCTGGTGATAGTGGATCTCGGAGCACGGCCCCTGCGGGCCGGTGTCCCCCATCATCCAGAAGTTGTCCTTGAGGCCGAGGCCCAGGACCTTGTCGTCGCTGACGCCGGTGACCTTGCGCCACAGCGCGCGCGCCTCGTCGTCGGCCTCGATGCCCAGCGTCTTGTCGCCGCCGAACACCGTGAACATCAGGCGCTTCTTGTCGATGCCGTACTGCTCGAGGAGCTCCCACGCGAAGCGGATGGCGTCGGCCTTGAAGTAGTCGCCGAAGGAGAAGTTGCCCAGCATCTCGAAGAAGGTGTGGTGGCGCGCGGTGCGGCCCACGTTCTCGAGGTCGTTGTGCTTGCCGCCGGCGCGGATGCACTTCTGCGAGCTGGTGGCGCGCTTGTAGTCGCGCGCCTCGCGGCCGGTGAAGACGTCCTTGAACTGCACCATGCCGGCGTTGGTGAACAGCAGGGTCGGATCACCCTGCGGCACCAGCGCGCTGGAGCGCACCACCTCGTGGCCGTTCTTCTTGAAGTACTCGATGAAGGTGCTGCGGATCTGCCGGGCGGACGCCATGGCTGAGTCATGTACGACGCGGCCCGCCCAAACGCAATCCCGGGGTTACCTCAGATATCCGAGGGACACGAACCCGCCAAAATATTGATCCAGTGCGCCCCCGACATCCTGCTTGCCGTCGTTGTTCTGGTCGGCCAGCCGCCCCGAGTTGTCGAAGTCGTAGAAGAAGCGGGTGTAGCGCCCCCCGATGCGCAGCGTCAGCGAGCGCGTGGGCCGGATGTCGAGGCCCAGCTCGCCATCGAGGCCGCCCACGAAGCCGCCACCGAACGAGGTCGCCTTGCCGATCTCGCCGGTGTCGAGCACCAGGAGGTAGGCCGCGTCGACATAGGTCTGAAACAGCGTGCGCACGATGGGGATGCGCACGCCAGCGCCCAGCAAGGCATAGCGATACGACACGTTGGGCAGCTTGCGGTTGGTGTTGCCGTCGCGATCGGGGTCGTAGTCGTCGATCGCGAACAGATGATTGCCGTAGCCGGCGCGCCCGGTGAACGCCGTGCGCGAGGCGCGGTCGCCGAGCTGGTGGCGGTAGCGCACGTCGAACTCCAGGCGCTGGCGCCGGGTCGGGATCTCCAGACCGGGGGCGTCGTTGTCCTCGGTGTGCATCGTGATCACGCGCTCCAGCACCAGGCCCAGGCCCAGGCGTCGCATCGGCCCGCCGCCCGCCAGCGCCAGCGGATACAGCTCGGCCTCGATGAGCCCGGCCGGCGTCGGCACCCCCTTGTAGCTGGGCAGCTCGGTGCGCGAGTTGGCGAAGGCGAAGTCGCGCCCGATGAAGGTCACCCCGGCCGACAGCCGGATGGCCGACGGCGGCAGGCCCCGGCTGCGTCCGGCCAGGTCGACACGATCACCATCATCATCGTCGTCGCGGCGCTTGCGCGCGCTGCCATCGCCGTCGCCGCCAGCAGCCCCGGCGCCGTCGCCACCATCGCCACCGTCGCCACCATCATCGCCATCGCCATCGCCATCACGAGCGCCGCGCCCCTTGCGCCCGCCGCCACCGCCGTCATCACCGCCGCCATCACCGCCATCACCACCACGCGCGACGACCTCGCGGCCCTTCTTGCCGCCCTTGCCCCGGGGCGGCTCATCCGGCACCGGCTCGTCGTCGTCGCCGCCCGCGCCCGCGCCGTCCTCGCCGTCGGGCTCCGGCTCGGGCTGCGGCTTGACCTTCTTGCCCGCCGCCAGCACCACCACCTTGCCGCCCGACCGCTCCACCGCGGCGTACAGCCGCCCGGCGATGGCCCCGCGCGACGACGCCGCATCGGCCGGCCGGCGCATGACGTCGCTGGCCGAGCCGACGGTCTTGCCGTTGGTGCCATTCTTGACGCTGACGCGCAGCACCCAGCGCGCACCCTTGCGGCGGATGCTGCCGCTGACCAGGGCGTCCGCGCCGACGTCCTGCAGCACCTTGGCCAGATCTCTGTCGCTGCCCTTGGCGCGCAGCCGCTTGCGCGCGCGCACGTAGGCCTTGACGCTGACCAGGGTGAACTTCTTGCTGAGCAGCCGCTCGATCATGCTGCTGGCGCGCCCGGCCTGCGGCCCGTCCACGCCCAGGAAGACCACCCGCTTGCGCGCCGCGAGGGCCACGCCCGCGCCGCCGCCCAGCCCACAGGTCATCGCCACCAGCAGCGCCAGCGCCAGCCACCAACGCACGCCGGCAACGCCGCGGATCACGCCAGTCTACTCCTTGCCGAAACGGTCGATCTGGAACCCAGGATCGGGTTGGCCACCCTGCGCCGGTGGTCCGCTGCCCGCCTGCCTGCGCACCGCGGCCTGCTGGTCGCGCATGAAGTCGGCCGCGCTCTCGTTGGAGCTGCCGGTCTGGATGCCCTTGAAGTGCAGCGCGAAGTCATCGGCGTTCGACGCCGCCTTGACCGCCTCTTCGTAGCTGATGAGCTTCTTGTGCACCAGCTCGGTCAGGGCCTGATCGAAGCTCTGCATGCCGTAGGGGTGGCGCCCGGTGGCGATGGCGTCGTGGATCTCGACGGTGCGCTTGGGCTCGACGATGAGCTCGCGGATGCGCTGCGTCGACACCATGATCTCGACCGCGGGCACCATGCCCTTGCCGTCGGCGCGCGGGATCAGGCGCTGCGAGATGACACCCTTGATGATGGCGGCCAGCTGGATGCGCACGTGGCCCTGCTGGTGGGGCGGGAAGATCGAGATGATGCGGTTGATGGTCTCGACCGCGTCCACGGTGTGCAGCGTCGACATCACGAGGTGGCCGGTCTCGGCTGCCGTCATCGCGATCTCGCAGGTCTCGAGATCGCGCATCTCGCCGACCAGGATGACGTCGGGGTCCTGGCGCAGCGAGGCGCGCAGCGCGCGCGCGAAGCTGATGGTGTCGAGGCCGAGCTCGCGCTGGTTCACGATCGAGCGCCGATCGCGGAAGGCGTACTCGATGGGATCCTCGATGGTCACGATGTGACAGGCCTGGCGCGCATTGATGTAGTCGACCATCGACGCCAGAGTGGTGCTCTTGCCCGAGCCGGTGATGCCGGTGACCAGGATGAGGCCGCGCGACTCCTCGGCCAGCTTCAGGATCACGCTGGGCAGGAGCAGGGTCTCGAACGCCGGCACCTCGGGCGGAATCAGGCGCATGACCATGCCCAGGGTGCCGCGCTGCTGGAACACGTTGACGCGGTAGCGGGTCCCGTCGGGCGACTGGTAGGCCAGGTCGCAGTCGTAGGAGCGCTCGAACTCCTCGCGCTGGCGGTCGGTCATCATGTTGGCCGCGAAGGCGCCGATGGCCTCCCTGGTCACGGCGGGCACGTCGCGCACGGTGCGCAGCTCGCCACCGATACGGAAGATGGGCGGCAGCCCGGCCTTCAGATGAACGTCCGAAGCGCCCAGCTTGCGGGCCGCCGCAAGCACCCGATCCAGGACTGCCGACATCGTCCTAGCGTAGCACGATCACGTGGTTTTGACGCCCTGCGCGAAGGCTGCTAGCGTCCACTGCGATGGCGGCGTGCGCGCAGTGCCGGTCCCCCTTGCCCGATGGCGCCGCCTTCTGCGGCGTGTGCGGCAGCCGCGTGGCGACGTCGACGTCGGCGCCGGGGGCAGGGCAGGGCGCCTCCGGTCAGTCGGTGCCTGGTCGCACCCTGGCCGCCCCCGGCGGTGCCGCCCCGGTTCCGCCAGTGCGTCGCGCGGTCTCGGCGGTCCCGGTCGCGCCCGGGCAGGCGCAGCCCGGTGCGCCCGCGGCGCCTGCCGACACCGCGTCGCTCAAGTCCGGGCGGGCCAGCAGCCGCGCCCCCGTCGCTTCTGGCACCCCTGGCGTTCCTCACGTTCCTGGCGCCCTGGCCGCATCGCCTTCACCTGGGGGCAGCCGACCCGCCCCGCTACCGCCACCTGCCGCTGGCTCGGCCGCGGCGCGCGCGCTCAGCTCGGCGCGCCGGCCGCAGCGCGCACCCGCTCCGGCGCCCGCTGACCCCGAGGCCGGCGCCTCGCTCGACTTCCGTCCCCCGCGGCGCGCCCCGGCGGCGACCGCGGTGCTGGTGCTGCTCAACCTCGGCTTCGTGGCCGGCGGGATCTACTGTCTGCGGCGCTACTTCTCGCTGCGCGCCCAGGCCGCCGAGCCAGCGCGCCCGGTGCTCGCCAGCGCCCCCGACGCCGGGGTCCTGCTGGCCAGCGCGCCGCCCACCCCGGCCCCGCTGGTGCCGGTGCGCGGCATGCGCATCGGCAAGGACCAGGGCAAGCCGGTCACCATCATCAATCCGCGCCCGTCGCCCAGCAGCAGCGCCAGCCCCAGCAGCAGCCCCAGCGCGAGCGCCACCCCCTCGCCCAGCGCGAGCGCCAGCCCCTCGGCCTCCCCGAGCGCCACGCCGACCCCGAGCGCCACGCCGACCCCGAGCGCGACCCCAGCCACCAGCGTCGACGCCGCGGTGCCGCCGCCCGCCACACCCGACGCCGGCCCGACCGAGGTCGCGCCCTCGCCGTCGCCGACCGCGGATCCCGCGCGCCCGCCCATCGACACCGACGAGCTCGACCGGGTCTTCCGTCGCGGCGCCGACAGCGTGGGCTCGTGCTACACGCGCTACCAGAAGCAAGAGCCCAAGCTCGAGGGCGACATCGAGATCGTCTTCCGCATCGACGCCAACGGCCGCGCCAAGGTCAGCCGGGTGGCCAAGAACACCACCGGCTCGGACGGCCTGGCCGCTTGCGTGGGCGCCCTCATCGAGACCTGGGACTTCCCCAAGCCGGTCTCCGGCGAGGTCCCCATCCAGTGGCCCTTCACGTTCCACCCTGTAGAGTGACCCCGTGGCTGACGAACAGCGCGGCTCGGAGGTCCTCGTCGTTGACAAGGACGAGCGAGTCACCGCTGGGCTGACCCGGGTCCTCGCCGACGCCGGGGTCTCGGTCACCAGCGCGGTCAGCCACGAGGAAGCGCTGGCCCAGCTGCACAGCAAGTTCTTCGGCGTCGTGGTCATCGACATCGACACCCCGGAGGCCACCCAGGGCCTCGACCTCCTGATGATGGCCAAGCCCGAGGCGCCGGCCTCGACCTTCATCATGTTGACCGGGCGCAAGTCGTTCGAGGTCGCGGTGGCCAGCTACCGCGCCGGCGCCGCCGACTGCATCCTGAAGGCGTCCGATCAGCTCGACTACCTGCGCCGCCGCATCATCGACGCCACCCGCGAGGTCGCGCGCGAGCGCAACCTGTCGTCCTTCGTGCGCGAGCTCGGCGACGCCCACGAGGAGTTCTTGAAGCGCCTGATGGAGAGCGAGCGCCACCTGGTCGACCTGCGCGACTCGGTGGCCGGGCGCGACACCAGCCGGGCCGACTTCGAGACCGAGTATGTCGTCCTCATCGTCGACCCCGACACCGCGCTGTACGAGGAGATGAAGGCCGCCGCCGCCGAGAAGGGCGGCTGGATCGTCAAGCACGCCACCACCGGCGGCGAGGCCCTGGATCGCGGCGGTCGCGGCCGGCTGCACATCGCCCTGGTGCGCGATCAGCTGCCCGACCTGCCCGCGTCGATGGTCATCCGCGCCCTCAAGGAGGCCGCGCCCGAGATGATCACCATCGAGTTCGTGCTGCCCACCCCGGGCCAGCCCGGGCGCGCCAGCCTCAACGACGGCACCCGCACACTGCCCCTCATCGCCGAGCTGACCGCCTCGCGCCAGCTGTTCGAGCGCTTCGGCGAGCTGCGCGAGGCCTTCGTCGCCAAGGGCCGCGAGCGCCGCTATCTGCAGGCCTTCCGCGACAAGCACTACGAGTTCCTGCGCAAGTACGCCGACCTCAAGAAGCGACTGGCCCGCCTGGCACCCGAGTAGGTGCGCGGCGGGCCAGGTTCGATGTCGCGGGGGGGGGGACTAGCGAGTCGCGCTGAAGGTCGCGGGCACCGCGCGGGGGCCGAAGCCGACGTCGAGGCGGGCATCCCAGCTGCCCTGGGTCAGCGCGGTCGCGGTCGCCGCCGCGCGGCCATTCGACAGCTCCAGCGCGTCGAAGCGGTTCGCGGCGAAGCGGCTCTGCACCTCGGCCACCGCGCGGTCGAGGCCCTGCTCGCAGATGGAGCGCAGCGTGGCCTGGTAACCCACGCACACACCCAGCACGCAGCGGTTGGCCACCGACGACGCCACCTGGTTGCAGTCGATGGCGGCGCCCAGCGCGCCACGCAGGTCGTAGCCATACTTCTGGCGGGCATAGTCGTTCAGCGCGTCGTAGGCGTACTGGCCATAGGGCAGCGAGAAGCTGTGCGCGCCGATGACGATGCGGCCCGCGGTGACCTGGATGGTGACGTCCTCCTGGGTGGTCACGCCCTCGGCCACCGGCACCGGCACGGTCACGGTCTTGCCCTGGAGCGAGAAGCGCAGCGCGTCGATGCGGTGCACCGCCAGGCCACGGCCGGCGGCGTCGATGCTGCCGATCTCCAGCGTGCTCAGCACGTCGAACCGGGTCAGGGTCAGCGACGCCGCGCCGATGAGGTCGCTCAGCGCGGTCGACACCGGGCCGCCATTGAAGACCAGGCCGGTCACCGCGCTGTTGATCCAGCCCTTCAGCTTCGACGACAGCGCGCTGGGCAGCGCGTCCAGGATGTCATCGACCAGCGGCACACCGGCCTCCTCGAGCAGGTCGAAGAAGGTGCCCGCGGGATCGGTCTTCAGCGCCTGCAGGGTGCCGACGCCGTCGGCCGCCGTGCTCGGCAGCACCGCGTTCACGGTCAGGTCGATGGTGGTCACGACCTGGAAGCTGCCGCTCACCGCCGGCAGCACCGGCTTCACCGTGGTGCCGCCGGTGCCGCCAGTACCCGTGCCACCGCCGGTGCCCGTGCCGCCGGTGCCCGTGCCGCCGATGCCGGTGCCGCCGATGCCCGTGCCACCGCCGTCCTCGCCCGACTCCGACCCCATGCAGCCCGCCGACGCCGTCAGCGTCGCCGCCAGCACCGCCACCATCATCACGCGAACCATCTTGGTCATCATGACCAGCTACAAAAGCAGCCCGCGTGCCACCCTTTTCCGGCCCATAACCCCGCGATCACCCTGCCTGAATCTCCGCCTGACGACCAACCTCTACCACCTCGGCCGTCAGGCGCACATGTGGGTCGGTCAGGCTGCAACGGAGCGCTTTCCGCTGCTGCCCGCCGCCGCGGTCACCTGCGCCACCGGCTTGACCAGCTTGGCGGTCAGCCCCACGAAGCGGCGCATCACCGCATCGCGCCAGCTGGTCGGCAGTCGGCTCAGCACCCACAGCATCACGGCCGAGCTGAACGGCACCACATAGCGCGCCGACGGCCAGCGCCCGAACGCCGCGCGCTCGATGGCGCGCGACACCTTGATGGGGTGCGCGGCCTGCTTGTCACTGAGCTCCTTCAGGCGATCCGCGCGCGCATACACCGGCCCGTAGGGCGACTCGGGCGCCTGGCTCTTGTACTTGCTGACCTCGGCCATCGAGCGGTTGGCGAACTCGGTCGCGATCGGCCCCGGCTCGACCAGCGAGACGCGGATGCCGAACGGCCGCAGCTCCATGCGCAGGCAGTCGCTGAGTGCCTCGACGGCGTACTTCGAGCCGTGATAGGCGCCGAACATCGGGAAGGTGATGCGCCCGCCGATGCTCGAGATGTTGATGATGCGGCCGGCGCGGCGCTGCATCATCTGGGGCAGGAAGGCTCGCGTCACCGCCATCAGACCGAACACGTTGGTGTCGAACTGCTTGCGCAGATCGGCGTCGGTCAGCTCGGCCAGCGGCGCCGCCATGCCATAGCCGGCGTTGTTGACCAGCACATCGGCGCCGTGACCCGCGGTCAGACGGTCGACCTCGCGCACCGCGGCCGCGATCGACTCCTCGCTGGTGACGTCGAGCCGCACGGTGTCGACCTTGCCGCCGCTCTTGTGGGCGATCTCCGCGAGGATGGCCGGGTTGCGCCCGGTGGCGATGACGCGATAGCCGCGCTCGCTGAGGTACTCGGCGGCGTGACGACCAATCCCTGCGGTGGCACCGGTGATGACGACGACCTGCTGGTTCGACTTCGACATGTGCTCTCTCCTGGTTTTCTCTTGGGAATGAACGTTCATTCCGATTTCGGGCCAAAAAAAGGGCGGATCTCGGGCTGGCTAGCGCCGAACCGCCTCCCACACACACTCTTCTGCGAGCTTCAGGACCTCGTCGGTCAGCACCAGTCGCTTCTCCTGCACCGCACGCAGCAGGCCCACGAAGGCGCCATGCACCAGCGCGATGATGACCTCGACCGGCGCCGGCTTGATGGCCTGCTTGTGCTGCGCGTCCTCGATGAAGGCGACCACCGGATCCAGCACCGAGCGCTCCACCGCGCGGCTCTGCTCGTCGAGATAGTCGCCGTGGTGGTGCAGCTCGAGGAACTGCAGGACACGCGGGTTCTGATGGCCAAACCGCGTCATGCGCTGCCAGATGGTCGCGAACTGCTGGCGGGTCGGCGCGTCGACGGGGAAGTTGCTCATGACGTGGGCGGCGAACTCGCCCTTCCAGCGCTGGTACAGCGCGTTGACCAGCGCCTCCTTGCTCTCGAAGTAGCGGTACAGCGTGCCGGCGCCGACGCCGGCCTTGTCCGCCACCAGCGGCACAGCGGTGCCATGGAAGCCGCGCTCGGAGAACAGCTCCAGGGCCGCGGCCAGGATGGCCTCACGACGCTCGTCGGCGCTGGCCGCCCGATTCGTCGTGTGCAGTGCCCGCCCGCTCATGACTGGAATGAATATTCATTCCGTGTCCGCGGGTCAACGACTATTTTCGCGCCTTCTCCGAACCACCATGAATCACTGCGCTTTTACTCTTCGATCTTCTCCCACCACTGACACCACCACTCGCCGCCGACCAGGATGCGCAGCTTGGGGTGCCAGCAGTAGGTCAGCTTCTTGTCGGGATCCATGTAGTAGAGGCAGTTGTCGCAGCGCTCGTCGCCGTTGGGCTGGGCGCGCAGCACGGCGTCCTCGGCCAGGTGGCGCAGCTGGATGGACAGCTTCTCGTCGATCTCTTTGGGCTCGGGCTTGGGCAGGTCGTCGGCCATCGGCGTCTCTCTCGGGGCAGCGGGGTTGGCGTTCGATGCCGGCGGCGCGCGGAACGCAGCGCGCGGGACGGCTACATCAGCACACCGCCCGAGGGCAGGCCGCCGTCGGGCTTGGGCGCCGCCGGCACCGCGGCGTCAGGCGTCGCGCTCGGCTGGGGCAGCACACCGCGATCGACCCGCGGCCGCGCACCCGGCGGCGGCGCGGGCTGATCGGCGGCCTCGGTGATCTTCTCGATCGGCCGCGGCCCATCGCGCAGCGCCTGGTTGGCCGCCTCGAGGTGCTCGATCCAGGCGTCATAGTCCTTGAACAGCACCGGCTGGCGCGAGGCCGCGTCCTTGAAGCGCGCGATGGCCTCCTCGATCTTCTTCTGCGCCTCGGCCACCGACTGTCCGCCCTCGCGATAGGACAGGTCGCCCTGCAGGTGCTGGATCA
>JADYYK010000201.1 GCA_020853705.1 Deltaproteobacteria bacterium
ACGTAATGCTGCGTCTCGAGAGACCACCGGTAAGCCGTGTGCGGGAAATCCGCATGCACGGTTTGAAAGGGGGTCTTACTCAAACACCCACGACAAAGTGGGGAGGAAAGTAGGATCTACCAATGCGACGCAGCCTGGCCTTGCAGATCGTGATCCATTGCCCGCACTTCGAGCGCCCCGTGCACGCCACGCTCAACCAGGCCATCGAGAAGCTGGTCGACTGTGCCGACAAGATGGCGTGCGTCATCGAGGGCGCCGAGCCCGGCGCCGAGCGGCCGCAGGCGTGCCCCGTGTTCCCCCGGCAGGCGACGGCAGAGAGGCCGGTTCAGCGATGAGCACCGGAGCCGGCAGGCTGGGCGACTTCAACGCCGAGCGCGAGTCCATCGTGGCCGAGGTCGAGCAGCGCATCCTGGCCGAGCGTCGCGCGGCGCACCTGCGCGGCGGCGATGGGCGCCTGGAGTACGTGCTCAACGACGCCGCGTTCCACGAGACCCAGCGCCTGGAGAAGGGCAGCCCCGAGGAGCGCAAGCGGGCGGCGCGCTGGCACGAGCTGGCGCGCGACCTTTCGCGCATGTCGGACGCCGAGAAGGAGGCCGAGGCGGCGCGCCTGACCCACGAGCACGCCCGTGACGTGGCCGGCAACTTCGACGCCCGGGTCTATGGCTTCGTGAAGAACATCCTGCCCGTGGGCATGTCGCTCTTGCTGACGCCGCAGCGGCTGCGCGAGGGCCTGGGCAACCTGGGCGAGCTGCAGGGCCGTGTGCTCATCGAGGGCGAGCTCGACACCGTGCGCGCGCTGGCGGCGCGCGGCACCCTGGTGGTGACGCCGACGCACCTGTCGAACATGGACTCCATCGTGATCGGCTTCGCGCTGGAGCGCGCCGGGCTGCCGCCGTGCACCTATGGCGCCGGCAAGAACCTGTTCACCAACCCGATCCTGTCGTTCTTCATGCGCAACCTGGGCGCCTACCGCGTCGATCGGCGCCTGCGCCACTCGCTGTACAAGGACGTCCTCAAGGAGTACTCGACCGTGCTCATCGAGCGCGGCTTTCACAGCCTGTTCTTTCCCGGCGGCACCCGTTCGCGCTCGGGTGGCCTGGAGCAGAAGCTCAAGCTCGGCCTGATGGGCACCGGGCTGCGCGCCTACGAGAACCGGCTGGCCGCGGGGGCGCAGGGGCTGTCGGTGTTCTTCGTCCCGGTGACGCTCAACTATCACCTGACGCTGGAGGCCGAGACGCTGATCGACGACTACCTCGCCGAGGTCGGCAAGTCGCGCTACATCATCGAGGACGACGAGTCGTCGCGCTTCGGTCGCGTGACCTCGTTCATTCGCAAGACGTTGGCCATGGAGGGCGCCACCGTGGTGCGCTTCGGGCAGCCGCTGGATCCGTTCGGCAACCAGGTCGACGCCGAGGGCCAGTCGCACGATCCGCGCGGGCGCCGCATCGATCCCGAGCTGTTCCTCGACGACGGCGCCAGCGGGCGCGGTCCGGTCACGCAGCGCGACAACGAGTACACCCGCACCCTGGGCGAGTCGATCGTGAAGGCCTACCAGCGCGACGTGGTCTACATGGCCACGCACCTCGTGGCCACCGTGCTGTGGGAGCGCATGTGCGCGCAGGCCGGCGTGCGCGATCCGTTCCGCGTGCTGCGCATGGCCGACCCGCAGCAGGTGTCGTCCGAGCTGCTGGCGGCCGGGGTGGATCGGCTGCGCGACCGCATCCGCGGCGCCAATGGCGCCTGGGGGCGCCTCGACAAGCGCTCGGCAGAGCGGCCGGCGATGGGCGTGGTCGACGATGCGCTGCGCTCGTTCACGGCGTACCACTCGCGCCCGGTGGCGGAGCGCCGCGGCGGCGCGGTGGTGCCGACCTCGCTGCGCCTGGTCTACTACTACAGAAACCGCATGGCGCACCTGCCCGACGCCGCGGTGGCGGGGCTCGGGGGGCTGTCATGATGCGAGGGCTGGGCGTGGTGCACGCCGCCGACGTTGGCGGCGGCGCAGGGGCGGCGGCCCTGGCGCGTGCGCTGGGCGAGGTCGCGGCGGCCACCGGGCAGCGCGTGACCAGCGCGTCGAGCGCAGACGTCGCGGCGCTGCCCGAGCTGGCGGCGGCGTCGCGCCTGATCATCCTGGCCACGCCGGCGCACACCGCGCGGGTGCTGGCGCGGCAGCTCGGCGACGTGGTCACCGGGGCGCACCTCATCGTGCACACCGCGCGCGGTCTGGAGCCGGGCAGCGGCATGCGGGTGTCGGAGATCTTGCGCGAGGAGACCTGCGTGCTGCGGGTGGGGATCCTGGCCGGGCCGCTGGCGGTCGAGGGGCTGGGCGCGGGGGATCCCGAGGCCTGCGTGGTGGGGTCGCGCTATGACGACGTCATCACCGAGGCCAAGCGCATGCTGGCGGGGGCGCGGCTGCGGGTGTACGGCAACCACGACATCATCGGCGTCGAGCTGGCGGCGGCGCTGGGCGCGGCGCTGTCGTTCGGCGTGGGCATCGCGGCCGGGCTGGGCTTCGGACGGTCGACGCGCGCGGTGATGGAGACCCGCGGCCTCGGCGAGCTGGCGCGCCTCGGCGTCAAGCTGGGCGGCAACGAGCGCACCTTCTTCGGGCTGTCGGGTGTCGGCGCGCGCATGGCGTATGGCGCCGATGACGGTGACGAGTCGTTCCGCTATGGCGAGGCGCTGGCAAAGGGTGAGCGGCCGGCCACCGAGCCCGAGGGGGTCCGCGCGGCGCGCGAGGCCGGCGCGCTGGCCGAGCGCCACGGTGTGCGCACGCCGCTGCTGCTGGCGCTGCGTGCGATGGCGGATGGCACGCGCAGCCCGCGCGACGTCGGCAAGGAGCTGATGGTGTCGGTGGCCGTCGACGAGTGAACAGGTGCCACGTCAGGTACGCACCCCCGCGTCGGCAAGGTTGCGAATCCGCTTCTGGTTTCAGGTGCAAAGGGCTGAAAACGCGTGCCAGGCGGGGTGGCCCCGGCCGTGCAGTACAGCGGCCCATGAGCGCCATCGCCCTGTCACCTACCCGCACCTTCTCGCAGCCCGTGCCGCCGCCGCGCACGCGCAAGGCGCGCCGCCGCGTGGCCGTGGTACTGAACTCGAACGCCCTGAAGGTCGACGAGCGCGTGGTGCAGGCGCTGGCCAGCGTGACTCCGGCCGAGGATCTGTACCTGTCGCACAGCCTGGATCAGGCGCGCGAGATCGCGCGTGACGTGGTCGCGCGAGGCTATGACACCGTGCTGTTCGGCGGCGGCGACGGCACCCTGGTGCGCGGCGTCGAGCACCTGGCCGATGCCGCGCGCGAGCAGGCCGCGGTGCTGCCGGCGGTCGGCGTGCTGCGCCTGGGCACCGGCAACGCCTTCGCCGATGCCATGGGCGCCGGCCCGTTCACCTGGGACGGCCTGGTCGCCGACGTGCTGCGCGCGCGCCAGAGCAACGCTCCGCGCGAGATGCCGATGCTGGAGACGCTGGGCCGGGTCACGCCGTTCTGTGGCTTCGGCCTCGATGCCCAGGTCCTCGAGGATCACCACGAGGTGTGCGAGGCCATCGACAGGAGCCCGCTGCGCAAGTGGGTGCAGTCGTCGAACCTGCGCTACGCGGCCTCCGTCGTCACCCGGTCGATCCCGCGCTTCCTGACCTCGAAGCGCGCGCAGGTGCGGGTCATCAACCTGGGCGCGCCGGCCATCCTGATCGGCGAGGGTGACGTCGCGCGCGGCGTGCCGGTGCGCGCCGGCGAGACCATCTGGGAGGGCGACTGCTCGCTGGCGTCGTGCTCGACCATCCCGTTCTTCGGGCTGGGCCTCAAGATGTTCCCGTTCGCCGAGATGCGCCGCGACCGCTTCCAGCTGCGCGTGGGCAGCGCCGGCGCGATGGAGATCCTGAGCCACCTGCCGGCGGTGTTCACCGGCGAGTACCGCTCCAGGACCATCCGCGACTATCTGTGCGACCACGTCGCCATCGAGATGTCGCGCGAGTCGCCGTTCGAGATCGGTGGTGAGCTGGTCGGCCGCTTCGAGCGCGTGGAAGTGAAGCTGGGCGAGACGTTCCTGATCGCCTGAGGCCTACTTGGCCTTGCGGCGCTTGACGCGCTCCTCGGCCTTCTTCTCGAACTGCTCGATCTTCTTGGCCAGCTTCTCGACCCGCGAGCTCAGCGCCGACAGAGCGTCGCGCGAGGGCAGGTCGAGGACACGGCGCAGGCGACCGGTGGTGTCGGTCCACACCGTGCGGAAGTGGCTGCCGAAGGCGAGGGCGCGCCGGGTGCGCTGCTCGAGGTCGCCGAGCCGGTCGCGGGCGCTGCTGGTCGCGGCCGTGAACCCATCGCGGAGCTTCTGAGGAACCATCGCGAGCGTGCTCATCGGGGTCTCCCTTTGTCGAGTTGGGCGGCCTTTGTGACGCGCCGCGTCTGAGTCGATGTCCAAGCTTTAATGCGGCGCGTCATGGTTGTCAAGGCAGGTCAAAAAACCGTCCCGGATCGCCAGCATGGCGGGCGCCAGCTTCCCGGCGTAAGATGAGCCGTCCGCATGGCGACCCGGCTCGAAAAGGTGCGCGAGAAGTCAGCGGCACTCGCACACAAGGGCAAGCACGACAAGGCCCTGGAGCTGTGGCGGGACGCCTGCAAGAAGGAGCCGTTCGATCCCGACCTGTGGATCGGGCGCGGCGAAGCTGCGCTGACGCTGGCGCTGCGCGACGAGGCGCTGGAGGCCTTCTTCCGCGCCGCCGACATGTTCACCCGCGGCGGCTTCATGAAGGAGGGGCTGGCGGCCTGTCAGCGCGTGCTGGCGGTCGATTCGCGCCACGGCGGGGCGCGCCGGCTGGCCCAGATGCTGAGATCGCGGCTGGGGCTGGACGACGATGACGGCGCCGAGGCCGCGCCCGCGCCGCGCGCGCCAGCGCGAAGCGCCGCGGCGGACGACGACAGTGACGATGAGGATGACGAAGCCGGCGCGGCCCGACCCGCCGCGGCGCCGGCGTCGAGCCCGCCACCGCCGCGCGAGGTGCCCAGCTTGCCGGTCGGCCAGCGCGGGCGCACCACCAGCTCGGTCGAGCTGTCGCTGACCGCGGAGCCCGGGCCGGAGACCGAGTCGGAGCCCGAGGTGGTGGCCTCGAGGCCGGCGCCGCCGCGCGAGGTGCCCAGCCTGCCGGCGGGGCAGCGCGGGCGCACCTCGTCCTCGGTCGAGCTGTCACTGACCGCCGAGCCCGCGGGCGACGAGGAGAAGGACAACGCCAGCGTCGGCGACATCACCCGGGCGGTGCAGCAGGCCGCCGAGCGGGTGGCGCGGGCGACGCCGATCGCGACCCAGGCCGCGCGGCCCAGCGCCCAGCAGGCCGCGGTGGCGCCGCCCGCAGCCGCGGCCACGGCCACGGCCACGGCCACGGCCACGGCCACGGCCACGCCCGCGGCCTCAGTCTCAGCCGCGGCCTCAGCCTCGGCCCCAGTCTCAGCCTCAGCCTCGGCCGCAGTCTCAGCCGCGGCCTCCGCCTCGGCTGCCATCCCGCCGGCCACGCCCGCGCCCAGCCGCAGTGGCCCCATGGCCGCGGTGCCACAGCCGGTCGCGGCCAGCCCCAGCGGGCCGGCCCCCAGCCCGCACTCGGGTCCGGTCCCCATCATCGTGCAGTCCGATCTGGCGGCGCGCCGCCTGACCACGGTCGAGCGCGCGGTGCCCAGCGAGCCCGGCCTCGAGCACATCACGCTGGCCGACGCGCTGCCCTTCACCGAGCTGCACACCCCGGCCGAGTCCGAGGCACCCACCGCGGCCGCGCCCAAGAGCGTGCGCGAGCTGTCGCTCGACGAGCCCGGCAAGCTCGACGTGCTGCAGGTGGTGGCCGCCTCGGTGACCTCCAGCCCGCTGCTGGCCGAGCTCGACAGCGACCTGGTCAAGCGCCTCATCGACCAGGGCGAGCTGCGTCACCGCAAGAAGACGCAGACCGTCTTCAAGCAGGGCATGATCGGCACCAGCCTGTTCTTGATCTTGCGCGGCGAGGTCTCGGTCGTGCGCGAGCCCGACGAGACCACCACGGCGTCGGGCTCCCACGTGCCGCCCATCGAGCTGGCGCGCCTGCGCGCGGGCGCGTTCTTCGGCGAGATGGCGCTGCTGACCAACCGGCCGCGCTCGGCCACCGTGATCGCGGAGACCGATGTCGACCTGCTGGAGGTCTCGCGCCAGCACGTGCGCGACCTGGTCGCCAGCGAGGGTCGCGTGCTGCGCCTGCTGATGCGCTTCTTCCGCGCCCGCATGGTCAACACGCTGCTGGCGACCTCGCCGCTGTTCAAGCCGTTCTCGCGCGAGGATCGCCGCCAGCTGGTGGGGCGCTTCCGGCTGCGCGAGGTCACCGCGGCGCGCGACGTCATCAAGGAGGGTGGGCGCTCCGACGGCCTGTACCTGGTGCTGACCGGCAAGCTGCAGGCGGTGCGCGGCAGCAAGGAGGTCCTCGGCGAGCTCGGGCCCGGGGACGTCTTCGGCGAGATGTCGCTGCTGCAGAAGAACCCCGCGGTGGCCTCCATTCGCACCGTCAGCAAGGCCTGGCTGCTGGTGCTGCCGCGCGAGGACTTCAACGAGGTGCTGTCGACGCACCCCCAGCTGCTCGAGCAGCTGTCCGAGGTCGCCGACCAGCGCCGGCGCCGCAACGACGAGCATGGTGGTGTCGGGGCCGAACGGCTCGACCCCGTGTGATATTCTCCGCGGCATGGTGCTCCGTGCCCGTGTCATCACCGTCGCCCTCCTGTGCGCCCTGACCGCGACCGCCGCTGCCAAGACGCAGCAAGCGCGCCGCATCGATCCTGACAAGCGCTACCAGGTCCCCACCGACGGGGCGCAGTACCTGGGCCCGCGCAACGCCAAGGTCACAGTGGTCGCCTTCATCGACGTGGAGTGCGCCGTCTGCGCCAAGGCGCACACCGAGCTGCGTCGCCTGATGACCAAGTACAAGGGCGACGTCCGCGTCGTGATCCGCCACTTCCCGGGGCAGGATCACCCCAGCGCCGAGCTGGGCGCGCGCATGGCGCTGGCCGCCGGGGTGCAGCAGAAGCTGGCGCGGGTCCTGCGTGAGGTCTTCGCGCGGCAGCCGCGCGGGCTGTCGGCCGACGCCCTGATGGACGCCGCGCGCGCGGCCAAGGTCGACGTCAAGCAGCTGGCGGTCGACAAGGGGCGCACCGAGGTCATCGCCATGCTGGCGCGCGACTATGCGATGGGGCTGCGCTTCGGCGTGCACGGCACCCCGACCTTCTTCATCAACGGTGTCCCGGTGGAGGGCGCCAAGGGCCTCAGCGAGGTGGTGCAGCGCGAGATGTCGGCCGCCACCGCGCTGGTCGCGGGCGGCATGGACGTCAGCCAGGTCTATGCCCAGCGCCTCAAGGGCGGCATGGAGGAGGCCTCCTTCATGCCCACCGGCGAGCCCGACATCGAGCCCATCGACGGCCGGCGCTGGCAGGTCGCGGTCGAGGGCGCGCCCGAGCGCGGCAACCTCGACGCCGCCGTGGTCCTGATCGAGTTCGGCGACTTCCAGTGCCCGTTCTGCGCCGCCGCCAACGCCCTGGTCGAGCGCCTCCGCGAGACCTTCCCCGAGGACGTCCGCGTGGTCTGGCGCAACTTCCCGCTGGCGGTGCACAGCGACGCCGCCATCGCCGCCGAGGCCGGCATGGCCGCGCACGCCCAGGGCAAGTTCTGGGCGATGCACGACGCCATGTTCCGCGAGCGGGTGCGCCTGGATCGCAAGGTGCTGTCGCGCATCGCGCAGGAGATCGGGCTCGACGTGCTGCGCTTCAACGAGGACCTCGAGAAGCACAAGTTCCTGCCCAAGATCGAGGCCGATCTGAAGCTGGTCACCGGCGACCTCGGCGGCACCGGCACGCCGACCTTCTTCATCAATGGTCGCCGCATCAAGGGCGCGCAGCGCTTCGAGAAGATGGTCGGCATCATCAAGGACGAGCTCAAGCGCGCCAACGCCGTGCGCAAGGGCGCCGGCAAGGGCCAGGTCTATGACACCGTCAGCCGCGGCGACGACGACCTCGAGGCCGATCAGGAGGTGGTGGAGGGCGAGGCCGCGCTGAAGGCGGGGCGCATGGACGACGCCGAGACGCACGCGCTCAACGCGCTCGGGCTGGCGCCGGATCGGCCGCAGGCGCTGGAGCTGATGGTCAAGATCAAGTGCCAGGCCCGGGACACCAAGGCGGCGCGCGAGGCGGCCCGGCGGCTGCGCGACGCCAGCGCGGCCCGGAAGCTGTGCGCCGCGGCGGGCGTGACGCTGTAGCTCGGCGCTCGCCGCAGCTGCGCTGACCTGGCGGGTCAGCCCTTGGGCAGGACGCAGGTCGCGGTGGTGCCGACGCCGGGGCGGCTGGTCAGCACCAGGCGGCCGCCGCCGCGCTCCAGGATGCGGCGGCACTGCGAGATGCCGAGGCCGGTGCCGTCGGCGCGCGTGGTGTAGAACGGGGTGCCGACCTTCTCCAGCACCTCGGCGCTCATGCCGGGGCCGGTGTCGACGATCTCGACGCGCACATGGTCGCCAGCGTCGACCGCGATCACGCTGATGCGGCCGCGGCTGCGCTCGTCGAGGCCGAGCGCCTGGGTGGCGTTGGCGATGAGGTTGATCATGACCTGCGACAGCTCGGTGGCGGGGACGCGGACCGGGGGCAAGCTGGCTGGGCCCTCGTAGGCCAGGCGAGCGCGTGCCCGGATCACCAGGTTGCTGCACGCCGAGATGGCATACTTGATCGCCGGGACGGGATCCTCGGGTGGCGCGGTCGACTGCGGACCCTTGCGCAGGACCCGCAGCATGCCGTCGAGCAGGTTGCGCGCGATGGCAGCGCTGCGAACGAAGCCCTCCGTGGTCTCGTCGTACTCCTCGGCGAGCAAGCTCAGGGCGTCGCGCTCCTCGTGCGACAGCTCCCGGGCGGCGGGCGAAGCCAGAAGTCGCTGCAACGCCGGGATCCCGGCCATGAACTCGCGCCACCGCTCCGCGCTCGAGCTGATGTACGAGAGCGGCTGGTTGAGGTCGTGCAGGATGGCCCCGGCGATGGTGCCTATCGTGACCAGCCGTTCGGTCTGCAGGAGGCGCAGCTGCTGCGCCGAATCGCGCCGGCCCACGCGGTAGGCCTCGACCGCCCACTCCAGCATGGTCTGGAGGTCATCCTTGTCCCAGGGCTTGATGACGTAGCGCGCGACCAGGCCATCGTTGACGGCGCTCAGGATGGGATCGAGCTCGCTGAAGGCGGTCAGCACGATGCGGATGGTGTCGGGGTACTGCGCGCGCACCTTCTCGAGCAGCTCGTTGCCCGACATGCCGGGCATGCGCTGGTCGGTGACGACGACGGCGACCGGCTGCGCGGCCAGGACCTCCAGCGCGGCCTCGCCGCTGCCGACGGCTGTGATGGTGAACCGATCGATGAAGGACTGCTCGAAGACGACGCGGTTGGTCCACTCGTCGTCGACGTAGAGGATCAGGCCGTCCCTGGCGTCCTTGCTGTCCTTGGCGTCGCTCATGACTTGCTCCGGGCACGGCGGGGCTCGGCGGGGACCCAGCTCGGCGGCTGTAGCGGGACCTGGATGGAGAACACCTGGTTGCCGGGCGCGCCGAAGGCCTCCAGCGTGCCGCCGTGGCGGACCACGATGTCACGCGAGGTGGTCAGGCCGAGCCCGGTGCCCTGGCCCTGCGGCTTGGTGGTGAAGAAGGGCTCGAAGATGCGCTCGCGCAGCTCGCGCGGGACGCCGGGGCCGCTGTCGATGACCTCGAGGTGGACGCGGTCGCCGTCGAGCCGGCTCTGCAGCTTGACGGTGCCGCCCGGGCCGGCGGCGTGGGCGGCGTTCTCGAGCAGGTTGCACAGCACCTGCGTCAGCAGCCCGCCGGCGCAGATCAGGCGGCCGTCCCAGTGCGGACCGTCCTGCAAGGTGACGCCGCGCTCGACGAACACCGGGCGCACCAGCGACAGCGCGCGCTTGATGACGTTGCCGAGCGGCTCCTCGACGCACACCAGATCGCTATCGCGGCGCAGGCCGAGCAGCTGGCGCGACAGCATGGCGACCTGCTGCGCGCAGTCGCTGAGGACGGCGAACAGCTGCGCCGTCGGGGTGCCTTCGACCATGGTGGCGGCCGGCAGCAGCGAGCGCAGCGGGCCGACGGCGTTGATGATGGCGTTGGCCGGGTTGCGCAGCTCGTGCGCCAGGCCGGCCGAGAGCACGCCGAGGCCGGCCAGCTTCTCGCTCTCGCTGAGCTTGAGCGCGAGGTTGCGCAGCTCGAGCTGGGAGCGGATGCGGGCGCGCAGCTCGTCGGGCTCGAACGGCTTCATGACGTAGTCGACCGCGCCAGCCTGGAAGCCCAGCATGCGGTCGGGCATCGTGGTGCGCGCGGTCAGCAGCACCACCGGCGCCAGGCGGTTGCCCGACAGCTCGCGGAAGCGCCGGGTCAGCTCGATGCCGTCCATGTTGGGCATGCCGATGTCGCTGACCAGGATGTGGGGCTGGTGCTTGGCGGCCAGCTCGAGGGCGTGCAGGCCGTCGTGGGCCAGCACGACGCGGTACTCGGGCTGCAGCAGGCGTCCGATGGCCTGACGCAGCTCGGGCTGGTCCTCGGCGATGAGGACGGTCTCGGCGCCGGCGCGCGGCGACTCCAGCACCTCGGGGTCGCTGGTGACGGTGTCGCCCTGGCCGAAGTCCTCGGGGCGCAGCCGCAGCGGGACGCGGTCGTCGTCCATGCGGTCGGCGCTGCGGCGGGGTGGCGCGGCGACCGAGGTCGGGGCCTCCTCGACGACGATGCCGCTGCTCCGGGTCGGGCCGGCGATGGGCATGCGCACCCGGAAGATGGTGCCGCCACCGGGGCGGTCGGCGACCTCGACGCTGCCGCCGTGCGCCTCGGTGAGCTCCTTGACCAGCGACAGGCCGAGGCCGCTGCCGCTGACCGGGCTGTTGACCGGGGCGCGATTCTGCTCGAACCGGCCGAAGATCCGGCTCTTGAAGTCCTCGTCGATGCCGACCCCGGTGTCGCTGACGCTGATCTCGAAGTGGTCGCCCTGGCCGGTCATGGTGACGTCGACGCGGCCGCCGCTGGGCGTGAACTTGAGGGCGTTCGAGATCAGGTTGGTGACGATGCGCTCCAGCTTGTCGTCGTCGACGCGCGCCTCGAGGTGCGCGGGGCCGCTCCAGGTCAGGGTCAGGCCGCGCGTGCTGGCGGCGGTGAGCCATGTCTGGCAGAGGTCGCCGATGAGCTGCGCCACGTCGATCCGCCCGAGCCGCAGCTGCAGCCGATCCTCCTGGCCGGCCGCCAGCAGCAAGAGGCCGTCGATCATGCGCAGAAGGCGCCGCACGCTGCGCTCGACGCTGCCCAGCCCCTGGCGCGCGCCATCATCGAGCGCGTCGCCCAGCCGGCCCTCGACGTCGCTGACCGCCAGCAGCATCAGCGACAGCGGCGTCCGGAACTCGTGGTTCAGGTTGGCGAAGATGCGAGAGCGGGAGGCCTGTTCGATGCGCAGGTGCTCGATGGTCTGCTCCAGCTGCCTGGTGGTCTGCGCCAGCTCCGCGGTGCGCTGCTCGACCTTGACCTCGAGGTTGTGCTTGTAGTCATCGAGCTCGTGGTAGCGCTCCTGCAAGAGGTGGTGCGCCTCCTGCAACTCGCTGGCGGCGGCCCGCATCGCGAACGGCATTGCCAGCGCCTTGCGTGCGCGCGCGATGAAGCCGCCACCGATGGCATAGCGGATGTCATAGTCGGCCAGGTTGCCCTTGTCTTGCAGGACCACGGTGGCGCGTGGCAGGCCGAGCAGCGTGGGTAACATCTGGTACACGCCAAGCGTGGGCAGGAAGAAGCCGCGCGGGATGGCCAGGTCCGGCTTGAAGGACACCGTCAGGCGGAGGTGGCCCGGGCTGAGGTCGACGATCGTCCCGGCCACGCAGCCACCGAAGACCTCCTGGCCCAGGCTCTTCTCCTGCACCAGCCGCTGGTACATGTCTCGGGTCGTGAACAGCAGGCGTGCGGGCGCCGAGAAGGCCCGCAGCAGCGGTCCCGACAGCCACTCGCGTCCGATGGCGACCATCTCCTCTTCGGTGAACTGCCGCGAGATGTTCTCGTGCAAGCGAACGAAGGCGTTCCACTCGATGCGCTCGTGCTTGTTGCGCAGGTGCGCGACGCCGTAGCCCGTGCCCTCGGCCAGCAGGGTGGGTGGCAGCCTGCGCTTCTCGAGCGTCCTGAACCACCCGTCCAGCACCCGGCACGAGACCTCACGCATGCATCATCTTCCCCAGCGCAGAACCAGGCTCGAGTAGGTCACGCCGGTGCCACCGGCGAAGGTCGCGACGCAGTCGCCATCGCGCAGCATCCCCTCTCGCTCACCGACGGCCATCACCGCGGTGATGTTCGCGCCGCCGAGGCTCGCCGTCCACGCAAAGGTGTCGACCGCGCGCGCCTTTTCCAGGCCGGCGTGCTGCTGCACCGCGCCACGCAACCACGCCGCACCCTGGTGGCAGGCGAAGAAGTCGACGTCGCCGGCGCTGAGGTGCGCGCTGGCCAAGGCGTCGATGATGACCTCCTTGCCGAAGTCCGCGACGCTGAGGAGCATCCTGTGCGCGGCCATCTTGTCGGGAGAGTGCAGGACCGAGCGGCCCTCCTCGTACCAGGGCCTGCCGGGCGGGCTGATGGCCAGGGTGCGGGTGAAGTAGCTGTCGGTCCGGTGCGACTCGGCAAGAATGCCGCGGCCAGCGCTCACTGGGCCGAGCACCACCGCAGTGGCACCGTCACCGAACACCAGCGAGACGGTCTCTTCGAGGGGCGTCACGCGCTGGAAGTTGTTGACCTGCACCAGGAGGGCATGCCTGGCCTGACCGCTCTGGATCATGCGGTTGGCGATCGACGCCTGCATGTTGAAGGCATTGCACGCGGCCTCGACCGAAAGGCTGAAGCAGCGCGACGGCAGCCCCAGGCGCTGGTGCAGCAGGCAGGCGCTGGCGACGTGGGGCACGTCGGGCACCGCGTCCCAGGTCAGGATGAGGTCGATGTCGGCGGCACGCAGGCCGGCGCGCTTCAGGGCCTCCTCGGCGGCCAGGGCGCCCATCTCGGTCGCGCTCTGGTCGGGCGCGGCTACCCGGCGCTCGCTGGTGCCCTGGAAGGGGTCGCTGATCAGCCGCTTCATGCCGGCCGCGGTGTGTCGCGCGCCTGCGCCCAGGCCGCTGAGATCCTGCTCAGCCTGGCGACCAGCGGACTGGGCGAGCCGCTTGCGCCAGCCGTCCACGATGTGCGCGGGCAGGTCGCTGTTCTTGCGTACGCCGGGTGGCAGGTAGAGACCGATGCCCAGGATGCCGACGCCAGTCGACTGCTTGCTCATGCTGCTCTCCATCAGTTCACCAGTCGCGGGCGGCGGGTCACGCGGCCCAGGGTCTCGAAGCGTTTGTTCTTCGGCATGCGTGCCGTTGGATCGATGTCGACGTTCAGGACCACGGGGCCGTTGGCGAGCAGCCCGCGGACGTTGGAGGCCAGGATGTCGCCGGTGTGGCGGGCCACCAGGATCTGGGCGCCCACGCCCTGGGCCAGCTCGACGACGTTCATGTCGGCGCCGCCGAACGCCGGCGTGCGGCCGAACAGCGCGCCGTGGCCGAGCTCGACCATGCCGTAGCGGTGGTCGTTGAGCACCACGACGAGCAGCGGGATGCGCTCGTGCACCGCCGTCTGCAGGTCTCCGAGGCCCATCGAGAAGCAGCCGTCGCCGACCACCGCGGCCACGGGGCGACGCGGCATCGCCAGCTTGAGGCCCAGCGCGCCGGCCATCCCGGTGCCCATCGAGGCCAGCCCGGTCATGATGAGGAAGCCCTGCGGGTCGTTGATCTCGAGGTAGTGCGTCGCGAACAGCAGGTGCTCGCCGATGTCGCAGGTGTACGCGGTGCCGGGCGGCATGACCCGCTGCAGCTCCCACAGCGCGCGCTCGGGCGAGATCAGGCCACCTTCGCCGTCACCCATGGTCGCCGGATCGAGGTGGCGGCTCAGGCCGAAGCGCCGCACCGCCCGCGTCCCGGCGGGCAGCGCGTCCAGCAGCTGGCTGAGCACCGTCTCGGCGGGGCCGACCAGCCCCTGGGTCACCGGGTAGTTGCGCCCGATCTGCAGGGCGTCGGCGTCGATCTGGATGAAGTCGCGGCTGGCCTTGAGCAGCGGGCTCCAGCCGTCGGTGGCGGGATCGCTGAAGCCGGTGCCGACCGCGAGGATGCAGTCGATGCCGTCCTCGAGGTAGGCGGTCGCCGAGGGGTGGCCGCCATGGCCGAAGACGCCGAGGGCCAGGCGGTGGTGCTCGGGGAAGACGCCCTTGGCCTTGGGCGTGGTGATGACCGGGATCTGAAGACGATGCGCGAGCTCGGCCAGGCGTGCGGGGCCGTTGCCCCAGCGTGCGCCCGAGCCGGCGAAGATGATCGGGCGGTGGGCGCGCTCGAGGGCGTCGGCGGCGCGGGTGATGGCGGCCGGGTTGACGCGCATCTCGCTGCGGATCTCGTAGCTCAGCTCGGGCGCCACGATGGGCGCGCTGAGCAGGTCGAGCGGCAGCGTCAGCAGCGCGGGGCCGCGGCGGCCCGACAGTGCGGTGGCGATGGTGCGGCGCAGGACGGCGGGGGCGCCGTTGGGCTCGGTGACCTGGATGGCCAGCTTGGTAATGTGCTTGGCCATCGACACGATGTCGAGGTGGTGGGCTGTGCCCTCCTGCAGGGCGTGCTTGCCAAAGACCGCGCGCGGGACCTCGCCAGCGAGCACCAGCACGGGCAAGCCGTCGCAGTGCGCCGAGGCCAGGCCGGTCATGGTGTTGATGACGCCGGGGCCCGAGGTCACCAGCACGACGCCGAGCTTGCCGGTGGCGCGCGCGTAGGCCGCCGCGGCGAACATGGCGCCGCTCTCGTGGCGCGTGGTGATGACCCGGATGCGCGGGCGGTCCAGCAGGGCGTCGTAGATGGGTGAGATGGTCCCGCCGGGCAGGCCGAATACGACCTCGACGCCGGCGGCGACCAGGATGTCGACCAGCACGTCGGCCGTGCGGGTGGGATCGGGGACTGTCTGGGGCTCGAAGTGCGGGTGCTGTGGGGCTTCCATGGTGTGCTCCTGCTACTGCTGGTCCTGCGCGTCCAGCGCCAGGTCGGCGAGCAGGGCGGTCAGGGCGATGGGCTTGGCGAGGGCGCGGCGGGCGCCGGCCTCGAGCGCGGAGCGCTCCAGCTCGGGGCTGAGCTGGCCGCTGGTGACGACGATGAGCGGGCGGACGGGCAGGTGCGTGCTGGCCGACAGGCGGCGGCAGACCTCGATGCCGTCGAGATCGGGCATGAAGATGTCCAGGACCACGAGGTGCGGGCGCCAGGCGCCGACCCGGACCAGGGCGTCGATGCCGTTGTCGCAGGTCTCGAGGTCGACGTTGCCGTGCGACCGTGCCGATCGCGTCACCGCACGCAGGAGGTCGCGGTCGTCGTCGACCACCAGCACCCGGCGGCGGGCCGCGGCGGAGAGGCTGCGCGGCACCGGGTAGGCGTGCTCCTCGAGGAAGCTCATGAGGTCGGAGATGCGGATGCGGCGGTGGCCGCCGGGGGTGCGATAGGCCCGCAGGTGGCCTTTTTCCACCCACTTGTTGATCGAGCTCGGGTTGACCTGCAGCAGGTTGCCGACCTCGCTCGAGGTCAGCAGGCGGTCCGGGTCGATTTGCTGGGGAGTCACGATTTTCTCGATTTACAAAGTTGGCGCGTCTTACCCGGTTGACGGGGTTCTGTCAACCCCCGACGCCCGGTTGACGTGCGATCCCAGGGGCGGCAAGTTGGAGTCCCCATGCCGACCGCCGTCACCCAGGGCATCCGCGTCACCGTGGAGAGCCAGTACTTGCCCGAGCGGTCATCCCCCGCGGGCGGGCGCTACGCCTTCGCCTACAAGGTCCGCATCGAGAACGTCGGCGCCAAGACGACGCAGCTCAAGAGCCGGCACTGGATCATCACCCACGGCGACGGCAAGACCGAGGAGGTCCGCGGCGACGGCGTGGTCGGGGCGCAGCCCGTGCTGCGCGCCGGCGAGCACTTCGAGTACTCGAGCTGGGCCATGCTGTCGACCTCGTTCGGGACCATGCACGGCACCTACCAGATGGTGCGCGATGGCGGCGAGGGCTTCGACGCCGAGATCCCGCTGTTCCGTCTGGCCCTGCCCTACACGCTGAACTGATGGCCGACGCCGGCGACCAGGGCCCGCCCTCGCGCGAGGAGCTGGAGCGCGCGCTGCGCCACGCCAACATGCTGGTCACCGGCCTGGGCGAGCAGGTGGTGCGGCTGGAGGCGCGCGTGGGCGCCCTGGTCGACCTGCTGCTCGAGCGCGCGGTGGTGGACGGCGGCGCGCTGGATGCACAGTCGACCGAGGCGCTGCTGGCGCTGCAGCTCGGGGAGGCCCGGCACCCGGGGCTGCGCGTCGAGCTCGGCGAGCTGGTCGACAAGTACACCGAGCCGTCGCCGCCGGTGCCCTGCGCCGAGCTGATCCCGCTGTGTGGCGCGCGCTGCTGCGCCATGACCTTCCCGCTGACGACGCAGGATCTCAACCAGGGCATCGTGCGCTGGGACGTCGCGCGGCCCTATCGCATCCTGCAGCGCGACAGCGACGGCTACTGCACGCACAGCGATCCCACCACGCGTGGCTGCGGCGTGTACCACGATCGCCCGCGCACCTGCCGCAGCTTCGACTGTCGCAACGACCGGCGCATCTGGCACGACTACGAGCGCCGCATCCCCGCCGACGCGGTGCCCGCCGGCGAGGAGCCGCGCGAGCCCCGCCCGCGCACCCCGGCCGACGTGCGCGAGGCGCTGCTGCGCAAGGTGCGCGCGCGCGAGGTCGCGCTGACCTGGGAGACCCGCGCCGTCGAGGATCTCTATGACGAGCGCAACGGCAGCGCGCACTGGCGCATCGGCCAGCGCAAGTGACCGCGTGAGCACCGTCCGCCTCGACACCGAGCGGCTCAGCATCGTGCAGCTCGGCCCCGAGGCCGCGGCGCAGGTGGTGGCCTACTACCGCAGTAACGCCCACCACCTGGCGCCGTGGGAGCCGCGTCGTCCCGAGGACTTCTTCACCCACGACTACTGGCGCGCGTCGCTGGCCCGGCAGCTCGACGACGCCACCGCGGGGCGCGCGCTCCGGCTGTGGCTGGTGGCGCGCGGCGATGACCACGGCCCCGTGCTGGGCAACGTCGGGGTGACCTCGATCGAGCGCGGCCCGCTGCTGGCGTGCCGCCTGGGCTACTCGCTGGCCGAGGCGCGCCAGGGCCAGGGGCTGATGTACGAGGCGCTGCAGGCGGTGATCGCCCACGTCTTCGGCGCCATGGCGCTGCACCGCATCGAGGCCGGCCACCTGCCCGAGAACACGCGCTCGGCGCGCCTGCTGCGTCGCCTGGGCTTTCAGCCCTTCGGCTACTCGCGCGACTACCTGCACATCGCGGGCAGCTGGCGCGACCATGTCCACAACGCGCTGACCAACCCGGCGCCGGTGACGCCGTGATCCGCGTCCTGCTCATCGACGATCAGCGCCTGGTCGGTGCCGCGGTGCGGCGCCTGCTGGCCGCCGATCCCGAGCTGGAGCTCTTGCACTGCATGGCGCCGCGCGGCGCGCTGGCGGCGGCGCTGGAGTCCTCGCCCGCGGTGGTCCTGGTCGACATGGTGATGCCCGAGGTCAGCGGCCTCGACGTGGTGCGCGAGCTGCGCGCGCACACCGCCACCGCCCGGCTGCCGCTCATCATGCTGTCGGGCGAGGAGGACACCGAGCTCAAGGCCAAGGCCTTCGCGGTCGGGGCCAGCGACTACATCATCAAGCTGCCACCCGGTCCGGAGTTCATCGCCCGGCTGCGCTCGCACGCGCGCGCCGGCGAGGCGGTCAAGGCGCTGGTGCTCGACAACTCGTTCATCCGCGAGACCTTCGGGCGCTACCTCTCGGACGACGTGGTCGAGCGGCTGCTGGAGGCGCCCGAGGGGCTGCAGCTGGGCGGCGAGCGGCGCCGCGTCAGCATCCTGATGTCGGACCTGCGCGGCTTCACCGGCATGTCGGAGCGGCTGCCGCCGGAGCAGGTGGTCACCATCCTGAACCTGCACCTCGAGGTCATGACCGACATCATCCTGGCCTACGGCGGCACCATCGAGGAGCTGCTCGGCGATGGCATCCTGGTGGTGTTCGGCGCGCCCATCGAGCTCGAGGACCACGCCCAGCGCGCGGTCACCTGCGCGGTGGTGATGCAGCTGGCCATGCAGCGCGTCAACGACCGCTGCCGCGCCAACGGCCTGCCGCCGGTGCACATGGGGATCGGGGTGCACACCGGCGAGGTGGTGGCCGGCAACATCGGGTCGATCAAGCGCGCCAAGTACGGCGTCATCGGGGCCGCGGTCAACCTGACCGCGCGCATCGAGGCCTTCACCGTGGGCGGGCAGATCCTGATCTCGGACGCCACCCGCGCCGCGGCCCAGGCCGAGGTCGTGGTGGCCGACTCGTTCCAGGCCTCGCCCAAGGGCGTGGCGCAGCCGATCACGCTGCTCGACGTGGTCGGCATCGATGGCCTGGAGCTGCCGCGCTTCGACGCCGAGCTGGCCACGCCAGCGGCGCCGCTGGGCGTCAGCGTCGCGGTGCTGGCGGGCAAGACGCACGCGGCGGCGGCGCAGCGCGGGCGGCTGGTGCGGGTCGGACCGATGGACGCCGAGCTCGAGATGGTGGCGAGCCCGGGCCACGGCGAAGGCGAGGGCGGGGGCCCCGGCGTGGTGCCGGCGCCGCCGCCGGCGTTCGCGGACGTCGCGGTCGAGCTCGACGGCGTGGCCGGGCGCGCCTACGCCAAGGTGCTGTCGCGCCGCCCCGGCGGTCCCGGGGTGCTGCTGCGCTTCACCGATCTGCCCGACGCGGTCGCGGCCGCGCTGGCCGCGGCGGCGGGGCTATAGCTCCAGCGTCGCGGTGATGGTCAGGATGGCGCCATCGACGCTGGCGCGCAGCGCGCAGTTGCCCTCGTAGGCGATGCGCACCAGGCCGAGCTGGCTGGGCTCCATCGGATCCTCCGATTGCGCGATCTGCAGCATGCGGGCGCGGTAGGCCGCCTCGGCGCTGGGGTAGCTCGCGATCCACTCCAGTGTCTGCAGCAGCTTGCCGGCGCCGCCGAGCTCGTTGGCGATCGGGTTCTGCACGCTGACGTCGACCTTGCCCTTGCCGCCGACCACGCGCAGCCGGAACACGGTGGCCGGGTCGGCCGCGCGCCAGTCGCCATATTTCAGGGCATTTTCCAGCAATTCGCCGGTGACCATCGAGACCGCGTGGCAGCCGTCGAGATCGGCGAACACCGCGGTGAAGCAGTTTTGCACCGAGGTGCGCAGGAGGTCGACGTTGCGCCACTCGTTGCGCACCGGCAGGTTGATGATGAAGCTGAACTCGTCGCTCTGCGGGTTCATGGCTGCGCTGCCTTGAGCTGGAACAGGTCGTCGCCCTTCTCGAACACGCGCAGGGCGTCGAAGCTGAGGCGCTGCCACTTGAGGTTCTGGTCGTAGACCATGACCAGGCGGACACCGGCGTTGCGCGCGTTCTGGATCAGGCGGATCAGCGCGGTGATGGTCGACGAGTTGAAGTGCTCCAGCCGCTCGAAGTGCATCTCGACCACGGTGGCGCCGGCCTTGGCCTCGGCGAGCAGCTTCTCGAACCAGGGCGCCAGGATGGTCGCCGGGCTGCGGTCCGCGCTCTTGCCCAGCCAGGTCACGCGCAGCGGCTGTCCCGCCTCGGTCGGCCCCACGTCGATGGTCAGATCAGCCGCACTCAGCTTGTCCAAACGCTCATCCCTCCGTGTCGCTCACGATGTCGTCGTTCATGGGCGAAGTCAACGCGTGCGCACCAGGCGGAAGCCCACGCGTGCGCTGCGCTCGTCCTCGCGGTAGCCGCGCCGCGCCGCCAGGTGGCAGTCGATGGCCCAGTCGCACCAGGCGCCACCGCGCGACACCGCGCGATGGCCGGCCACCTCGGGGCTGCCCTCGGGCGGCACCGGGCGGGTCCAGTCGGCCAGGCCGCCAGCGACGTCGCGCACGCCGTAGGGCGACACGTCGAACGGGGCCAGGCCGCTGCGCGCGGGCTCGGGCCGGCCCGGCTGCGAGTCGCGCATCTTGCAGAAGGTGGCGTCGAAGTGGTCGCCCCAGGGGTAGGCGCGGCCGTCGGCGCCGCGGGCGGCCTTCTCCCACTCGTCCTCCGTCGGCAGCCGGTAGCCATGCCCGGTGCGCGCCGACAGCCAGGCGGCGTAGGCGTCGGCGTCGGCGGCGCTGACGCCGAACACCGGCAGCGCCAGCGGATCGGCCTCGCTGGCGGCCGCCGCGATCTGATCGGGCGCCCAGCCGGCGCCGTCACGGCGGAAGTAGGGCTGCCCCAGCGAGGTGCGCGGCAGGCGCGCGGCGGCCTCGGCCTCCGGCAGCGTGGCCACGAACTCCAGGTAGGCGCGGAAGTCGACCGGTAGGCGCTGGATGGCGAAGGGCGGGATGCTGCGCTCGCGCGTGGGCGACTCGGCGCTGCGCGGGTCGCCGAGCAGGGTGGGGCCGCCCGGTATGAGCACCTCGCCGGGGGCGGCGCCGAGCGGCGGCGTCTCCACGCGCAGGGTGACGTCCTGACCGCCGCGCACCAGCAGCGGGTGCAGGCACGAGCACCCCTCGATACTGACCTCGACGACGTAGCTGCCGGGCGCCAGCGCGCGGGTGTCGCCGGGGCCGGGGGCGAGGACCTCGCGCGCGACCTCGACCAGGCGGCGGTGCTGCTCGCGCAGCGTGACCAGGGTCAGGGTGGCCTCGCAGCGGCGCTCGATGAGCAGGCGGCCCTGGCGCGACAGCTCGGCGACGTGGGTGCCGTCGTCGTGCTGGCGCAGGAGCTGCTCGAAGTAGATCTGCTCGAAGGCGTTGCGATCGCGGCGGGCGCGCTCCAGCTCGGACCAGAACATGCGGGCCAGGCCGCGGCGCGCGCCGGTGTGGCCGGGCAGCGCCTCCAGCGCCTGCTCGTAGGCGGTCACCGCGGACTGCATGGTGCGCACGCGCAGCGCCTCGGTGACGGCGTCCATGTCCTCGGCGTCCCACAGCTCGAGCTTGCGATCGACCGCGTCCCAGGGCGCCAGGCCGGCGCGCAGCTCGGCGATGCGCTGCTGCTGCTCGCCGCGCGCGGCCATGAACTCATGGTAGCGCTCGGCCAGCTCGTCGCCGGTGACCGCGCGGGCGTCGGCCTCGACGCGGCGGCGCTCGCGCTCCTTGGTGCCCTCGAGGAACTCCTCGATGGCCTCGGCCAGGGCGCGCGCGCTGGGCAGGCGCGCGGCGGGGTCGCGCTCGATGGCGCGCATGCAGATGGTCTCGACCTCGGCCGGGATCAGCGCCGCCAGCTCGGGCGCGCGGTGGCTGGGCAGCGGCGGCGGCTGGTACTCGGAGCTCGGGTTCGAGCCCAGCGTGGTGTAGGCGTTGGAGATGGGCCGATCCGGGAAGGCCGGCCGCATGCACAGGATCTCGTACAGGATGGCGCCCAGCGCGAAGACGTCGGTGCGGCCGTCATACTTGAGCACGCGGGTGTCGCGCTGCTCGGGCGCCATGTAGCCGGGGGTGCCGCCGCGCACCCAGACCGACTGGTCGGCGCTCTGCGCCAGGCCCCAGTCGACCAGCAGCACCTCGCCGAAATCGCCGAGCAGGATGTTGGCCGGCTTGAGATCGCAGTGCACCACGCCGCGGCTGTGCGCGTACTCGACGGCCTGGCAGACCTGCACGAAGTAGCGCAGCAGGCGCCCCAGGCTGTACTCGCGCGCGACGTCGGGATCCTGGCGGCGCCGGCTCAGGATCTCGGCCAGCGGCGGCTGCGTGACCTGGCGCATGACGTAGTAGGGGCCGCGCCGAGGGTCGGTGCCGGAGTCGTAGACCGGGATGATGTTGGGGTGCTCGAGGCGGGCCACGATGCGCGCCTCGCGCTCGAGGATGACGTGGGCGTCGCTGCGCGCGGCGCCGCTGCTGGGGGCGAGGTCGTGCGCGGCCTTGACCGCGACGGTGCGGCGCAGCAGGCTGTCGTCGCAGGCGAAGACCTCGCCCAGGCCTCCCGAGCCCAAAAGACCCAGCGGGCGATAGCGCTGGCTGAAGCTGTCGGGGCCAGCGCCGGCGCTGGCGGGCTTGTCGATGCTGCCGCCGGCGAGCGCGGTGGGGGCCACCTCGGCGGCGACCTCGCGCGGCTTGCTCTTGCCCAGGATCACGGTGGCCGAGGTGCGCTCGCCGTGCGGGTGGGCAGCGCCGGGATGGCCGTCGGGCGCTGCCACGGTCGCGTCCTTCGCATCCTTCGCGTCGTTGCCCGCGGTCGCGCCTGCGCCTGCGGCGGCGCCCGGAGCTGCAGCTGCGCCTGCGCCTGCGCCTGCGACCGCGGCGCCGGTCTCCAGCACCTCGGCCGCCGACGGCGTGGTCGCGATCGCCGCGTAGGTCGGCGCGCCGCGCCCGACATGGCGCGCTGCCGGGGTCGACACCGGGGTCGGCGAATCGCTCCTGCGCCTGGGCGGCGGCGTCGCGGCCGGCACCGCGGTCAGCCCGCCGAGCAGCTCCTCGAACTGCCTGGCCGACAGTCGCCCCGAGTCGACCCAGACCTTGCGCAGCGCCGGATCGCTGGCGCTGGCGGGTGCGCCACCGGCCTGCTCGGCCAGCGCGCGCAGCACCTCGGTGAAGCCCCGGGTATCGAGCAGCCCGCGCGCGAGCGCCAGCATTCCGATATGGATGTGCAGCGACAGATCCATCAGGCCTGGTCGACAATACCCTTGTCATCGGGGCCGAGGTAGCGGAACACGAGCACCGTCATGTCGTCGGCCTGGGCCACGCCCTCCGACCAGCGCGTGGTCGCCGCGAGCAGGCGGTCGCACACGGCCAGCGCGCTGGCCTCGGCGGCGCCGGCCAGGCTCTCGGCCAGGCGCTCCTGCCCGAACTGCTCGCCGCTCCTGTTCATGGCCTCGGTGAGGCCGTCGGTGTGCAGGACCACGACGTCGCCGGGGTGCAGGCGCTGCTCGTGATCGACGGTCGCGCGCGCGATGTCGTCGGTGACCGAGATCCAGGTGCCCGGGGTGGGCACGAACTCGCAGCGCTTGCTCTCTGCGCGCCAGATGATGACGTCGAGGTGGGCGCCCGCCATGGTCAGGCGGCCATCGCGGCGGATGCGCAGCAGCGACAGCGTGGCGTGGCGATCGCTCTGCAGGCGCCGCTGCACGTTGTCATAGATGACGTCGTTCAGCGCCACCAGGGCCCGGCTGGGCATCTCCTCGGGGTACTCGCGCACCAGCGTGGACACCGCGGTCTGCAGCATCAGCATGACCAGGCCGGCCTCCAGGCCGTGGCCGGAGACGTCGCCGATGGCGATCCAGCCGCCGTCGCCGCCAGGCACCTCGAGCACGTCGTAGTAGTCGCCGCCGACCTCGTCGGCGGGGCGCATGCGCGCGGCCAGCTCCAGGCCGGGCAGGGCGGGGGTGCGCGGCAGGATCGAGGTCTGGATGCGCGTCGCGATCTCGAGCTCGCGCGACATGCGCTCGCGATCGGCCAGGCTGCGCCGCGACGCCTCGAGCTCGCTGACCATGTGGTTCATGGCCTTGGCCAGGGCGCGCACCTCGGTGGTGCCGTGCGGCTTGCGGGTGGCCAGATCACCGCCCGCGATGGCCTCGGCGTGCGCGACCAGGGCGTCGATGGGGCGCGCCAGGCGACGTGCCAGCGCCAGCGCCAGCAGCAGCGCACCCGCCAGCGCGGCGGCGGCGACCCCGGCCAGCACCCAGGTCAGCCGGCGCCCCGGCGCCAGCGCCTCGTCGATCGAGCGCAGCACCACGTAGCGCAGGGTGTGCTCGCCGGTGTAGCCGGGCACCGGGGTCGCGGCGGCGAAGTAGTGGGCGCCGGCCACGGTGACCTCGCTGCGGCCGCTGACCGGGACCTTGCCCAGGCGGCCGGCCAGCGCGGCGTGCTCGCTGCCGGTGGCGACGCCGGGCAGCCCCGAGGCCGCGACCACCTGGTCATCGAGCACAATGGCGACCACGGCGCCGGTCTGGCGGTGCACCGTCGCGGCCATGTGATCGTCCAGCGCGCGCCCGATCACCAGCACGCCCACGGTCTTCTGCCCGAAGGCCAGGCGGCAGCCCTGGACCTGGTGCGGGCCGCGGTCGTCGAGCCAGAGCCCGCCACGCTCGCCGTCGGCCAGCGCGCCCGCGACCACCGCGTTCTGCCTCAGCGCCTCGCCCGCCGCCTCGGGCGCGGCGACGTCTGCCAGCAGCACGCCCTCGCCGTCGGTCAGCACGAAGATGCTGGAGCCCAGCGACCCCGCCAGCGACTGCGCCACGTCGATCACGGTCTCGTGCGCGACGTCCTCGGCGGCGACCACGGCCTTGAGGCGCGGCTCCTCGGCGACCACGCGGCACTCGGCGCTGGCGTTGTTGCCGCGCAGCGCGTGCAGCTCCAGGGTGACGTCGCGGCTGCGCGCCAGCTCGGTGCCGACCTGGCTGCGCGCGGCGCGTCGGGTCACCAGGGTCACCGCCCCGATGCTGACGCCGAGCGCGACCACGACCAGCAGCGCGAACGACACGAAGACGACGGTGCGCAGCCTCACTTGGGCACCGTGACGCTGGCGGGCAGCTTGGCCAGAGGCAGTCTGGCCTCGATCATGACCTCGTCGGGGCGGCCCAGGGTGGCCAGCTCGTCAGTGAAGAAGCCGGCCAGGGTGTGCACCACGCGCACCCGCACCTCGCTGGCGCCGGCCGCGGGCACGCGCGTGGTGGTGCTGCTGCTCTGGCGCGGGCCGATGCGGGTGTCGGGGCCGACCTTGGTGGCGCGGTAGAAGGGCACTGGCTGGCCGCCGTCGTCGGTCAGGGTGCGCCCGAACTCCTTGCGCGAGGTCGACGTGATGACGAGCTCCTTGTCGAGCACGGTGGTCTCCAGGGCCAGCCGACGCTCGGGCAGCCCGGCGGGCACGAAGTGGCCAGCGCCGCGGTTGCTGACCTCGGTGGTGATGACCAGCTCGGCGCCCTGGCGCACCGCGGTCAGCGTCAACCCCAGCGCGCCCTGGCGCAGCTGACCGCCGCGGCCCAGGAAGCCGTGGTGCGGCACGTCGTCACGCGGCGGCGAGCCGACCGCGACCTCGGCGGTGTCGCCCGGCATGTGGCAGGCCTGGCACACGATCCCCTCGGCGGCGTAGGGGCCCGCCTTCCAGTCGCTGTACTCGGTGAACACCGGCAGCGTGGTGCCGCCGGCGTCGCGTGACAAGAGGTGGCAGGCCGCGCACAGCTCGCCCTCGCGGTGCAGCGGCGAGCAGCCCATGCGGTGGAAGTAGTGGTCCTCGAGGTCGCACAGCGGTCCGTAGCGGATCATGTCGTCGGTGGCCAGCTCGATGTCGGCGCGCCGGGCGGTGGCGGCCACGGTGACCTTGCGCAGGGTGTGGCAGGCGTCGCAGGTCACGCCCTCCCGCGCGGCGGGGGCGCTGGCGCCCAGGCGACCCGCCAGCGGCAGGTGGCAGCCGTCACAGCTGGGGTCGCCGGAGGCCTGACGCGAGGCCTGGTACAGCGCCGAGCTGGCTGCCTGCGAGTGACCGCTGCCTTGCCACTCTGACAACATCTTTTCGTGACATTCGCCGCAACGAATCGCGGTATGTAGCGACGCCTTGGTGAGCCTGACGCCGCCATCGCCAGCCCCGGGGGCCGCCTGGGTCGGCGTCGGCGACGGTGTCGGCTTGCGACGTGACCTGCCACAGCTCGCGGCCAGCACGGCAGCGGGCAGCAGCAGCCTCGCCAGCGCGGCTACTTGTAGCGACCGTATGGCGTCCCGTCCTTGCGCAGGTGCGGCTGGGCCGCGGGCTTGGCGACCACGAGCTTCGCGGTGGTGACGCCGCCCACGGTGACGGTGATCTCGGTGCGGACCTCCTTGCCGTCTCCGCCGTAGGCCACCAGCGGGTAGGTCCCGGGCGGCACGCCGGTCAGCTTGAAGCTGCCGTCCTTGCCAGTGACGGCCCAGAACGGCCCGTCGACCACGACCACCTTGGCCACCATCTCGGGGTGGATGTTGCAGTACACGTCGACCACGCCGACCCGCTTGAGCTGCACCGTCTTGCTGGTGCCGCTCTTGTACAGGCCGAGGTCGAAGCGGGCCGCGCGCGACACCGAGAAGACGTTGTGGAAGACCTTGTCCTGGTTCGGGAACTCGACCACGCTGCCCTTGGGTACCACGGTCAGGCCGGGCGCGAAGGCCTTGTTGACCTGCTTGATCTGCGCCGCCGGCTCGGGCCCTGGTGGCGGCGCCTTGACGCCGATCAGCGACACCACCACGCCGGCCCCCCGCGCGCCGCCCTTGAACGTCACCGTGCCGGTGACCGCGCCCGTCTTCGCCACCGACTTCGACCACGCCAGCTGCACGCCGACGCCGGTGCCGACGCCGACCAGGCCCGCCGCCACGAGGGAGCCGACCGCGACGACCATCATGCGACTTCCGCGATTGAGCATCATGCGATTGCCACCTAGAACTTGACGATCATCGACGTCGTGAAGACGTCATTGTCGAACTGCGGGATCGCCCCCAGCTCGCGATTCAGCGTGTACTCCGCCTTGACCACCACCTTGTCCTCGATCTCGACGCGCAGCCCGCCGGTGGCACGCATGAGGTGTGACTCGTAGGCGAAGCTGGCGCCACTCAGGTGCACGGCGTCGCGCCAGTCGACGCGGGCGTAGGGCACCAGCATGTTGGTCACGTGGTAGGCCAGCAGGCCATAGGCGCCCTGGTACTCGAGGCAGGGCGCCGCCGCACACGCGGCGGTGACCGCGGGGTCGTCCTTGCCGGGCGCCTTGCCCTTGACGTACTCGCCGGTGAACTCCAGGTCGCGCACCTCGAGGTGCAGGTCGCCGCCGACGTGCCACTGGTAGACGTCGTTCGCGGGCTGCAGGTCCTGGGCACCCAGCGCGCCCGACGCGCCCAGCTCGAGGCCGCCGCTCTTCAGGGGCAGCCGGTACGACAGCCGCAGCGCCGCGGTCTTCATGTCGTTGCTGTCGATCTCGTTCGAGAACGGGAAGGTCTCGCTGAAGTGGCTGCCGTTCGTGATCGCGAGGTTGGCCACCAGCCGGTCGCCGAGGAAGCGCCCGCGCAGCTTCAGCCCCAGCGGTCGCCCGCAGGTGTAGCGACAGATCAGCGAGGGCGTCACCCCGGTGCGGTCGGGCGCGTCCTGCGAGCGGTACTCGAAGCCGACCACGCTGTCGAACTTGCCCACGAACAGGCTGAGCGGGAACGCCTTCACCGGCGTCATCCACTCCAGGTAGGCCAGCTTGACGTCGAGGAAGTCGCCCACCGAGTCGCCTGCGCTGCTGGACGGATCGCGCTCGCGCGGGACGAAGTCGACGCTGGCGTTCAGGGTGGCGCGCTTGCCGATGGCGCCGAACAGCGCCAGGTTCAGCGTGTTCACGATGAACGAGGCCTTGCCGCCGCTGTTCACGGAGTCGAAGGTCAGCGCGCGCGACTCGCCGGTGTCGGCGGGCTCGCCGCGGGCGTTGATGGCGGTCGACAGCGGGTCGCCCAGGAAGACCCAGGTGCCGGCGACCTTGCCGGCGTAGCCGGGGTAGACCGCGTTGCCGAGGTCGGTGCGGGTCCCGGCCCCGTCACCACCGGTGGCGAAGAAGCCGAAGTCGAGGTAGCCGGTGACGCGGCCCAGCGCCGGCATCACGCTGTCCAGGCGCCCCTCGTTGTAGGCGGCGTCGTCCTCCAGCTGGCCCACCTTGTCGGTCAGCTCCTGGTTCTGGCGCTCGACCTCGTCGAGGCGGCGCTCCAGCCGCTCGATGGTGTCGGCGGTGCTGGCGCCAGCTGGCGAGGGCTCGGGGGACGGCTCGGGCGTCGGGCTTGGCGTGGGGTCGGGTGCCGGGGTCGGCGCCGGCGTGGGCGTGGGCTGTGCCGCCGCCGAAGCCGACGCCAGCAGCAAGACCCAGGCGAGATGGCGGCAGGTCATGTCAGAACGGGGAGGCCGGGGGCACGGTCGGTTGCGCGACCACCGCGGCGTCGACGCTGCCGGTGAGCGACTCCATGAAGGCGACCAGGTCGTCGATCTCCTGCGGGGTCAGGTTGAGCGGCACGATGCGGGCGTCCTTCATGCCCGGCGCGGCACCGGCGCTGTGCACGCCGCCGCGGTTGTAGTGCTCCACCACCTCGCGCAGCGTGGCCAGCTGGCCGCTGTGCATGTACGGTGCGGTCAGCGCGACGTCGCGCAGCGAGGGCGTCTTCCAGGTCCCCTTCAGGGCGTCGGTCAGCGTCACGACATAGTGCTTGATGCGTCCGCCGCACTCGGTCGGGTGCGCGGCGGCGTAGGCGGCGTCGCCGTGCATGTCGACGTTGGCGACGCACTCGGCGTCGTCGCTCCACTTCGAGTCGCGGCGGAACTTGCTGTTCTTGAGCTTGCGCGCGCCGTCGCGGAAGCCCCAGGGCAGACAGTTGGCCGGGTCGGCCACGGTGCAGTCGCAGGGCGCGCCGGCGGCGCACTCGGCCTCGGTGGGGACGTACATGCCCGACTGCGGGACCCCGATGTTGTGGAAGTCGTTGTCAGTCAGGAGACTGCCACTGTGGCACTCCGCGCAGATCCCCTTGCCGACGAACAGGCGGGCGCCGCGCTGGGCGCTGGCGCTGAGGTCGCTCGACTTGAAGCCCGACGTGACCCAGCGATCGAACGGCGCGTTCTTGCTGAGCAGCGTGAACTCGTAGGCGGCGATGGCCTTGGCGAAGTTGATGTAGATCCGGTTGATGGTGGCCTGGTCGGCCGCGTCCATGCAGTCGAAGGCGTCATGGAAGGGCTGCCCGGCGCCGTTCCACTCGCAGGTCGTGGTGCTGCCCGGCTTGCCCTCCAGCGGAAAGCGCGGCAGGCACAGGGTATCGGCGCCCGAGGTCACGCTGCGACAGCTGGCCGGGCACGCCGCCGCCTCCAGCTTGCACTGGCCGTCGGCCTCCAGGCGCGCCTGCTGCGCGGCCACGCTGTCGAGCTCGGCGGGCAGCGGGTACTCGGCGCCGAACACCGCGGTGTACTCGGCGCGATAGGCGTCGGCGATGCGCCACGCCGCGCGCAGGCGGGTGCCGTTCATCGACACCGGGCTCTCGGCCACCGCGACGATCTGGGCCCACAGGGTGTCGACGCGCCCGTTCCAGTACACCAGGTCGAGGTAGCCGGCGTTGACGGTCTGCTGGCCGTTGACGTCGTAGGCGCCGGCCCCGAACGACACCGCGTGGCCGAGGGGCGCCATGGTGATGTCGCTGCCCGAGGCGGTGACGTCGTGGCAGGTGTTGCACGAGGCGTTGATGGGCTGGCCGGCGGCGGCGCGGCCCGCCGTGGTCATGGGCCGGCTCAGCATGTCCACCAGGGTCGCCTTGCCCGAGAAGCCGGGGTCGAAGTAGAACTTCTTGCCCAGCGCGATGGCGGCCTCGTTGCCGACGTACTTGTTGGAGGTGTCAGGCGCCGGTGCGGCGGGATTCGCCAGCTTGGTCAGCGCCGCCGTGGGCAAGGGCAGCTCCTCCTCGGAGCCACACCCGGCCAGCAGCAGCAGCCCTGCGGCAGTGGCCGCAGCCCATCGTTGGAGCTCGAGATAAGCCATGGTCAGGTGCTCCCCACCATGAGCTTACCTCGGAGAGGGCCATCTTCGTCAACGCCATCATGATCATCGTCAAGGACTTCGGCGGTTTCTTCGTTCCAGGTGTCACGCCGATTCGAGCACGATCATGGCCGGGACGCGGCGGTGAAGATGGCGCGCGCCATCAGGCTGGGCTCGCCCGCGGCGCGGCGGGTGTACAGCTCGGCGCGCAGCCGGGTGATCGCCGGGTCGCCGGGGGCGGCGGCGTGCGCCCACTCCGCCAGCTGACAGGCCAGGGCAAGGTCGGCCTCGGCCACCGCCACCGCGCGGTCGATCAGCGCCCCGGCGCCCCCCGCCAGCCGGGCCACCTCGGTGGCCAGCGCGCGCTCGCCTGGCGGCTTCAGGTGCGCCGGATCACCATCCCACCAGCCGCCATACAGGCGCCACAGCGCGCGCACGATGAAGGTGGGGTCGTCGTACACCGGGCGCAGGTAGGGCCGCTCGAGCAGGGCCGCGGGCGCGCGCACCTCGGCCAGCACGGTGTCCAGGCTGGCGCCGGCGTTCATCTGCGCCAGCACCTGCTGGTGCAGCGACTCCAGCAGGGCGGCGGTCTCGGTCAGCGCCTGGTGCACCCGCGCGGCGCCCTCGATGGGCGGACCGTGGCCGGGCAGCAGCAGCTCGGCGCCCAGCGCCGCCATGGTGCGCAGCGCGACGGCCCACTCGCCCGGGTAGCGCTGGACCTTCTGTGGATTGCCGCAGTTGGGCACTGCCCAGATGAAGAGATCGCCAGTCACAACGGTCTTGTGGTCGGGCAGCCAGACCCAGGTGTGGTCGTCGGTCTCGCCGCGGGCGTGGTGCAGCTCGGCGCGGATGCCGCCGAGCTCGAGCGTGAGGTGATCGCGATAGACCTCGTCTGGATAGCGATAGTCGGTGGGCCACGTGAACCCCGGCAGTCCGAACTGACGCCCGTTGATCGCGCCATTCCAGCCCGCGGTCAGCTTGTAGCGATCGAAGCGCGCCGGCACGTCACAGTGCGCGATGACGTGCGGCGCCGGCCCCGGCTCGCCCGCGAACGCCGAGATGCCCATCACGTGATCGACGTGGCCATGGGTGTAGACCACCTTGCGCAGCGCGCGTCCGGTCCAGCCGCGCACCGCGCCATGGATGTGCGCCGCCGCCATCGGTCCACCGACGTCGATCAGGGCCAGCCCCTCGGGGGTGTCCAGCGCGGTCACGTTGCCGAAGCTGGCCACGAAGGCGAGGCCGGGTCGGTACTCCTCCAGCGCCATGCCGACGGCGCCGAACAGCGGGTGGGGCGCGCTGGAGCCCGCGCCCGCCTTGTCGCCTTGCCAGAGCCGCTCCGAGAGGTCGCGCAGGGTGCCGGGGGAGGTCATGGGCCGCGATGGTACCAGCGCGCTGCGTCGGCTGGACAGTGCACCGCGGCCGATCGCTGCTATGCTGGAGACACCATGCGCTCCGTCGTCCTCGCGCTCGTCCTCGCTGCTGCGCTGCCCTTCGCGGGTGGTGCGGCCGCCGGCGTGGTGGGGGCGCGGCCAGCGCGCGCGTCGCACGGTGATGGCCAGGCGCGCATCTCGGCGGCCGAGCTCGAGGCGGCGGCCAGCCCGGCCCGACGCAGCGAGCCGCGCCCGGCCCGGCTGACGCTGGAGCGGGCGCCGCAGCACCCGGCGGCGCCGGCCTCGGCGGCGATGCCCGTCCTGGTGCCGCCCGGCGACTTCATCCTCCTGGTGGCGGCGCCGCACGCGCCGACCCACCAGCGCTCGCACCAGAGCTCGCGGACTCCGCGCGGTCCTCCAGTTTCGGCCTGAACCAGCGGCCGAAACAGCAGACGACCTCAGCGAACGGAGTCAGACATGAAGCGTGTCAATGACGCGCGGGCCAAGGCTCGCGCCAACGAGAATGATCCATTGCCCGACCTCATCCAGTGGGTGGCCGCGCACGGCCTGGCGCCGCGTATCCGCGTCAGCGACGTCGACGCCCAGCGCCTCGATGGCCTGCTCGCCAGCGGGCGACCGCCGCGCGATCAGGACGCGGTGGCCTGGCTGGAGGCGGAGCTCGGCCGCGCCGAGGTGGTGCCGGCGGCGGCGCTGCCGGCCGACGTGGTGTGCATGAACGCGCGGGTGCGCTACCTCGACGAGGACTCGGGCGTGGTGCGTGACGTGCTGCTGGTGTATCCCGGCGACGCGGACGCACCGGCAGGGCGGGTCTCGGTGCTGAGCCCGGTGGGCAGCGCGCTGCTCGGGCTGTCGGTCGGGCAGGGCATCTCGTGGCCGATGCCGCGGGGGCGCACGCGCCGCCTGCGCGTGGTCGCGGTGCTGGCGCAGCCGGCGGTGACGACATGAGCACGCCCCAGCGCGAGAGCGCCGAGGCCGACGCCGACGCCGTCGCCGTCGCCGACGCGGTCGCCGTCGCCGTCGCCGAGGCCGACACCGACAAGCCCGACGACAGCTTCGCTCACAAGCATGGCGACAAGCTGATCGCGGTCGGGATCCTGGCCCTGCTGGGGCTGCTGCTCTATTTCAACGCCTGACGCCTGACGAAGTCGACCACGACGTCCCCGAGCTCCTCGCCCGCATCCTCCTGCAAGAAGTGACCGGCGTCTTTCAACGTCGTGTGGGGCTGGTCCTTGGCCCCGGGGATGCGGGCCTGGAGCACGCGGTCAGCGCCGCGCGTGATGGGGTCGCTGTCGCCGAACGCGGTCAGGAACGGGCGCTGGAAGCGCTCCAGCCCCTGCCAGGCGGCCAGATTGGCGGGCACCGCGGGATCGTCGGCCGCGATCGGCACCAGCAGCGGGAACTTGCGCGCGCCGGCCTTGTACGACTCGTCGGGGAAGGGCGCCTCGTAGGCGGCGCGGATGGCGTCGGTCAGCGGGCGCTTGCTGGCGCTCTGCAGGATGAAGCCGACGGGCAGCTCGGGGACCTCCTGCGAGAAGCGCCGCCAGGTCAGGAAGGCCTCCTGCGGCGGGCGCTCGGCGGTGGGCAGGAAGGTGTTGGCGGCGACCACGCGGGCGAAGCGCTCGGGGTGCTCGCCGACCAGGCGTAGCCCGATGAGGCCGCCCCAGTCCTGGCACAGCAGGGTGATGTCGCGCAGCGACTGCGCCTCGAGGAAGGCCCACATCCAGTCGACGTGGCGCTGGTAGGTGTAGTCGTCCTGGGTCGCCGGCTTGTCGGAGCGGCCGAAACCAGGCAGATCGGGCGCCACCGCGCGCAGCCCGGCGGCGACCACGCGGGCGATCACCTTGCGGTACAGGTATGACCACGACGGCTCACCGTGCAGCATCAGGACCACGGGGGCGTCGCGCGGCCCCTCGTCGACGAAGTGCATGCGCAGCGTGCCGCCGTCGCCATCCAGGTCGCCGGTCGGCACCTCCTGGTAGTGCGGCGCGAACGGGTAGCCGGGCAGGTCGGTGAAGCGATCATCGGGTGTGCGCAGACACTTCATCGGGACCTCACCTTGCGTGTGGGGGATAGTGAAGTTGGCAATCCGAGACAGGCAGTCTCGATGGTGGCAATCGCGGCGGCCAGCGTGCCGGCGGCGCGCGTGACCCTGGCCTGCCGGGCCCAGCGCCGCCAGTCGGTCAGCACGGTCTCGTGCTTGCCTGACGCGGTGTGCTCCTGGCGCGAAAGCACCAGCAGGCTGGCCTCGAGCAGCCTGGCCGCCGCCCGGGTCGCCTTGTCGGGGCGCAGCTCGCCGTCGGCCTCGACCGCAGTCAGCAGCGTGCGCGCGGCGGCCGGCACGCGCGCCGTCGCGGCCGCGCGCCAGCCGGCGTCAGAGGCCACACGCAGCAGCGCCGGCCACAGCGGGCGCGCCACGAAGCTGACCTTGCCGCCCACCAGCTTGACCACCAGGACGTCGGCGTGGTCCTCGAGCTCGTTGGCCAGGTTGAAGATGGCGTTGCCGGCCGGGTGCGCCCACCAGCTGCCCTTGACCGGCTCGCGCGCCACCAGCGTCACCAGGTCGGGCAGCGGGGGCGACGCCGTCAGCGTCATCACGCCGTGCTGCTCGAGCGCTGCCAGGCACTGCGCGAGCGTCACGGCCATGGCGCATCATCGGCCCGGGCCCGGGCGCCGCGCAAGTCGCCTCGGTGCCGCGCTCGGCGCTACGGCAGCGAGCCCCCGTGGCGGCTGCCAGGGTACGACTCCCTGGGCGGGTCGATGCTGGCGCTGCCCTGGTACGGCGTCAGCACCGGCTGCTCCAGCGGCTGGGTCGGGTCGGTCAGGCGCTTGACCAGGAGCCCGCCGGTGCTGATGACCATGTAGTCCATCGACTCCTGGATCGAGCTGGCGGTCGCGGTCGCCATCGCGTGCATGAAGGCCAGGCTGCTCTGGGTGCCCGCCTTCAGCGCCCCCTCGACGATGACGGCGCCGTTGTCGGTCGGCTCGGGGCGGTGGCGCTCGAACAGCGCCTGGGCGTCCGCCGACGCCGAGCCGCCCGCGGCGTGGGTCCACTCCTCGAACTTCGCGCGCGCCTCCGCGATGGCGACCTGCAAGGCCTTGACGGTCTCCGGGCTGGAGCCGAGGTCGTGGTCGCCCTTCAGGACCCAGGGCGTGGTGTGCGCCTTCGAGGTGACCTCGACGCCCAGGTCGGCGAGCTGGTCGTGCACGTACTTGCGCATGCCGTCGGCCAGGCCGGCCTCGCCCAGCCACTCGGAGCCGCCCACGGCCAGGCTGACGAACAGCGCCTCGCTGGTGATGGGCGTGTAGGTGCCGGGGTCGCGCGGATCGGCCATGCCGTAGCAGGCGATGATGTCGGCCTTCTGGGCGAAGACCTCGTGCGCGATGAGCGGCGCCATCCAGGCCAGGTTGCCGCGCTTCCAGCTGCCCAGCAGCGCCTCGATGGCGGCCTCGATGTTGGTCGCGGCGACCTGGTGGCCGGCCGAGAACGAGTCGCCGAGGTAGTGCTCCGCGGTGTACAGCGACAGCCGCGCGGCGTCGAGCGCCGCCTTGGACTCGGGCGAGCCGGGCTCGTGCTCCTGCGCGGCGGCGGCGCCCTCCAGGGCGGCGGTGTACGCCCCGAGGAAGGTGGCCTCGAAGTTCTGGGCGCCCTCGCCGGGCGCGAAGTGCTTCTCGTTGGTCAGGCCCTCCTCCAGGTACAGCCCGTCGGTGAGCTCATTCCACGTCAGGGTGTCCTCGACGCCGTTCCTGAGCAGGGTCTGCATCTGCAGCAGGACCGTGCGCGAGAAGCGCTTCAGGTTGTCGAGGTCACCCACATAGTCGACGATGGCGGCCAGCTCGCCGGGGCTGAACAGGACGCCGTTCACGTCGACCGACTCGCCCGCGACGGAGTCGCCGACCGCGACGTGGCCGGGCGAGTCGAAGCGCTGTACTGCGGCCCCCGGTGCGGCGGTGGCAGCGCCGTCGCGACCACCCGCGAACCGATCGAGCGCCGCCTCGGCCGACTCGCCGCGCACCACCAGGTCGGCGACCTCCTCGGCGTGCACCTCGTATCGATCGCCGGGGCTGCCCACGCCGGTCGACAGCTGCACCCCGCCGCGCTGCTGCACCACGTGGGCGGCCTCGTGCGCGGCCAGGTGCAGATCGGGCGTGGCGCCGAAGGCGATGCGGTCGCCGGTGGCGTAGGCCTCGGCGCCCAGGGCGGCGCTGGCCTCGCGCGCGGTGTCGTTGCTGGCGGTGCGCACGTTGCCGAGGTCGTGGCGCCCGAACGAGGCCTGGATGGTGTCCTGGTACGGCAACGGCGCGCTGGCGCCCGCGACGCCCGCGCTGGCGATGGGCTCGGCGCCGAAGGCGACGTCCGCACCGGTCGCGCCCGGGGCGGCGCTGGCCTGCACCTTGGCTGCGGGGCCTGCGGCGCCCGCGCCGCCGCTGGCCCGCATCCCCTCGGGCAGCGCGACCGGTCCGCGCGCGCGCAGCCTGGGCGCTGGCCGCTGCGGCCGCTGCAACCCGCCTGCGCGGGTGCGCCGCCCTGGCGCGCTGGCCCCGCTGGCTCCCTCGCCCTGCTCCACCGCCGCTGCCTGACCTCGAAGATCGCGCATGGCGGGGGCTACAGCACGACGCATGCCGCACGCGCCGTCGCGAGATCATGAGGCTTTCACTGTCGGGCCGAACCGACACCGGCTGGCCTGCCTGCAGGGTCGACCCTGCACCCGACACCCGCACGCGGCTCGGGGGGCCGGAGCCCTGCTCAGCGCTCGCCGTCCGCCTTCTGCTTGTCGTCCCCGCCGCCGGGCGCGCCGCCGGCCTTCATCTTGTCGCCGATCTGATCCGACATCACCTCGGGGTCGGCGATCCCCGCGAAGTTGCCCGCCGCCACCACGACCCCGGCCGCGGCCGCGACGTCGGCCACGAAGTTGACGCAGTTCCAGGCCCAGAAGTCGTACTTGGGCGGGCCACCCTTGAGTTTCAGCGCGCGCGCCTGGGCGGCGTCGAACTGCGCCTTGGTGACCGCGATCTCCTCCATGCGCACGCCGGCGCCGACCTGATCCTTGTCGACCTGGACCTTGCCCGCGACCCCCCCAGGCACCATGGCGCCCACGCCGGCGCCGTTTTTCGGGTGGAAGCCATAGACATGGTCCTGGCCCGGCCCCTCCAGGCCGATGAAGGCGTGGCCGAGGTCGCTGGCGCCCTCTGCGAAGCGCGCGCGCGCATACAGCACGATCTTGTGGTCACCCTGGGCGTCGATCCCTGGCGCCTGCGGCAGCTGGTCCGGCTTGCCCGCCAGCAGCTGGGTCACGGTGGCGTTGCCGAACAGCTGGTGCGCCCGCGCGACATCGGCCTCGTCGGGCGCCCGCCCCTGCGCGACCGCGGCCTTGATGCGCGCCATCACGTCGGCCGGCTGCTCATGCGCCGGGTCGTCCTTGCGCGGCTGCTCCACCTCGGCGGGGGCATCCGCTGGCGGCCGATTTCGAGCCAGAACGTCGTGCACACCCCATCTTCACGCGCCGCGCCGCGCCCCGCAAGTCGACGATCCCGCGCCCGAAAAGCTTCCCCCCGCGCCGGCCGTCAGATCTTCGCGAGCTCCCGCCGCGTCCTGGCGTCATCGCTGGCATTTCCGGTGTTGACCGTGGTCGCCGGCTCGAACAGCACGACCTCGCACTCGCGCTCCGCCACCGGCCGATGCTCGACCCCGCGCGGCACCACGATGAGCTCCCCCGGCCCCAGC